>DHDH01000029.1:0-9460 GCA_002399235.1 Firmicutes bacterium UBA4881 | reverse complement strand
GTGGACTTAGTGGTAATCTAGCCCTGTCTGCGGCGACGCGACAGAGAAGCTCATAATGGGAAACCGCTTTAGTGGCGACGCTTAAGCGAGCTTCTGGGAAAGCCAGCTAGACCTGAAGCCACAGAATTTACTCAGTGGGTGGTCACCTCCCTGTTATATATTTGCTACATAAACTAATTTTTTCTCAAAAAATCTAAGAATAAGTAAAAAACCTTTTAGTTATTTGGAGTGTGATGGTTTTTGTCTGATCATTGGCGAAGTGTAATTACAACTTTGTTATTAACTTTTGTAGTTAGTTTAGCACTTAATGCTGGCTCAGACACAGTTTTAAGAAGGTTAGATATTTGGCCTTCGTTGTTAATTTTAGTGGTAATAATTCTTGTTGGCGTGATCTTTGATCTTGTAGGTACAGCTGCGGCTGCTGCTAAAGAGACCCCTCTCCATGCCATGGCAGGTAATAAAGTACCCGGGGCGAAGCAAGCTATTTGGCTTGTAAGAAACGCTGACCGGGTGGCTTCATTTTGTAACGATGTAGTTGGTGATATTAGTGGCACTCTAGCTGGAGCTGCTGCAGCTACAATTGCTTTTAATCTAGCTTCCGGTTCTGATCTATTAAAGGTACTTTTAGCCGCCATAACAGCAGCTTTGACTGTCAGTTTGAAACGAGCAGAAAAATCTTTAGCAATTAACAAAGCCACGGATATTATCTATCTGGCGGGGAGAATAATATATTACTTTGAAAATATAACTCGGATTAAAATAACAGCGACGAAGAAGAATAACCACCGAAAAAAAGCTTGAAAGTAGTTATGAGGGGAAAGGAGAGGCAGTTGGGGCTGCCTAGAGGTCAAGAATTATGATGAGGCTTCTTGACAGGCTCTCAGGGCCTGATGATCTTAAACAATTTTCCTATGATGAACTTAATAAGCTAGCGCAAGAGATTAGAGAAGAGATTATTCATACTGTTGCCCAAAACGGTGGCCATCTAGCTCCTAACCTTGGTGTAGTAGAGCTGACTATTGCTTTGCACCGTGTATATAAAAGTCCCAAGGATAAGATAATCTGGGATGTTGGGCATCAATCTTATACTCATAAACTTCTCACTGGTAGACGAGATCAGTTTTTTACCTTACGCCAACATCATGGCATCTCTGGTTTTCCTAAACCAGAAGAGTCCATCCATGATGCATTCGCTACAGGACATAGCTCAACTAGTATTTCAGTTAGCTTAGGAATGGCTAAAGCTAGGGATTTAAAAGGCGAGGATCATGATATTGTAGCTATTATAGGTGATGGCTCGATAACAGGAGGTATGGCTTTAGAAGCTTTAAATCACACCGGACATCTAAAAGCTAATTTAACTGTAGTACTTAATGATAACGAAATGTCTATTGCACCTAATGTAGGTGCTTTATCTTCATATCTATCAAGTTTAAGAAGTGATCCAAGTTATTTTAAGTTAAAAAACGATGTGCAAAATGCTCTTTCAAAGATACCAGTTGTCGGTGAACGTTTAGCTAAAACTATCGAGAATTTAAAAGATGCCTTTAAGTATATGTTAGTTCCAGGTATCTTTTTTGAAGAGTTAGGCTTTACCTATTTGGGACCTGTCGATGGGCATAATATTTCTGGCCTTTGTCGCATTCTACAAGAAGCCAAGAATATTAATGGACCAGCACTGGTCCATGTAGTTACTCAAAAAGGTAAAGGGTACAAACTGGCCGAAGAGGATCCAGCTAGGTTTCATGGTGTTGGACCCTTTAACATCGAAACAGGTGAGTGCGTTCATCCGAAACGTAGTTCGTTTACGGATTGTTTTTCCCAAGCTTTATGTAATGAAGCCACGAAGGACCAACGTATTGTTGCCATCACAGCCGCGATGGCTGACGGCACGGGCCTAAAAAAGTTTGCTGAGCTATTTCCTGATCGATTTTATGACGTAGCTATTGCTGAACAACATGCGGTATCCTTCGCTGCTGGATTGGCCAAAAGTGGTATGAAGCCAGTGGTAGCTATCTACTCAACTTTTATGCAAAGAGCATATGATCAAATTATTCATGATGTGGCTCTGAATAAATTACCGGTTATTCTAGCTTTAGATCGAGCAGGTCTTGTAGGTCCAGATGGGTCTACCCATCATGGAGCTTTTGATCTTTCTTATTTAAGAGCAATTCCCAATCTTGTAATTTTTTCTCCTAAAGATGGGGAAGAACTAAAAGATATGCTTTATACAGCACTTAAATTAGAACAGCCAGTAGCTATTCGTTATCCTAAAGCGGAAACAGAGATGGTGCTAGGACCAGGTAATCTAATAACACCTGGTAAAGCGGAAGTACTCCATTATGGTAGTGGTCTTAACATTATTGCTGAAGGTGTAATGGTAGAGCTGGCATTAAAGATAAGAGAAAAACTTGCTCTTAATGGCATCGATAGTGGAGTTATTAATATGCGTTCTCTAAAACCTCTAGATGCTACCTTAATCGGCGAATTAGCTCAAAAGACACCTCTAGTTACTTTAGAAAATAACAGCATTATAGGTGGCTTAGGTAGTGCTGTTTTGGAAACGCTTAATGAGCAAGGAATCTTCCAAAAGGTTAAATGTTTGGGGCTACCTGACGACTTTGTAGCTTCAGGCACTATAGATGAGTTGAACCAAGATATTGGCTTAGATCTCCATGATCTAAGTATAGAAATTAAAAAATTCTTAGGGCTACTTTGTATTCCGGGGGTGGCAGCTAAGTGAGACTAGATCGTTATCTTGTTGAAAATGGTTATTTTACGAGCCGTAATAAAGCTCAAGAAGCAATAAACCAAGGTAAAGTTAAAGTAGATGGAAAGCTGGCGAAAGCCAGCTTTTCTGTGATAGGTACCGAAGATATTTGTGTTATTAAAGAACAAAATGAATTTGTTTCTCGTGGCGGTAAGAAACTTAGTAAAGCTCTGGACTTTTTTAGTCTCACAGTTGAGGGGTTCAGGGCTTTAGATATTGGGGCTTCCACTGGTGGGTTCACTGATTGTCTCTTAAAAAGAGGTGCAGCGAAGGTAGTTGCTGTTGATGTAGGTGAAAATCAATTGGTCTCAACCCTTAAAGCTGATCCGAGAGTTACATCACTAGAAAAGACTAATATTAAAACCTTAACTCCAGAGAGCGTGGGAAGTTTCGATCTTATTACTATTGATGTTTCATTCATCTCATTGACTTGCTTCTTAGACAGATTACCACTTTTTCTCAATCTCGGGGCACAAATTATTGCTCTGATAAAACCGCAGTTTGAAGCTGGCCCCAGTAATATTGGCAAAAAAGGGATTGTAAAAGATCCTAAGGTTCACCTGCAGGTTTTAGAAAAAGTAATATTAAAAGCAGAGACTGTAGGTTTATACACTAAAGGGATAACTTATTCACCAATTACAGGAGGTAGTGGGAATATTGAGTTTTTAGCTTGCTGGGGTTTAGAAAAAAAAGAAAGACCTACAAACGAAGAACTTTCTCTAGTTGTAAATACAGCACATAAGCAGGTAATAGAGTCTTGAAGGCGAATGGTTATTAGCGAAAGGAGGCGGCGATACTGAAGAAAATAGCTTTACTTCCACATACAGGAAAACCCCTAGCGTTAACAGTGGCCAAAACAACAGCTGCAACCTTAAAAGCTATGGGAGCTTCAGTTTTACTTCCCCCAGAGTTGGCACTAGATGCATCTCTGCAAAAATATGCAGATAAAGATGCTTTTGAGTTAGCTGATCTTCTCTTAGTTATAGGTGGAGATGGAGCTATGCTCAAAGCTTCTCATGAAGCAAGAGTACGCCAAGTGCCTCTTTTGGGTATTAACACGGGCCATTTAGGCTTTTTAACAGAACTTGAAATCGATGAGATTGAACAGTTTGCTAAGTGTATTGTTGAGGGTAGTTATAAGATAGAAGAACGGCTCCTTTTAGAAGCTAAAGTTGCCGGTAAAGAGCCTTTTATTTGTTTAAATGATGCTGTACTTAGCCGGGGAGCTGCAGCTAGATTAATCTATTTTGATGTCTTTGTCGATGAAAATTTAGTTGGCCAATATCCCGCTGATGGACTATTAGTTGCCACACCAACAGGATCAACAGCTTATTCGCTTTCTGCTGGCGGACCAATTGTTGATCCCGATGTCTCTTGTTTATTATTAACACCAATATGTCCCCACATGCTCTCAGCTAGGCCTGTAGTAGTTGGTGTACACCATAAAGTAAGAATTAGTGTAAGGCACAGTGACGAGGATGTACTATTAACTGTAGATGGAGTGTTAGGGGCATCTTTGCACACAGGCGAGGATCTTATTATAAGTGCTTCTCCTGATAAACTAAAACTTGCTAGAATTACTAAAAGAACATTCTATGATGTTTTGAGGGATAGATTGCAATCGGGTCGAGACTATACACCAGTTAAAAGTAATAAAGAATAATAGAAGGAGGTGTAGAGTGGCAAGAGGTATTTTTATCCTTGCCGCCAGCCCAATGAAGTCCAAAAGACAGACTTTAATCCTGGAGATGATTACCAAAGAGGCCATTGACACCCAGGAGCAGCTGGCCGAACGACTAAAAGCGATGGGCATTGATGTCACCCAAGCAACAGTAAGTAGAGATGTTAAAGAATTAAGGTTGATTAAAGTTCCCATTGGTGACGGACGTTATCGGTATGCACCACCTCCTGATACTTTGCAAAATCCGGAAGAATTGAAAAGAGCTAAGCGTATCTTAAGAGATGCTGTGCTCAATATTGACTCATCTTTAAATTTAGTAGTCATAAAAACCTTAGCCGGTACAGCGCAAGGGGTAGCAGCGGTTATTGATGACATGGGAATAACTGGTATTCTAGCTACTGTAGCAGGTGATGATAGTATTCTTTGTGTAGTAAAACCCATTGAGGCAGTGTACAGCGTGATTCAAGATATTGAGGGGTTGCGGAGTTAGGAAGGGGAGAAAGCTGTGCTACTGGAACTTAATGTAGAAGATTTTGCCCTTATAGACAGACTTTCTCTGGAGTTTGGTTCGGGTCTAAACATAATTACAGGTGAAACTGGTGCTGGTAAATCTATTTTATTAGATGCTGTAAGCTTGCTTTTAGGAGCCAGGGCTCAAGCAGAAATGATTCGCACAGGCTGCACATCAGCAAGGGTAGAAGGAGTTTTTGAGGTAGCGAAACTTCCTCAAGCCCTGAAAATATGTGAAGAAGCAGGTTTAGAGGCAGAAGATGGTTTACTGGTACTTTCCAGAGAGATTAGTCAGGAAGGTCGTAATCGTTGCTGGGTGAATGGGAGAGCCTCAACAGTAACCTTTTTTAGTGATTTAGGTAAAAAATTGGTTGATTTACATGGACAACATGCCCACCAATCTCTTCTTTATCCAGAAAATCATTTGCGACTTCTTGATAGTTTTGGTGATCAGAAACTAGCTGAGGCTAAATTAAGATATCTAAAGATATATGATCAATGGAAAAGCTTAGGTAGACGTTTAGAAAAGATTCTCGCTGAAAATGAAATGAGACAAAAACGTAAGGAACTACTTGAGTTTCAAATAGACGAGATCATAAAAGCTAATCTCCAATTAGGAGAAGATACTTCCTTGTTACAAGAACGGGAAAGATTAAGAAACGCAGACTCACTATTCAAACTTAGTCAAAGTTCAACAGAGGCGTTATCAGGAGAGAACTATGAGTCTTTTCAGATTCTCGACCCACTACGGAAAGTAGTGGAGAATCTCCATAAACTTGCTCGCTTAGATGATAATACCAAAAGTTATGCTACTGAAGCTGAAGATTGTCTTTATCGTCTTGAGGAGCTAGCTAGGGACCTAAGAGTCTATTCAGAGGGAGTAGAGTTTAATCCTGAACGTCTAGAAGCAGTTGAAGCTAGACTACACTTTATAGAAACACTTAAACGTAAATATGGTAATACCATCGAAGAGATTTTAGAATTTGCTAATTCAGCTAATAAAGAATTGGCAGAATTAGTAAATGATGATGAAGCTAAAGAGACTTTATGTACCCAAATTCAAAAGCTAGCAGAAGAACTAGGCCACGCAGGCGAGCAGTTAGCCAATTTAAGGGAAGAAGCCTTTAGTAAGTTAAAACAGGGTGTAGAAGCAGAATTAAAAGACTTATATATGGATAAAGCTGTTTTAGGTTGTTCCTTTCTTAGAAAAGAAGATATGGCAGGCATTCCTGCCTTTAACTCCAAATATTTACCTCATTTAGGTGGCTTAGAGACTATAGAATTCTTATTTTCTGCTAATCCTGGCGAAGAATTAAAATCTTTAAGTAAGATTGCTAGTGGTGGTGAAATGTCTCGGTTAATGCTAGCTTTTAAGTTGGTATTAGCAGGAGCGGATAATATACCTACCTTAATTTTTGATGAGATTGATGCTGGTGTTGGCGGCAAAACTGGACAAGCTGTAGCTGAAAAGTTGGCCTCTATTTCTAAGTATCATCAAGTTCTTTGTGTAACTCACCTACCACAAATTGCCGCTATGGCAGATTATCACTTTTATATCGAGAAAAAAGAAGAGGCGGGCAGGACAGTTACTAGGCTTCAACCAATTGATAATGCTAAAAGACACTTTGAGATATCACGCATGCTTTCAGGTGATTATTCAGAAAGCTCAATTTATCATGCTATGGAGATGATAAAAAAAGCTGAGGAATACAAAGAAACTGTAAGACAAGACAAGTAAGCCATTATACTCATATAAATTTTTTTGAAAATAACTATTGCTTTGCATGAAGAAGAAAGGGTATAATGTATTCATGCTTAATAAGCAGAGTATTTAACCGGTTTCCAAACCGCCAGGAGGTAACTTGATGTACCAGGACGAAAAAATCGTATGTCGTGATTGCGGCCAAGAGTTTATATTTTCCGCAGGAGAACAAGAGTTTTATGCCACCAAGGGTTTTGCTAACAAGCCAGCCCGTTGCCCAGATTGCCGTAAAGCTTTCAAGGCTCAAAGAAATGGTGACAATGCAGGTAGAAGTGAGCGTAAGTTGTTTGATACAGTATGTGCAGACTGCGGTGCGGAAACCAAGGTGCCTTTTAAACCTAATGGTACCAGACCAGTTTACTGCTCCAAGTGCTACGAAAATCACAGATAAGATTTAGCCCTGGTTTTTAACCAGGGCTTTCTTTTTACCTGCAATATGCAATGTGGCATTGTTTTCCCTTGTATACCCCCACCTTTCTCTAGAGAGTCTAGAAAAGGGGGGACGAGGTTTGCAAAAAAAGAAATATATAATTGCTGCAACCCTTTTTGTCTTAGTGGTCTATATTGGAGTTGCAGCCTACATCTTTCCCACCCAAATAATTCTCATGGGTGAAGAAAACCCGATTAAGCTTCCTCGTTTGTTTGCATTAAAAAGTGAAGCTTTACATTGGGGGCAGAGCCCACTACCACTAAAGCCTGGCGAAAATGATTTTACCCTTAACTTCCTGGGTGTATGGCCGTTAAAAAAGACCCAGGTTTTTCTCTTAGAACGATGTTATCTAAGGCTAGGTGGGCATTCTGTTGGTGTGATATTAGAGAGTGATGGTTTGAAAGTAGCCGGGTTTTATCCAGTGATTACAGAACAAGGAGTAGAAACGTGGCCTGGCAAAGATGCCAATTTGGAGATGGGGGACTATTTACTTGAAGGAAATGGCGAAAAGCTGACCAATACTGAAATCTTACAGAGGTTAACTCTAGATTCGCCACTTATAAGACTAAAGGTGAGAAGAGGCAAACGCATCTTTGAAACTACAATTGTACCTCGAAGAAGCAAAACAGAGTTAGGTATCGATAAATTTTTGGGTATCTTTCTAGCTGAACCAGTTATGGGCGTAGGTACCCTAACTTTTACTACCGAAGACGGAAGGGGATTTGCCGCACTTGGCCATGTAATTGGGGATGGAGAAAACGATAGTAAAGGCTTACTCAAAAAAGCTCGCATTGTGGGGATAAAAAAGGGAGAGCGTGGGACTCCCGGTGAAAAATTAGGTTTATTCGAACGTCTAGGTCAAGAATGGGGTTATATCAAGCGAAATACACCCTTGGGGATATATGGGGAGATGAATGAACCTTTAGAAAGCGAACTAATCGAACTCGCATTCTATGAAGAGATAACAACAGGTCCTGCTACTATTCTCACAGTTTTAGAAGACGATATTATTGAACCTTTTGATGCCTACATAGAGCAAGTATTTGCTCGCAGAGAGCCAACTAATCGCTCTTTTGTTATTAGGGTTACAGATAATCGTTTGATACAAAAAGCTGGGGGCATAATTCAAGGGATGAGTGGTTCGCCGGTAATTCAAAACGGTAAGCTTATAGGAGCTGTAACCCATGTTTTTGTTAATGATCCCCAAAGAGGTTATGGTGCATTAGCAGAATGGATGGCTTTAGAAGCCGGAGCTTTCAATTATATTAAGAAACAGGCCAGTGGTTCTTGAAGGCCTGTTTCTTTTCTATTTGATTTCTTTAGAACCCTGTTCCTAGACAGAATGAATATTGGAGATTGGTTAGAAGAATAACGACATGATATGGTATAATTTGAATTAGATAGTTTCTGTCAAAATATACCGTTTTCAGCAACAAAAGTTAACGGTATACTGAGGGACTACAGTTTAGTTAGGGAGGTTACCAGGAGGCAGTTTTTACTGATGTATAGGAGATAAAGAGTTATAATAGGTAATAGCACTTATCTCTCTTAGCGTAATTATAAAGTTTAAGTTGTAATATTAAAAATAAAAGATAAAAAGGCAGAAAGAAAATTGTATTTAAAGGGAAGGAATGATATTGGTTAAAGAGAACAATATACAACCTATATTTGAGGGGGGTGTACTTTCATGATTGACCCCATTAATGTAATAATTGCAGATGACAACGAAGTTTTATGTTCTCTCGTGGAATCCTATTTTGCTCCCCGAGAGGATATTAAACTAGTAGGAAAAGCTTTTGATGGAGAAGAGGCACTCGAATTAACTGTTGAGAAAAATCCAGATATATTACTTCTGGACATAGTCATGCCTCGATTAGATGGTTTAGCAGTTCTCGATAGACTGCGTAAACTAAACACAAATACTAAAACTATAATGCTCTCAGCTTTTGGACAAGAATATGTTACTAGACGTGCAGCTGAGTTAGGAGCCCATTATTTTTTAGTAAAGCCATTTGATCTAGATACACTCGCTAAAAGGATTATTGAATTTAGTAAAGAAACTGAAAGTGTAAACGAAATCAAAACGCTTTCGCATGCTGAAACTCTGGCGACTACAATTAACATTCTCAATGAGATCGGTGTTCCACCTCATTTTAAAGGGAATACCTATTTGGTTGAAGCAGTATCAATGGTTTTAGGAAATCACAATATCTTATATTCGATGACTAAACAGCTCTACCCAGCTATAGGTAAAATATATAATGCTTCTGCTTCGCAGGTAGAAAGAGCAATTCGTCATGCAATTGA
>DHDH01000051.1:26109-62056 GCA_002399235.1 Firmicutes bacterium UBA4881 | reverse complement strand
CGGTTCTTAACTTAATGACATTGCCCAAGGGCGAGTCTTTTTTAAGCTGCATTATCTTTAGGTACATTAATCATTCGCTTCAACTCTTTAATTGCCCGTTGTAATTGGTTATCTTCGCTACGTTTATCTGGGTTAAGAGGTAAAAACTCTTTTTCAGCCTCTTCTGATAAAAGTTCCACGATGTCTGGAGTTACACCTTTTTCGTGAATAGCGATTCCACCAGCAGTAAGGTAACGTTGAGTAGTAAGCGAAAGAGCCCCACCGCCAAAAAGCGGATAAATGGTTTGCACCAAACCTTTGCCAAAGGTCTGTTGGCCAATAACTGTACCTAATGAACGGTCTTTTAAGAAGCCACTTAAAATTTCAGACGCAGAAGCTGACATATTGTTTACTAAGCAGACTACAGGATAATTTATAATCTTTTCATTCTTAAGAACAGGTATTTCCTGCCTAACTCCACTCCTACCCTCAACAAATAGAACTGGGCCAGATGAAGAAAACATACTAGCTATGTCTACTGCAGCATCTAGTAAACCACCTGGATTATACCGTAGATCAAGTATAAGACCTTGCAGACCTTCCTTCTCTAATTCGGAAAGCTTTTGTCCTAATTCTTCTGGAGTACGTTTACTAAAAGAAGCAATACGCGTATAGCCAATACCTTTTTCTAGCATTTCACCAGTAACAGTTGGTAGATCAATTGTCTTTCTAACTATCTCTACTTCGTATTCTTTTTCAGTCTTTGGTCGATAGAGTTTAACCTTAACGACCGTATCGGGTTCACCTCTTAGTAAGTTCGCTGCTTCTTCTGTAGTCATACCATTAGCTTCTTTTCCCGCTATTGTAATAAATTCATCTCCTGGTCTTAATCCTGCCAGGTATCCTGGTGAACTAGGAAACGGATCCACTACAACAACTTTGTTTTCGTCAGTTAGTCCGATAACAACACCAATACCACCGTAAGCTCCTTTAGTTTGAATCTGCATCTCTTTGTATTGGTTAGGGGTCATATAATAAGAATATTTGTCGTTTAGAGTGTTTTCTAACATGGCATTTAGGGTTCCAGCCTCTGCATAATTGTCAAATAAGTCTAAAAAACTCACCGGATCTACATATTGAGTTTTGACTAATGTTGTTACCTGAAGCAAGGTAATTAAATCTTCGTCAGGAGGTAATTCTGCGTTTACACCTTTAACAAAACCAATAATTCCACCAATAATTACCAAGACTATTAAAGCAACTACCCACTTACGATATTTCACCATACGCACTCTCCAATCTCCACCAATAACCCAAGGCTACAGAAAGGTTCTCATAAATCTTTCTAGTTTTAATTCTATGGCTTAAAAGCTTGTCTCAATTCATTGCATTTTTAGTTTACTACTGGTAGCCAACCCCATGGGTTTACCGGGTCCCCATCGACACGTATCTCAAAATGGAGATGAGGCCCTGAACTCACACCAGTAGAGCCTACTTTAGCGACAACCTGTCCTTGTTTGACCTTATCTCCAGCATTAACTAAAAGTTTTGATGTGTGACCATAGAGTGTTGTAGTTTTATTTCCATGGGAGATAATTAAGGTCAGCCCATAGCCTTGTACCCAACCTGATAAGATAACAGTACCATCAGCAGCAGCTTTGATGTCTTTACCACTTCCTGCACCTATATCTAGGCCAGTATGAAAGCGATTTTCTTTTAAAATTGGGTGTAGTCGCCAACCATAGTCAGACGTGATTCGACCTGGAACCGGCCAAATCATAGTAATAACTTTTTTAAGACCATCATCTTCTCTGGTTTTTTCCTGCAATTTTCTAATAGCTTCACCTATTTCCTGAGATGCCTTTTCCATCTCTCTGAGTGCTTTATCATACTCGTTTTTTTCCTTAGTAACCTTGTCAAGTAACTTCTGTTTCTCTGCCAAGGTACCTTTTACCTGCATTTCATTATTTTGAAGTTTTTTCTTAGTACCCTCAAGCTCAGCTTTTTTCTTGTTTAGTTGTTCTTTTTGGACTTGTAGCTCATTAACCTTTTTTAGATGTTCTTCATAAATATCACTGGTCTTTTCAATTGATTCCAAGTCAGCTGCTAGAAACTTTTTCATTTGATGTGATCGTATCCATAACTCACTTAAGTTTTTGGCATCGATAACAAATGACCACCAACTGCGAGCATCGGTCTTTTGTAAATTTCTCAAACTATTAGCAGCATCTTCTCGAAAGGTATTTAATTTTGCTTCACTTTGATCGAGTTCTTTTTGCTTGTTAGCTAATTCACTTTCTAATGTTTTTAATTCTTGATTCAGTTTTTGAATAGAACTATTGAGTTGATTCTTTTCTTTGTCTAATTTTTCAACAGCCTTGTCCAAATCATTCAGATTAGTTAAAATCTGCTTTTCCTTTTTATTACTAGCTTCCAAATTCGAGCGGATTTTTTCCATTTCTTTATTCAGATTGTTTAACTTTTTTTGTGATTCTAGGATAGATTCATTACTTCCAAATGTGGCCGCAGTCAACAACAGAATTACCACTAAGATGTAAACTACTCTTTGGGCCAATATCTACGCACCCCCCAGACACTGCCGATAAAACCCATTACTAAACCAAGTGCTAATCCTACCCCAATAAACATTTGTTTAATAGAGTCTAACGATTTTAACGGAAGATAGGGTAACGATGTTAGAGACCAAGCACTAAACATTTTATAACTGTATAAAACAACCAATACAGCAGCACTGGCACTTAATAAGCCTAAGGCCTTCCCTTCCCAAAGAAACGGGGCCACTATATATAAAGGCCCAGCACCTAATATCTTTTCCAAAGTGATCTCTTGTTTTCTCACTGCAAAACTAAGTCTTAATGTATTGGCTACTATTAACAGTATAGCCATTATTAGAATAAAAAAAAGTAAAAGTCCAAAACCACCGATTATTCTTTGCAGTTTAATTAATGAATCAGCTGTTTTTCCACCATAGATAACCTCGTCTACTTCGGGCATAGCCTCTAAGGTAGATACAATTTGGTGGATATTTTGGACATTTTTAACCCGTAATGAGTAACTAGCTTGTAAAGGATTATCAGCTAGGACATTTCTTAGATATTCGCTACTAAACTGATAATTCTCCGCCATTTTGGTTAAAGCCATATCAGGGGTAATATATTCATATTTAGCGATTCCCTCAAGAGTTTCAATCTTTTTTACGGTACCTGGTTTGACTAGAAATACCCGTACATCTAAATTACCAAGAAAATTATCTGTTAAGTTCATGACGTTTAGCCAGGTTAAGGCAATATAACCCAAAACCGTAAGGGCTATTGTTATACTAATAAAAGCTGCCAGGGTAGACCCTTTGTGCCGCCAAAGATTTTCTAAGCCTTTTCCCATTAGTTTAAAACCTGTACTAAACTTCATATGCTTCCCTCCCAAGGCATCAAGAGCCCATCACGTACAACATATGATGGATATTTAGTTTTACTGACAAGTTCCCATTCATGAGTTGCCATTATTACCGAAATTCCAGCTGATTGATTTAATGAGGATAATAAACTAAATATCTCTTGGGCAGTAATTGGATCTAATTGCGCTGTTGGCTCATCGGCTATAATGATCTCTGGGTTCGCAACAATAGCTCGAGCTAATGATACACGTTGCTTCTCGCCTCCAGAGAGCTCATCGGGATATGCATACGCTTTACTCCCAATCCCCAAAACCTTAAGGATGGAAATAACTTTATCTTTAATCTGACGTCTAGAACATTCATGAATTTCTAAGGGTAAAGCAACATTTTCATAAACTGTCCTATACGTAAGTAATCTATCCTCTTGAAATACATAACCTATACATCGGCGCCAATTGGCTTTTTTAGAGCCTGACCAACGTGTTATATCTTGACCTTTAACATAAATTTTCCCTTTTGTCGGTTTAACCTCTCCAGAGATCATTTTAAGTAGAGTAGATTTGCCCGCACCTGTGTGACCTAAAAGGAAAGTAAAACTTCCTTGCGGGATTACTAAATCAGCTTGTCTCAAAACAACGTTATTGTTATAAGCTTTACTAACTCCACTTAGATAAACCAAGGGTGTTTGTGTCATTTCCTCTCCCCCTTCTAGAGGAACTGCTTAATTCAAGCATGCGTTTCTCTCAGATGAAGCACTTTAGTTAAGTAGCTCATTCCGAATATTATCTTATCCATACACAGCCCCCAAGCAATTCCAGAATATTTCAATTTTCCTTCATATATATTAGGAAAAACTAAATTTATCATTAATAAAATTTCCGTGTACTCGAGGTATACCTAACCAACCCTTACAAGTAGTTATCTAAAAATAACTTTTCTATTATTTATTAGACCAAAACGTAGTGCAAAAGATACCAGTCAATTTATTCCATGCAATTCGTGCCTTTGAAATATTTATCCTTTATTTGTTAGTGTTAGCTTTTTTAACGGTTATCTTCTTTACCATGCATAGTTTGATATTGTCATCTTCATAAATAACTTTATAACTAAAAAGGGACCTTTAGACTATTCTATTTATCCTATGCTATTAACAATATCTTTCTCCAACAGGGCCTATAACCCTGCTAGAAGCATGATAATACCAAGAGAAGTCCTCGTCTATGACGAGGACTTCTTGTTAGCAAGTTCTTTTGCCTTTATAGCAATATTTTCTGCAGTTAGTCCATAAGCTTTTAACAGCTCATCCGGTGTACCCGATTGTCCAAATCTGTCTTCTACACCCATAAACTGCATTGGTACTGGACTGTTCTCTACAACAACTTCAGCAACAGCACTACCTAAACCACCAATAATTGAGTGTTCCTCTACTGTAAGAATGGCCCCAGTTTTAGCAGCTTCTCTAATAGCTTCTTTATCAATTGGTTTGATTGTTGCCATATCCCAAACCTGTGCCAAAATGCCTTCTTTCTTTAAGGCCTCAGCAGCTTCCATGGCTGGTGCAACCATTATTCCTGTGGCTATTATGGCTAAATCATGGCCTTCTTGTAGTTTGTTAGCTTTGCCAATTTGGAAATTCATGTTTTCATCATAAATAATTGGTACTGCTGGGCGACCAAGCCGTAGATAAACAGGCCCATCATAATGATATATAGCTCTTAAGGCTTTAGCTGTTTCTGTAGCATCGGCTGGAACAATAACTGTCATATTGGGAATAGCCCTCATAATAGCTATGTCTTCGATAGCTTGATGGCTACCGCCATCTTCGCCCACTGTAAGACCAGCATGAGTAGCACATATCTTTACATTTAAACTAGGATAAGCTATAGAATTTCTTACTTGTTCGAAGGCTCTACCTGTTGCAAAAATAGCAAAGGTGCTAGCAAATGCCACTTTATTACACGTTGCTAATCCAGCTGCAGTTCCCATCATATCTTGTTCAGCAATACCCATTTGAAAAAATCTCTCAGGGAATTCTTTAGCAAATAGTTCTGTTTTCGTCGATTTGCTGAGATCTGCTTCTAAGACAACGATATTGTCGAATTCATGACCAAGTTCTACTAATGCTTCACCGTAAGCGTCTCTGGTTGCTTTTTTTTGCATCTTATCTGCCATCCTCCTTGAGTGCCCCGAGGAACTTCAGAGCTTCTGCGGTCTGCTCCTTATTTGGTGCTTTACCATGCCATTCTACTGCGCCTTCCATGAAGGGAACACCCTTGCCTTTAACGGTGTGAGCAATTATCATGCTAGGTGCATATAGTTCTTGTTTTGCAGCTAAAACAGCTTCGTCGATAGCTTTGAAATCATGGCCATCAATCTCTAATACATGCCAGCCAAAAGCTTTGAAACGACTTGCAAAGTTACCGCCACTTTTAACATCCTCGATACGACCATCGATCTGCAAGTGATTATAGTCTAGAAAAGCAATTAAGTTATTTAGTTGGTAATGGCTAGCTGTCATTGCAGCTTCCCAGACCTGACCTTCTTCCATCTCTCCATCACCTAAAATAGCGTAGACTGTATATGATTTGTTATCTAATTTACCAGCTAAAGCCATTCCATTAGCAATAGAAAGACCTTGTCCTAAGGAGCCTGTTGAAGCATCAACCCCAGGAAGTTTCCTCATATCAGGATGCCCTTGAAGGCGACTGCCGAGCTTTCTTAGGGTTAGCAAATCTTCCTTAGGAAAAAAGCCTTTCATAGCTAAACTTGTGTAAAGAGCTGGTGCACCATGTCCCTTACAAAGAACAAATCTGTCTCTGTCAACAAAATGAGGATCTTGGGGATCAACATTCATTGCTGAAAAATATAGATAGGTCAAAATATCGATAGCCGAAAGACTACCACCTGGGTGACCTGATTTTGATTCAGCCAGAGCTTTGATTATCCAAGCTCTTGACTGACGAGCAATTTCTTTTAATTCATCTAACTTTTTTTCATCCATTTAGTGAACACCTCGTTGTCAGTCATTTGGGTTTTTGTAGCGCCTAAAGCCTTCTCCTAATACCTCTGTCGCTTCGCCAATAACAATAAAAGCATTGGGGTCTAGAACACTTATGAGGTCCTTTAACTGTGAAACTTCAGCACGGGAGCAAATTACATAAAGTATAGTTTTTTCTTCCCCAGAATACATACCTTTGCCATAAAAACCAGTAGTTCCCCTGTCTAGCTTAGCCATAATAGCTTGAGCTATTTCTTGAGGTTTATCAGAAATAATATAAGCTGCTCTTGCATAATGCCAGCCTTCTTGCATTAGATCTAGTACCTTTGTTGAAACATAAAGAGCAAGAGCACTATACATAGCTAGTTCCAAGTTAAAGAAAAAGCCTGCAAAAGCAATAACAACAGTATCCAATATTAATAGGGTAGTACCAATCGAAAACTTCAAATACTTGTGTAGTAGTACAGCTGCTAAATCAGTGCCTCCTGTAGTACCACCATTATTAATCGCTAATCCCAGCCCCACTCCCATGATTATACCACCATATAAAGAAGCTAGAAGTGGATCTTGGGTAATCGGTGCTAGATATTTTTGCAGAACGTCTACTGCAACGGAAAGATAGATTGTAGCTACAAGTGTTCTCAAGCCAAAAACAAAACCTAAACGTTTAATACCAGCAATAAAGAGTGGGATATTAATAGCTAACATAACTATACCTACACTAAAACCAGTAAGGTGAAAAATTACGGTAGCTAAGCCACTTACCCCACCTGGAGCGATTTTATTAGGAATTAGAAACAAGACAAGACCTAAGGCTAAAATTGTTGTTCCAGTTAGGACACCAACCATACGAGTTATTTCTCTTTTTAAACTAACCTTCAAGCTCATTGCCTCCTTTGCTTTTATGCCACTTCTCAGTTAAAACCAAACCGACAAAACGTGGAAGCAAAGAGCTTCTTTTTAGTCTAGCTGGTTCTTTAATATAACGATAGAGCCACTCTAGACCAATATTTTGAATGAACTGGGGGGCTCTTTTAGTAACTCCTGCTAATACATCAAAACTTCCACCAACTCCCATTGCTGCACCAACCTGTAGTTTAGACCGATTAGCAACTAACCATTTTTCTTGCAGCGGAGCACCCATACCAACAAATAGTAAATCTGGTTTGGCTGAATTAATTAAATTTAATGGTTCTAAATCATCTTTAAAATAGCCATGGTAAAATCCCTGCATTTTAAGATTGGGGTATTTATCTTTAACATTCTTAGCAGCTAGTTTAATAACATTAGGTTTTGCGCCCAGAAAAAATACACTCCATCCTTTTTTATTAGCTTCCATTAGGAGAAGTTGCATAAGGTCGATACCTGTTACCCGTGTTTTTAATGGCTGTCCTAAAACTTTAGCAGCCCAAATTAAACTAGACCCATCAGGGACCACTAGATCAGCTTTACACAATATGTTAGCAAACTCTTTATCATCATGAGCTTTTACTAAAATCTCGGCGTTGGGGGTAAAAATTAAGGCAGTGTTTTTATCTTCGACAAACATGGTTATTATTTCTAGTGCTTGGGAAAAATCTACCGCATCAATAGGAATGCCCAGAAGTTGAAGTCTTGATATATTTGTCAAAGAGTTGCCAGTTCTTCTTAGCTCGTGAAGTGAGCTCTTGCTTTCCACCACTTCTGATCCACTCCTTTTGGGGTAATTGATCAATTTGATGCCAACAAAGGTTAGCTTCCTGGCAAAATGCTGCTACTTTAGGATCATAACTAATACCTAAGGCTGGAATACCCATTGCCACTGCTATTATTAGCGAATGGAGTCTCATTCCCCAAAGAAAATCCAGCTCAGCCATTTGCTCTAGATCGCTAGGTTTTTCCAAAAGAACTGAGTGTGCTCGGGGCAAGAGTTTCTCTAATTTAAAGCATAACTCATGATCTTGGCGATGAAAAGCGAATAATCGTATTTCACGTTCAAAAGATAATAACCAATTTATGTTAGCTTTGTTAATAAATCCCTTCTTCGGTGCCACTCCTATAAATTGATTAGACTTTTTCTGAGGATAATTTTCATAACTGAGGGCTAGATCAGCTACCAGATCAGCTTTAAGTTTCAACCCTCTTGCTATTTCTAAAGATTGTCTATCTCTAACCGTAAGTGGCGTCTGTTTAAGGACTCGGGGTATAGCTATTTTAGGCCACCAACCTTTTAGTGGACCTAAACCTTGGGCCATAAGATAAACATCCATACCTGCTAGTTTTGCTCTTTCAATAGCTGCTAGATAGTAGACTAGGGAACGATTACTAGTAGAGTTTTGTAACAAACTCCCCCCGCCTAATAAAAACAGATCATGCTGGCCTGGTCTTTGCCAAAACATCTTTCTAGAAATGGCTTTAATCTCGTGTAGTTTTTCTGTGTTTACTGGATCTCCGCTCACTATAACTAATTCATGCTCTTTTAGATGAGCTTTCAAGGTAGCTAACAGTAACTCATCACCAAAATTGCCGTAGCCATAATAACCAAAGATAAGAATCTTAGCCACGACCTATCTTCCTTCCGGTAAACTTGAGTAGAAGAAAAACTATAATACCTATTAAGCTACCTATAACTAAACCCCAGATTGTTCTAATTAAAGAGACTAACAATGGTGTATGGGCATGGCTAAAGGTATTTAGAATGGAAGTGATGCCTATAGAACCTATAGTCAATAAATAAGGTAAATACCAAGCAGAGACTGTTGAAACTCCTAGCAATAGTCCTAAAAAGAGAGCAGGATGACCAATAAAAGCTTCTTTTAGTCTTGGTCTTATGATAAAAATTTTCTCTAAATAAACGCGCAGATTTTCTTCTAGCTTTGGTATAGGTAGCCCCCAATCATGACCTGTACGGCCGACATAAATAAAACCAGCCAAGATTACAAAGACCAAGATTAGGACATGAGTCCAACGTAAAGGCCAAAAAAACTCTTTGATCTTCTCTTTACTCCAGCCTGTACCTAAATTTCTCACTGCTAGCCACAGACAAAGTACAGGTGGTAAAATGTGCATAAGTTTCACACCTAAAAACTGCTCCGTCTTAATAACAAAACGTAAATCAGCTAAAGAAGCGGTCAGGAAAAGAACGCCAACTAATGTATACCCTAACGCTTTTATTAGAAGATTAGTGAAATTTGCCTGGCCATTTTTTATCTCTTTAATTACTTGACCCATAGCCAAGGTTGGAAATATTACAGCAGCTCCAAAAGCAGCCACCTGCCTAGCTAATATTGTATAACCTTTTAAATAAAGGATAACTATAGCCAATAAAGCTAAAACACCCAGGCTTAAAGATACCTTTTCTTGAAAACCTAGCATTAGTGCTAACTGCATTCCGCAAATAATAATCGCTAGTATAACTGGCAAAAAAAGAATAAATGAGCTCTTAAAAAACGGTTTAACTTGCGCTGTGCCTATTAAATAACCTTCTTTTTGCAGTTTCTCCTTCAGGCTATTGAGGATGGTTAAATTATCTTCCCAGGTTAACTTAGCAAATGGTCTCAAGTACAATACCCGGGCGCCTCGCTCTCTTACTGCCCTCAGATATCTTTCCTCCGCTACTTGGGGATTAATTTTCTCCATTTCTTTAGGTGTAATGCTGTGTACGCGAACTAGATTATAGTTGGTTAACCTAGCAAGTTCTTTTTCCCCATATTGATTGGCAAACTCAATATAGCCCCAAGGCTTACCTGCTAATAATTTAGCTGCAGCTTTTAAGTTAGAGGGATAACCTAATACCTCTTTGCCTTGAAAAATAATGAGATTAGCAGAGTCTTGCCATTCGGAAACAACATATTCTAAGATTTCTGGGTTAGATTCAAAAGGGTTCTGTATGCGAGCTACAATAGCCATTCTATTGGCCTGTGCCTTATCTATCATAGCTAAGTCTGGATAGAGTGCTTCATCCCAAAGAGAATGGAAAGGTTCACGAACAGCTTCTTTCCGTCTAGTAGTTGGAATCGGGTATTCCTCGGAAAACTCCCAAAGAAGTTGTGTTTGTTTATACATTAAACTTTTCCCCAACAGTTTTAGTCTTTGGCTCACAGGTCCCTCTAGGCTATCGGCAATATAGAGCTTACGAGGATCGATTAACGGGAATTTAGCTTTATCTTGAAGTAAAAGGTAGGTCCCTGGATAGACAGTAATCTTTCTTTTTGCTGCAACTTCCCAAAGGTTGAGCTCCGGTACAGCTAAGGCATCGATATTAATTGTTTTTAAGTCAAGAAGTAATTTTTCTAAATTATAACTGTGACTTAATGCATATTCGCTGAGAGCCGCACCATCTATAACCAGTTGGACACTTTTATCTGCTCTTTCGACTTGAAAACGCGGATAAATACTAAAAATGGCACCAATAATTCCCAGAATTATAAACCAGGTTGATCCTTTTCTCATGCTCTTCCCACCCTCTGAATAAATGGGACTGCCATCAGAGGCAGTCCCATCATTTTTCTTCTGACTGCAAAGCTCCTTTTTGCAAAAGATCTCGTTGCAGGTTTAGAATATGAGCAATAATACTATCTCGATCTCTTTCCGAAATCTTACTAAATGAAATGCCCACATCATGATTCCATTTGCCAGCCTCAGAATTTAGAGTTACCCTTACTACATCACCCCATAGATATATAGGATCAATATCGTACCCAAGCGGTAACCACATCTCTAAGTGATCGTTTACTTTAAGCTCTAATTTATCGGAAACTGCCACTAAGGCTCCACCGCCACTCAAGTCCTTAATAATTCCTTCGCATTTATCAGCTTCATCTCTAGCAATCTGTGGCCTTAAAACAGTCCCTTTAAGTGCCACTTGGCTTTCAGGAAAACCATGTTGATAAATATTGTCATCTAAAATGCGAAAAGAAAACGGTATAAAAACTTTTAACCTGAAAAAGTCGCGGCGGTTAGTTTTTTCTACTGTATCAGGTTTGGCAATGCGAAGTAACCTTATGTTTCGCTCTACTCGTCCTAATACAATTGACTTAAAAAGATAAGCTCCTTTTTCGTTAAAAAAGATTACTTCAATTTCCTCACCAAGGGGCAAAAAAACGGGTACCGTTCCATCAAGTGGTTCAGCAATATAAAGGAACTCTGAATCTTCTTCCTCAATGCGACTAGCATAAAAAGGCTTATTATGAGTTTTTGCATACCGTGAAGAACGAACTTGGATCCTTTGATTTATCTCTAATTTTATCGCCATGTTTTAACCTCCACCTCAGGCTATCTCTGTTTTTTTTAGTTCTTTTTTCTCGCCTTCAGTGAGGATCATTTCTACATTAACAAGTAAAATAAGCTTATTCTCTTGCTTAACTACTCCTTGCAAGAACTTTCTTGTCCCTCGTGTAACAAGTTCTGGAGCTTCTTCGATATCTTCTATTTTAACTCTTTGTACTTCCATAACTGAATCAACAATCATGCCGTATTGAGCTTCTGGCAAGTCTATAAGGATAATCCGACTATCGTTGGTGAGTTCTTTGGCTTTTTTCCCAAATCGTTTACCTAAATCAATTATGGGGTAGATCTGTCCTCTCAAACTGATAATACCTTCAACAAAGTCAGGAGCTTGAGGAACTGGGGTAATTTCGTCTACTCTCCGGATCTCTTTGACAGGGTGAATATCAGATGCGAATGATTCATCGCCAATTTTGAAGACAACAATTTGAATTTCTTGTGCATCATAATTGCTCTTTACAGCTGCCATAAGAACACCTCCAAGTATTCTATTTACCTTTTCAACAACAGGTAAACAATTCCTGCAGTTAGCCTCCAATTGTAGCAAACACATATAAAGAACTATCTTTAATTAAAACTTCATCTATAATTAGTGGTATGCCCAACACACTTAGATCCAAAGAAAAAATGGATAACTCTTTTAGCTTGTCCATTACTTTTTGTGTGTTAGAGCTAGTGGAAACCATTTTCCGGGGATTTAAACAGATGATACTGTTTTTTTCGACTGCAAACATTGCATCTAAATAGATCATAATACCATCTATTTTCCCTTCGATTCTTGGTCCCTCTTCTATCAATCTTAGTTGCAATTCGTTGTAAGGATCGTCGATATAAAAACGATGTAAATAATTATCTAATTCTTTCTCCTCAAAGGAAAAAGCTAAACGTCCTTTTGCTTTTTTTAATGTAAATCGGCCCTTTAGAAGCAGATCAGTTAACGATATCCTTGCGCTTCTTGCATCTAGATAAAAAACATCTACTTTATACGGTTTAGCTTCTATTTGGCTTCCTTCGATGACTAGATTTTCCATCTGGCCAAACAGCAATTTGGCTGCTGGTATGGTTTTATGTTTAATGTTAAATTCTTTTGCACTATGAAAATTCAAGGCCAATGCTCTAGTTAATTGCTCTGTGACTAAAGTAGGCAAATAAAACTCTACTGCTATTATTAACAAAAGAATTGTAAGTCCGGGCAGAATATTTCTGCCCGGTTTTTTATTTTTAGTCATCTAAACATTCCTCTACTGTTTTTTCCGTAGGTATGCTTCGATAAATTCTTCGATATACCCATCCATTACAGCTTGAATGTTACCCGTCTCTATATCAGTACGATGATCCTTTACCATGGTATAAGGGCAAAAAACGTAGGAGCGAATCTGACTACCCCAAGTATTTTCAGCCTTTTCTCCCCTAATGGCTGCTAGCTCTTCCTTTTGTTTTTCAATTTTAAGAGCTAATAGTTTAGAAAGGAGCATATTCATAGCAGTCTCTTTATTAGAATGTTGAGATCTCTCGTTTTGGCATTGCACTACTATACCTGTGGGTAAGTGAGTGATCCTAACTGCGGAGTCTGTTTTGTTAACATGTTGTCCACCAGCTCCACCCGAACGATAGGTATCTATCTGTATTTCTTTAGGGTCGATCACCACACCACTATCACCGGTTACCTGTGGAATAACGTCAATAGAAGTAAACGATGTATGTCTACGACCAGCTGAATCAAAAGGCGATATTCTTACTAAACGATGCACACCAGCCTCTGCTTTTAGATAACCATATGCATAAGGACCTTCAATAGAAAGAGTCGCGGATTTAACCCCTGCTTCTTCCCCTGGTAGTAGGTCTAATAACTCCACTTTGTATCCATAGATCTCGCCCCAACGAGTATACATTCGTAAAAGCATGCTGGCCCAGTCTTGAGACTCTGTCCCCCCAGCACCAGGGTGAATAGTTAACAAAGCATTATTTTGATCATAAGGACCAGATAAAAGCATCTCTAACTCATAGTGGTTAGCTAACTTCTCTAATCTTTCACTCTCAGCAATTACTTCATCTAAGGCTTCTGCATCATTTTCTACTTCCGCTAATTCCAGTAGTACTTTTAAATCTTCTAGATCATTATGCAGAGTTTTTAGATCTTCTTTACGTTCTTTAAGTTGGTTTAACTCTTTTGTTTTAACTTGAGCATTGCGTTGATCAAGCCAAAAATCAGGCGCAGCAACCTCTTTTTCTAATACTGCGATACGCTCGTCTGCACCTGCGTGGTCAAAGATATTCACTCAATTCAACAATCTTTTTTTCCACATCCCTTATCCTCTCATGAACAACAGGGATCATCTCCAGATTCACAGTAAACACTCCTTATTTTCCACAGCATTTCTTATATTTTTTACCACTACCACAAGGGCATGGATCATTTCGACCAACTTCTTTGCTAACTCTTACTGGTACATTGTTAGTGCTATCTTTATTAGTTTTAATTGCCTCTAATTTTGCTTTCTGTTTATTTTCTGCATCTTTCACAGCATCTTCATTTGCTAAACGCATGTGTAGCAGAGTCTTGATGGTCTCCTCGTCAATACGTGCTAAAGTAGAGTCGAACATCCTCGATGCTTCTCTTTGATATTCAATGATGGGATTCATCTGCCCATAGGCTCTTAAACCAATACCCTCCTTGAGATCATCCATATCCTCTAAATGATCCATCCAGGATTGGTCGACTGTACGAAGAGTCACAACTCGGGAAAGTTCCTGGAACAGTCCTGCGCCTAACTCCGTCTTTTTGGTTTCTAGAGCTGTAATAAGAAAATCTGTAAGCAGCTTTTCCATTTCAGGTAACGAATCTTTGCTGGTGGCATTAGCATGCTTATCTTGAAATTCCCTATTCATTTTATCTAAATTCTGATCATAACTACCGACAATCTCCCTTATACTGTCCTCAATGTTTTCCCAAGGCCAATCAGCAGCATTTTCAATATCGATAATATGAAAGTTTAGCAAACGCGAAACAGTGTTTGCAATCATTCTTTGTAGAACTTGGCGACCATCTGAACCTAGAAGAAATTCTTTTCTTAAAGAGTAGATAGCTTCTCTTTGCCGATTGAGAACCTGGTCGTATTCTAAGACATTTTTACGAATCGAGAAGTTCCAGGATTCAACTCTCTTTTGCGAGTTTTCAATGGCTTTAGCCACTTGTGCGTGTTCTATGGGCATATCGTCTTCCCAGCCTAACTTTTCCATTAAGCCAACAAAACGATCGCTTCCAAACCTACGCATAAGTTCATCTTCTAAAGCCACATAAAATCTTGAGGAACCAGGGTCTCCTTGCCTCCCGGAACGGCCTCTTAACTGGTTATCGATACGACGACTTTCATGGCGTTCAGTGCCGATGATATGCAAACCACCCAGTTCTAGCACCTTTTTCTGTTCTGATTCCAACTCTTCTTTAGCTACTTTTAGCCTGTCACTGTATTTCTTTTGTAATTCTGCTAATTCGGTAACTGATATATTTAATTGACTAGCTAAAGTTGCGCTAGGTACTCTTTCGCTTGCTGCTGCTACTTGTTCTGGTGTTAAGCCATCTTTCCTAAGTTGCTCTTTAACTAAAAAACTAGGGTTGCCACCTAAGATAATATCTGTACCACGTCCTGCCATGTTTGTCGAGATCGTAACTGCACCTATTCTACCTGCTTGAGCTACTATTTCGGCTTCTTGTTCGTGGTGTTTGGCATTAAGCACTTTGTGAGGGATACCCTGCTTCTTAAGTAATTCAGACAATAACTCTGATCTCTCAATCGAGATAGTTCCTACAAGAACAGGACGACCTGATGAATGCGTCTCTTTAATATCTTCGATTACAGCCTTAAATTTAGCTATTTCCGATTTATATACAACATCAGGATAATCTTTTCTTATCATAGGCCGATGTGTGGGAATCTCTAAAACTCTTAATCCATAGATTTTAAGAAATTCTTCTGCTTCAGTTTTAGCTGTACCGGTCATGCCAGCTAATTTATTGTACATACGGAAATAGTTTTGGAAAGTAATACTGGCTAAGGTCCTGCTTTCGCTGGCGACTTTGACCCCTTCTTTAGCTTCAATCGCTTGATGGAGACCATTAGAATAACGTCTACCTGGCATCAGACGTCCCGTAAATTCATCGACAATAACAACCTCCCCATCTTTAACCACATAATCCACATCACGCTTCATAATAACCTCAGCGCGAAGTGCTTGATTTAAATGATGGGTTAATCCCATGTTACTAGGATCGTAGAGGTTGTCTACACCAAGCTCCCGTTCTACTTTTTCAATACCAGCTTCAGTAATAGCAACTGTTCTGGCCTTCTCATCAATAGAATAATCTTCTTCGTTTTTTAAACGAGGTACAATTCTTGCAAAACGATTGTATAGCTCGGTAGATTCTTCTGCACTACCAGAGATAATTAAAGGTGTACGAGCTTCATCAACTAAAATGCTATCTACTTCGTCGACGATGGCATAATGTAAATCTCTTTGCACCATGTCATCAGCACGCAAGACCATATTATCTCTAAGATAGTCAAAACCAAACTCATTGTTGGTTCCATAAGTTATATCACAAGAATAAGCCATCTTTCTTTCTTGGAAATCTAATCCATGCAGAATGCTACCTACACTCAAGCCTAAAAATCTATAGATGGCGCCCATCCAGTCAGCATCTCTACGAGCAAGGTAATCGTTAACAGTTACAACATGGACACCCTTACCTTCTAAGGCATTCAGATAGGCTGGTAAAGTTGCTGCAAGCGTTTTACCTTCGCCTGTCTTCATTTCCGAGATCTTGCCTTCGTGTAAAGCAATACCTCCAATAATTTGTTCATCGAAAGGACGTTGGCCTAAGGTCCTAACTGAAGCTTCACGAACAACAGCAAATGCCTCTGGCAAGAGACTGTCTAAAGTTTCTCCTGCTGATAAACGATTTTTAAATTCGTCAGTTTTACGACGTAAATCTTCATCTGTAAGCTTCTGCATTTCAGCTTCTTTATCGTTGACAAGTTTTACAATTTCTCTTATTCTAGCTAAATCTTTAGCTTCGGGGTCAATTAACTTCTTTAGAAACTTTAACAAGAGTGGATACCTCCTTGTCGCTTCTGTATAATTCGAGCTCTTAAGCAGTATCACAATTAATACCTGAAAATAGCCTTAAGAATATCTTAGGCCTCTTTTTAAGTTTCTCTAATATTATACCATAGCTTAACATTATTTCTAATCCCGGCTTTAGCCCAGGTATTTTTACTTTTTACTCCGAACTTGTAAAACTTATTTCAACTCCCATTACATAGGACGGTACTTCTTCAATTTATTTCATAAAAAAAAGCCGGAGTAATTCCGGCTTTAAGTCTTTTTAGGCTAATTCTGGTTCAATAAGGCCATAGTTACCGTCTTTTCTTTTGTAGACTACATGAACTTTATTGTCTTCATCGTCCAGGAATACAAAAAAGTCATGGCCTAACAAATCCATCTGCATAACTGCTTCTTCGACACTCATTGGTTTTAGTACAAACCGTTTACGTCTGACTAGTTTAATTCCTTCGTCCTCTTCTTCGCTGTTATCTGGCACATCAAGAAGTTTTTGATTTATCTCGCGAAGAGCTTCTCTGGTTTCGCTTCTATTTTTTAATTTGATTCTTGTTTTATATTTTCTAATCTGACGTTCAATCTTTTCTACAACTCCATCGATAGATGTATACATATCTGTGGTACGTTCTTCACCGCGAAGAATGATTGCGCCTAGTTCAATAGTTACTTCTGTTATGTGGAAATTACCTTCCACGCTTAAAATAACGTTAGCTTCAATCTCTTTTCTAAACCCTTGCAGATATCGATCTAAACGACCGACCCTCTTTTCAACATATGCCTTTAGTGCCTCGGTAACCATGATGTTCTTTCCAGTGACTGTAATCTTCATGCCACCAACTCCCTCCCTAGAAAACTGGAGCACTTTTTAGTGGTCTTTCTAAATATCTATTTCCCATTTTAGAAAATATTAAACATAAAATAAAAAGGAGACCATTTGGTCTCCTCATTTTTACTATTCGGCTTTAGAAACATTAGCAGCTTGTGGTCCACGTACACCCTGAACAATTTCGAACTCGACATTTTGTCCTTCTTCTAAAGACTTGTAACCTTCTCCAGCAATTGCTGAATAGTGTACAAATACATCAGCACCGCCATCAGCGGGCTCAATAAAACCAAAACCTTTTTCATTACTAAACCATTTTACTTTGCCTTGCATCTAAAAAATTACCTCCTGCTTACTCGGATAACGTACCGAATTGATTCCATAATCTACCATATACTAGTACAATAAAGCTGTCAAATAGCTTGCTAACTAGGACAAGCTGTTGCAATCAGAAGGATTAGACCAGTTCATGTCGATGTATGTCGAATTTTAATGTCTAAAATCTATCTAATTAATTGGTCATCTTGTTAAAATAAACAAAACCTGGCTAGTAAATAAGCAGATATATTTATTTTTCTTTATCTATAAACTTTGGTATTGAACGTTGATAGTTACGAGGCCAACCATAAGCTTTCAATGCATCTTGCTTTAATTCTAATGCCTGCAGTTCTCTTAATGCTTTGTCTCTTTCTCGGACAAGGGGTACATTGGCACGTTTTTTAATTTCAAGAGATTCTTCGACTAAAGAATGTATTTCCGCTAAAAGAAGACTAATTTTTTTTGTCTTTTCTTGTCCCCAAAGATTATTTACATCATCTAGAGTTTTTATTGATTTGTATTCTGTTTTAACTATATCATTGATAGCTTCAATTTCTTTAGTTAAAATATCAATTTTATCACCTAGGCGATTAAATTCTGTCCATTCGTTTTCATGAGCAGCATTTAATTGCTGTTCAGAAAGATGACAAATCTCGCTTAAATAATCTCTTTTTTTCTCTATAGCTTCAATTAAACGATTGAACGATTCAGGCATTGCCTTTGGCTCCGATCTTTGCAGCTTCTTGCCAAGTCTGGCGTAGTTCGGTAACCATGATAATTACTTCGTTAATAATTACTACATCTTTTTTGATATTCGCCTCAATCAATCTTCGTTTCAAATAATCATAAAGTGCAAGTAGGTTGTCTGCAATTTCGCCACCTTGCTCTTTATTAACAGAGAAATAAAGCTCATCAATAATTGCCTGCGTCTTTATCAGTTGTTCATGGGCAAGGTCGGGTTTACTGTCCTCTATAGCTTTACAAGCCATCTTGCATTTTTTGATGGCTTCATCGTAAAGCAGGGTGATGAGTTCAGCAGGATTAGCCGTTTCTATTTGGGTTTTTTTATACTGGTCATATGGATTATAGCCTCTCACCCTATCTCACATCCTTTTTAATACATACCACCTAGTTGAGATAATTGGGAAGTTAACCAAGAGCTTTGATTATAGTTTGAGGACATAGCTTTATCAAGTGCGGTAAACTGTCTTACAAGGCCATTCCTTTTCAATTCTAGTCTAGCTTCCCAGCGTTTTACACTGTCTTCCACATCTTTAATACGGTTCTCATAGTATTTAACCTTATTATCAATAACTCCTGCATACTGAGTATAAGATTTGATAAAGCTTTGCATTTTATCAGCAATTCCGGTCTCTTCTTTAATAAAGAGATCAGCTACTTGCATTGGTTTTTCATTAAGGGCTTCTTTTAGTTTAGTTTCATTAAGTGAAACATTACCTGCTCTATCTACATCGATACCTATCTGGGAGAGCATCTTAAGATTTCCATCGGCAATGCCACCAACAACATCTGTAAACAAAGTCCTTAGCTTAGTTTTTAAGATATTAACAGTACTATCACCAAAAAGCTTACCAGTACTATTTGTACTACCGCTTGTACCATTACCAGGAGTAAAGAAGGTTTGGTTATCTAAAAAGCCTTGTACCTTTTTGTACTCATCAACAAAGCCTTTAATCTTATCGAAAATTGCATCAACGTCACGACCGATAGTTAAGGTAACTTTCTCATTTTCACCAGTAGCTTTTAAACTTACATTAACTAAATTAATCTTAACTCCTTCAATAGCGTTTTCAATGGTATTCGTGTCGTTAACAACTGTAATACCATTAATTTTTGCCTCAGCACTTTCTGGAGCTTGTAATAGATTTTTAACTGAGCCATCTGCATTTAATACACCGAGACTTTGTAATAGGCCATTAGTATCTTCAAAAGTAATTGCCTTATTTGTCTCTTTAGCTTCTATAACTAGGTTATTAGCAATAACTGTAGCTTTTGCACCAATTTCTTCTGTAGCATTTATTGCTGACGCGATATCTTTAAGAGTTGCTCCAGCACCAACCGAAACGGTTTTACCATTAATGGTGAAACTCGCTTCAGCCGCAGTTGTATATCCTTCTATTTGTTGCTCTGATCTTACTTTATGAGCTTTGGCAAGGTTTACAACTTCAATTTCATAGGTACCAAACATTGCATTCGCTCCAGCTGTAGCTGTAGCTGTGGCAATTTTATCATTGGTACTCGTTACTTTAACTTTTTCAAAATCAGCTTTTAATTTTAAACTATCTAGAGAGGTGCTAAATGCACTTAGTCTAGTATTAACATCACGCCAAATAGATTGCATCGATGCATAATCTTTTTTCTGACTTTCTAGTTTAAATACAGGTCGACTCTCAATAGCCATCAGTTTGTCGATAATACCTTGGATATCCATGTTTGAACCAATTCCCATAAACTCCATGATAGCTTACCTCCTAGGCTTTTTCGTCTACTACTAGACCAAGAAATTCCTGGACACTCTCTGCAATTCTTAACATCTCTTCTGGCGGGATTTGTTTAATAACATTACCAGTCTCCCTATCCACGATTTCTACCACTAGTTTTTCGGTTTCATCATGGATTTGGAATTTAATCGCTTTGTTAAATGCCTTAGCTAGTTTGTCGGCTATATCCAAAGAATTAGTTAGTTTAATCTTGTCTTGGGCTTTTTCGTCTAGTAATCTCTGTTCTTTTTCAGCAAGTAACTGCTCCGATTTAGCTTCTTGAAGTTCAAATCTATTTTGCTCGTTTCTTAGTTTGTTTCTCCTAGCTTCTGCTCTTTCGCGAACAGCAAGACTGTCTCTAGCGAGTTTTACTTCCATATTCTCACCCCCGCTTTTAATAGGAGTATTTGCCAATTAGAAAAGTTTGGGCTTAACTCAACGTCAGGTTAGAGTTCAAAATAAAGAATGTACCACCTACACTGCTAAAATTAAGCTAGTTGGACTAAAAACATGTATAAATCTCTCTTGCCAATATTTATTAGCGAGACTGTTGTTTTTGCCATTAGTATTCTAATTGCAGGCTCCCCCATGCGTTCGTAGCTAAGCTGGACAGAATACTTGACTACGAATCAAGAAGCCACGGGTTCGAGTTTTATATAAAATCTACTAAAGAGGGTTGGATAATTTTAGCTCCCACTTTCAAGGACATTGTGTGGATAGCTGCTTCAGTTATTAGATCAATACTTGCTTTAGCAATATCTAAATCTTTGACTTCAGAGAGCAACTTTTTAAAATTGATATTTTGTTCTTCTAAACGATCACGAGTTAATCGCATACTTTGAGATTTAGTGCCAATAGTAGCGTGTCTTTGTAATAAGTCACCTAAAGCACTATCCAATTTGCCAATTTGTTCGTTAACAGACACACCTGCTTTAAGATTTTGGGAAGCTGTTAGTAAAGTGGCGAAAATACCTGTATCGGCAGGATCATCTGCTTTACCAAAAATAGCTATGCCTGGTTCGCCAATGTTTTCTCTAATACCAGGAGATATCTCCACATGGATATAATCATTATCGCCTAAATACTGTACTGTACCTGTAGCTTCGTCATATGCATATGGTGCTGCTAAGGTATTTTGTCCAGCGAAGATATGTCTACCATTAATCGATGTATTGGACACATTAACTAAATGTTTTATCAACTCATCTAACTCAACAGAGACGATATTTAGCTCGTCTGGAGTGTTTGTACCATTACTAGCACGTACCAATAGTTCTCTTGCTCTTTGCAAAACTTTAGTACCTTCTGAGAGCGCATTATCAGCTGAATCAAGCCAAGAAACACCTTTTTCTGCATTGGCCATAAATTGAGCTGACTCATTAATAGCTCTTTTGGTACGCATAATCGTAGTAACAGCAGCAGGATTGTCCGATGGTAACAGAACTGTCGAACCAGTAGCAACCTGTTGTTGCAACTTTTCTAGACGTTTATAGTTGCTATTAATATTTTTAATCAGGTTATCTACCATGGAGGTCTGTGTTACCCTCATTTTTCACTACCTCCCTACAATACCCATACGGGAAATAATAGTATCAAGTGCATCATCTAAGGTCGAAACCATTCTCGCAGCTGCATTATAGGCATGCTGATATTTCATCATATTAGCCATTTCTTCATCTAAGGAAACTGAAGTGTATTGGTTTTGCTCAATGTTAAGGTAATGGACTAGAGTTTCTTGGTTATCGATAGTTCTGATTGCTTCTTGGCCTTGAACACCAAGTTTTGCGACCATACCATCAAGAAACGCGTTAATAGTAGTTGTATTACCATTAAGAAGTGGCATATTTAGAATCTCTGCTATAGCCAAAGCATTATCACCGTTACCAGGTGCATTAATTCTAGTTGATGCAGCTATCTTACTGGGATTTTGTAATATCGCCTCAGAAACTTTAATATTACTAGCATCTGTACTATCAGCATCAAAAAAACTAAGCCCTGTAGTGTTATCTAAACCAAATCCATCCCGATGTATAGCATTAGTTGCGTCAATCAATGCTTTAGCCATTGTATCGAGATTTTTTAGATTCTGGGTTAATAGATCATCTCTAGTTTCAACCAGGCCCTTGATTTCACCGCCGTTAAAAGTAACCGGAGATTTACCTTTACTCCAAACAAGACGAGTTACTTCATCTTTGCTTTTAGGTTTAATAATCTCAATCTCGTTTATTGTATCGAAATCAACTAGTGATGTACCATTAATCTGAACTGTAACAGTCTGCTGTCTACCATCTATTACTGAAATATTTGTAATATTAGACAGATCTCTTAGAATCTGGTCACGTCTATCTAAAAGATCATTAGGTTCTTGGTCCATTAGATCAACCCGTGAGATCTGTTTATTTACAGCTGCTAATTCGCGTGCTAAGCCATTAATTTGGTCTGCTTTCACACCAATTGTATCATCAGTATCTTTTTTAAGAGATACTAGTTGATCTCTTGTATGGCGAAAAGTTGCTGCTAATTCATTAGCTCTTTGAGCTACTGGGGCTCTATGGCCACCGTCTTCAGCTTCGCCAGCTAACATTTGCCACGATTCCCAATATCGTTGCAAACTAGCGCTGAGACCATTTTCACTTGGCTCGTTAATAATCATTTCTACTTGCCATATATTGCGACCTACAGTATTCCAATAACCAAGGCTCTGTGTTTCCTTGCGGATTTGTGCTTCCACAAAGTCATTACGCATTCTCTTGACTTCTGATACATCCACACCTGTTCCCAGTTGGCCTGTTCCATGATAATTAGCGGACGGATAGGGGAATGGTGATGATGCTTTCAAATTAACAACTTGGCGAGAATAGCCAGGTGTATTGGCATTTGCAATATTATGAGCTGTTACTTCAAGTCCTACTCGTTGCGTCTGTAAAGAACGACGCATAATCTCCATGCCGAAAAATGAAGATCGCATAGTTACACTCCTTCCACTGATGGCCAACATAAGGTAGGCTACTCAAGCCTGTGAATCTATAAATCTTTTCTTGCCTTCGTCATGTCGGCGACCTTTATCATCGTAAACTGAATTCTCTGCTCGTCGGCCTAGGATTACATCAAGACTATAATTGACAATAGCTAAAGAACGTCTAAGTAGCATTGTATTGGTATCATTTTGTTCTTTAAGCTCAGCTAAAACACCTTGAAACTCCAATCGTTCTGCATCTAACTCTGGTACTAAACTAGAAATCTCTGCTTGTTCTTCTGCTGCTAACTCCAGAATTCTTGACATGGTTAGCGTTTCCGAGTTTTCTCGCCACAAGGCTGCCAAACCACCAGTTGCTCGTTCTAAATAATCTTCCCATTTGGCAACTTCTTCTAAAACTGCTTCATCCCAACGGGTTAACTCCTGAAGTTCTTCTAAATTTCTATTTACAATTGCTTCATGTTTTTTTCGAGAATTTTCTAAGAGTCTGTTATGCAACTCAATTTCTGCACCAATAGCTTTTCTAGTTTCGTTAATCAGACCAACAAATGTCTCTACCTCAACTTCTGATCTAAAAGCAGCCATACCACTAACCTCCTGTATCTAACAAAAAAGGAGGAAAGGCAGCCGCCTTCCCTCTCCTAATCCTCTGGGTTGCCGCCCCAAATGTGCCTAAGCATGCTGTCGGCAATATCTGCTGCTTCAGGCTTATAGGTGCCTGCCTTAATCTCAGCCTTTAGCTTGGCAAGCTTCTCTGTTTTTTCACCGCTTTGCATACTAGCTGCTTTTGCTAGTTCTTTAGCTTCTGCAGATAGAGATACTTCAGCAGCTTTACTATTTTTTATAGAACTTTTATTTTCGGTAACTTTTCTATTTGACTCTAGCAATTTATTTTGCTGAGCATAGAGATGCGCAGCATTGCCTATAGAGCTGTTATTTATAATCATTGTCATCACTCCTGGCACCTCTACGGTCTATTTGATTAATAAATCGATTTTTACAACATTAATTAAAACACCGTTATGTGCCTTTTGAGCCGATTAGCATGCCTTTTATGGCACTAGCTAACCATTTCTACCTCTTTTCCCTAGATTTATCTAGATAGCGTATCTTCGCATTTTCTTTACTGTTTTGGCCCATCAGGTTTTTTTCTTTTCTCAGGTTAGCCTGTGCTTTAATAAAGTTTTGTGTTAATTCATTCTGGCAATCCTTACATAAGCGACCTTCTAGGATTTGCTTATTACATCGCTCACAGTTAAGTGGCATTTCATTAAGATTACTGACCTCTTCAGACAAGCGTCCCGAGCGAATAAAAGAAAGAATCTGTTGGCGTGATACACCTGTTTCTTCTGATATTTTATCAACAGTGGTACCAGGGTTTTTCTGTAAATATATTTTAACTACTTCATATTCTTTATCTTCAATTTGCCGACAAGATTCACAAAGGCGAAAACCTCGGTAGGCGAAAATACTACCGCAGCGAGGACAGTTACGTACATCCATCTTTTTCATCCTCTCTATGACTCGGCTAGATTAGAACCTTCCACTCTTAATCCCTCAAATTCCAAGGCTCCATCACTATTAATACGAACAACTACTTCTGTATAGGGGCTTGTAAATGTATAGCGTCTCATATTAATTGAAACCTGCGTATTGGGGAAAACTTCTTTAGCTCTAATTACTCCATTTTTAACAATGGTAAGTTCAGTTTTACTTCCCCCTGGTGACCCAATAGCCCCGGCATTAATTTCTCCTTGGAAAAGAGTCATCGACCCACCGCGGAAAAATCCTGTTGATGCTATTTCAATACTTTCACCAGCTACTATATTGCAGTAATAGCATCCACGCGTAACGACAATCTTACCTGTAGCTTCTATTTGGCTGTTTTGAGCATAAGGGATAGAGATATTAGCTGATGCATATTTGCTACGTTCTTCTAACTCTCTGCCCAAATATAAAAGTTGCTCACTTAATTTAATTAGTTCTTCTACATCTTTGATTTTTCTGGGTCCATAGCCTGTTAATTTTTCAGTTAGTGTTTCTGATAATTGTTTCAAGGTAGCAGCTAAATCATCTTCTGGATCAACTGGTACCTCATTAAGTCGTTTAATAATAAGTGGTAATTCTGAGAACTTCATATCTATTAATTGGGTAATTAATTGGCCATCATCACTAGAGAAACCTGTTGATCTTCCACTTAAATTTTTAATTTGATATACAGAAGCTGTAAGCTTCCTCAGTGTAGCAATAATCTTAGCATACAGTTTAATGATTTCGGGGTAAGGGGTTTGACTTGACGCAGCGATAAGTTTGCTAGAAATTACATTACCTCCGACAATCATGCTCGAACGTGAACGCACCTTAGCTCTGGTAACAAGGCCACGAATATCAAGTTGTCTTCCGGCATTCACTTCGAAGTTTGGTTGTACATCACCTTTGATAAGAATATCGCCAGAAAAGGTTACATTACCTTGTTTAAGATCAACATTCCCTGCGACTTCAAGGACAGGCTCTACAACTATTTCTTTGTTTTTCTGCATAGGACGTCCAGCTTCAGTAGCATATACATACCTACCATCCGCAGAAAGCTCTGCCCCTTTGCCTGCGACCAATTCAACTTCTCTAGGGGGATTTACAGGAATTTCTTCACCAGTCACCTTTTTCCCTGGTACACCTAATTCACCAGGAAGTTTTTCTGCTAGTAAGTCGCCCTCTTTAACTGATGGAATACAAAAGCGTTGCCGGTAGTCTATACGTATATCTGATTCATCTGTTTGAATTTTTTCGGTTTCTAAACCAATCTTAAAATCAATCCGCCCATCCTTAGGTAAAGTAGGGGGAGTTCCTTTTGCAATTACAATATAGTCTGAAGGCCGTTTTTCACTAAAGTAAGTAATAGCATCATCTAGATGACCATAAACTATACTATTTTCTTTTAAAAAACGCTTGATAGTTTCCACAGAGAACCACTCTGGTTGAATTGTTTGAATGGGCTGCGCTGCCAGAGATTGGTTTTCTAGGGGTGGGGCATCATGAAGACCATAAATTTTCCCTTCAGATATCCTAGCTGCAATAGCCGCTTGTAAGCCATTAGAAGAAACCGATAAAGCTAGACTAGACGATGGCTCTATATGTGGTAAAACCACCTCTAATAATTGTCCTTTTTTTATTTCGACAGGAGCTTTGATTAGTTCGCCATCTAAGTACATCCTATTTATATTAGTTCCAGGAGCTAGAGTAGCAAATTTTCCATGACCAGTGGGTTGGACAACATATACTTGGCCATCTGAAACAAAAATACGGCCATTATTAGATTCTTCTTCTCCTGTATTATCTGGCTCAATCCATTCCACTGTAATTGTTTGACGGCTCTCATTATTCACTTTTGCATTTTTTACTTCCTGTGCCATTGCTTAACCCTCCTCCCGGTATACTTCTCGTCTGTATTTTTCTACTACTAAAAATTATAACCTTTTTTTCTTATCAAATTAGGACTTGTGTATTATTTAAGTGTCATTTTCTATCTTTAAGTACAAATAAGATAACCTAGGAAGTTCAATCTTATCTTGGAATATAGACTTGACAACTAATACATGCCTATGACAATAGTCGCTCAAAGGTAAATTAAGATACCAGGCCACCATTCTTGCGAAGACATCATCGGTTTCTAAAACAGCTTCAGCACGACCACCCATAGCAATAAATCTACTTGCAGCTATTCCAGTTAAAAGTTGTGGTGAAAGATCGACCTCATCTAAAAAGGCTAGATAAATTCGTTTACCAAGCTTCTTAGCTTCCGGTAACTTTCTTAGGCATTCTTTGCAGATAGGCAAAGCTGGATAATCGGCTTTTTTCTGACAGATCTCACATAACTGTAGAACAAGCGTTGGGGTTAACAAAGTAATTCCCCCCTTGCTTTAGCCATGCGATTTAAGGTTATAATTTCTGTTTTAGCTTCACGCATGTCTTTATTTATTTTTTTTGCTACAAACAGAACTACCCCTTCAGGATTTTCAGTTGTTCTGCCGGCTCTCCCAGCTATCTGTACTAAAACTTCTTTGGTATATATTGAATTACAATCGGCTTTAAAAACAATTACACTAACACCATTTACTGTGATTCCTCTCTCTAAGACTGAGGTGGCTATTAACGCTTGTATAGAACCGTTTTTAATGCCTTGCACAAGCTCTGTTCTCTCTTCTGTTTCCGAAGATACACCAGCTATTTGCCAGCTTGGCCTGTGGTTTTTTAACCACTTTACTGTATTAGCTACATCTTTTTTAAAGGGTACAAATAGTAGAAGTGGTGGCTCAATCTCCTTGATTGCTGTTTCTAAACCCTTACGGTAGAAAATAGGAACTGGCAAGGAATGCTTATGGTGCCTAGAAGCTAAAAAAACTACTTCACTAGACGAAAAAGTCTTTTTCATACTCTTTGTCGGAGTAGCAGTTAGGTATAATATGATGCCACGATTAGCTTTCTCTAAGGCTTTATTTAGTAAAATATTACCTCGATAGGGAAAAGCATCTCCCTCATCAAGTACAGTCAGATCAAAGGTATGTTTAAACTTGAGAACTTGATGAGTCGTTGCTGCTACTAACTGTTCACCATGATATTTCTCTGAAGATCCACCGCAAAGAATCACCGATCTTACTTCAGGAAAGTAGTTGCGCAACCTTTCCCCTACCTCAATAGCTACATCCCGTCTAGGTACTGCGTAAAGTACTTGTCCTCCCAAACTTAAAGTATTAGCCATGATCATAGCTGCTACTTCTGTTTTCCCTGCTCCACAAGCTGCATGTAGAAGAATTTTCTTTTGCCCTTTTTTTATCAGTTCTTCAATCTCACTTACTGCCTTTTTTTGACTATTTGTTAAGGTAAAGGGTATCTTCGGCTCAATCGTTCTCTCGTTATTGAAACCTGGTTCACGCCACTTATAAAGATGGCAAAGCCTTACTGGCCCTAGGTTGTAGCAATCCCTACATACTAAACAGTTCTTTTTATGGCAATCGGGGCATTCTTCTGTATCCACGTTATATGAACCACAACGAATACAACGCCATTTTAAGCCTACAATGCCTGGATATATCTTATCTCCATAATGCCAGTCCCAAGGTGATAACAGCCTTTGTAAAATGCCACTTGCAGATGAAGTAGTTAGTTCTTTATTTATCTGAACAAACTGTTTAGCCCTATAGGGGAGAAAAGGTATTACGTTAAAAAACCTAAGTAATTTATAGGCTTTAGTGGCTTCGAAAGGACCAACTAGTTCATATTTGCCCTGAGGCAACAATCTAGGTAAAGGTACTAAATTCCATTCTTGATTTTCTCTATATAAATAAAGTTCCACCGAGAACTCCTTTCTGACCTGATGAAGTTCTCGGTGTTATCTCGTCTTATAATTATTATTCTTCTTGTAAACGGTTAGCTAAATAGCTATAGCGAGCACTCGTTTTGTTGTTTTTTATACACAGAAACAAAGCTTTCTTGGTACCAATAAGAATAACTAACTTTTTAGCTCTTGTGATCCCCGTATAAAGTAAATTCCTTTGCAATAACATATAGTGTTGTGTTGTTACAGGCATAACCACAATAGGATATTCACTACCTTGGCTTTTATGCACAGAGATAGCATAAGCTAGTGTTAACTCATCTATTTCTTCTTCTTCATAGTTAACTAATCGATCACCATTCTCGTCATTATAAAGTACCTCTAGGAGACGTTCTTCCGGGTCAATCCTTGTTATCCTACCGATATCTCCATTATAGACATCCTTTTGGTAGTTGTTGCGGATTTGCATAACTTTGTCGCCTTCGCGTAATAGACGGTAGCCTAGTTGAATTTCATTTTTCTTTCCAGCTGGATTTAATCTTGCTTGTAACAATCTATTGAGATTATCGACACCTGTCTCACTTCTACGCATTGGTGTTAGAACTTGAATAGCATCTAAAGGATCAGATAGATTAAACCTTTTTTCAATGTGGCTAGGTAGTCTACTAGATACTAAATCTAAAATAAGGGTGGCTATCTCTTTCGGCTCTTTTCTCTCCATAAAAACAAAGTCACCTTGGTTATTTATCTCGGGAAAATAGCCTTGATTAATCCGATGAGCGTTCATGACAATCTGAGACTGTTCTGCTTGTCTATAAACTTTAGTTAGTCTCACAACTGGAATCCGGTTAGAAGCAATGAGATCTTTTAGTACATTACCAGGACCGACAGCGGGTAATTGATCACAATCCCCGATAAAAAGCAATCTCATCTTATCATCTGTAGCTTTTAATAAGCTATCCATCAGCCTAATATCCACCATGGAAAACTCATCTAAGACCAAAGCATCTCCTTTTAAGCGATTATCTTCGTTTCTCTGAAAAGACATTCCGCCATTGCCAAAACCATACTCTAAAAGTCGATGAATTGTCTTCGCTGGTCTTCCTGTAGCTTCAGCTAGTCTTTTAGCAGCTCTACCTGTTGGTGAGCCGAGTAAGATCTTAAAACCCGCCTTTTCCCACATGGTTAAAACCACTTTAGTAATAGTGGTTTTTCCTGTACCGGGGCCACCTGTGATGACTAAAACTTTTTCTTGCATAGCAGCTTTTACTGCTTGTTCTTGCTCCGGAGCTAACTTAAATTCAGATTCGATACTTAGATCAAAAGGCAGTGATGGCACATACCTAGTCAATTCTTTTAACCTTTGGGCCACATTGCACTCTGCTTCGTAAAGGCTCGGTAGATAACAACGATCTTCTTCTATAATTAGCTGTTTCGCTTTACCTAGTTCTGCTAAAAAGTCTTTTTTAACATCTACACCTAAAAGCTCACTCGCTGTCTTTATTAACTCTTCGTCTGGCAAATAGGTATGCCCTTGTTCAATGGCTTGGCCTAAAGCATAACGGATCCCTGCTCTAATGCGGTGGGGATCATCTTCCTTAAAACCTATGTTTTTAGCAATGGTGTCAGCAGTTTTAAACCCAATACCAAAAATGTCATCAGCTAAACGGTACGGGTTTTCCTGGACGATTTGAACTGACTCTTTACCATAAACTTTAAATATCTTAACTGCATAAGTAGGGGTAATGCCGTTTCCCTGTAAAAAAACCATAACATCTTGAATATCTTTTTGTTCTAAAAAAGCTTTGGCAATAATCTCACCTTTCTTTTCACCAATACCTTCAACTTCTGTAAGGCGATGAGGTTCATTGCTAATTATATCCAGTGTTTTTAAGCCAAATTTCTCCACCAGTTTTTTTGCAGTTGAAGGTCCTATGCCTTTAATTAATCCCGAACCTAAGTATCTTTCTATACCTAAGGTAGTAGTAGGTGTACAAGGAATCGCTGTTTCGGTATTAAATTGCAAGCCATACTGTTCGTGCTTGGTCCATTCCCCAAAAAGTTTTAATTCTTCACCTACTACTATTCTGGGCAAATTGCCGACACAGGTGTGAAGATCACCTGTTGACGCTAATAATTTAAAAACAGTATAAAAATTATCTTCGTTTCGAAAGGTTATTCTTTCAACCGTTCCTTCAATAATAGCCATAGCTCCCACAAGGCTTATTCCCCTTGCAGCAACCCCCTTTATCTGGTAATTGCTGTAAAATATGCTACCTAATAAGTATAAATAAGGGCGGCCCAGGCCGCCCATTGTTAACTCTCACCAGTTGCAACAGCTCTATATATCAATTCTTCTTCAGTATCTGTAATCCTTTTTCCTATTCCCTCATCAAGTAAACTCTCAACACAATTATAATCGTCTTTACCTAAACGATCACATATTTGTTTTACTCTATTTTGAGCAATATGATTATTTGGTTCTAGTTCTAACCACCGTCTGGACATATCTAGAGCGGAATCCATTTCGCCCATACGTTCCAGATAATCAGTAACAATACGATAACCATCAGGTGTATTTTGTAATTTTGCTCTAAGCATAAAATGATGACGGGCTTTGGTAATATCACTTAAACCTTCGTAACATTTAGCTACAGCATTGTGAGCATACGAATCTTTCGGGTTAAGTTCTAAAGCTCTCAAGCCAGTTTCCAGACCACGTCTATACTGCATTGTTTCTGCATATTCCTGTGCTAAGAGAGACCATGGTAGATAGTTATCAGGATCCAACTCAACTGCCGTCTCACAAATAGCTATCACCAGATCGTGGCTAACATTAATTCGCCGTCCATTCCTTATCTGTCTTAATCTCATAGCTGTGGAAAGACAATTGCGCTTTAATTTAGCTCTTCCATAAGTGTTGTCATCACTATTGGTACTTAGAATCCGTAAACTGTGCACCAAATGATAAATACCTTCTCTAATCATTACTGGATCATCATTATACTCAAGTAACGCTTCTCCTAACCAGTAGTGCAGATCCCCTTCATCTGTTACTTCTAGTTGACTTAACAGAGCGGTTTGCAAGGCATCTACTGATTCTTGTTCACCATAAACCATTAACTTTCCCTCCCCCTTGGGACTCTTTAAGAGATATTTATTCTATAATCTCTTACTATATATTCTCCTCTTACTTACAAGATATGCGTCAGGAAGCTAACATGGCCGCATAGTCCCTTAATATAGAGAAAGGAGGAAAAAATATGGATTGGCATCTTGTTTTCGCTGCTTTTATGATCACCTTTTTAGCTGAACTAGGAGATAAAACCCAGTTAGCAGTATTTTCTTTAGTCTCTGAGTATGGAAAGCCTTATCCTGTTTTTCTTGGTGCATCTTTAGCATTAGTTTCTGTTTCTGCCTTAGGTACCCTTTTGGGCAAAACAATAGCCAACCGCATTCCTTCACATATTTTTCAGGTAGCAGCCGGCTTAATGTTTATTGCCTTAGGCATTATTATGTTATGGCGCTTTTGGCTTAAAGTACAAGGTGGTTAAATTCGTAAAAGTTCGCTAATTGTTACAAACTCGAAACCTTTCTCTTTTAAGCTTAAAATTAACTTAGGTAGGGCATCTGCTGTTTGTTTTTTATCATGCAAAAGAACAATACTACCATCTTGTGCATTGCCAACAATCCGTTTAATAATTTTTTCGGCTCCAGGACTGCGCCAGTCTTCTGGGTTTATGGTCCAGAGAATAAGTTGCATATTTAAGTCGTTGCCAATAGATAGAACTCTCTCATCGTAACTAGCGTAAGGAGGTCTATATATTTTAATATCCATTCCCGTAACCTTTTTTACCGCTAAATTAGTATTATTTAACTGTTCTTCGATTTCTTCTCTTTTTAGTTTGTTTAGGTAAGGATGATCATAACTATGATTACCTATATCATGCCCATCACGAGCAATCTGTAGAATCTGATCCTTAAAACTATACACGCGCCAACCTACTATAAAAAAAGTCGCTTTAACCTGATGCTTTTCGAGGGTAGCTAAAATCCGTGGTGTTGCTTCTCGATTGGGACCATCATCGAAAGTCAAAGCAATCCTTTTCTTGATAGCTCCATCTTTTAAAGGGTTCTCTATTTCCCGCTCATCAGCTGCAAGTGCTACCTGAATACTAAGAAGCACTAACAGTAACAAAAGGTACACCTTTCCCTGTTTCACAACAAAACCCCTCTTCATAAGACAGAGTACCTACTATTTGCCATTTACAACTAAGTAGTAAGGATCTTTTCTTAAAGCTTCGAGAATAATTTCGATCATCGGCCCCGATTCAATAAGCCTACAGGTAGCTTTGCCGATAGTACCTATCTTCTCTATCCCTTTAGCAATAAACTGTTCTTCTAATAAATTAAAGTCGCGTTCGGTACCCCAACGGTGTAAATGTACCGATATTTTTCTCGCTTCACCGCTATAGTCTACAATCGTAGCCAAAGCTGGTAACTCTAGCATATGGAAAGGAGACTTAGCATATTCTTCTGCAGTGTGGAAGGTTGTATTGCTGTCATGATTTACTCCAACGAGTAAAATCTTGCCCCCAGATTTAGCTAAAATCCCATAAGGGCTTTGCTCTCCGCAAGGGGTATCTGAAAACTCATGACCATTAACCAGTTCCTTAGCTTTAGAACCTATAACCGCAACAGAATGAGTGGGGTGGAGACTCCTAATCGCCCCTGGATATACCCTTGCTGCTTCTGGTACTTTACCTGTCCAGCAAGGACTATTACGTACATCGAAATATGGTGGTTTACTAGCAGAGTCTTCTGGTGTTCCTGTTAGGGTAGGGAATACAGCTAAACCACTTTTGCCAACAGTCTTTGCAATAGCACTCACAAAACCCTTTGGCCCACCTTCAACCATACCTACCTTACTAAGGGATGTGTGTACAAGAACTTTGTCTCCTTCTGAAAGCCCCAATGCTTTTAGGTCATCAAGGAGAGCATTAAGGGAAATATTCACTAATAGCACCTTCTTGTTCTAGTTAGCAGCACGTAATGCAACACCTATCTCAATAGGACCATATTGAGTTTTTAAAGGAATTACTAGTTGACTAATTTCTACAGTTGAGATGATAACTCCTTGACCGGAGATAATCGTGGGAGGTGTAAGACGACATTTATAACCTGCCGACTCTAGCCCCATAGATGCTCTACCAGTAATAACGTTTCCTAACTCAGCAATACCAGACTCAACAACTTCATCAAAGACGGGTAATCTCTGACCTAACATTGCTGAAGCAATCTGACAGGCTGCACGGTTAGGCATACCGTAAAATACTGCTCCCATAACATCTCCAGTTACACCTACCATAATAGTTACTTCTTGCGCTGTGGTAGCAGCTTTGCGCACAGTTAACTCCCCACGTTCTATTTCAGCATTAACCTCGGTCTTTAAGACTTCGGTAGCTGCTACCATGAAAGGCGTTATAAACTCTGTTTTCATAAGCCATATCTCTCTCCTTAGCCTGATATTTAGCATTCTTTTTATAAAGCTGCTGTTTTAGATTCACCAATCTTGCGATAGAAAAAAGGCAGTACTGTCTGAAGTCCTAGACTCTTTGGAGTTAGTATACTTTCTGTGCCGCCTACAAAAAGCACACCTTCTGGGCGCAGCGATTCAGCCATTTTCAAAAAGACTTTGTTTTTAGCTTCTTCGGTAAAGTAGATAACTACATTACGACAAAGAATAAGATCTAGATCCTTGTCATATGGATCTTCTAAAAGATTTTGCCTTTTGAATTTAACTTGTTTACTTAGTTGTGGGGAAAACTGATAAAGCTCGTCCTGTCCTTTAATAAAATATTTGTCTAACAGGGAAGGTGGAACATTTCTTAAAGAATCCTTTTTATAAATACCCACTTTAGCCCGTTCTAAAATCTCCAAATCAATGTCACTAGCAATTAATTGATAATTTCTAATACCAAGCTCCTCTAGGATCATTAATATAGTATAGGGTTCGCTGCCATCTGAGCAGCCAGCACTCCATATCCTAAGGGGCTTTCCCGGTGACATTAAAGAAGGAATTATCTTATCTTTAAGAGTTTGAAACTGTTCAGGATTGCGAAAAAACTCTGAGACATTAATAGTTAAGAAATTACGAAACTTATCTAGGGCTTCTTTGTCTTTTTCTAGAAGTTTAGCTAATTCAATATAATCGTTAACCTCTAAACGCAACATGAAAGTCCCTAGGCGTCTCTTCATTTGCCGATCCTTATAAGCAGTAAGATCTAAACCAATTAGTTGTTTAACCTTGCGGCAGAAATACAAATAGCTATCCTCTGTCACTCTACAACAGCTCCTTGATCTGGTCACTAATCTGATTAAGAGAAGCTATTCGGTCTGCTAATCCCATATCCACAACCGCACGGGGCATACCGTAAACTACACAAGAATCTTCATCTTGGGCAACGGTACGACCACCCAATCGTTTAATGGTTTTCATACCTTTTGCTCCGTCAAAACCCATGCCTGTAAGTATAACACCGATAGTTTTATCTTGATAGATTGGTGCTGCACTTTCCATAAAAACATCAACAGCAGGTCTAACACCATGCACAGGTAAGTCTGAGTTTATTTCCACTTTGCGGTTTTTACCAGCAACTAAATGGTAGCCACCTGGGGCAATCAGTACTCTATTTTTGGCTATTAAATCTCCATCTTCTGCTTCTTTGACAGTTAATTCGGAGACTTTGTTTAATCTATCTGCCAATGATTTAGTAAAACCGGGTGGCATATGTTGAATAACTACTACTCCAGCTCCTAAATCTTTAGGCAGTTTGGGAATAACCTCCATTAGAGCACTTGGGCCGCCTGTAGAGGAACCAATGATAACTAGTTTTTCCGCAGCCTCTAAATTAGTACTTTCTGGTTTTAGCTCTGTCTGAAATTCCTTAGGATAATGGCTTTGTGTCTTCAGACGCGAAGATGATAGTGCTCTATTGACGAACCGTACCCGAGCACTTGCTGCAGACTTTACTTTTTTGCACATATCTGAAGCTACTTTGTGCATATCTAAAGATAGTGCGCCAGATGGCTTAGGCACAAAGTCAACTGCTCCTAAGTCTAAAGCTTCTAAGGTTACTGCAGCACCTTCTTGAGTTAAACTACTAACCATAACTACAGGTAGTGGGACTTTGGACATCTGTATCCTTAAAAACTCCA
>DHDH01000051.1:11148-25950 GCA_002399235.1 Firmicutes bacterium UBA4881 | reverse complement strand
CTAAGTTGTTCGACTTTAATTAATGCATCTTCACCATCGCGTGCTGTACCAACAACATCAAGTTCAGGATCTTTTTTTAGAAGGTCAGAAATTATTTTCCGCATAAACGCTGAATCATCAACAACTAAAACCCGAACTTTTTTTTCTAAAATCACTACAAGCCACCACCTTCCCCAACCAGTGTCTACATTTAACCTAAAACACGTTTAACTGACTCCATTATTCTATCCGGCTGGAAAGGTTTAACAATAAAATCTTTTGCACCTGCTTTTAAAGCTTCAATAACCATGGCTTGTTGACCAATGGCACTACACATTATTACATTAGCATTGGCATCAGATTCTTTTATTTTTTTCAAAGCTTCAATACCATCCATAATAGGCATGGTAATATCCATTAATACCAAATCAGGCTTATCATTTTGGTATTTGCTGACCGCATCAGCTCCATTTTCTGCTTCGTCCACCTCAAAACCATTATCTGTTAGTAACTTTGTCATTCTCATTCTCATAAAGCTAGCATCATCAACAACCAGGATTTTGGCCATCTTCATTCCTCCCATATGGATCTACAGTAGCTTCTTACCTAAACCAAAAGCGGAAATTTCTACTCTGCCATCTTCGAGATAAAATCGCATAGTTCTGCCTTGGTTTCCGCCAGTATCTTTAGCTGTAATAGGTATTTTTAAGTTTTCGAGTGCCACTTCAACTGCTAATACATTACGCTCTCCAATCTCACTACCGCCAGTTTTATTAAATATAGGTACCGCTAATACACTTGCCCCACCGGCAATTTTCGCTTGTAATCTAGATCTAGAAGCCCCTTTAGTTAAAAGGTTTTCTAAAAGATAAGGTAGACCTTGATCAGCATATTTCGCTGGGGTTTTTTCTTCTTGATTTGGTTTTGGTGCTAATGTCGCAGTTACTAAAACATCTAAATTCTGTCTTCCATTTGTTGGTAGAACAATGTGTGCCATACCACCAATTTTTGCTAAAGGATCAAATAACACTACCCCTACACATGAACCAAGGCCAAAACAGACTAATACATCATCTTCCCTGCCATACTTTACTTCACCAAGATTCACTGCTTGCTCAACTGGTACCATGCTTCGAAGCTACCACCTTACTTAAAAAGTCATCAAAGGTTCCAGGTTGAGGCAGAAGAAGGAAAAATCCATTTACTTTTTTATCAATCTCGTTAAATCTAGTATTAACAATTAGAGCTTGATCCCAATACTCATCCGAAGTAGATGCTACTTGCAATGCTAAACTGGACAGAATAGAGCCTGCATAGTCTGCTAAAACGTAAGGGACCGAGGGAAGAATAACCATTTCTAATTCATTACCTAAAACATTAAGAAAAGAGGTCCCAACTACATTGCCTAGTTCACCTAAAACAGACTGGCTTACTTCATTTTCCAGTGGTGAAGTCATATCACCAATATCGATATCACCAAGTGCTAATTTAACTAGATCAGGTACCTGTTCTACAGGAAATAAAAGCATTAAATGGCCAGCAAAGTCACCTGATACATTAAGGTAAATAGCAACTACTGGAGTGTCTGCTCCACCCGCTAAGTTAGCGAACTCTTGAATAGGTACTAGCTCGAGACCGGGACCTTCTAAGGATATTTCCCTACCAGCCATTTCTGCTAAAGATTGACCTGCTTTACTAAGAGCCTGAACGATAACTTTATTTAAAATAGTTAAACCAACATCAGTTAATTGTAAGCCTAACATTCTATGCTCCTGACACCTCCATATGCTTGCCTACTTGTTCTCTGGCTGTCAGTGTAGGAACATCAACAATAAGTGCCACATCTCCTTGTCCTAATATAGCAGCACCTGATATGCCACGAATGTCTCCTAATAGCTTGGAAAGAGTTTTGATAACAACTTCTTCCTCACCAATTAACTTTTGAACAATGATTCCAGTTTGTTGCTGTGCAACTCGGACAACTACAACAAAGAAGCTATCGCCAGCAATCTCGGGGACAGGCATATTTAAAAGTTCCTCAAGATGAACTAGAGGTAAGACATTCCCTCTTAAGGTCATCGCTTTACGCTTATTAATATATTTGATTTCGCTCTTTTGAATCCTGTGGGTCTCAGCTACCGATCCTAAAGGAATTGCATATAATCCCCCTGAGGAATTAACTAGCAAAGTTCTCATAATAGCTAAGGTAAGCGGTAGTTCAATGCGAAATTCTGTGCCCTTACCTAGTTCAGTGAAGACTTGGATATTACCATTTAGGTTTTCGATATTCTTTTTTACAATATCCATGCCTACACCACGACCTGAGACCTGAGTTACTTTATCTGCGGTGGAAAAACCAGGCATAAAGATTAAATCGACTGCCTCTCTAACTGTGAGCTCTTTGGCCTTTTCAGTAGAGATCAGACCTTTGCGTACTGCAGATTTAGCAATCTTTTCGGGATCTATACCTTTACCATCATCTTTCAATCTAATAACAATATAATTTTCTTCAGGTTCAGCAGATAGTAAAATGCGACCTGTAGGATTCTTACTAGTTTGGTGTCTTTCTTCCTTACTCTCTAAGCCATGATCGATAGCGTTTCTCAACAAATGAATTATAGGATCGCTAATCTGCTCGATAACCGAACGATCTAATTCAGTTTCCTCGCCTTCCATGATTAGTTCAACTTCTTTATCAGCCTTTAAGGCTAAATCTCTAACCATACGAGGGAATTTGCGAAAAAGAGTTTCTAAAGGCAACATCCTAGCTTTCATTATTAGCTCTTGTAATTGTTCAGTTACACGTCCTATATGAGCGCCAGTCTGGCCTAAATTTTCTACTGCTATAGTTTTATCCTCAAGCTCATTTAACTGTGTTATACCCGAAACTAAGCGCGTTCTGTCGATAACTAACTCACCTACAAGGTTCATGAGGCCGTCAAGAATCTCTACATCAACCCTAATCGTAGAAGATGTAACAGAATCGTTTCTAAATTTCTTTTCTATATTGTTAAGACTTTGGGTTTTTGTTGCTGCTTCTTTAGCTATTTTGGTTTCCGATTCATTGGTCTTAGGAACTTTTTCTTCTTTTTTTGCTACTGGAACCTCTTCCTGATTTGTAACTATCTTTTTAGTATCTGCCTCTTCCTTTATTTCATCTAATTTAATCTTTTTAACATCAGGAATACCAGCAATTGTCTTCTCTATCTCTGCTAAATTATAGTTGGTTAAAAGAAGAGCTTTAATCTCAGCATCAACTATCTCTTTTTCCACATCCTGCATATTTGGATGACTGGAGATAACCGTACCTAGATCCTCTAAAGCCATTAAAATCTGATAGGTACGAACAGAAGGAAGTGTATTTTCGGTATTAATATTAATTCTAATAACAAATACTTTCTCGCTTTTGGCTTTAGCTTGTTCTAAAGCGAGAGTAATTAGTTTAGGAGCAAAAAGGACTGTAGAATTATCTTGTGTAGTTGCAGCAGTCTCTTTCACTACTGGTGTATTGATTTGTGCCATTGTTCTTAATTTCTCGATTAATTCATCTGGTGAATAGCCACTCTCTTCATCATTGGCAATCTCCTCATTATAGATGCGAAGAGCATCTACTCCTTCTAGCAAGAGATTTACAAATTCCGGAGTAACTTCTCTTACACCTTTGCGAAGTTGATCTAAAAGATTCTCCATTTCATGGGTAAGTTTCGCCATACCTGTATGACCTAGAGCTGCAGACGATCCTTTCAGCGTATGGGCTGCACGGAATATAGCTTGCAATAGATCGTCATCAAGTTTATTACCTTCACTTTTTTCTAGTCCCATAATCCCTTCTTCTAGGGTAAGAATCTGTTCGTCAGCTTCTTCTAAAAAAATCCTAATCTCCTCTGGACTTGCTTCTAACCCGAGTCCCATCGGCTTCACCTACCTTTTTAACTAGCAATTGTTTCGTTGGTGTTGGCTAAAGCAATTTTAGGAAGATTGATATTGATTATTAACCTTCCATCCACTTTGGCAATACCTTCTAGATAATCTTTATTGATGCCAGCAACCATCTCAGGAGCAGGTTCAATATTGTCATAAGGTATTCTTAAAACTTCATTAACAGCATCGACAACTACTCCACACACTTCGTTTTGTACTTCGATAACTATAATACGGTTATCTTCGCTGGTAGTTTTTTCCATACCAAACCTAACACGTAGATCCAAAACAGGAATAATCTTGCCTCTTAGGTTAACAATTCCTGCAACAAACTCCTTGGTTTTTGGTACAGGGGTTATTTTTTGGTCGTCCATTTTACGGATTTCTTTAACCGTTTCAATGTTTGCACCAAACTCTTCCTGTCCTAATTTGAATACTACAACCTGCTTTTCCTTTAATTGATCATTTTTCAAGGGTTCGTTTGCCATTTGGCTTCGCCTCCCTTTTTGGTTTTTTTATCTACTTATTTTCTCTGCATATCTAAAAAACAACTTAACAATTATGTGTTAAATTCACATAAACTGTACTGAACTGTTCTCTATTAGAAAAAGCAAATCCTTCTATAATCCAACCTAAAGCTAAAGCCGGAGGCGGTAAAAAACGTCTCCGGCCTTTAATTTCTTTTTCTATTAGCCTTTTTAATAATGTTATTCTAAATGTTCGCCTAATGGTTAAGTCTTTAAGAAAAAACTCATTAGCTAGAGGTATTTCGATTAATTTTCAGTGTCTACTTCTTTGTGTATACATTTTTTTGAATTTTTTATCCCAAGTCCCCTCTTCTTTTATAGAATTATATCTTTCTTTACCTTTAGCATCAATAGATATAGCTTTATAAGATGTACCCCTTATCAACCAGCGACCATAAATTTCCATTATTTGAAATAACAGGGACTAAAAATTTAATAAAAATTGCTCTTTGTAGGTACTGTAAATTAACTATTGGTTACAAAGCTAACCTTCTCCCCAACTATAATAGGCATTGTCCCTACACCCATCTCTAAAACCATGTGTGTTCTATGGGAATAAGGTAATATCTTTCCTGGCGGTACTTTTTGATAATAAGCTAATACTTTTCCATCTTTCCCTAGGTAAAGAATATCTAGCGAAGTTTTCATGAAAAAAGTATGCACTTGTTTGCAGGGTACGATTAAAAGAGCATCACCTTTTTGGGGTTTTTCGCCCACAAAGCCTTTGAGCCTTTGATAAAACGAGCTGGCCACAACAACATCAATGGCCTGCTCGCAGTAGATTAGTTTAACCATGTAATTCTTGAATCGGTACAATACCAGAACGTAATGCTAAAACTGCAGCTTGGGTACGATCAGTAACCTCAAGCTTTCTTAAAATATTGCTAACATGATTTTTAACTGTTTTCTCACTGATAAACAACGTCTCGGCAATCTCTTTATTGCTCTTGCCCTGTACTATCTCTTCGAGAATTTCTTGTTCTCTTTTGGTTAAAAGATCGCTCTCAACGTTACGTCCTTCTTTTTCTGATTGTGAAACCTTCTCCATAACTTGAGTTATTAATCTCGAAGGGAAGTAACATTCTCCATTATGAACCTGTCGAATAGCTTTAGCCACAACCGATGGATCAACATCTTTTAAAATATAACCTTTAGCTCCAGCCCGCATCAAAGCGAGTACATATTCTTCTTCATCATGAAAAGTAAGTACCAAAACCTGAATGTCAGAAAATCGCTGTTTAATTCTGCGAGTAGCTTCAATGCCATTAATTTTAGGCATATTCACATCCATCAAGACCACATCGGGTAGCATTCTCTCGACAATTTTAATTGCTTCTTCGCCGTCTTCGGCTTCACCAATAATATCAATATCGCCTTCCAAACTAAGTACTTTGCTAAGCCCAGCTCGTAATAGTGGATGATCATCTGCTAATAACACTCTAATTTTTTCTCCCAAAGGGTTCACCTCCTGTGTTATCATAAGCAACTCTGGCCCAGACTTTCGTCCCTTGGCCTATATCAGTCTCAATACCGAACTTACCACCAAGAAGGCGGATTCTTTCTTCCATACCTAAAAGACCGTAGCTCTGCCTTTCCGCAGCATATGCTTTGGCTTCCTCTAAATCAAACCCGAAACCATTGTCTTTAATCTGCATAACAACTTCGGTCTCGGTAAACTCAACCTTAAGTACAATTTCTTTACACCTAGAATGCTTGAGAGCATTATTGATAGCTTCCTGAGCCATACGAAATAAAGCTATCTCCATTGGTGCTGCTAATCTCACTTCATGGCCTATCTGGATTAATTCTAGCTTTACTTTTGTAGATTTTTTCATATTATCGATAAACCTACTTAACGCTGGTATCAGGCCAAGATCATCTAAAGACATTGGGCGTAGATTAAAAATAATGTGTCTCATCTCAACTAAAATGTCTTGTACTAGCTTTTTAATTTGGCTTAACTCGTTATTTATTTCAATTTCAGTTTTTCCAGCTTCATGGATCTTCTGGCAGTAATCTGCACATAGGGCTACATTTGCTAATGCTTGTACTGGCCCATCATGTAGTTCTCTGGCTACTCTTTTTCTTTCTTCTTCTTGAGCTACAATAACTCTTACACCAAACTGGTATCTTTGATTCATGTCAGCAAAAGCCTTCGAAGCAACCTCTAAATTTCCTCGGAGTATTTCTGAGGCAATACTCATGTTTGAAACCATGCTTTCAGATCGTTCCACCATGCTTTGGAGCTTTTTCATGGTTCTTTCTAGCTCATCACGGCTTTTCTTTAGTTCTCTCTCTCTTTCTCTAGCGGTAGAAAGACGTAGCTGCAAGCTATGCGCTGTATCGTAAACTTCGCTAATTTCTCGCTCCGAATAATTAGTAAAATCCTTGCTTACTTGCATTAGCTTAATACGGGCTCTTTGAAAAAGATATTCTACTTCATCTACTTCTTTAATTGTGAGTTCAAGATCTGACCGTATCTCGCTCACTAAGGTTTTTATTCGCATGTACTCAGCGCGAGCAGCCTCAGAGATGTTATAGATATCTTCCCTCCCTCTATCTACAGCCTCTATAGTCTTGGCAAATACTGCTTCCAACGCTTTGGGATCTAATGCTTCAGGAAGACTCACCAAACTGCCTCCTCCATGATACCAGCATGCCTGTCTTTTATTTCTCCAGACATCGCTCATATCCTCGATTATAGTTTCTACGATCGACTTAGCTGTTTTACATATTTATCCAGCTAGATAGGTATTTATCGTGAAGTAACCTCACTTTTTGTCTACAAAATGCATCCTTGGGCCTATATTTTTTCTTCGCTTTTTTCACCCAGCAAAACAGAATGTTAATTATCTACGCTATTGTCCGAACATATCTATTTATAGTCTGCGACAACTTTTACTTTTATTTAAGAAACTGACCTTAAGAGAAAGTCCTTAAGGCCAGCTGAATTTCAATTATGGGTAAATTACATTCTGGCTAAAGGACCAGATTTCGGGCATTCACAGTCTTTCAGTTCGCCCATATCTTCAATCATCGCCACCATTAATTTTTTTACATTTTGAATATTTTCTTTAAACACTTTAAGTACAGATTGATGGTCTACAGGTAGAATATCATCTCTACCTTCTAAGCCAGCATCATAATCAGTTATTAAAGCAATATTTACATAACAAATACCCAATTCACGTGCTAAGATTCCTTCGGGATACTGAGTCATGTTGATAACTTGTCCCCCTATTTGGGAAAAGAAGCGACTTTCGGCCCTAGTAGAAAATCTAGGTCCATTAATGACCACAATATTGCCCTGAGGATGAATGGTAATTCCCTGTGTAATACCTTTTTCATAAGCTAGTTTCCGTAAGCGAGGGCAATAAGGATCAGCAGCGGTCAAGTGATGAACATTAGGACCTTCATAAAAGGTATCTAAACGACCACTAGTCATGTTCATAAACTGGTCACTGACCACAAAGTCTCCTGGCTTAAAATCGGGAACCAAACTACCAGCAGCACAAGGCCCAATAATCTCTGAAACACCTAACTTTTTCATCGCCCAGAGGTTAGCCCTGTAATTAATTTTATGTGGTGGTAAGTGATGTTCTTTACCATGACGTGGTAAAAAAGCTACTTTCTTGCCTTTAATCTGCCCTAGGGCTATTTTATCAGATGGAGCACCATAAGGTGTATCTATCGTTACTTCAGTTACCTCATCCATTAAAGAATAGAATCCGGAACCACCAAAAACACCAATGTCAGCATGCCATTCCATAAAAGTCGCCACCTTTCTAGTCGCTAAAAGTAACTTTAAGTCCATCATAAGCCAAAAAAACACCCGAAGGTAGCATATTTGCTATCCTTTCGTGTTCAAGATCATGGCTTATATGTGTAAAATAAGCTTGTCTAGGTTTAAGTTTTTCAATAAGAGAAATGGCTTCGGACAAGGAAATATGGGTAGAGTGCTTACGATGACGAAGTACACCTAGTACTAAAGTATCTAAATTCTCTAATTGAGCTAAAGATGTTTCTGGAATGTAACTAAGATCTGTAACATAAGCCATTTTGCCAAAAAGATAACCATAGACAAGTACTTTCCCATGCCAAACAGGTAGTGGTATAATTTCTACTCCACTTAAAACAAATGGTTTGGTGACTGCTGTCGTTTCTATTTTTGGCAGGCCGCCTCCTTGTTGCACAGCCTGGCCAAAGATATAGGGATAATTATGTTTTATGATCTGAATTGTTTCCGGGCTCCCTACGACTTTCACCGCTTCGCCAGTGATAAAATTGTAGGCTCGTAAATCATCAAAACCAGCAAGATGATCAGCATGTGTGTGAGTTATTAAAACTCCATCTACCTTATCCAGATTAGCCTTTAGGGCTTGTAACCTCAATTCTGGACCGGTATCGATTAAGAAAGTTTTCCCTTTAGTTTTAACAGCAACAGATGCTCGTAGACGGTTATTATGGGGGTTTTGCGATCTACAGACTACGCACCTACAGCCAATCATTGGTATACCAGTTGAGGTCCCGGTGCCTAGAAACTCTATCTCTCCCATGATAAGCCTTCCTTTATCAAATTTAAACAAGAAAAATCTCGACAGCTAGCTCCGCTAGATCAGTCTTTGTAATAAGCTAGTGTCTCCTTAATTCCTTCAGCAAAGCTATATTTATAAGCAAAGCCAATTTCTACTTTGGCTTTTTCCTTAGTCATCACCATACGCCTGATCTCTCCTGATCTTTCGGGCAGGTAATTTGCTTTTAGATGATCCTTCCCAGCCATTTGGCACAGTAGATTGAAAACATCATTAACTGAAGTTTCCACTCCTGTGGCAATGTTTACTAGCTGGCTACCTTTAGTTTCTGCTGCTAACAGATTAGCTCTGGCAATATCTTTGACAAAAACAAAATCCCTAGTCTGCTTTCCATCGCCATAGATCGTTGGTATTTCGTCTTTTAAAACTTTATCTGTAAAAATAGCTACAACTCCAGCTTCGCCTAAGGGATCTTGTCTTGGTCCATATACATTACCATATCTTAGTATAGAATAGTCTATACCATAGAGTTCTTTATAAACAACAAGATAATGTTCTACTGTGTGTTTGCTTATTCCATAAGCACTTAAAGGTCTGATTTGATGTTCCTCTGAAACAGGTAAAAATTGAGGTTCTCCATAAACTGCTGCTGACGATGAATAGATTACCTTCTTAACTTTAGCTTCTTTGCATGCCTCTAGAAGTTTAGCTGCTCCAACTATGTTTACATAAGCATCATAAGCTGGATCTAAGATAGATTTTCTCACATCGATCTGAGCAGCTAAATGACAAACTGCTTCAGGCTTAAAATCTAAGAATATTTTATTTAAGTCATCTCGGCAAATATCAACCTCTAAAAAGGAAATACCTTCTGGTAGGTTAGTTTTTTTGCCAGTAGAAAAATTATCCAGTATCAAAACTTCATGACCTGCATTTAACAAGGTCTCAGCAACATGAGAGCCGATAAAACCAGCTCCACCTGTAACTATCATCCGCATTTGCTACCAACCCCGTTTCTATCATCTAAGAATAGAGATCCCAGTTTTTTTTAGTGCATCTCTCATGGCTTTCTCTCCAAAGGCTATACATTCCTCTATCTTATTGAATTCTTTTAAACCTACTCCCTTATATCCTGCTTCAACTGTAAGATCAGCATATAATCTAAGTTCTTCTTTATTTTTTCGATAACCTAATAGATCAAAAGAACGCAATAAAACTTCAACAAAGTTATCAGGTGCAGGGGAGTCTGTACTCTCGAGAGAAACGTCAATAGCTATGACAAAAGGCAAACCCATTCTTCTAAGAACTTTAGCTGGGTTAAGTGCTGAGACACCGCCATCTACTAACCTTCGATCTTGCCATTTATAAGGGGTAAAGATACCAGGAAGACTAATGCTCGCTCGCACAGCTTCCCATAAAAAGCCATCTACATAAATTGTATTATCCTCATTCTTCATTTTAGCATTGGTAAAGATAATCTCTTCACCTGTATCTAAATCAACCGCATTAATAGCTGTTTTCATACTCAAATCGCTCAAACGATAATTTTGGGTATAAAGTGCTATCTCTTTAGATAAATTGGCACCTAAAAATAAACCTAGTGGCAACTTCCAGGAAGGATTAAACCCTAGCAAATCTAAGAGTACTTTACCTAAAACAGCAGGGTATTGACAAGGTTTAAGAGCTTTATCAAAAACAGTACGTTTATTAAGTTTTAAAACCAAATTTTCGATCTCTTGTCCTGTTAATCCAGCTGCATATAAAGCACCTACTATTGCACCCGCTGAGGTTCCAGCAATAGCTACTGGCCTTAAACCTTCGCTATCTAAAACCTTTAGGACACCAATATGAGCTGCTCCTCTTAAAGAGCCCCCTCCTAATGATAAACCCCAACGCATAAATTTGCACCTCCATTTTAGAGGTATGCAACATTCTTCTTCCTAAGTACAAATACTCTTTTTTTGCAGGATATTACGAACCTAAAACGAATAAGCTTCACGATAACTATAATGAGGTGAATGTAATGAAAATAGTACTCCACTCTTATACTTTCCGTAGTTACAGTGTTGAGAGAGCTTTTCGTAAAGCTGCAGAATATGGTTTCGATGGCATTGAACTTTCCACAGTTCACTACCAAACTGAAGCAGATTTAGAAAAGGCTTCTGCTTTAGCCAAAAGGTACCAAGTACCTATAACTGCAATTGATTATGGCACTGATCTTTTAAACAAAGATAATGCAGATGCTTCAATTGAGAAAATGAAATGGGCTATTGATATGGCTGCCAAATTTGGTGTACCTATAATTAATGGCACTATAGCTAATATCGTTGGTCCTGATTGGACTAAATTTGGCGAGAATGGCTCCTCTTTAGTATCTGATGAGCAAGTCAAAGAAATGGCTGCTAAATATCAAGTTGTTGCTAAATACGCTGAAGCTAAGAAGATACAAATTGTCTTTGAAATTCATATGAATACACCACATGATACTGGTGCTGCTAGCTTGAAGTTGCTTGAAGCAATCGGTTCTGATTGGGTTAAAGCCAATCCGGATCCAGGTAATATTTATGCCACCACCAGTAGTGAAGGTCCTTTAGGTGCTGTACAAAAAGTAAAAGGACACATTGGCTTTTTCCATGCCAAGAATGTCAGAAAATCTGCTCTAGGTTATGGTTATGACTATAGCTATCTGCTAGAAAATGGTTCTATCGACTACTACACTATCGTTTGCGAACTCATTAACCAAGGTTATGATGGCCCTATCTGTATCGAATATTGTGGCGAAGGTGATCCTGCTTACGCAGCCCAAAAAGATATTGCTTATTTGAGAGGCCTTATCCGTGATGCCCTCAGTACCAATTGCTTAAAATGAAGAAACTCACTGTAATCTTACTCGTTCTCTTATTATCTCTGCCTCTTTTAGCAAATGGTCCTGAGAACCTTTACTATGGGTTAATGGAAGGAAGCAGCGATCTAGCTACAGTTATTAAAAAACCAGCTAAAGTTAATTACCTACAAACAATATTAGCTGTCTCGTTAACTGCTTTTACTGCAGCTTATGACCGACCTTTATTTGACCAAATAGCTTATCAGCCAGCACTACAAATTCCAGCAGCTCTTCTTTCAGCTTCAGCAGAACCTATTGGTTTGGGTATTACCTACACCTGTTTGGGCTGGAATAATAAAGAGTTAGCACGCAAAATGGTCGGAGCTACTTTGTATAATGGCCTTAACACTACTTTTCTCAAATATACTATTGGCAAATCAAGGCCTTGGGCTACTAACCCTGGCTCTAATCCCACTTTTATCGGCCTAAACTTTAATAACTCAAACAATTCATTTCCCTCTGGCCACTCCTCACAAAGTTTTTCCTTGGCAACTGTTCTAGCTGATGAATACCCCCAGCACCGCTGGTGGTTCTATGCTTGGTCGACTAGTGCAAGCTTAAGTCGTATTCTACTTGGTTGCCATTGGCCTAGTGATGTGGTAGCTGGTGCATTTACAGGTATTTTTAACGCTAACCATTATCTTAATTCTATTAGTGAGTTAGAATCTACGAATAATTAGAAAAAAGCCCTTCGAAATGAATAGCTCCACTGTCTCCTTGAGAGAGTGCTATTCAAAATTCAAGGGCTTTTTTGCTTGTTAAATAGGTTGACTACTTAAACTATATCCTAATCTTTTGCCACTCTCCCGAAACAAAGCGACGCCATAACAAAAATGCTCTTAGTACAATATCAATATTCATTGCCCACCAAGCACCCGCTAGGCCCCAACCAAGAACATTAGCGAAAACATAAGCGAGTCCTATTCTTACAACCCAAACACTGATAATAGTATAAACCATTACCCATAAAGTATCGCCTGCACCACGAAGGGCTCCTGCATAAACCATAACTAGAGCAAAAAAGGGTTCGGAAAAAGCAACAATTCTTAAGCACATACTTGCAAGACCAATAACTTCTGTATCAGTAGGGACAAACAGACGGACAAAGGGAGCCGGGAATAAGAAAAATAAGAGACCAAGAATACTCATAAGCGTTAAAGCTAACTTAGCAGCTTCGTGACCACTTGCTGTAGCCAAATCTGGTTTATTAGCTCCTAAAAATTGGCCCACCATTGTAGTTGCAGCTAAGGCAAAACCAAAACCTGGGTTATAAGAGATTGACTCTGCATTGAGCGCAACTTCATGGGCAGCTTGTGATGCTGTCCCCAAACCAATAATAATAAAGTAATAAGCAAACTGACCGCCACGCATTACCAATTGCTCTACAGCAGCTGGTAAGCCAATTCTAAAGACAGGACTTAGTATTTTCTTTGAGAGTCTAAGGCCATCTCGCCAATTAATCTTAAACCCTCCACGCCCAGCAAGTATCATATAAGCGTAAATAATTGAACCAACGGCACGGCTAATCAAGGTAGCGATAGCTGCCCCATATACTCCCCACTCAGGAAACGGTCCCTTACCATAAATTAAAAAATAATTGCCGATTATATTAACAATATTGGTAAGACCGACCACTAGCATGGGAGCACTCATATCTCCTGCTCCGCGCAAAGCTCCACTAGCTGTAAGATTAAAAAATAGAAAGATAAAACTGGCTGCCATAACCCGGAAATAAGTAGCAGCACCCTCGAAAACAAAACTATCACCTGTAAAAACAACTAATTTCATTAACGGTTTAGCTAAAAAATAACTAGGAATACCTAAAATAAGTGCAAACCATATAGAAGCTATAATGGATTGCCTTAATACATCAGAAGCCTTTTTATCTTCCTCAGCTCCGTAATACCTAGCAACCATTGCTGTTGTACCTGTAGTAATTGCCACAAAAACGCCTAAAATAATAAGTATCAAACGGTTAGCAAGTCCTACAGCTGCCACAGCTTCTCTGCCTAGTCTTCCTACCATAGCTGTATCAACCATTCCTACTGTAGTATTGAGTAGCATCTCTCCTACAGCTGGAAGTGCTAATATCCATAACGCTTTCCTGATATCAGCTTTACTGCTTCCAATAGCAGAAACATCGAATTTGTTACTTTTTTTCTCCACAGCAACATCCGGCATCAATTGGCACCTCGATTCCTCAGACAATTAAAAAAATCAAATTAAAAAGTACAACTGTATTATAAAAAACATGAGCTCCAATAGCACCCCAAAGACCATCATGGCGAGCAATATAGCATAATACGAAACTAAGCAAAACTATCGGTAAAAAATTAACCAGGTAAAAATGGGGGAAAGCAAAAAATAAAGAAGTTACTATATAGGCTGCCCGGGGTGAATAATAAGCGCTCATGCGTGAAAAGAAAAAACCTCGGAAAAATAACTCTTCGCTCAAAGGCCCTATCACGCAGATAAATAAAATAGATATAATCAAACCCCAAGAGTCGAGCAAAAGTATATCAGCTCGAGAAGTTTCTTTAACTAATAAAGATTGAATCTTCTCTACTCCTAGTATAGGAGTAAGTAATTTCGTTGCTAAACCTGCTGCTAGTATATTTATAAGAATGATTGCTGGTAACCAGAAAAGGCTGCGCCAAAATTGTCGCCAGTTGGGCTTAAGTTCTACAGGCTCTTCGGGGTAAAGAGGGTATTTATTTTTTAAATAAATGGTCCCTAAAATTAGGGATAACTGTTGTAAGGTAAAGGAAATGGTAATAACACTATTATTACTCAATCCCCAAGAGGTACCTAAACCTTTAGCCAGTAAGGGGAGAATTACTAAAGATAAGAATAAAATGATCGGAGCTTCCAACAGCCAAAATGGTAGTGGTTTTTTGGTCATTTTACTAGCGCTACTATAGCGCTCACCCCTTTCTTACTTGAGTAAAAAGGTCTAATC
>DHDH01000051.1:0-11059 GCA_002399235.1 Firmicutes bacterium UBA4881 | reverse complement strand
AAAAAGGTCTAATCGCCTAATGCCTCTTAGGTTATACAAATTAATTTAGCTACACTTGCTTCTCTTCCTCTCTGGAATTTTTAAAGAAGAAACTTACCTACAAAAATAGTAGCCCCAATAGCTCTACTTTAAATACACACCTTAAAAAAAGACTTTTTTCTCTCGGGATAGTAGGAATTACCCTTTATTCTTTTACTAAGTTAAATTAATTCGCCTAGGGTTTCTGGCAATACAAACTAAATAATTCCAGAGGCCATACAAACGGCGCTCCTTACTACGAGCGCCTTTGTCTTTCAATAAAAAGAAGACATTATATTAGAGTTGGCCAATTAATACTTACTTCCTGCTACCAATTTGATGAAAGAGGAGGACAAAACAATTTAGCTAGAAAAAGGAAGAGCCAATGGCTCTTCCTCTGTTTTTACAGGCTATAATTAGGTGCTTCTTTAGTGATTTGAACATCATGGGGATGACTTTCTCTGAGACCAGCTGTAGTAATCCGAATAAACCTAGTTTTGTTTTTCATTTCTTCAATATCAATAGCACCGCAATAACCCATACCTGCTCGTAAACCACCAATTAATTGGAATACTGTATCTGCCAAAGGTCCTTTATAAGGAACACGTCCTTCGATGCCCTCGGGTACGAGTTTTTTCTCATTCTCTTGGAAGTAGCGGTCCTTGCTACCTTCTTTCATAGCACCAAGAGAACCCATTCCACGGTAGACCTTAAAGCGTCTTCCTTGGTAAATCTCTGATTCGCCAGGACTCTCTTCTGTGCCAGCAAAGAGGTTCCCTAGCATAACGCAATCAGCACCAGCGGCAATAGCCTTGACTACATCTCCAGAATATTTGATACCACCATCGGCTATAATTGGTACCCCATACTCTTTAGCAACTTCAAAAGCATCATTGACAGCTGTTATCTGTGGTACACCAATACCTGCTACTACACGAGTTGTGCAGATCGAACCAGGTCCAATACCAATCTTGACACCATCAGCACCTGCTTCAATCAAAGTTTTAGTAGCTTCTGCAGTGGCAACATTACCAGCTATAACATCTATCTGTGGATAACTCTTTTTCAAATATTTTACAGCATTGCTGACTTTTATCTGGTGACCATGAGCAGTATCAACAACAATAATGTCTACACCAGCGTCAACTAAAGCTTTAGCTCTAACCTCTAAGTCGGCACCTACACCTACTGCTGCAGCTACCAATAAACGGCCATGTATGTCTTTAGCTGCGAGAGGATATTTTCTAGCTTTTTCTATATCCTTTATGGTAATAAGACCTTTTAAGCGGTAGTTTTCATCAACTAACGGTAGCTTTTCGATTCGATGTTTTTGCAAGATAGCTTTAGCTTCTTCTAAAGTTGTACCCACACTACCTGTAATTAGGTTATCTTTAGTCATAACATCGCAGATAATCTTGGTAAAATCCTCTTCAAATCTTAGATCGCGGTTAGTGAGAATACCTACTAGAACCTCATTCTCATCGACAATAGGTACACCTGAGATTCTATAATGACTCATGATATTAAGTGCATCCTGTAATTTATCTTCAGGATGAAGGAAGATGGGATCAACAATGATTCCACTTTCCGAACGCTTGACTTTATCTACCTCAGCAGCTTGCTTTTTCGGTGTCATATTTTTGTGTATTACACCAATGCCGCCTTCCCTAGCCATAGCAATAGCCATTGCTGCCTCTGTTACTGTATCCATACCGGCACTAACAAAAGGAATATTCAAGCTTATATTTCTCGTGATGCGTGTCTTTAACTCTACATCCCGAGGCAAAATATGCGACTCAGCTGGTAATAGTAAGACATCGTCAAATGTTAAACCTACTTTTGCAAAACGCTCCTCTTGCAATATATCCACCTCATTTTTCTTGGTGTGAAAACCGTATCTATCCTACGAATTGCCGATATTATACCAAACCTAGATAAGTGCGTCAACTGCAGTTAACCCATCTATACACGTCTCAAAATCAGTAAACAGATATACTTTTGACCCTTCTTTAAGTAATTGTTTTTCTTGAGGAACTTGATCGGTTATTGTTGGACCATCACCAACGGTTTCTGGTATTAATGAAAGGGTCTTTAATTCTTTTTGCGCTTCATAGACTGACTTACCAATGACATTAGGAACAACAACTTCACTTTGGGGTATGCGTTTGGCTGGTCCTCCCCACGGATTAGGTTGTATTGTCTCTGGAATTGGTTTAATTCCTAGAGCAGGCAATATAGCGGAAGCAATCGCAGCAAAAACAGGTGCTGATACTTGGCCACCATACTGCATAGTGGTTGGTTCATGGATAGCAATTATGCCTGCTATAGCTGGGGACTCCGCAGGTGCCAAACCCACAAACGAAGCAATAACTGAAGTATGACTATAACGTCCAGCAATTACCATTTGGGCTGTTCCTGTCTTGCCTCCTATACGATAACCAGCCACCTGAGCTGTTCTACCCGAGCCATTTTCGACAACCGATAGTAACATCTCTCTCAAAGTTTTAGCAGTTTTTTCGTCTAAAATACGAGTTCCCTTAGGTTCAATTGGTTTATCGTCACCAATTTGTTTTACCAGATGGGGAACATAAAGAATACCACCATTTGCTATGGCTGCCACAAAACTAACCAATTGTAGTGGTGTGATACTAATAGATTGACCAAAGCCCATATTAGCCCAGGTAACCAAAGGTACTTTTGGACCTGGTTTATAAATAAGCCCTGTCGCTTCACCAGGGAAATCTATCCCTGTCTTTTGACCGAAACCATACTTACGCGCATAGTAGTTAAACTTATCGCCACCAAGTTCAAGGCCTAAGGTAGCGTAGGCAATGTTACAACTGTTTTCCAAGGTTTCAGTAAATGTCTGACTACCATGGCCGCCACTTCGCCAACAACGAATGCGCCAACCAGAAACAACCATAAAACCAGGGTCAAAAAATCTTCTATCTAGACTAGTTATACCTTCTTCCAAAGCTGCGGCTGCAGTCATAACCTTAAAGGTAGAACCTGGTTCATAAAGATCTGTGACGGCAATGTTTCGTCTATTGATGGCTGGATAGTCTTGGTAATTTTCCGGCTCAAAAGTAGGGTAAGAAGCCATCGATAATACCTCACCTGTTAAAACATCTAAAAAGATAGCGAGTCCCGACTTAGCTCCAGTCTCGATAACTCGTTTGGCTAAGGCCTTTTCGGTGATACTTTGAAAAGAAATATCAATAGATAAAGTAAGTGCATCTCCTTTTTTGGGTATTTCATAAACTTTCACTGCCTCGGGAACTTCTCTCCCACTAGCATCCCTTTCGACCATATAACTACCTTTACCACCTGTTAGCCAATGGTCATAAACTAATTCCATGCCTTCTAGACCTTGATTGTCAATTCCAGAGATACCAATAATGTGGGCTGCTAAACTTCCAAATGGATACACTCTTTTCGGCGACTCTACAATACCTACGCCTTGGATAGCTAAGTTTCGTATTTCCATTGCTTCTTTTTGGGTAATCCGTTTTTTCAACCAAACCGCAGCCGCTCGCTTTTGAATTCTCTCTAAGGTTTGCTCCTTATCTAAGTTTAAAATACGACTTAATAACTCAGCCACTTTAGGTTTATCTTTAATCTCCACAGGAATTACATAAACCGAAGCTAGATTTTCGCTACCTGCCAGTAAAACTCCATTGCGATCTAAAATATCTCCCCTCGCACCATCAACAGGAATGGGCCTCAGTCTTTGAGTTAATGCTGAGTTATAAATCTCTTCACCACGAATTATTTGTACATAGAACAATCGTGCCCAGAGTATTAAACAACCAAACAAAAAGCCTATAAGCATATACCAAATTCTTTTTTTCCCAGTAAGATAAGCAATGCGCATAACCGTACACCTCTCAAAGAAGTGTACGGCTATCTTAACCTAGATATGAATAATTAGTAGGTAAGTTTAGGTAACTTAACTCCTTTTTCATAAGTGATAATCTTCCCAGGAGCCACAACCCATACTACAGCTAACGGGCCTAAATTTGCTTTCTCTAAATAAGCTTGTCCCTTTTTAGGTCCCAACACAAATAACATAGTGGAGAGAATATCAGCTATAGTAGAATCTTCGATAAGAATTGTACAAGCATAAACATCTTGCACAGGATACCCTGTTTGGCTATTTAGTATGTGGTGATAACGCTTTCCATTTTCAATAAAATACCTTTCATAATCACCAGATGTGCCTAACGACCAGCCATCACTTAGTTCAATTACACCTAAAAGCTTAGCTGGATCACGGGGATGTTTGAGCCCAATTCGCCAAGGTCTTTTTTCCGGGTGCTCTCCCCAAGCTGCAACACTACTGCCACCACCTAAAATAAGTCCAGAAGGCACAGTCTTTTTCATTATTGTACGAGCTTTTTCGATCGCATAACCTTTAGCTAAAGCCCCTAAATCCAAAACAATATCATTAGGTAAGGTTACTTTGTTACCGCTTATTACCACATCACCCTGTGGTAAAACAGCGCTAATCATTTTCTCTGAAGGGACAGCTTGCCTATCTGTACCAAATCCCCATAGATCACTTAACTTACCAATACGAATATCAAAAGCATTATCACAATCTTTACGGTATTCTTCTCCGAGAGAAATTAACTCTGCTAATTCATTGGAGATAACTAATGATCTTTCTCTATTCAAATGGTAAATTTCTGTCCCCGATTTGTGCCTATCTGTTAAATCAGCTATACGCTGCATCTCGTTAAAGCCTTTTTGAAAAGTGGGACGGAGATTCTTTTCCGACCCTACTAAGGTAACTGTCATAATTGTGTCCATCATTAACCTAGTATCTTGTTCTGTTTTTAAGGCTGCTTTGGTACGAACACTCAGTTTCCAGACTATTAAACCTATTAATAACAAAATCAAAATCCAGGTTATTAATTTCTTTTGTTTCATTCTATTTCCGGTATACGGTGCAACTCCCTTCAGTCTCAAATAGCTATCTTGTTTCTTATTTTCTATTGCTTAGCAACTATCTCTATCTCTTGTCTCAATTTAATAATGCTATCTGCCGGAATTATACCCCTTAAAAAAACTAACGGGTAAATGAGACAGTTTTTGCCAATAATTGTTCCCGGAGCTGTAACAGCGTTGCAACCAATCTTTGTCCCATCACCAATAAAAGCGCCAATCTTACGCATGCCCGTAGCTTTATCGCCAATTACTATCTCTTTACCATCATTTTTGAAGTTGGAGATCTTCACTCCAGCGCCAAGGTTAACATCTTGACCTAATACACTATCTCCCACATAGTTAAAATGGGGGGCATGGCTATTAGGTAAAAAAACAGCATGCTTAACTTCTGTTGCATGACCGACAATGGCTCCTGAACCAATATAAGCGCCACCTCTAATATAAGCTCCCTGCCTAATAGTTGCTTTACTACCTATATAAGCTGGTCCTATAATGGTAGCTCCTCTTTCTATTATAACACCTTTTTCGATGTATACAGGACCTTCGATATCTATTCCTCTCTCAATTAGGCTAGTAGAATTGTCCTCAATTGTCTCTAAAAACAGATCTAAGGCCCTAAGAATTGACCAAGGATCATCATCAGTAGTTGGAAACGGCAACTTAGCAAACAAAGCCTGCCATCTCATATATTTCCCTCTCTTTTAAATTCAGGCGAAAGATTTCCTGCCTCTCAATCTCGGCAAGAGAACATGAATCTTTCAAACCCTCATATTTATCTTCAGTTAATAAACTTCTTACTTTATCATAACCAAACTGATAAGCTAATGTTAACATGGTCCAAAGATCTTCTTTATTGGGACCTTTATTAGACCAAGCATAGACATTAGCCATATCACCAAAATAAACATGAGGATAAAATATAGCAACAACCTCTTTGCCTCTTCCACTAACTAAACCTGTATGAATTGGTTCTCTAGTAAATTCTGGTAAAGCAAATTGATTAACATGAAAGATCTGCCAAATCTGAGCGGATGATTGCTCATAACCCATAATAAAAGGCCAAAACTTTTGTTTATTAAAAATAGTAGTATCTTCTTTCCAGGTCAAACCCGAAACAAAGGGGGCTGCTTCCGCAAAAAAGACAACTGTTTTTAACCACTCGGCAAAACCTAACTTTTTGTAAAAGTCACGAACTACATCCCTTGGTCGCACAGTCAGATAAGAAGCCCCTCTTTTTTTGGCAGTAATTATTGCTTTTTGCACAAGAAGAGTGCCTATACCCCGACGTTGGTATTCTTTATGAACCTGTAATACACCAATATGTGCATATAGATGTCCATCGTTCTCTTTACCATAAAACAATTCTAGTTCGCCAACTAGTTTTCCATCTAGTTCAGCCACTAGAGGCATATGACCATTTAAAAGCAGGTTATTTAGATAAATTGCACATAATTCCTCACTCATCCACGAGCCGCCATTTAGCCAGCGTTCATAAAGAGTTAGTTCACTAACTCTTTTAGCTGCAACTCTTTTTCCCTCAGGGAAACGGTACCAAAGATTATCCTCAAGATCTGAGCAATGAATTGCTGCTATTTGAGAAACATCAGCAAGTCCACCTCTACGAACAACTACCTTCTCCATCTTTGCACCACCTAAAGACCTAGTTCCGTAGCGATCCCTTGCATTGCCGCTAACCCTAAGCTAATAAACTCTTCTAACTCCAAACCTAACAAGTGGCAAGTACTAATCTGTTCTCTACTTGCACCTTTAGCGAATGATTTCTCATTAAACCTATTTCTGATAAACAGGGTATCTATAGCATTTAACTTTTTTGTGGGGTGAATAAGAGCACATGCTACAATTAAACCCGTAAGGGGATCTGCTGCATATAATGCTTGATCTAAGTTAGTTAACAATTTATCCTGCCCAGGATGGCGAGAGATGGCGTCTAAGACATACTTTGGAAGTTCATACTGGCTTAAAAACTCTACACCTTCGATACCATGTTTTTCGGGATTAGTAGCAGTATTTTCGTAATCAATATCATGTAGCAAACCTGCTAGACCCCATTCTTCAATTTCACCACTAAATCTTGGTGCTAAATCTCTTAGTATAGCTTCTGTGGCTAACATGTGCTTTTGTAAATTTTTGTTGGTAACTTTACTCTTCATTAAAGTTAAATAGTCTTCTCTGTTCAAAGAAATCACCTCTTTTTTCTCATCATTGTATAAAGGAAGTGTTCGCATGTTAGATTGGCAAAAGAGTGCTATCTATTTAGGACTTTTAGAACCAAAATGTTGTCACCTAGAAGAATTGGAACCTGTAGTAAAACATCTAGAAGCTAGGTTGCCTTTTCTCGATCCTTTTATAGCTAAAAATCTACCACTCTTTCGTAATCCTCAAAATACTTTTCCTTGGGCCAAGTATGCAATTTCGCTGGCACTTCCTTACTATCATAAACCATTTGTTAGTGGTGGTTTTTCTGTTTATTGCCAAGGGAAAGATTATCATAAAGTTCTTGTAGCCATGCTTAACGAATACATAATAAAACTAAGAACTCTTTATCCTGGTTATTCTTTTAAGGCCTTCTCTGATACTGGTTTTGTTCTCGATCGAGCTGTAGCTATTGCTTCTGGCCTAGGTTACTTAGGTGAAAACACCAATATTATTCACCCTAGTTATGGTTCATTTATATTTTTAGCTACAGTCCTAACCGACTTACCTTTACCTAAAGGTTCATTCTTAGGCTTTTGTAAAGGCTGTGGTGCTTGTGTCAAAGCTTGTCCAACTGGAGCAATTAAAGAGCCTTACCTAGTAGATAACAATCTTTGTATTTCTGCTCTAACCCAAAAAAAAGGTTTCCTCTCATTAGAACATTGCCAAAATATCAGTGGACATCTATTTGGTTGCGATATCTGTCAAAATGTTTGCCCTCATAACCAAAATATACCCTCAAGTTCCATAATAACACCTTTCTACCTGTTAAGAAAACCAGACCTTTTACGTCTTGTACAAATGGACAAAGAATATAAAAACTTATTAAAAGAAAGTGCTGCTAATTGGCGTGGAACAAATATCCTCCGTCGTAATGCTCTTATTACACTAGCCTTAGAAGACCACCCTTGCGATTTAATGGCAATAAAAAAGGTGGCCGAAAACGATCCTAGCCACCTTGCAAGAGTCTATGCAGCCTTCTGTTTAGAACGTAAATTAAGGCTTAATCTTTGGGATGAAGCCTTAAAAAATGCACCTTTAGAAGCACATTTGTTTTATGGATCAATCAAAAATTCCTGTTGATAAATACCTCTCACCTGTATCCGGTAAGACAACAACAATATTTTTATTAGCGAATTGATCGTTCTTACTCAATTCTAAAGCAGCATAAGCTGCTGCACCACTTGAGATACCTACCAAAAGTCCTTGTTCTCTAGCTAGTGTTACGGTGGTTGCAATTGCTTGTTCGTTAGTAACCGGGACTATTTGATCAATTAATTTAACATCTAGCACTTTCGGTACAAAACCAGCTCCAATACCTTGTATTTTATGAGGACCAGCTTGACCCTTTGATAGAACTGGCGAATCGGCTGGTTCTACCGCTACAACAGTTAAATCAGGTTTCTTAGCTTTCAAGAATCTTCCTGTACCAGTGAGAGTTCCTCCAGTCCCTACACCAGCAACGAAAACATCCACTAAACCATCAGTATCTTCCCAGATCTCAACTCCTGTAGTCTTTTCGTGAACAGCTGGATTAGCTGCATTTTCAAATTGTTGTGGAATAAAAGCTTTATACTTTTCTTTTAGTTCTAGAGCTTTATTAATAGCGCCCTTCATACCTTCTGCACCTGGTGTTAGTACAACTGTAGCACCATAAGCTGTCAAAAGACGCCTTCTTTCAATACTCATCGTCTCAGGCATAGTTAAAATCAATTTATACCCTTTTGATGCAGCTACCATTGCAAGCCCTACACCGGTATTACCACTAGTGGGTTCAATTATAATATCACCAGGTTTTAACATTCCTTCCTTTTCGGCACTTTCTATCATGTTATTAGCAATGCGATCCTTAACAGAACCACCCGCATTAAATGCCTCTATCTTGGCCCAAACTTTAGCTTTATTATTAGCAATCTCTAAAAGTGGTGTCTTACCAATAAGTTCCAAAATACTTTTATGGACATGCATGGTATAGCCTCCCCTATTCCTAGTATTCCGATAGGATTTGTGTTATTTAAATTTACTCTGCTGCTTCCAAATTGTCAATGGGAAGTTGATAATACTTTCTTATCATCTGTAAATAAATTAATCTTTCGTTGATGGCTTTAGCCATGCGAGGATAATTCAGATTCTCTACAGGTTTAACTCCCTTAAAGTCTTTTATTATTTTTAGCCAACTATCTAATATGCTTTTCTCTATCTCAAGATAGGAACCATTCGCCCTGATTCTAGTAATTAAATCATTAAGATAGATCTCTATTGCTTCTCCGGGCTTACGATGCACAGGATAAGCTGGTTCTCTAAATACACCATTTTTTAGCTTTAAAAATTTGATTATTCCCATATTAGCTTCTGAAAACAAAGCAATTCCTGGTAAGTTATTTTTTTGAACCTCGACAATTTGGCTTTCCAACTCATCTACTGAAAATAAATATAAACCTAAACCACTAAAAAGAGGAATATTGGCAACATTCGCTTTGATATCTTCTTGTACTGCAATTCTAAATTTGGGTGTAGTATCTCGGTATTCCATGGGAGTAACAAAATCGATATAACCACATTTTGCCCAATACACCCAGTCTTGAAATAGATCATTATTGGCCCAGGAATATGGGGACCCTACTGCGGCAGAAATTAATAAATTGGGTCTAATTTTTTTAAGTGACTCATGACAAAAGCGGACAAAAGCATCTACATGAGCTTTACGAAATTCTTTAAAGGTCGCTTCTTCTAAAGTATCCTTTTTAATAAGTAGAGGATCGATAATATTTAACTTTTTATAAAGTTCTCGAGAAGGATCACTATAACCAAAGTCACCATCTTCATAACGAATGTAATCTAAATGCAGACCATCGATCTCATATTTAGTAACTAGTTCAGTCATTACAGCCTCTAAATAACGGCGAAACTCTGGTATAGTTGGTGAAATAAAATATGAGCGCGAACTGCCGCGTGTACCATCTTTTATTACTTCTAACCACTCTGGATGTTCCGTAATTAGGTAGCCTGGTTCTTTATAGCCAGCCGAGAAGACACGAACAAGAGGATGAACTTCCATACCTCTCTTATGGGCTTCTGCAATAAATATCTCCAGAATATCTCCATCTTCCCATAGATACCGATACTGATCTTGCAATTTTGCAATATTACTTGGATAGATAGTTGTGCCATAAGCATATACCTCAGGAAATAGTATATGAATGCCTATCTCTTGTAGTTGATCTAGAAGCCTACAGATATCCCCAGTCTCCATAAATTTACCAAAAGTTACATAATCCACCCAGATAGCTCTTGTCTCTACAGGTCTTACATCGACAAAAAGTGGCTTTAAGGACTCTAAAATTGCTTCTCCTTCACGTCTTTCATTCAAATCTTTGCTTTTTAATAGCTCTTCTGCTACTGTAAGTTTCTCGTTAATATACAAGGGATCAACCTTTTGGAGATTCCATAATGCATCTGCAAGTGATTGCCTATATTGGTCTATTTGAGCAAGGCTTGGTAACGATACTAGTATTATTAGAAATACCCAAATATGTTTTCTCATTTTTATTTTGCCCCCTCTTTACCTAACCTTTACCTCACCTAACTTTAAAGAACCAGGTCCTTACAAAATCTTTCCAAGATATTCTCTTAACCAATTGAAATTTAGCTCTCCCCAGGTTTCTTATACATCCATCTTAACATTAATAAGTTAAAGAGAACAAATCCATGCCCTTAATTTAACTTCTAGTTTAATATGTATTTTCTTAATCACTTCTTACTAATTACTGTTTAAAAACAAAAAGACTGCCTTTAGCAGTCTAAAAATAATATAAAAATGGCTCCCCAGGCAGGGCTCGAACCTGCAACAACCCGGTTAACAGCCGGGTGCTCTACC
>DHDH01000002.1 GCA_002399235.1 Firmicutes bacterium UBA4881 | reverse complement strand
CATTTTACCGGGGACATGTCACATCAAGTATGTGTTCTCTAATCTTCCGGTTATACAAAACTCTGCGAAGGTATTGACACTCAACGATTATCAAGCCTATCTTGTTTTCTTCAAAACCAATAACCCTAACTGTAAAGATTTATCCTGGTTGCACGATTACTTTGCCAGGATGACAGAAAGCGGAACCTGTTGTGGGGTTTTTATTGACAATATTCTTGTCAGCTGCACCGATAGCCCCGGTATGCCCTATATGCAAGATAAAGTTCAAGAAATTGGCATAAATACTTTACCTGAATTCAGAGGAAAAGGTTATGCTTCTTTAGCTTCGATCAAAAGTGCCTCTCAAATTATTAACGATGGCAAGTGCCCTCAGTGGTCAACGTCTACTAATAATTTTCCCTCACAAAAATTGGCGTATCGAGTTGGCTTTAATAAACTTGCTGAAACTTTAGCAATAACATTATAAATCTCTAAAATATAGAAGTTGTAAAAGGCTATCCTAAAAGCTCCTGCTTAAAACTCTAAGCAGGAGCTTTTTTCGAATAAAAATCATATTTTTTTCACCAAACAATCTCATCAGGATAGTCAATTCCTTCAAATTCGATTACATCTTCAGCACAGCCATACTCTTTAGCTGCCGCAACTACTCCATCTTTAATTTCTCGATGATCTTTGTCATTCCAAAATTCTGCAAGTCGCTTAGCTATAGTCGATAAACTTTTTAAACGTTTTTCTTTGGTCATGGCAAGATACTTTATATTTAGCAAATCTACATATTGTCTTGCAATATACTGGATACCCAAATAATCTCCATTCATTACCTTTAACCATCTCGAAAAGGTCGCCTCAGATAGAGTTTCTTTAACGCATTTTACAAATTCAACCTGAAAAGAACGAAGCGTTGCAATTGTACTATCCCAAATAACTCTTCTATCCACTGGGTTGTAGTATCTGCTCTTTGCTAGATCCTTAGCTCTTAATTCTATCAAAGCATTTAAAGCTAGCATCCCGAAAAACATCTCTGGGTAAAGGCAATTGCAGCTATAATAAACATTTTTTCTAGGAGTAATAGTTGAGTGCCATCTCATCTTATCTTCATTCATATTATTGTCTAGAAGCTTAATATCTCGATCTCCTTGATAGGCATGTCTTATATCATAACATATACCTAAAACGCGGATTGAGATTATTGTATAGTCCTTGTATTTATCGGAGTATTCATCAATTGCAATATCATGAAATGCCTCTACCAAATTGTATAGATCATGGTAATCTCCACTAATTGTTACTCCCGCTAGATTCTCTGTATTTTTAATAGAAATCATTTAATCATCTCCTTTTGAATAGGAGTTTTTTCGTAACTCATATAGTTTTAATGCAGTTTGAACTAATCTTTTTGTCCCAAGATGGGACAGCGGTTCTGGGGACGATAAACAGAGACAAAGCACATATAGAGTTCACTTTTTTTGCACTTTAAGGGCTGTACTTTTTAACAAAACGTTCATCTGTTTGATCAATATGTTTCCTCAATTTACCATTCTAAACAGATTTCCCGCCTACGAACCGAAAACCGTTATATAAATATAACCCCAGTACCGCCTGGAATCCAACTGCAGCAAACACACTTAATCGTTCAACGATACCGAAATACGCTTTAGGTACCAGACCAGTGCCAATTGCACCGCTAAACATCATAGCAAGGGCTATTGTCGCCCAAACTGCTAAAGAACGATATGTCCTGTTTTTATATCCACCAACCATAATTAGAACAAGTGAGATAATCGAAAGAATAACTACAAGCGCTGTACAAACCATATGCATCACATCCTGAAATGCTCCTCCATAGCCACTACTAGATAATGGAAATAGAGAAAACCCCACAAAACTAATCCAGTTCATTACAGCAAAGGTGTAAATGCCTACACGGAGTGTCCTAGTCAACTTATCTTGCACAAACACACAGACCATCATATTGACAACGATGCCACAGACACCGTAAAGGCAACTTAATTGATTCCAAAGCGAAAGTGAGGGCGCATTGGCAGCTGAAAGATCGCTAACGGCCTGTGCCATCCAGTTATAGCCTGGGTAGGCCAGTGGTGAAAATACAACCGCTGCTATATAGGATAGTAGACTGATTACACCCAGCAATCCCATCCAGTTAATCAAGGTCCTTTTCATTCTCTCGTGCCTCCTTTAAACTGTTTACAAAACCACATGATATACCCTTTTATTATGTTTTCGTTTTCCTTTTCTTCGACAAGTTTACAGTCAAAAGGTTAATCCATCATGAAGTGAATAGTCATAGCAATGGAAATTGCTACCATTTCTTATTTTTAGAATCTAACAGCTCGGGATACATACCCCGTTTAAAAACCTTTGAGGTTTAGATTAAGCTTATATAAAGATTTTGTCCCATTACTATTATCAATTACTTTCCCATAGTGATACAATTCTTCCTTGCAACAATTCATTACAAACTTTGCTACACCTGCTTATAATTTAGCTTCAGATAACTCTGCACCCTCTAAAGCTCTAGAATCAACACTATTCCAGCCTTATTCACATGGCATACTCAAGGTACAATTATTCCTTAATCAATTACAAGACGTTTTTTGCCATCATAATAATAAGCCTCTGAATATAATGTAGTACCCTTTTCCCTTAAACAATCTAAACTTCAAAGAGGTGTTTTTATGGTCACTACACCAGATATTCCTCCACTTAACTATACTATCAGAAATGGCATTAAATTTTTTGTGTTAGTTGCCCAACCTGTAAATCAAGAAATACTTCCAGGTGTCTTTATTAAAGGTTGGGGATACAACGGATGTATACCAGGACCAACTATCCAAGTTTATCCGGGGGACTATATCAGTATAAGAGTAATTAATAACCTTCCGGAGGCTACAAGTATTCATTGGCATGGACTTAATGTTCTTAATGTGATGGACGGTGTCCCAGATGTGGAACCTTCGCTAAGAATTGAACCGGGACATTATTTTGATTATCACTTTAGAATAACTAACCCACCCGGGACCCATATGTACCATTCTCATGTTAATGTAACAAAACAAGATATGCTAGGACTACTAGGTGGCTTTGTAATCTTAGATCCAAATGAAAGAAATGTTAATAAAGATTATCTACTACTAATGCAGGAATGGAGTCTCGTTGGTTTAGAAAAAGGAGAAAAAGTAGAACCTGGTCAATATAATCTCAATCCTTTTGCAATGGACTTTAATATGTTTACTATTAACGGTAAAAGTTTTCCGGCTACCACACCTATGCCAGTTGAGTATGGTGATATTGTGCGTCTAAGGTTAGGAGCCATACAGGTTAACCATCATCCAATGCATATCCACGGCCATCAATTTTTAGTAGAAAAAGCTGATGGCAATCCAATCGAAGATAATGATAGAATTCTAAAAAATACAATACTGGTTGCTACTGGTGAAACTTGGGATGTCTTATTTAATGCAATTAATCCAGGTATATGGCCTTTTCACTGTCATATTTCGCACCATATGTCAAATAACTTCACTAATGGAGCTGGTGGCATGTTTACCGCCTTTGTTTACAAATTATAAAAACCCTATATTTCATTTCGTTTTGATTACCTAAAACTAAACAAATAACAATATTTCTCCACGAAGCTAAAAGACCTATTAAACCAAAGTAAAGATTTAATAGGTCTTCTTCATTTATTGTTAAGTAGCCTTTTCTAATCCGATACCTTAACTTCCTACATACATCTAGTCTCAAACTAAGAGAAACAAATACCCTGTTCCAACCATTAGTACATTGCTAATGCTGTGCATGAACATTGGATAGACAATGCTTTGGCTATCTTGGTAGGCTTTTCCCTGGATAGAGCCTAGTATAAAAGCATAGAACAGCTGGAAGTAATTCGCTTCAATGGTAAACGGGAATAAAGACCATTTCATATGTGCAACTGCAAACAAGAAAGACGCGATTATTATTTCTAATGTAATACCCCATTTTACTTTTACACTCTTTCCCAATACATACACGAGCATGGTAATAGGGATTGCCCGATATAGGATCTCTTCAGCAGGCCCACTTAAGAACAATTGAAAGCCCAGGGTTCCCAAAATATACTTTTGGTTTAATGGGAAGTCGTACACTGGTAGGGCGTTATTAACCAGCATAAGTATATGACTAACAAGGGTTACTACTGCAAATATGGTTGTATACACTACTACATATTTAATTCCTTTTTTTCTATCACCAAGACCGAAGCCAAAATCCACTTTCAAAAGCTTGCTTAGAATCATGATTACCGCCAGGGCAATCAGCATCTCAGCAATATGGTGAACAGAAACCCATGCAAAAGCTTTATAAGGATCCAACCTTTCATAGGGGAGCAAATCAGCTACAAGTTTCCCCACCTTACCTAGGACTTCCTGAAAAACAAGCAACAGCAAAACCATAACCGCGTATAACAATATCTTTTTCTGATCTGCTTTTTTCCTTTCCATTCTCATGAAACCTCCAATCTCGCAAGTTCATTTTTTGTTGTCTCTATACCCTTTTGATACTTCTAGGAAAAACATAAATGCCTTACACTTCCAGTTTCTCGCCTCTTTCATTGATCATATGTCACCGATGTTTCAATAATATCTTCCTTTTCTTCAGATATTGACAAGCACTTTACAACTATCTCCAGTCATTAAAGTGCTCTCTACAACAATGCTTCCAGCATCGAGTTTGGCTACAGCAGTGATCATTGCTAACATGGGGTCCAAACACCATCCATGGCAAGGATTTGCGCCTCCCATTTTCTTCGAAAATGCACATAACTTGCATGAGCCTGCCGTAGCAATATAGCCATCATCTTTTTTCTCCACAAGCCAGTTTGCACAACCATAAATTTCTTGAAAGCTTGTAAAAAACATCCTCAACAGTTTCAATGCCCAGTTGTTGGGTCAAAAAAGGCGCTGTTTGGACTTGTCTTTCTTTTCTTCTCTCTACGAGAGAGTCAAGCACCTTTAACTTGTCATAAGTGTTTACAGTTTCTGCAATAGACATCGCATAAGTATTTTGCAGTAGAGCAAATCTCTTCTCTAAATCCAATTATCTTCTCTCCTTTAATTATTATTTATTATAACGTTCGTTAGGTTATGCTAAAAAGCATATCCCTTGGTGAAGGATATTTAAATCCATTTTCCTTAACTAAAAAAACAAATCATTCACACCTACGAAGAACAATTGATATCTCTTCGCGGATTTCTTCTTCAGATAAAAACCTGTTCTTAACGACAATACTTACTATCAATGTTTCCAATAAGTGTATTAATGTTCGTACCATTGCAAGATCATTATCTCTATTCTTTAGATATGGTTTTATTAGCTGATAATGGCGTGGAAGTATAGTCTTTTCCCACTCATCCATGATTCCCATAAGTTCCTCATCGCCATCAAAGGATAGATAAACCTTGATCCCAAGCCGATAAACTTTTTTATCATAGTCACTTAAAGAGTTTAGATCATATACAAACTTTGTATAAAAATCTATGATATTATTGGTACTCAAAAGAGTAGCCTGTTTTTTTAAAAGGTCAAAATAATCCTTTTTTATTATCTCATCGAATAACTCTTTTTTGTTTTTGTAATAATAGTAGATCATTGGTAAAGAACAGTTAACTTCATTGGCTATATTGCGGATAGTAGTACCATGATAACCATTATTGTTAAAATGATCTACCGCTACTTCTTTAATTCTTTCCTTTAGATCTTTCTCCATCGATATTCTCCTTTATCTAACGTTCGTTAGTGTTACATCATATGTAATTAAACGCAATAAATTAAAGGCACAGGTACCTTTATACTATTTGTTATAAGAGCATCTAACTGCCTTAACTACCAGTTTCTTCAAAGCATATGTCAAGCAGAGAATGCTCTCTAGAACTCTTCATTATTTGGTGGAGGCGATGGGTGTCGAACCCATGTCCGAAGAGGTAACCATAGCCACGTCTACGAGCGTAGTCTAATTACTTAGTGTTTCGCTTGGAAGAACGCCACTAGACAGGCTCCTTCCTCGCTACACCCATTAATCTTTCGCTTTTGCCTTTGGGTAGGGACTAAAGCGGCAGCCCGTTAATTTGATGCCCTTTAGATAGCCACAGGCTTACTATCTAAGGACAGCTGCTTTTAATTAAGCAGCGTAAGCTAAATTATCGTTGGCGTTTATAAAACGCTTCCGCCTTTTTATCGAGCTTGCGGAGAACTCGGCCCGCAGCGACTACCATCACGCTCCCCGTCGAAGCCAAGTCGCCCCCATGTAAATTCATTATATATTCTTTAGCCCTTAACGTCAATTGGCGTTCCGTTCTTTCATAACTCTCTCTGCATTGCGTTTAGCATCTCTTTTGGCTATATCTTCTCTTTTATCATAGAGCTTCTTACCTTTAGCCAAAGCGATCCGTATCTTAGCCCAATTTCGCTCATTAAAATAGATCTCTAAGGGAATCAGGGTATAACCCTCTTGTTGAGTTCTACCAATAAGAGTGTTAATTTGTTTTCTGTTTAAGAGCACCTTCTTAGGTCTAAGAGGATCATGGTTATAGATATTACCTTGTTCATAAGGGCTAATATGCATATTATAAATAAACACTTCACCTTTTTGAATTGCTGCATAAGCATCTTGCATATTGCAGCGACCTCTACGTAATGATTTCACTTCGGTGCCTTGCAACACAAGACCAGCTTCAAATGTTTCTTCAATGAAATATTCATGTCTAGCCCGACGATTCTCTGCAACCTTTCGCACATCTCGCATAATAGCCACCTCCAACTATCTAGTAGGAACAAGGAGAGGTATTATTTACCGCTCCTTGCTATACTCTAAGGCAAATGATGTTGAAGAGATCGTATCCCCCATACCTACTGTACTTACAGGGTTGGGAATTACATGAGCGGGTACCACTAAAAGATAGTGATCCTCACCTTCATAGATACCTGTTTCTAAAAATTCCTCAGGCAGGTTCATCTCTTCTTTGATTCCTATAAGCTGTTTAAAACCAATCTCTGATACTGGTATCTGACCTGCTTCAGGTAGTTTTTCGGCTAAAGCAAAACCACCGTATTTAGCTTTAAGTGCATTAACGCAAGATGCATAAAGACAAGCTTCACGACATCTCTCAGGAGAAATATGATAAGACTTAGATATAATTACTACATAATAGCCTAAGTTATGCACATGTAATCTCATCAAATTCATCTTCCGTAGAATAGGCAAAGCCGCTTTATAGAGAGTGAATGCTCTTTCTGATGCTTCGAGAGCTTTTTTCTCTTCAGTAAAATTGAAGTCATCTAAGACTAACTTAATCTCATTTTCATTAATGCCAAAACTCTCTATAGCATCACCGATCGCAGCTAAAGTTTTAGCTTCTAAGTTCCTTGCTTTCATAGGTACATACTCATAATGAAAAGCTAAGTTGGGATTACCTTGACGTAGGTTAGCAATTTCTTCTAAAGCTTTATCTAAAAACTCCTGGTAAGAGCGGCCATCTGGATTCTTTTCGGCGATATAGTGATAACCTGCCATAAAAGCTAGATCAATCTCCTTGCCTAGCTTTGGTAATAAAGGCATCATTTCATCAGGAAAAGACATAATCGCCTCACTAGGTCTGGTGGCGAGGATGACTCTGTTAGCACGAGGTGTAGTAACAGTTAAACCACCTAGCTTCACAGTAATTCCCTTACCATACTCAAAAATCCAGTTTATCTTACATTGATCAGTGGACCTAGCTACAGTTTTTACAGGCTCTAAGCTAAGTTGTCCATCTTCGATTTTTGGAGCTAAAACATCATCGTTAAATAAAGCTGCTTGTTTTGGTGGTAGGAGTCTAGAATAAACTACCGCTTCTGCATTTAGTGAACTAATCTGGTTGGCAACAATACCAGCTTGCCCACCTAAAATCTCTTTAGCTTCAGGAAAAGATTTATCCAACCATTTAAGTAGATCATCGCTGTTTGTAAGAGCATATAGAGATTTTCCTTTACCCATAGCACCTAACAATATTGTTAAGAAGTTCTCTGGTGTTTCGATCAGATCTGCTTGACGCGAAAAATCTTGTGCCAACTTTTCTGCTTTGATATGAGGATTTTCTGTCAAAATCCGATTCAAGTTTTCGTTATTGACATGGACAACTACATCCACATTAGTGTTAAAAGCCGTGAACATACGACTTGTTATCTTTTGTAACGCTGCCTTTTGGACTTTTTCTGCCCAGCTAGCAGCCATTTTATCCATTCTGGAATCGACCATATCTCATTCCTCCGTCTTGCATCGCAAACTCTATCTAGCAAACAAGCCCCTCTGTCTTTAACCTTATACTTTAATAGTTCCTCAATTAGTATACAATAGACAAATACTAAAATCGAGGAGCTTTGTGTTAAACGTTTTCAAAAAGGAAAGACGTAAAGAATTGGCGCAGCTCCTCTGACTACTTGGAGTCTGCGCCGTTTTGGCAATAACTTATAGTAGTTCCTGCCTTAACTTAAAAGTTAGCCTTACAGCGCTGCTATAATGGCTTCTGCCATTTTTGATGTTGAGACTCCCTTAGAATTTAGATCTTTTGTCACTTGTTTGCCATCGGCTAACACTGTGTTTAGAGCTCTATCTATATTACTGGCAATTTCTTTCTCGCCTAAATACTCAAGCATCATAATAGCAGATAGAAGTAATCCTGTAGGGTTAGCTAGATTCTTACCAGCTATATCGGGAGCTGATCCATGAGTTGCCTCAAAGATAGCCATATTCTTTCCGATATTAGCTCCCGGGGCCATTCCTAAGCCACCCACCAAACCAGCAACTAAGTCAGAAACTATATCTCCATACAAATTGGGCATTAGGAGAATATCATATTGAGTTGGATCTTGTACAAGCTTCATACATAAGGCATCAACTAGAACTTCATTATATTCAATCTCTGGATATTGACTGGCAATAGAGCGAACAGACTCGTAAAATAAGCCATCGGTAAACTTCATAATATTAGCTTTTGCTGAAGCTGTAACTTTTTTTCTACCTGATGCTTTAGCATATTCAAAAGCGTACTGCGCAATGCGTCTTGATGCTGAACCACTAATAGCTTTAATGGAAACCGCAGCATCTGTAGGTACTAAACCCTTACTCATCTCAGTTAACATAGCTACTTCAGGGGAGCCTAGAGCAAATTCGATTCCCTTATAAAGGTCTTCTGTATTCTCACGTACAACTACAATGTCAACATTCTCATAACGCGATGCTACACCGGGAATGTTTTTATAAGGACGTACACAAGCATATAAGGAAAATTTTTGTCTTAAGGATACATTGATACTACGAAAACCAGAGCCAATTGGTGTAGTTATTGGGCCTTTAAGCGCTACTTTGTTTTGAGATAAAGATTGTAGCGTGGTAAGGGGTAAGAGATCTCCCTCTTTTTCTAGAGCTACCTCACCTGCTAAGACCACATCCCATTCAATTGGTGCTTTCGCTTTAGCTAATATCTCTTGAACTGCAGCAGTAATTTCAGGACCTATTCCATCTCCGGGAATTAATGTTACACGATGCACTGTTCGACCCCTTTCCCTAGCTAGATTTTCTTTTCCCAGCTTCCAAAAATTGCTGGTATTTTTCTTAATGCATATAGCACAGGAATGGAAATGACTGCGCTACCAATACCTTGTACTAAATTAGCTGGCATATCAACCCAAGATGCTGCCCAACTATACATCACAGCTCCGGCTATTAAATAACCAAAAGCCATAAACATAGAACCTGAAAAGACACCTATACCTGTTTTATAATCAATCGAATTCTTTTCTCGAAACGATTTAGAAGCAATTGCGCCAACTATTAACCCTTCAAAACCTTTAATAATAAAGGTCCAAGGTGCCCAATGCAAATAACCAGTTAATATATCAGCTAAAGCAGACCCTAGAGCACCAGCCCAAAAACCAAAGCGAGCTCCGAATACTATAGCTAAGGTAATAACTAAACTATCACCTAAATTAAGAAAACCTTTGGTAGCAGGGACCGGCACCTGAATCATCATTGTTGCTAGGCAGACTAAAGCAATAGCCAGGCTTAGATAAGACAAGCGCTTCATTCTTTTTTCATTACTCCTTTATTTTAAGTTTAAAAATATCTTCTTCCGAAACAACTGGGTGATACCCTAGGCTTTCTGCTAAATATAGTTGTTCTGCATTCTCTTCCATTACCTGCATTCTAAATACGCATTCAGTAAGAGTTTCACCCCAGACAACAACACCATGGTTTTTTAGTACTATTACATTGGCTTTTGTATTCCCCACATAAGTAGCTAATTCCTTGCTACCAGGCAAAAGTGGTGGAACATAATTTATGGGATAAATAAAACATGCAGCTTCATAGGTTACTGGCCTTATCTCCATAATTGTACCAAGTAAAGTAGCATACAGAGGGTGAGCATGAACAATCGCTTTAGCCTCAGGATGAGCCTTATAAACTGCTAAGTGTAAACCCGTTTCCATCGAAGGCTTTAATGGACCAAAAACTCCCTCTTTAACTTCGATTGCTTGCCCAGTTGCTTCTACCTCGACAATTTCCTCTGCTGTTAACATATTTAAAGGATAACCAGAAGGTGTAATGAAAAAGCTATCTGTTCCTCGATAGGATATATTACCTGAGGTTGCTTTTACAAGACCTAAATCAACAATTTGCTTACCACATTCTGCTATAGCTTTTTTAACATTCACTTTTGCCATCCCCTAGTTAGCTAAATATTACTTACCGTTAACTAATCTATAGGTATCAAGAGCAATAGAGAGTTCTTCGTTAGTTGGTACTAATAAAACCTCTACTTTAGAATCTGCAGCTGTAAGCCTTGTTTCTTTGCCTCTTAAGCCATCGTTTAGTTTTTCGTCAATAGCCACACCCATAAACTTTAATTCACGGCAGATATCACGGCGTGCTTCGTAATCATTTTCGCCAATACCTGCGGTAAATACCATCACATCAAGTCCACCTAAAGCTGCGGTATAAGCGCCGATATATTTTACAATTCTATAGATAAACATATCATAAACTAGCTGTGCTAGTTTGTTTCCTTCATCTTTAGCAGCTTGAATATCCCTCATGTCATTAGAAAGTCCTGTAAAGCCTTTCAAGCCACTCTTTTTATTCATAAGGTCATCTACTTCATCTGGGGTCATATTAAGTTTCTTACCTAAAAATGGTACAATGGCAGGATCCATGTCGCCACAACGGGTACCCATTACTAAACCTTCCAAAGGGGTAAAGCCCATTGAAGTATCAATGCAATGACCATCTTTAATAGCAGCAATTGAAGAACCATTTCCTAGATGCAAGGTGATCATCTTAAGTTCTTCTAGAGGTTTCCCGAGAAAACGAGCTGCTTTATTTGAGACAAACTTATGGCTTGTACCATGGAAACCGTAACGACGTACTTTATATTTCTCATAAATTTCATAAGGTAAAGCATATAAGTGAGCCTTAGGCGGAATTGTAGCATGAAAAGCTGTATCGAAGGCAGCAACTTGAGGAGTGTTGGGCATTAAACTAAAACAGGCTTCAATGCCACCTATATTGGCAGGCATGTGTAAAGGACCCATTTCAATAAAGGTCTTTAGAGTATCAACCTTTTCTTGGTCTAAAAGCACAGACTCAGAAAACCTTTCCTGTCCATGTAGTACTCTATGACCTACTGCATCAATCTCGTCCAAACTTTTTATAGCTCCATGTACAGGATCCATAAGTAAATTAAGTACTTCTTTCAAAGCAACTTTATGATTAGGTAGATCCACATTTATAACTACCTTTTCATGGTTTTCATGTTTAATAAAAGAGTTTTCGCCACCGATTCTTTCAGCTACTCCAGAAACAAGTACTTTTTCGTCGTCCATATTGAAAAGCTTATATTTCAAGGACGAACTTCCACTGTTAATAACTAGGATATTCATTGCCAACTCTCTCCCCTGTCTATTTATTATTACAGTAAAAAAAGGCCAGCAGTGTGGCTCTTTAACACAAATATCAGCATAAGTTTATCACTTTTTAGCATCTTCAGTCAACCAACTGTCGCTTTTTAGCTGGGCTTTCGGTAAGATAATAAGAAGTAATTTAATTGTTCTTGACAAAGAATAATCTGTGGTATAATTTAGCCAAAACAGCCATCTCTTAAGGAAGTGGTTTAACATGAAGATTAGAAAACTGATTTTAGCTAGTCTTTTAGCCTCTTTAGCTGTTGTTTTAACACGTTTCTTTGGTTATAGTGTAGGTTCTTTTAGAATCTCCCTAGGTACCATCCCCATTATGCTTTCGGGTATTATTTTAGGTCCCTGGTACGGATTTTCTACTGGTGCAGTAGCTGATATGGTGGGCTATCTAATAAATCCGATGGGAGGAGCTTATTTCCCTGGTTTCACTTTAACAGCTGCATTAGTTGGCTTTATACCCGGTTTTTTACTCAGGAAACGCCACATAACACTACTAAATTTAATTATCGTTGTTGGAGTTACAGAACTACTTGGTCATGTTTTCCTTAATACATTATGGGTAAGTATGATAACCGGTAAAGCCTATATTGCACTCTTGCCTACGAGACTCATATCTCGAATTGTTCACTACCCAATAATCACAGGTGTACTTTATTTTATTCTCTACAAAGGATTGGTTCCTTCAGGAGATAATACTGTTAAGGAATAAGATTGGGGAAATCTAATTGCCTCAAAGCTTCATAAAGGACAATAGCTACTGAATTGGCAAGATTTAATGACCTTAAATTTGGTAACATAGGAATACGAATACAATCTTCTGGGTGTGTCTCTAAAAGATCTTTAGGCAGTCCTCGGCTCTCAGGACCAAACAAAATTGTATCCTCATCGGCAAACTTTACATTACTATAGCGCTGGGCGCCTTTGGTTGTCGCAAGCCAAATACGCCCATTTTTATTAACATAAAGTTCCTCAAGCGATAAGGTCCTTTTTATCGAAGCTAGATTAATATAATCCATGCCTGCTCTTTTGACCAACTTATCACTGAGATGAAATCCTAGGGCTCCTACTAAATTCAGATCAACTCCTGCTGCAGCCACCAATCTAGCTATATTCCCTGTATTTTGTGGTATTTCTGGCTCAAATAGAGCAATTTCCATTAAATCGCATCCTTTCTTTGTTACTAAAACAAGTATACACCGTTTAGGGGTAGGAAGTTTAACAAATCTCATGTAAAATTATTAAAACTCGTTTTTCCGGAGGTGTCAAAATGGGTTTAAATTTAACTCAAAAAATTATCCGAGCACATTTAGTTTCAGGCGAAATGATTACAGGTACAGAGATTGGCATAAAAATCGATCAAACCTTAACTCAAGATGCTACAGGTACAATGGCTTACCTTCAATTTGAAGCGATGGGTATACCCAAGGTAAAAACCGACCTATCTGTTAGCTATGTAGATCACAATACATTACAATCAGACTTCCGTAACGCCGATGATCATGTCTTCTTACAAACAGTAGCTGCTAAACATGGTATCTGCTTTAGTCGTCCCGGTAATGGCATCTGCCATCAAGTGCACCTAGAGCGTTTTGGGAAGCCTGGTGCAACCCTCTTAGGTTCGGATAGCCATACACCAACTGGAGGCGGTATCGGCGCCCTTGCTATTGGTGCTGGCGGCCTAGACGTTGCTGTAGCTATGGCTGGTCAACCATTTTATCTTACTATGCCCAAGGTAGTACGTGTAGAATTAAAAAACAGTTTAAAGCCCTGGGTCTCTGCTAAGGATGTTATCTTACATCTTCTTTCTCTGCTTAGTGTTAAAGGTGGCTTAAATCGCATAATGGAATATAGTGGTGAGGGAGTTAAAACGTTAACTGTCCCCGAAAGAGCCACTATTACTAATATGGGTGCCGAACTTGGTGCAACAACATCAATCTTCCCTTCCGATGAACAAACCAGACTCTTTCTCCACGCCCAAGGACGTGAGAAAGACTATGTTCCTCTCACTGCTGATGATAATGCTATATATGATGAAACTATTGTTATTGACCTAGCTAAGCTAGAACCTCTCGCTGCTTGCCCTCATTCTCCCGATAATATTAAAAAAGTCCAAGATTTAGATATCAAGGTCAATCAAGTGGCTATTGGTAGCTGCACTAACTCTTCTTTTATTGATATGAAAAGAGTAGCTGAGATTTTAAAAGGCAAAACAGTCCATCCTGATGTTAGTTTAGTGATCTCTTGTGGTTCAAAACAAGTATTAGCAATGTTAGCCCGAGACGGAGCACTAACTGACTTAATCACTGCAGGCGCTCGTATCTTAGAATCAGCATGTGGCCCTTGTATTGGCATGGGGCAAGCGCCTAAAAGTGGCGCTGTTTCAGTAAGAACATTTAATCGCAACTTCGAAGGCCGTTCGGGAACTAAAGATGCTAAGGTATATCTTGTTAGCCCAGAAACTGCAGCTGCTACAGCCCTTACCGGTAAGCTCACTGATCCGAGAACTTTAGGCGAATTTATCCCTATAGGGTTGCCTGAAAAGTATTTGGCTGATGATAATATGATTATTCCTCCCGCTAATGAACCTGAAAAGGTCGAAGTCCTTAGGGGGCCGAATATTAAACCTGTGCCCCTAGGCGAACCTTTACCGGAAAGTTTTAGTTTACCTGTGAGTATTAAGGTTGGCGACAACATTACTACTGACCACATTATGCCAGCAGGAGCCAAAGTTTTGCCTTTAAGATCTAATATCCCTGCCATTAGTGAATTTGTCTTCGCTGCTTTAGATGCTAACTTTGCCAAAAGAGCTAAAGAGTTAGGTCGGAGTATTATTGTAGGTGGCCAAAATTATGGTCAAGGATCAAGCCGTGAACATGCAGCCTTAGCACCTATGTATTTAGGGGTTAAAATTGTCATTGCTCAATCCTTTGCTCGTATTCATAAAGCTAACTTAATTAACTTTGGCATTTTACCTTTGGAATTTGCTAACATTACTGATTATGAATTAATCGCTGCAGGTGATGTTCTCCAAATAAGTGATCTTAAGAATGCTTTAACTAGTGGTGAAGTTCTCGCCTTAAATACTAATAAAGGTGCAACTATTAAACTTGTTGCCTCTCTCACTCCCAGACAAATAGCAATTATAAAAGCTGGAGGACTTCTAGCTTTCTCAAAAGCTCAAGCTTTGTCCTAATAAAGGAGGGTATCTATCTTGTCGGATGTAGTTAGTCTCTTAAACTCTCTTTCCCTAGAAGAGAAGGTAGGACAACTGTTGCATATTGGTATTCCTTCTCCTACGCTAAGTCAGGAAACTAAAGCCCATTTAAAGGAAATAAAACCTGGTGGGGTTATCTATTTTAGCCGTAATATCGAGGATACCACTGGGGTCCGTACTTTAAGCAATGAACTACAAAAATTAAGTTCTATCCCTTTATTTATTTCTACAGACCAAGAAGGCGGTTCTGTTATGCGAATCGCCAAAGGCGTTACAGTTTTCCCTGGCAATATGGCTCTAGGAGCCACTAGATCGTCAACTCTTGCTTACCAAGCTGGCAAAATAACTGGCGAAGAGCTCTACCAATTAGGCATTAACATGAACCTAGCTCCTGTACTCGATGTTAATAACAATCCGCAAAATCCAGTTATCGGCTTGCGATCTATTGGCGAAGAACCTAAATTAGTTGCTAACCTCGGCTCAGCTCTAGCTTTAGGTCTACAGGACGCTCAAGTAGTTGCAACCGGTAAGCATTTCCCAGGGCATGGTGACACAGATCAAGATAGCCATCGCAACCTACCTGTAGTAGCTCATAATAAAGAGCGTTTACGCAATGTAGAATTACTTCCTTTTCAAGATGCTATTAACAAAGGCCTTAGAGCTATCATGACAGCTCACGTAGTTTTCCCTGCCTTTGAACCTGATACAACTGTTCCAGCCACTCTTTCTCACCATGTTTTAACTGACCTTTTACGGGTAGAGTTAGGTTTTGAAGGACTTATTCTTACAGACTGTATGGAAATGAAGGCTATTGCTGATACTTTTGGTACAGTAGAAGGTGCTATTAAAACTATTGAAGCTGGCGCAGACATGGTCTTAATTAGTCATACACCTTCAGTGCAACTCGAAGCATATGAAGCTTTAATTGAGGCAGTTAAATCCGGACGTATCAGTGAAGAGCGTCTTAACCAATCTGTACTAAGAATTCTTAAAGCCAAAGCAGATTTCGGTATTCTACAACAAAATTGGCTAAAAGAATCACCTTCACCTTTGATGGCCCCTGAAAGCCTTAACATGGCCACCACGCTAGCCAGAAGCTCCCAAACTTTAGTTAAAGGTGAAGAATTGTTGCCTCTACAAGGTCGCATTACTATTATCGATCTACAAGCTCAAGCAACTACAATAGCAGAAGATGTCGCTGTTAATCCCACTACACTTGGATATGCAGCAGGCGAAGCAGCCTATTCACGTATAACTTTACCTTTCTCAGATCTTGACACAGCTTTAAAAACTCTTGACTCTCTCGATGGGGATATCTTTGTGGTTACCACAATGGATGCCCACCGTTACCAATCCCAATTAGAGATCATTAAATCGTTAACAAGAAAAGGTCCTGTTTTTGCCGTAGGATTAAGAACACCCTATGAATATAGGGTTCTAGCACCTCTTGTAGATGGCTATCTAGCAACTTATAGCTATAGACAATGTTCTTTAGCTGCTGCCTGGGAAGTCTTAACAGGCAGGATTAATGCCGCAGGTTCTTTACCTGTTAGTTGTGAATAAGGTTAATTAGCAATAAGCCTTGGGTTCCCCCAAGGCTTATTTTAATATTCTTTTTCTCCATCGAAGTTAGAGGTAATCCCAAATATTTTCGTCTTCTTGACCTAATCGCCAAAAAGCTATGCCAGCTAAGCCATCTGCAATCTTAATTTTTTCTAATAAAGTAGTTCTATCTTCAAAAAAGATTTGCTCACGACTATTATCAGGGTACTTATAATCGATATAGCGACATCCAGATTCATGGAGTACTGGTTTAACTCGCCATTCACTTGCTAACTCCATCGCTTGTTTATATTTTATACCTCGTCCTTTTGAATAAGAACCATCTGGTTCTATTGTCCAATGCCTACCATAAAATGGTAAACCTAAGATAACCTTTTGCCCTGGAACTTGACTAATAGTATAAGCCTTTACTGCTCTAAGCCAATCATTAGGTGCTACTGGACCTGGAGGACTAAAAGTACTCGAATAGTCATAACCCATAAGCACCAGATAGTCTACCACCGATCCTAGTTTTTGGTACTCAAATGGATACGCCCAGGAATGCTCTGGTGTAGGTTCTTTGGTTTGTGAAACTACATCAACTGAGATTTCTTTACCTTCTTTGTGTAGCATTTCAGCTAGTAGAGCAATAAATTCACTATACTCACTTCGCCACTGACCGAAAGGTCCCTCAAAATCAACGTTGAGTCCTGGGTAGTTTTCTTCCATCACTTTGTTCATGAGAATATCAGCAGTTTTTTTCCTAGCCTCGGCTGTTTCCAATAAAACACGAGCTACATCTGGTTTAAACCCTTCGTTAACTACTAAAGGATACAGTTTAAGACCTAAAGACTTTAATGTTTCCTTGTTAGGATCCAAAGCTGTTTTAAGATCAAAATCTGCGTTCAAGCTAAAATAGCATGGACTAACTCGTTCTAGAGACGGTAAAGCTTTCTTCAACGCTGCAAAACTACTCGGATCTTCTGGGACTAACCACGGTAGGATCAGCATTTTCCTTAACCTCCTCAATTCCAAAATAACTTGATAATGGTAAGGTATCAGTGCCTATAAAAATCTCTACCCTATATTTCCCTAAAGGCCAACTATAGTTTTCACCCAAGGATAGTGTAAGATCTACCTCGTTAGCGATCTCGTTAACAATGATAGTCTTACCGCCGACAAGCCACTCTCTATCGTCTTGTGTGTAATAACAACGCACATAAACAGTTTCTGGAAGAAATAGTTTTTCCCAACCACTAGGAATTGACAGTTGTCCAGTAATATTTATTCTGCCTGTGAGTCTACCATCTACGTTAAAACGAATCGTTATATCATCTGTTTGAGGATTTATCTTTGGATAACCTTCTAACGAAATTGGCTTGGGGGTTAATATTCTAAAATCAGTAATAGCCCATGATATCTCTAAACCTAAATGATTAAATAGGCTCAAATTATCTTTCGTTGCTATACGTGTCGGAGGTTCTTGCTGTTCTTCAAGTGGCAATCCGTATAACTCGACCTCTTCTACTAAAACATTTTCTAATTCCTCAGAATTGGAGATAAACTCTAGTAAGACATATTTAGCTTTTTGGGTCTCAAAGACAGTCCCACGTGTCCCTGAGTGTGGTAGTCCTAGTCTACCGGCTTCCACAAAAGGTCCTTCAGGTTTCGTTGCTGTCGAAATTTTAACTTCACAGGCTTCGTTGGGATTTTTCTCTGCTACTTGAACCGTTAGTACTGCTTGTTCTACGGTATTCAAACTATTTCCACCAATTTCTAAAAGAATTCTTCCTGCTTTTGCTTGGGAAATTGTTAGTAATAAACCGCCGTTACCAGTGACTCCATCGATAATTGTACCTAAAGCAACTTGTTCTTTAGGCGGGTCACTTACTAGTACTTTCCCTCCATTAACCACACCTGCTAAGTTTATTAAATCCATAGCGATTGTGGAAAAACTTAGAACAAAAATTAAAAGTATAGTATAAAAACGTTTCATTACATTAGTTACCTCCGTTCAAATAGCACTACTCACTATCCAATAGTTTTTTACAATAGAAAGGTCTTTCCTGCTTAAATGAAGTACTTTTTCGTTAAAGCTACGTTTTAGACAGTGAAACCTTTTCTGTTTACTTTAATAACTCATACGGTAGTTGCATATTTTAGTAAAAAAGGCTAATCTGAAGAATAGTAAACAAGGAAGCTTATAGTTTAGGGCAGAATAAAGGAAAGAAGTATAAATAACTGATTTGGGAGGAGTAACCTTGGAACGTATATTTTATGTGAATGGCCAGTTTGTCCCTGCTAACCAAGCAGTGGTCTCAGCTGAAGATAGAGGTTTTAACTTTGGCGATGGAGTTTACGAAGTCGTTCACTGGTATAATGGTAATTCTTTTTTGTTAAAAGAACACGTAGAGCGTTTAATGGAAAGTGCTAGAGTAATTAGAATTGATATCCCTTGGACAGAAAAAGAGTTAATGGAAATTGCTTTAGAAACAGCTAAACGCAATAATTTAAAAGATGACTACATTTACATGCAAATCACTAGAGGTCAAGCTGTCAGACAACACTCTTTCCCTGAAAACATCAAACCCACTTTGGTAATGAACCCACAACCTGCTGCTAAGCCATCTGCTGAAGTCAGGGCTAGAGGGGCTAGAGTAGTTACTATACCTGATATTCGTTGGCTACATTGCGACATCAAAGCCTTAAGTGCTTTAGCCAATATTCTTGCCAAACAAGCGGCTAAAGATCATCATGTAGACGATGTCCTTTACGATAGAGCTGGTATTGGCATAGTTGAAGGTGGTTCTAGCAATCTCTTTTATTTCAAAGATGACACACTTATGACACCACCTCTTTCTCCTTATATCTTCCCAGGAATTACGCGGGCTAAAGTTCTAGAGGTCGCTCATGAATGTGATTTCAAAGTCGAAGAGAAAGTCTTAACTCTTCCTGAAGTACTAAAAGCTGATGAAGTTATGTTGTGTAGCACTGGGTTAGAAGTACTATCAGTAACCGAGGTTAATGGACAAAAAATAGGTACTGGCGTACCAGGACCTGTTTCTCTAAAACTTTGGGAAACCTATATGAAGCACGTCAAAGAAGCTTGTTATTAAGCAATTTATAGCTCTTGCCTTTTTTGTAGGATCATACTAATATAATCCTTAGGGTTGGGGTGCCTTAATGCTCTGGCATTATAGTGCCCCTTCAATTATTGTAGTCTTGGTATAAATTATAAACTAGGAGGTACTAAAGATGCCCACATACGTATATAAATGCCCTAATTGTGGTAAATTCGAGCTTTTTCAAGAGATGAAGGACAAGCCACTAGAATCATGCCCTACATGTAATAAACCAGTTAAAAGAATAATCTCTGGCGGCGTAGGTGTAATATATAAAACAAATGGCTTTTATATTACTGATAGTAAGGCTTCTAAAGATAGCCATGCTTCATAAAAAGAGGAGGTAACCCCCAATGTCATTAAGTTAAGAAC
>DHDH01000005.1 GCA_002399235.1 Firmicutes bacterium UBA4881 | reverse complement strand
GGATCTAATTTAGCCCCTCAGGTTATACCTGAGGGGTATTGTCATGTTTTTAAGAAGCTGTATGGTTAAAATTAGTTTGGTTTTTTTCCGGGTTAGCAGGAGGGATCCTACTAATTATGCTGAATTGGCCATATAGCGGAGGTGAGAACATGAAAAAAACATGGTTGTGTATGTTAGTTTTCATTATACTGGCATACCCGCTTATGGCTGATTCTCTCAATGATATACACAAAGCTATTCTTAACAATGATCTAGAGTTAGCCAAGAAATTAGGAGAGACCTCAAACCAAGAAGGTCTTATTCTGGTAGCTATTGCACAAAAAGAATACTTGAATTTACTAGCAGAAAACCTTATCCTACTATCAGAGGGAAGTACAACAGAAAAAATATGTGACGAACTACTTGCAGATTTCATCGCCATAAGGAAAGATTACCTGAGTATTATAAATAAAATAAACTTCGAAGAGAAAAAATCAACTTTACGTCTTAGATTAGATACACCTTTATCGATGAATGAATCAAACAAGAAGGATGCTAGAAACTATAGTGCTTATTTATTAGCTATTGCCGAAAAAAAGTATCCCCGTAACTATAAAGAAGTTAAAGCGATTATAAACGGTTATTTCCCTTTAGCTTATCAGGTTCGTCTTTTATTAGTATCTGCCAATGCGCCAGCCCAAAACGACTTGCATGAGGTTTTAAACTCTGGCAAGCTTAAGGAGCTGGATATGGATCTGCAAAAAATATGGCAATCTCTGTCTAATTAAAGACAAAGGAAGCTATATTTTAGCAGGAATATATGAGGATGTGGAGAAACTATAAACGGTTAGTGGTGTCAGTTGTTCATGTATTCAGTATTTATCAAACACTAAGCGTCTGTGGTCCACTGACTTTCGACACAGTTTCTCTGCACCTTAGGTGTACTGTGTTATTTCCGTGGTTTTTTTTATGCCTATTTAGGCAGAAAATGTTAATAGGAGGTAGAGAAAATGGCAGAAATCCTCGAAATCCGCTGGCATGGTCGCGGTGGACAGGGTGCCAAAACCGCTGCCTTGCTAATGGGTGAATCTGCCGCAGAAGCCGGCAAATACGTACAGGCATTCCCCGAGTACGGCCCAGAACGCATGGGTGCACCGGTTACAGCATACAACCGCATTAGCAACAATCCTATCCGTCTCCATTGCAGCGTACAGAACCCTAAATATGTTGTTGTTCTTGACCCAACCTTCCTTGGTGCTGTTGACTTTACAAATGGCATTTTGGATGGTGGAGCTATCTTAATCAATACTTCAGAAACTCCTGCTGATTGGAAGCAGAAGCTAAGTCTTGATGGTAAGAACATTAGAATCTACACTGTAGATGCTTCAAAGATCTCCAAAGAAGAAGTTGGCGGTAACTTCCCCAACACACCAATGTTAGGTGCTCTTATTAAGGTAACTAATGTGTTGCCTGTGGAAGAAGCCTTAAATGCCATCCGTAGTAAGCTGACAATTAAGTTCCGTAATAAACCAGAACTAATTGACAGAAACCTCAAAGCTATTCAGAGATCCTTTGAGGAGGTGCTAAGCTAATGAGCGAGAAGAAAGTGATTCCAGCTGGTGCTACTTGGAAAGAGATTCCCGTGGCAGGTATCATTCCTACAGCAGGTACTGCCCAGGAGTTTAAAACCGGTGACTGGAGAACTCGCAAACCTATCCATGATGAGAAAAAGTGTATTAATTGCTTACGCTGCTGGATTTACTGTCCAGATGCATCCATCATGGTTAAAGACGGTAAAGTTATCGGTATAGATTATGACCATTGCAAAGGCTGTGGCATCTGTGCCAATGTATGTCCTGATAAAGTTAAAGCTCTTACAATGATTGCCCAAAGCGAAGAAGAATAACTCCTTAAAAGTTTCGGAAGGGGGATTATAAGAATGAAGATTCGCCATTCCCTAACCGGCAACGAAGCTATGGCAGAAGCAATGCGTCAGATTAACCCTGACGTAGTTGCTGCTTACCCAATCACTCCGCAAACAGAGATTGTGCAGCTATTCTCCAACAGCGTTGCCGACGGAAAAGTGAATACAGAATTTGTTACTGTTGAAAGTGAGCACAGTGCAATGAGCGCCACCATTGGTGCTTCCGCAGCAGGTGCACGTGCTATGACAGCAACCTCAGCTAATGGTCTTGCCTACATGTGGGAGGTTGTTTATATTGCTGCTTCCATGAGATTACCAATTGTTATGCCAGTAGTTAACCGTGCGTTAAGTGGACCTATTAATATCCACTGCGACCACAGTGATACTATGGGTGCAAGAGATTCTGGCTGGATACAGATTTATTCTGAGAACAGCCAAGAAGCTTATGATAACTTGATTCAAGCTATGCGTGTTGCTGAGCACAGCGAAATTCAATTGCCAGTAATGGTATGTATGGATGGCTTTATCATCAGCCATGGTATGGAAGTTATCGAAATGGAAGATGATGATACTGTTCGTAAGTTTATTGGCGAGCATAAAGCAAATTATAGTCTTCTTGACGTCAAGAATCCTATTACAATGGGACCACTTGATCTCCAAGACTTCTACTTTGAACACAAAAAGCAACAAGCTGAAGCCATGAAAAATTCAGCTGCTGTTATTCGTGATGTAGCTAAGGAATGGGAGAAACTCACAGGCCGCAGCTATGACATGATCGAAGAGTACCGCATGGAAGATGCCGAGATCGCTATTGTTGCGATAGGTTCTGCCACTGGTACAGCTAAAGTTGTTATCGATGGATTAAGAGAGAAAGGCGTCAAAGCCGGTCTCGTAAAAATCCGTGTCTTCCGTCCATTCCCTAAGGAAGAGATTGCTAAGGCATTAGCTAATACTAAGGCTGTAGCTATCATGGACCGTGCTGAATCATTTGCTGATTTCGGTGGTCCTCTCTTTAGAGATATTCGTGCTAGCCTATATGATCATGATGTCAGACCCAAGATGGTAAGCTATGTTTATGGCCTTGGTGGTAGAGATGTCATGCCCGAAGATATTGCCAGCGTTTACGCAGATCTAGAGCGCCTAGTAAAGGGCGAGCAGCTACCTATGCTCAACCATCTAGGCGTGAGAGAGTAGGAGGTGACATCAAATGGCAGTAAATCTTAAAGCGCTTTCAGCCAAGGAACCTGCACTATCAGCTGGTCACCGTGCTTGTGCCGGTTGTGCCGCTCCGATTGTTGTGCGTCAGGTCCTTATGGCTTCTGATAAGCCTGTTGTTGTTGGCAGTGCCACTGGCTGTTTGGAAGTTACCACTTCCATCTACCCTTACACTGCTTGGAACGTAAACTTCATTCATAATGCTTTTGAGAACTCCGCAGCTACTATCTCTGGTGTAGAAGCAGCATTTGAGTCACTTAAAAAGCAAGGTAAGATCGATGATGATATCAACTTTGTAGCCTTTGGTGGCGACGGTGGTACCTATGATATCGGCTTCCAGTCTTTGTCTGGCGCCATGGAGCGCGGTCATAATATGCTTTATGTCTGTTATGATAATGGTGCTTATATGAACACTGGTATCCAAAGATCATCTGCTACACCTCAAGGTGCAAATACCACTACAACACCTGCAGGTAAAGTCTCTACAGGTAAAAAACAATATCGTAAGGATTTAGCAGAAATTATGGCTTCGCACCATATTCCTTATGTTGCTCAAGCTTCTGTCTCTAACTATAGAGACCTCATTGAGAAGGCTCAAAAAGCATTCTCAATTAAAGGACCAAAATTCCTCAACGTTCTATCTCCTTGCCGTTTAGGTTGGGGTTTCAATCCAGAAAATACTGTTGATCTAGCACAGATGATGGTCGATAGTTGCTTCTGGCCATTGTTTGAAGTTGAGAATGGCGTTTGGAAGCTTACCTACAAGCCAAAGAACAAGCCAAACATCGAAGAGTGGATGAAACTACAAGCTCGCTTCAAGCATCTCTTTAGAGGTGAAGAGGGCAAAGCTGTTATCGCAGCTGCTCAAGAAGAAGTCGACAAGCGCTGGGAACAGATACTTGCTCGTTGCGGCGAAACCATGTAATAATAAAGGGATCGGTCTTTGGCCGATCCCTTTTGATACATATGAAAAAAATTATACTAATTTAAAGGCAGGTGTGGTCAGTCAATGTCTAAATGTTTACTTTGTGGAGAAGAAAAAGAAGCAGTTATTGTCATTGGTGAATACTCAATTTGCACTTTTTGCGAAAAGGCATTGACCATAACTGATCCTAAGAAAAACGAGTATAGCGAGGTAGTTGATAAACTAAGACCACTGTCTCGCGAGATTATTGAAGCAAGCCTTAGAGGTTAATGCAGGTGATATTATGAAAGATAAGCAAAAAGATTCTCCTTTTGTAGAAGCTGTAAGAAACTATGTAAAAAAAGGTATTATTCCCTTCCATACCCCAGGACATATACAAGGGAGAGGGGTTAGCGAAGAATTTAGGGACTTTTGGCAGCAGGCTTTAGCTTGTGATTTAGCTGAGGTAGAGCACCCAGAATCAGGTCATGATTATGAAGTACCACGCAAAGAAGCAGAAGCACTACTAGCAGAACTATATGGTGCAACTCGCTCCTTTTTTCTCGTTAATGGTACAACGGAAGGAATTCAAGCTCTGTTTCTAGCATTTTTTAAAGATAAAGATACGGTCTTAATGCCGAGAAATGTTCACCGTTCAGCGATCGGTGGTTTAATATTGTCCGGTGCCAAGCCTAACTGGGTCTATCCAGAGATAGATCGGGACTGGGGTATAGCTACATCCCCTAACGAAGAAGCCTGGCTTAAACAAGCCACCAACATCTCAGGAGCGTTTCATCTATACCCCAATTATTATGGGCTCTGCCCTGATTTAGATCACTATCTTCTTAAAGGAGTCCCTAATTTGATTGACGAAGCTCATGGCCCACATTTCCCTTTTTCTAAGAAGCTACCCCAAAGAGCATTAAGACCAGGCGTAACAGCTACTGTGCAAAGTCCCCATAAGATTCTTTCTTCTCTGACCCAGAGCTCTTGGTTACATGTACGAGAAGAAAAGGATGTTCATAATATAGCTAGAGCTCTAGGATTAATAGAAAGCACTAGTCCCAACTTTTTATTATGGGCTTCTTTAGATGCAGCTAGAGCATATGAAGCTGCGAAAGCTAATAGATGGGATGAGCTTATTGATAAGGTTTATAAACTACGGCAAGATTTAACCATGATACCAGGCTTGGAGGTTTATAATCCCCAAGACCGCAAAGAAATAAAGCAGTTTGATCCTTTAAAATTAATGGTAAAAGCTACTAAGATCGGTTTAGATGGATTTGAACTAAGAGATGAGCTCAGAAAGAGGGGAATTATGCCTGAACTAGCTGAGCCACAGTTTGTGCTCTTTATTATTACGCCAGCTCATAAAGATGAGGAATTACATGCCTTATATGAAGCTTTAGAGGATATAGCTACCTTAAAAAGGAAATCTAATATTAAAAGAAGAGAGTTACCGGTTCTTCCACGACTAAAAGCCATATTAACGCCGAAGGAAGCCTTTTTTTCCCCAGCTAAACCAGTTAAACTAAAAGAAGCTATAGGTTATATAGCCAGAGAAATGATTATTCCCTATCCTCCCGGTATACCACTAATTATGCCAGGAGAAGAGATTACTAAGGAAGTTGTAGAATTGACACAATACTATAGTAGTCTAGGTTGGCCTTTAAGAGGATTAGAAGACGAGCGTGCCGAGCATATTTATGTAATCGAGTAGGCGATAAAGGGGTGGCGATATGGCAAGACAGATTACTGACGAACTCGATGTACTTTTAGGAGTGTTTCCCGAGCGCATTAAAAAAGCACTAGAAACTCCCCAAAGAGAGCAGTTATTGGAGGTAGTTCTCGATTTAGGCAGGCCACCAGAAGCACGTTATCCAGATAGTTTTGTTTATCTAGCTGAAGAACCAGTGACTAGAGAAGAACTAGCTCAAGTAGTTCAAATGATTGGCGAATTTGGCTCAGATAATAGAGCAGGAATAGAAAGAACCTTACACCGAATTTCGGCTTTGAAAAATAGACGAGGTGAAATTATCGGTCTGACCTGTCGTGTAGGGCGAGCAGTATCAGGGACAATTGATATTATTGCTGATATTATTAAAGAAGGCAGGTCACTGTTATTACTTGGTAAACCAGGTGTTGGCAAAACCACGATGCTTCGCGAGATCGCTAAAGAATTAGCAGAATCTAAGCGAGTTGTGATCGTTGATACATCAAACGAAATTGGTGGCGATGGTGACATACCTCACCCTGGTATAGGTAGAGCTAGAAGACTGCAGGTACCAAGGCATGATTTACAATACCAGGTGATGATCGAAGCTGTAGAAAATCATATGCCTGAGGTTGTTGTGATCGATGAGATTGGCAATTCATTTGAAGCAGATGCTGCTAGAACAATAGCAGAAAGAGGGGTTATGTTAATCGGCACAGCCCATGGTATCACCTTAAAAAATCTTATCAGTAATCCGACACTAGTAGATTTAGTGGGTGGAGTTCAAAGTGTTACTTTAGGTGATGAAGAAGCTAGACGCCGGGGAACTCAAAAGTCAATCTTAGAAAGAAAACAAGAACCTACTTTTGAAACTGTAATTGAGATAATAGATCGCAATACCTTAGCCATCATAAAAAACATTGGTGAAGCAGTTGATACTTTATTAAAGGGTGGCTCTGCTTATCAAGAGATCAGGAAAAGAGAAGAAGATGGGCAGATCATTGTAGAAGAAAAAGAACAATCTTTACCAAGGCGTACTCGTACTATTCGCAACATTTACCCCTATGGAGTTAGTCGTAATAAGGTTTTAGACGCGATAGATGAGGTTAAAGCGCCATTGGTTGTTGTCCGCAACATTAAGGATGCCGATCTGATCTTGACTTTAAAAAGCCAATATAATAAATTGCCGCAAGAGATTAGAGAGTCAGAGACTAGAGGTTTACCAGTGAAGGTAATTAGAAGCAACACTACTATTCAAGTACAAAATGCTGTGCGCGAAATAGCACCATCTGCTAAAGATGAAGATGATGAGATATTAAGCGTCATGATTCAAAATGGTGAAAAGGTCTTAGAAAGATTTAAAAAGCAGTAATTATCGTATGCTTAATTGATTGTTTGAACATAGACTAACTTAGAAGAGTCAGAAAAAACAGGGTTGAGGGAGAAGAAAGGAGATGCAGAACATTTAAGTGGCAGGATTATTTGTAAGTTTTGAAGGAATTGATGGTTGTGGTAAAAGTACCCAAGTTAAACTATGTTATGAAGCAATAAGTCAAGCGAGTATCCCCTCTCTTCTCACAAGAGAGCCTGGCGGAGAAGTTATTGCCGAACGCATTAGAGAGATCCTCCTCTTTGCTAAGGAAGATGTTTTGCCAGAGACAGAAGTACTTTTATATGCAGCTGCAAGAGCACAACATGTAAAGAAAGTTATTAAACCTAATTTGGACGCAGGTAAGGTTGTTATCTGTGATAGATTTGTGCACTCTAGTATTGCTTATCAAGGTTTTGGTTTAGGTGTTGATGTAAATTCAATTTGGCAAGTGAACAGTTTAGCTATGGGTAATACATTTCCAGATATTGTCTTTTTGTTTGATCTACCAGTAGAAGAGGCACTTAAAAGATCAAGGGAGAGACAAATAGGCAGGGAGTTAAGCTTAAATAGCGAAGGTAATAAGCAAGACAGAATTGAAGCTCGCAGCCAAGATTTTTACGAAAAAGTTCGGTCAGGTTTTCTGGAAATGGCTAATGACCAACGAGTAAAGGTGCTGGATGCAACCAAAAGTCCAGAACTTATTCATGAGGATGTAATGGCCATTATTTGGCGAGTTTTACAAGGAGGGAATCCATAATGAAGCTTATTATCGCCGTGGTGCAGGATCAGGACGTTCCAGTGGTTTTAGATAAGCTTATGGACGAAAAGATAAGAGCTACAAAACTTGCCAGTACTGGCGGGTTTTTAAAGCAAGGGAATACTACATTGCTTATTGGTGTAAGTGAGAATATGGTTGATATTGTTATCGATATTATTCGTAAAGCTTGCTACTCAAAGGAGCAAATGATTACACCAGTTGTAGGCGATCTCAGCCGCAGTGTGCCTGACTTTATTCCCCAACCTGTACCAATTAAAATTGGTGGAGCGACTATCTTTGTAGTTGATGTAGATCGTTTCGAAAAGGTTTAAAACTATGAGCGTGAAAATTGAAAGAAATGAAGATCGAATAATAAGTTCCAAGATACAACCCTCAGAGCAATATAAAATCCAAGGGCCCGATAAGAAATTTATGGATATGCTTAAGCAAGAGGCTAGGCATTCTAACCGAGAGCAGTTAGAAAAACTGCTTAAGGAAGTAGATCAACTGGGTGCTAGGTTAGCTGAGGATTTGTCTTTAAAGACTTTGAAAAATTACAGGGATATGGTACGTCGTTTTCTCTATATTGCTCTTAGGGGTGCTTATAGTATTAAAGATGAAATGGGTATCGATATTTTTGGTTCAACCAGGACTTACAAAATAGCCAATAAGGTTGACGAATCTTTAGAGGAGCTGGCTTCTCTAATGTTAAAAAGACATGAAGCACAACTAGAGATTGTTTCTAGAGTGAGCGAGATCAGAGGACTCCTTGTTGATTTGATAGGATGAGGCTGTAAGCAGCCTCATTTATTTATATTAAAAGAAAATAGGAGGGATTATTAGCGGTGTTTGCACGCGTTATAGGTCAAGCAAGAGCTAAAAAGATCCTCCAAAGAGCTGTAGAAAAAGAACACCTAAGTCATGCCTATCTTTTTGCAGGGCCTCATGGGACAGGGAAAACAACTATGGCTAAAGAGTTAGCTATGGTCCTTAACTGTGAGACAGGCGAAGGCTGTGGAGAGTGTAGCTCTTGTAGGCGTATTGGGGAAGGAATTTATCCTGATGTTAAGGTTATAGGACCAGAAGGACCATCAATAAAAATAGATCAGATTCGTTTAATGTGTTCCTTCTTAGCAATGAGTAGTTATGAAGGCCATTATAAAGTAGCTATTATTCGCCAAGCTGAAAAGATGCGAGACGAAGCTGCAAATAGTTTGTTAAAAACATTAGAAGAACCACCAGCTGATTCTTTAGTGATACTAACAGCAGAAAACCAATATGCACTCCTACCAACTATTCTTTCTCGGGTACAAAAGGTTGATTTTCAGAAGCTTGCCCAAGAAGAGATAATTAGCTATTTAATAAATAGGGGCCTCTCAAAGGAAGAAGCTGTAGGTTTAGAAGAGTATTCTGGAGGTTCTTTAGGTAAGGCTATAGAGATTAAAGACTCGGAATCGATGCGAGAGCTTTATGGGGATGCTAGTAAGGTAGTAAACAATTTGCAACAATTGCTACCTCACGAAGTAATAGATATTGGTGCTAAGATAGGGAAAGACCGATTACAAACAATTCGATTTCTGGATATACTTACTGATGTTATTAGGGCAAGAAGTTTTAAGTTGAATAGTAACACAAAGCAGGATTTTGGGAGAGTATTCGGGAAAGAATATGCCGAAACCCAAATTGCAGCTATTCTTGATTACTTAGAAGAATTAAAGTTATATATAGAAGGTTATGGTAATGCTCAGCTAGCATTAGAGGGTTTATTTATCCGACTTCGTCGTTAAGTGAGGTTTAGATATGGTTAAAGTTGTTGGTATTAGATTTAAAGAAGCAGGTAAGATCTATTACTTTGCTCCTGGAGATACTGAAATAAACCAAGGTGATTCGGTAATTGTTGAGACCGCTAGAGGTGTCGAGTATGGTGATGTTGTTTTAGGCCCTAAAGAAGTTGATGAAGCGGAAATTATCCAACCGCTTAAAGAGGTAATTCGCAAGGCAACAGCGGAAGATAAGGTAATAGTCGACGAAAATAGTTTAAAAGAAAAAGAAGCCTTTACTATCTGTTTAGAAAAGATTGCCAAACATGACCTACCAATGAAACTTATTGATGTGGAATACACTTTCGATAGAAAGAAAGTAATCTTCTACTATACAGCTCCAGGTAGAGTTGATTTTCGTGAGCTAGTTAAAGATCTAGCTGCCGTTTTCCGTACCAGAATTGAATTACGTCAAATTGGTGTACGCGATGAAGCTAAAATGATAGGTGGTTTAGGTCCTTGTGGTAGAGGGCTTTGTTGTGCTACCTTTTTAGGTGACTTCGCACCAGTTTCTATCAAAATGGCTAAAAAGCAAAGTCTATCACTTAACCCTAGCAAAATTTCTGGAGTTTGTGGCCGTTTGATGTGTTGTTTACGTTATGAACACGAAGTTTATGAAGAAGGTGGATTAGGTCTACCAGATATGAGTGCTATTCTTCGCATGGCTGATATGGGTGAAGATGATTATGATGAAAATATCTTAGACGATGAAGAATGGCAAGATGAAAATTCTAATGGTGATCCAGCAAATAGACCTAAAAAGAGACCTAATAAAGCCAAAAAGAGACCTAAGGATTGTTGCAAAAATCCAGCTTGTGGTAAAGAAACTGATGATACAGACCCCTCTAAAGAATAGTGCAGGTGATGGCATTGCAACTTCCTAATATTGAGGAGAATATTGAGCCTCATACCCTATATATTGTAGCTACACCTATTGGTAATTTGGCTGATATAACGTTAAGAGCTTTATATATTTTAGAAAATGTTGATCTTATCGCTTGCGAAGATACAAGAAGAACAGCCCCACTATTGCGTTTCTTTGGTATAGATAAACCATTAATTAGTTTTCATAGCCATAGTGGTGAAAATCGTTTTTTAGAGATAAAAAACCAGTTAGAGATAGGCACAGTAGCTTTAGTTAGCGATGCTGGTACACCTTGTATTTCAGATCCTGGGGCTGAATTAGCAGCCTATCTTTTGGAGTCAGGTCTTTCTATTAGACCTATTCCTGGCCCTTCAGCAGCGATTACAGCTTTAAGTGCTTCGGGACTAGATACTAGAGAGTTTACCTTTAGGGGCTTTTTAGGTAAAAAAGGTTTAAAAAATAAAGTCTCTCAGTTGATGCAATTAAGGGAAACTCAGATAGTATATGAAGCACCCCAAAGATTAGTAGAACTGTTAAGGTTAATTGCTGATGTAGATCCTGAAAGACCTATAACGGTCTCGAGAGAACTAACTAAACTCTATGAAGAGTTCTACAGAGGTTCTGCTAGAGATGCTGTGAGTTACTTTGAGCAAAAAGGGGTTAAAGGCGAGATAACCTTAATCATATCTGGTAATACTAAAAATATTATCTATAGCGATGAAGATGTACTCGAATTGTTAAAAGAAAGCTTAGCAAAGGGCAAAAGTTTGAGTGAAGCTAGCAAAGAAATTGCCTCAATAACTGGTCTTACCAAAAAGATCGTTTATAATCTAGGGCTAAGTATGGATGAAGATTAAGAAAGTTCTACTTGACGAAAAACGTTACTGATGATATCGTTTTTATAAAGAAAAGCTAAGAAAAAGAAGAGTAAACAGAGCGGATCTTCTAGAGAGCCGGGTTAGGTGCAAGCCGGTAGATTTTAACTGTTGAACATGGCTTTGGAGCTGGTAGCTGAAAAAAAGTAGGCTAGCCCGGGTGTGCCCGTTATAGCGCTAGGGTATTATTTAGTACCCGATCCGAGTGTTCGCTTTGGCGAAAATTAGGGTGGTACCACGGGTATTCGCTCGTCCCTTGTGTTTAAGGGGCGAGCTTTATTTTTTTAATGGAGGTGGTTTTATGAACCACAAGGAGACTTTCTATATAACAACACCAATCTATTATCCAAGTGCTAAACTACACATTGGGCATGCTTATTGCACAACCATAGCTGATGCTTATGCAAGATTTAATCGTCTAAGAGGTAAAGATGTTTTTTTCTTAACTGGTTCAGATGAACATGGTCAGAAGATTCAGCGTATTGCTGAAGCCCAAGGAATGAATCCCAAAGAATATGTAGATCAAATTGTTGCTTCATTTAAAGCACTTTGGGAGAGACTCAATATTAGCTATGATGACTTTATCCGCACAACAGATAAACATCATGAAGTACTAGTACAAAAGATCTTCCAAATTCTCTACGAAAAAGGCGACATCTACAAAAGCACTTACAAAGGTCTTTATTGTACCCCTTGTGAAGCTTTTTGGTTGGAGCGTCAAACTAATGATGGTAAATGTCCTGATTGTGGTAGACCAGTAGAAGAGGTAGAAGAAGAAAGCTATTTTTTCCGTTTATCTAAATATGCAGAGCCATTACTTAACTATTACAAAGAGCACCCAGAGTTCTTGCAACCAGCTGCTAGACTTAAGGAAATGGAGAGCTTTATTAAAAGTGGCTTAGAAGATCTCTGTGTTTCCAGAACAGCAGTTACTTGGGGTATCTCTGTTCCTTTTGATCCTAAACACTCAATCTATGTATGGTTTGATGCTGTAGTAAACTATATTTCTGCTTTAGGTTATCTTACAAATGACGATACTTTATATAAAAAGTATTGGCCGGCTGATTTGCATTTAGTAGGCAAAGAGATTATGAGATTCCATACCATTATTTGGCCGGCAATGCTTTTAGCCCTTGATCTGCCACTACCTAAAACTGTATTTGGCCATGGTTGGCTAGTCATCGAAGGCGAAAAAATGTCCAAATCCAAGGGCAATGTGGTAGATCCCAATCTCTTAATCGATGAATTCGGTGCTGATGCCATCCGTTATTTCCTCTTAAGAGAGATAACTTTAGGTTCTGATGGTAATTTCTCTAGAGACAGCCTAATTCGTCGGATTAACGCAGATTTAGCTAATGACCTAGGCAATCTCATTCACAGAACTAGCTCAATGTATGAGAAGTACTTCCCCGAAGCTATCCCTGAGTTAGGGGCTGAAGAAGAACCGGAAAAAGAACTAGCAGAACTGGCTAAAAAGGCTTTAGCGGAGTTCGAAACACTGATCGATAGTTATGAGCCACAAAACGCTTTAGAGTCTCTCTGGGTCCTAATTCGCAGGGCTAACAAGTATCTAGACTCTACAGCACCTTGGACTTTAGCCAAGAATAAAGATTATCCTAGATTGGCTCGTGTTCTCTATACAGTTGGTGAAGTTTTGAGAATAGCTTCTGTAGCTTTAACCCCAATTCTACCTACATCTGCAGCAAAGATTAGAGTTCAACTTGGTCTATCAGCAGATTGTACTTGGGAAGAAGCCAAAGTCTGGAACGGTCTACCAGTAGGTAATAGAATACTAAAAGCTGAACCACTATTCCCGAGAATTGAAGAAGATGAAAAAGAAAAAGGACCTGTTAAACCTGCTAAAGAGGTAAAGTCCACAAAGGCAGAGGCTACTAAAAAACCAGAAGCTACAGTAGTTACTGAAGAGCAGATAGAATTCGATGATTTCCTAAAAGTGCATCTTAAAGTAGCAACCATCCTCACCGCAGAACGAATAAAAGGTTCTGATAAGCTCCTACGTTTGGAAGCTGATTTAGGGACTGAAAAACGTCAGATTGTAGCTGGTATTGGCAAAGCTTATAGCCCTGAGGAACTCATTGGCAAACAAGTTGCAATAGTAACCAATCTAAAACCTCGCAAAATTATGGGCCTAGAGTCACAAGCAATGATAATAGCAGCTGGCGATGGCAGTACTTTAGCTGTGTTTAACCCAGAAAAACCAGTTAAAGCGGGTTCTATAATTGGCTAACCTTTATCTAGATAGCCACTGCCATTTAGAAGATCATGCTTTTGACGAGGATAGACTAGAGGTTTATCAAAGAGCACTTGCTTCTGGAGTAGGTGTGATGATCTTAGCAGGTTCTGATTTAGAGACATCTCGGAGAATTGTTGAGCTAACCAAAGAATATAAAGGGGTGTATGGCTTTGTGGGTGTGCACCCCCATGAAGCTGAACAAGTCCCAGCAAACTTTTTAACTGAACTCGCTAGTTTATTAGAAGAACCTAAAGTCTTAGGTATAGGTGAAATTGGTCTTGATTATTTCTACGATCACTCACCACGAGAAGCACAAAAAAAGGTTTTTAGAGAACAATTGGAACTAGCAGCTTCAAAAGATGTTCCTTTTGTAGTTCATAGTAGGGATGCTAGTTTAGATACACTAACAATTCTCAAAGAACAAGGTTATCATAAGGGTATTTTCCACTGTTACTCATATAGTGTCGAGACCTTGCAGGAGATATTAGCCTTAGGTTATCTAATATCTTTAGGAGGAACAGTAACATTTAAAAATGCTAAAAAGCCATTAGAGGTTGCCAAAGTCGTACCATTAGATAGATTACTTCTAGAAACTGATTCTCCTTATATGACACCAGTGCCTTTTCGTGGTAAGCGGAATGAACCAAGTTTAGTAGTTAAGGTTGCTGAGAAGATCGCTGAAGTTAGAAACCTCACACCAGAAGAGGTTGGCCGAATTACTTGGGCTAATACAGAAAAATTCTTTGGTAGAAAGCTAACTAGAGATTAGCCCTGAAGTCCTGTAGTTTTATATCCGGAAATCATTAAAAAATCCGATGAAATCAATATCTTACTTCTTTGTAAAAACGTAAACTAGATATAAAATATATCTAGGGAGTTGGATGTTTGGCAAATAGTGTAAGCGTGAACTTTATATGACAGAAAGTAGAAGTTACAAAGAGAATTAAATGACCCCTGATACAGGAGAAGTATCAGGGGTCGTTTAATTCTAAATCATAAGTGAGAATGAAAAGGGACCGTAACTCTCCAACTAGCTCCCAATCAGTTGCAAGACAAGAGCAAGAAGGAGTTGGACGCGGCCCTTCCAAAGCCATCGATATGTTAATAGTAAACCAACCTGGGTTAAAGGTCGACCAATTGGCAGTAAAAAGGCTTACTAAGTTTGTAGTAAAACACAAATGTGCTTGTGGAGGAACTTTTAGAAAACATGGTAGCTACAAGCGGAATGTTGTAGAAGAAGATAAAGTGTTTGAAGTGCTAGTACCAAGAGTTCGGGGCAAGGACTGTGGTAAAATACACGGGCTACTTCCAGCCTCTCAAAATGCAACTAAGAAACAAATCGAAGACTTTATCATTCAAAGCATCGTAAGACCTATTGGAGAGTTAGGTGCAGATATATCAGGGGGACAAAGACAAAAGTTACGTTTAGCTTGGTTATTATTAAACAAAACCTCTTTGATTATTTTAGACGAACCTACAGCTAACTTGGCTCGAGAGTCTAAAAATAGATTTATGGACTTCTTAAAGAAATCCACAGCTCTAAAAATAATCATTACCCATGACAGCGAGCTTTTGGATCTAGCTGACAAAACATATACCCTCTAAATTTGTGGAGTTCTCAATCTAAAAAAGCTCCAATTAATACAAAGTAAAAGGACTAACCCCCTCTTAGTAGACAGCTAAACAGAGTCGAAAGAGGGGGTTTCTTTTTTTAGGTTTAAGCAGTGAGGTGTCTTGATAGCGAAGGACATGCTGAGTCAGTAGTTTCGAGAAATCTATTGCTAAGTAATTTTACAATATTAGTTCGAAGGAAAGTTCTCAAATCAAACTTTAGTGATGCTGTTGAAAGTTGATTAGTAGTAGGTGGAAAAGGACTAGTTTAAATAATACCGAAAACATTAATAACTATATTTTAAAGGGTGCTATGTAAATGGAAAATTCTTCAAGTTATTCGCCTAAGGCAGTTTTATTGTGGTTACTCAGGCAAGGTCGTCCTTATTGGCCACTTCAATTAAGCATGGTTGTAATAAGCGTGTTAGGAACTTTAGTTACTTTAGGTACAACTGAGGTTATGAGGCAACTGGTAAATGCTGGGGTAGGGAAAGATTTAAGTTTAGCTACTAAGACGATCAAGATAGCTACGATTATTTTTTTGAGTAACATCTTGCTAAATTTCGTCAGGCGCTTAATTAATGCTTATTTTAGCAGTAAGGTAACAAAGGATTTCGAAAAGGATTGTTATACTAAAAGCTTAAGAGCTAAGCAAGAAGATTTGGATGCATTTCATAGTGCAGATCTGATCGAAAGAATAGAGAGCTCGGCTCCCATGGCCCTTAAAGGGGTCTCTTGGAAAATAGTAGAGCTATTTGAGCGAGTTTTGACAATTATTATGCAAATTAGTTATATGGTAAGTATTGATATCAGGTTAACTTGGTTAGCATTTATCTTTGCTGTGGTAGGACCACTTTTGGTAATTATTTTAGCAAAAAAGATTCGTAAAACTAATGATCAGCTATATGGCAATAATGCTAAATTGCAGAGTTTAAATCAAGATATTTTTCAAGGGTTAGAAATTGCTAAAGCCTATTCTATACAAAGTTGGCTTTTAGAGAAGCTGAAATCTTTATATGTCAGTGATGTTAGCTTAAATAGAAAATCTGCTGTGTGGTCATCGACAGCTGGGTTAATGAACCTGATTGTTACTGCTGCTGGTTTACTTTCTATAATGGCCTTAGGCGGCAAACTCGCTATATTAGGGATAATTGATTTAGGAGCAGTACTCGCAATGGTTGTTATGTACGAGCAAGTGGGCAATCCAATCATACGCTTAACTGGTATTTGGCCTGAATTACAGAAGTCTATAGCTCAAGGCAAAAGAGCTAGAGATCTATTTTTATTACCAGCCGAAGATGAAAAAAGAACCACAGTTAGTCCTGAATCTGGGAGTTTGGTTTTTCAGGATGTAACCTTTGGTTATAATGAGACCGAGAAGGTCTTAAAAGGAGTTAATTTCACAGTAGAACCAGGACATATGGTAGCACTTGTTGGTCCTAGTGGTTCAGGGAAAAGTACCATACTTAAACTTCTTTTAAGGCTTTATACACCAGAAGCTGGTGAGATTATATGGCACGATAACTCTCTAGAAACTTATGATTTAGTAAGATGGCGGCAAAAAGTTGCTTATATACCTCAAACCCCTTTAATTTTCGCTGGTACAGTTAGAGAGAACCTTGTTTGTGATCTTGAAAACATTAGTGAGGACCAAGTGAGGGAAGCTAGCAAAGCAGCCAGGATTCATGAGGTCATTGAAGCTTTACCAGAAGGTTATAACACATATTTAGGGGAGAAGGGTAAGGGGTTATCAGGAGGAGAATTACAGCGGTTAGTTTTGGCTAGAGTATTTTTGAGAAAGCCACAGTTACTTTTATTAGATGAGGCTACCTCAGCTCTAGATAGTGTAAACGAAAAAGCTATTCAAGAGGCAATTAAGGAACTATTTCCAGGGAGAACAACCTTGGTAGTAACTCATCGCCTTCAGACAGTACAGAAAGCCCAAGAGATCTTGTATTTAGAAAATGGGCAAATCAGAGAACAAGGTAATTATCATCAGCTAATGGCCTTAGATGGTAGGTTTGCTAATGTTGTTAGAAGTGGCGAACTTGGATTGGGGGAGGTGGAAAATGTTGGTTAAGAACCAGCAAAATAAATTAGTTTTACGTCGTTTAGGTGGTTATGTTAAACCTTATCTTTGGTTAATTATAACTGGGATTATTTGTTTAGGAGCTGGGATTGCCTTCGATATTACTTTTTCAACCCTCCAAGAACCTTATGTTAAAACGGTAGAAAAAGGCATCTCCTTATACCAAGAGAATGGTTCTAGTGAAATAGCCTTGTCTGGAGTACAAAAGTTAATAAGAAAATTTACTATTTTGTTTAGTCTCCTTTTAATCGGTACCGCCCTTATAAATATTATTTGGCCAGTGATAATGCGATTGATTAATAAAGATCTAGCCATTGAATATGTAGACAGTGTTTTACTAACACCCTTTTCTCAGAGCGAACGGTACTATAGTGGTGATTTTGTTAATAGGTTAACTCAAGATAGTAATAACGCTATAACAACCATGGGACAGTTAATGATGCTGATTCCTGTACAGATTATTACAGGAGGCATTGCACTAGTTTTATTAATTAAAATGAACTGGCTGATTGCTGTATTGGCACTTATAGCTGGCTTTCTCTCTATTTATCTACCCCGGGTCTTCGATAAAAAAATATATGGAGTTAATGACCAGTTAAATATGGCTAGGAGTAAGCTCAGAAGCTTTTTACAAGAGACCTTACAAGGTATTCAAGTAATTAAAGGCAGCAGTTTAGAGACGTGGACTATAATGAGATTTACTAAACAACGAGAGAAAGTTGCTAGTGAAGAGCTAAGGGTTAATCTTTTGCAGAATTATGCAGCTGTGCTATTTAGTATTATCTACAACTCATTAACCTTAACTGTGTACTGGCTTATCGTTTCAATGTCTGTACAGGGGCAGATATCCGCTGGTTCTTTGATGGTAGCTATGCTTTTAATTAATAGAGTCTGGCGGCCAATTGAAGGCATTTCTGGTTCATTTAGTGAGTTGCAACAGGTCGGAGCTAGTCTTCAAAGAGTATTTGAGATAGTTGATTTACCTCAAGAAAAACCAGCACCAATTAGTTGGGAAAAAGTAAATGAACCGATCTTAGCGATGGAAGAGGTAACTTTTGCTTTTCCTGACAACCCGCATAACCTACTCTTTAATAAATTCAATCTAATTATTAAACATGGTGAAACTGTAGGAGTTGTTGGTCCTAGTGGTGCAGGTAAGACAACCCTAGCCCGGTTGTGTTTAGGACTTTATGAACCAATAGAAGGACAGATTAAGGTCTTAGGCAATTCATTTAGAGAAAATCCTTTAGAAATTAGACGTCGCCTAGCTTATGTACCTCAAGAACCTTATATTTTTACCGGTACCATAAAAGATAATGTTTCCTTAGGAGAACTAAGTTATAGTGAGGAAGAAATAATTAATGCTTTAAAACAAGCTAATGCTGAGGATTTTATCTCCCAGTTACCAGAAGGGATAAATACGCTGATTAGTGAAGCTGGTAAAGATCTTTCAGGAGGCCAAAGACAAAGAATTGCCTTAGCAAGAGCTTTCTTAAGACCAGCAGAGTTGGTGGTACTCGATGAACCTACCTCGGCTCTGGATAATGAAAATCAAGCTTTAATTACAGAAGCTATTGCTAGGCTTAGCGAGCATTCAGCAACTATAATCATTGCTCATCGTTTGGCTACAGTTAAAAATGCTGACAGGATCATAGTTTTAAATAAAGGCCAAATTGTTGAAGCAGGGGATCATGAAGAATTACTAGCCTTGAAAGGACTTTATGCAGAGCTTTATTTAAATCAAAGTGAAGTCAGCGTTTCTTAAAAAATGGGTAAAGAGGGTGTGAGTTCTGTGGAACATTACGTTACAAGGGGAGAAAGTAAGCTCTGGACTGTTATAGCTGATCAGATTGATAGCTTAAAACCATATCTTTGTCTTTGTGGTGGAGGTCCTGGTATGGGTGATTCATTATTGGCTGTAGATAAATTATTAAAGTCTCACTTTAATATTGTTCGTTTTGAGCAAAGAGGCTGCGGGCGTTCAACTAAAGATGGTAATTATACATTAAGTACGGTGCTTGATGATGTGGAAGCAATTCGTAAGTATTACGAAATATCAAACTGGTTTATAGCTGGGCATTCCTGGGGGGCAGGGGTGGCACTTTTTTCTGCTTTAAAATATCCCAAGAGTTGTAACGGTATCATCTATATCTGTGGTATGGGGATTCAAAATGATGATGATTGGATAGAAGAATTTAATAAGAATGCTAAGGCTCTGGAAGAACCGGAATTTACCCTACCTCCGGAGTTGGAAATTAATTATGATGTGACCAATATGGGGCTTAGGTCTTTTAAGGAATATATAAAACAGCCAACGCTATTAAGAGATCTAACTCAGCTAAAGGTACCGGTATTAATTATCTGTGGCGACCAAGATATTAGACCTAATTGGCCAGCAATCCAATTAGGAAATTTGTTGCAAAATAGCCAATTAGCAATACTACTAAACAGTAATCACTTTCCTTATGAAAAGGAACCTGAGGCATTTAAAGCAATAATTATAAACTGGTTAGCAAAAGTAAGCTGATTGAACTGGATATTTTAACTCTAAGTTGGATTTTAAAGGTGTTTTGATGGAGATTAAATTAATAGCTAGGTCAGGAACCAGTTGATTTATAGCGACTAACTCCTAAACGCCATAAGAAGCTAGAAGGAATTAAGAAGAAGAGGCAGAGAAGAGGAGTTAACATGTAGAAGGGGTTAGTTACCTGGCCAATTAGATAAAGAAAAGGATAGTATTGAAATAGAGCTAGAGGAATAATGAAGGTAAAGAAGCGTAAAACTCTTTGACCATAGATGGAAAAAGGGTATCTACCAAACTCCCTCCCTCCATCAGTAAAGATATTCATAAACTCTAAACCCTCAATAGTAAAGAAACAAAGAGAAGCATAAATGATAAAAAGACCAAAGAAAACTGTTATACCACCTAAGATCATTAGAATCAAAGTAATTATTTGAGCGGTGGTCCAGTTAATACCACTAGTGGGAATTGCATAAGAAAAGATAATAAGCGCTTGCAATAACCGGCCTATACGTGACAACTCGATTTTGGCAGCGAGCACTTGAAACATTTCATTTTGGGGACGGACCATTACACGGTCAAATTCGCCGTTACTGATCATTGAAGGAAAGGAGTCAAAACCTCTGCCAAAGCATTCAGCAATAGAAAAAGCCATAAGTACAATAGCAAAGCAGAGCAATACTTGACTGTAAGTGAAAATTTCTACACTTTGAAAGCGTGAAAACATAAAATAGATACTTAGAAACATAGAGAATGAGGTCAGAAACTGACCTAACATGGTGAGATAGAAGGAAGTTTTATATTGCATTTGGCTTCTTATATGAATAGAAAGGTATTTTAAATAAAGTTTCATGTTTTTCATCCCCCTTGTACCACGATTTTTTTCAAAGCTCTTTTCATAAAAAGCTTACCAACAAAAACTAAACTAATTAGCCAAAATAGTTGGATTGAGATGTTAAAAATAATTTGTGAATTAGCTATATGGCCGTTATAGATACTAAAGGGAATATCTTGCAGTGAAGCAAAAGGTAGGAATTGTAAAATTAGACGCATTTTAGCTGGTAAGAAGGGGAGGGGGATTATTGCACCAGATAAAAACTCCATTATAGAAGCAGCTACAACTCTTAGGCCAAAGGGAGAGAGGGTATAAAAGGTCGTAATATAGACCAGCATGTTTAAAGCGATCATTACAAGCGAGCCTAAAACCAAGGAAAGGGCAAAGAGTAAGAGGCTGAACAAATCTTGAGGTAAAATTAAACTATAAGGTGGAGGCAAAAGAAAAGCTATCAACAGAACCAGAGGACAGCGCAGTATTACTTTAGCCAATCTATTGGCTAGGTTTTTAGTAAACCACATATCATATAAATCTATAGGTCTGCAAAGTTCATAGGCAATATTACCATTAGAAATGGTCAAAAAAATGTCTGAGTCGAAAAACCAGAACATAATTAAAGCCAGAAAAGCTTGTTGTAACCAGACATAAGAAGAAAGTTGAGCGAAACTCATAGGAAAAGCCGCAGGATTACTCTTATAAAAGGCTTTAAACATTAAGATGGTCATAAAACCCCAAGCGAATTGAGTAACTATACCAGCATAAGCTGCAGCTCGGTATTGAAGACCATAAAAGAAGCGGATCCTTAGAAAGCTAAAATACTTTTTCATATTTTAAACTCCTTGTATAAAGGAATAACCTAGTACTATAGAGGTGTCTTAGGTCTATTTACCTGGAGAAAGAGGTTATTCCTTCAGTTGATTTAGAACCCTTGCCTATCAACTGGACAGGTCTCTTTAGCAGAGCAGTTTTAATAAGTAATGATTTTTTATGATCACTGGCAGTATTAAGCTCATTAAAAAATGACAGCGAAGATTATGTAAAAGCGAGGCTATCGTTTTACAGGTGTAATGCATGATATTTAAGGTTCTATAATATTTAGGTGGGTCCTAGGAAAATAAAAGTGGAGTCACATCCGAAATTGATTTACAATAGTTAGTGTTCAAAGCAAACTAAAATAATCAACAAGGATAGAACTCCATGAAAAATTATAACACAGTTAAGCAGTACTTTGAAACGAAATTAATCAATCATCCAACAACAGATTGTAAGTTATCTCTAAATCTGGGGAATGTTGCAATAACAGAAACATACGAAGACGAATCTTACATTGGGTTTACAGGAAGGTCCGCTGGGGCAGAATGTCATTGCAAGCGTTGTGGGCAGGTTATTACCAATCTCAAGCAGTACAAAACGACCTATACCACATTGGCAAAGATTAATTCGAAAAATGTTGTTTTGAAACTCAGAAAGAAAATGTACCATTGTCCTGATTGCGACAGTTCCACAGTAGAGCAACTACTGGATGTCTCTGGCAAGAACCA
>DHDH01000035.1 GCA_002399235.1 Firmicutes bacterium UBA4881 | reverse complement strand
TCTTTGTGGAAGAGGTGTCGCACGTAACTTGACAAACCATCAAATATAATAATCCTCAAGCGTTGGATCGAGACATAAAATCGATTTCAGCTATTAACAATTTGTGAAAAGGCAATTCATCTAACAATTTAGAGGAATGTAAAGCTTTTTTCGTTACTACAAACAAGCCTTTATACAATTGTGTTAATAGCTTTACTTCTAACGAACATCATCGTGTCAAAACTTCACTTGTTTTCACAGATGAGTTATTAGCTACTTTATTATGGTTAAAAAATCCACACTATATGCCAGACTTACCTAAACATAGAATCATAGCTTATAGCTATGCCGCAATGAAACCTAGCGATGATCTTTGGAATAAGTATATGGATGAAATTGATCATTTAAAACTAAATGGAAATCTTAAACCTGAAGATTATTACTTGCTTGCATCAGAGTTGGCGCCGCAAGTATTAATGGAAATCTCTTTAGGTGACGATATTGTATTTACAAATGGAACAATAAACGAAATGATCTGTTGTATAAAGAATAATATTCGTGAAGAAGATCAAAAAAAATTATCAAAAACAAAAAGAGAGTTAACAGAAAGAGACAATTTAATAGCTGCAACCAAAGAAGTTATTAAAAATGATGTAGATAATTATGCTACCTTATGTGTTAATAATATTAAGGGAATTGTAATAGTTATATTGATGACGTTCGAAATCATTGGTGTTATAGATTGCCGCTCTAGCATATTTAAAATATTTCTTATTATTTACACTGTTTTTATGACTATCTATAATTTTTTTGGTTTCTCTTTTATTAATATATTTGACAAGCTTGAATCCCATTTAAAACATAAAAAAGAAATTTCGTTATTGGTTAAGTATAAAATGCAAAATAATTGATATGATTTAGTTGTATAAGTTGTTGTTACTGATATACTAAGAAAATGCCAATCTAGAAAAGATGCAGAAGAATAAGGGAGCAAATTGAGACAAGTATTTCCCACCCCTTCGTTATAATAGCGTTACCGTCTTTGATCTGATTCATTAACTTGTCCCTATTCAGAATAGTATGTGCTATTTTGGTAAGGAACGATTTTTTATAAAATGTCAAAGCACAACTAAAAGCGAGGGGAAATATACCTCTTTTCAAGATTTTTTCGCATAATGTATGTTATGTTAACTAAAGTATTAAAAAGGGCCTTTTTTAGCGAAATAACTGTGGATCTTAGTTTATCACCGATAGTTATCTTATTGTTTTTACATGCTGGTTGCTTAAATCCGTCCAAATTACTTCTGTTGACTCTGTGTCATCATTAATTTTCAATGTTTTATAGATGACTAATGTATCTCTTTTAAAGTTATATAATATTTTATGTGTGGCAGGTTTTATGGCACTTCTATTGTTTATAAGATAAAACTACTATGCATCAACCATATACACATATAGCATCTCATAAAACTTCATGGTTTTATCTTAAAAGGTATCTTAGGCAAATTATCAGGCCGTTTTAGAGGCGTTTTAAGGGCTTCAAAAACAGCTTCAGGTAATGTTGCTTACATATGCTTCTGTGCTACGTTAATAATGTCAGTATACGCATAAGCCCAGCTAGACGCATTAAATATTCGTTTTTTGTATTATATCATAATAAAACTCCTGTCATTTTCTGACAGGAGTAATGTTAATCGTTTTACTTAGCTAAAACCAAATATTTCTAGTAGTTATCAATCATGTAAATCTAAAGTAATGGCTTATTTATTTTCAGTTACGCTTTCATTTACTATTTGACACATCTTATCGTATTTATCAATCATGTCTTGAGCTAACCTAATCTGGCAACGGGCTCTCTCTAAATTATGATTCTCTCGATGTATTCTAAAATATTTATCTCCATTGATATGATCTGCTAAAAACCTAGAAGCAAGTTCTATGGTAATAGTGATAGCTCCTAAAGCCATGGTATCGATTTCGTTCTTTGTTAAACTTCGACAAGCGCTCATAAAACCTCTGGTAAACTCTCTATAATTTTCTAAATCTAGGCCAACTTTACTCAGATCAGTCTCATCTTCAACAGCTGTATTAGCTGCAAATCTGATAGCATCGCCAAAGTCGTGCATGGCTAGTCCAGGCATAACCGTATCGAGATCAATAACACACAATGGCTTAAATGTCTCTTTATGCATCAGAATATTGTTATACTTAGTATCATTATGAGTTACTCGACGAGGAAGTTCCTCAGCGTCAAGCATATCAGAAAGCTTTGTGGCAAGCTTAACATGATTCTCGAAGAACTCAATATCTTTTTTGACATCTTTAGCTCTACCTAATGGATCTAAATCAACCATTTTAAAGAAGTCGTTTAAACGTTTTCTTGTGTTATGAAAATCCTCGATTGTCACGTGAAGACTCTCCATAGGTAGATCAGAAAGTAATTCTTGAAATCTACCAAAAGCATATCCAGCACTATATAATATCTCACTGTTTTCTACGAAATCAAAAGTCACCGAGTCCTTTACAAAAGAACAAATACGCCAATACTCGCCATCCAACTCTGTAAAATTCTTACCTTCTTTGTTATCCATAAAAGAAATAATATCGCAGTCAGTATCACTTTTACGGCTTCGTACATGACGGCCAATTTCTCTTATGTTATGCATAACTTTTTCTGGATCTTCAAAAACATAATGATTTATTCTTTGGACAATAAGATCATCTTTTTTACCATCTGATTTTAACAACGTAACATGATATGTTCCGTTTATATGACCATTCACGCATTGAGTCGCAGAAGTAATTTCTCCAGGCAAATCATAACATTCAATAACTTTTTTTAAAAAGTCAATAGATTCTAAGTTCACTGCGGTGCCCCCCCGATTGTTACTGTATTCAGCAGACAAGATAACTGTGTACTAAACAGCTTTGATATAAAGGATTTTTTCAACCATTATCGATTTAACACCGTTTGGTATTGCTATTAAAGACATCTAAAGTCTTATTTTTTAGAAACATAACATCTTAAAGTATTGATATTATTAATACTTAAGGCTGTCTAGACAAGTAGGGTCCATAACTTCATTCATAATCGTTGCTGTTCATATAATTAGACTCCTACTATAGCTATCTAAAGTCTTGAGATTATAGACCTTGGCTTCTATTCATTTGATCTTTTTAAAACGAAGTTTTTCCAGCTCCACCTAAAAAGAGATCGGTGTTAAATTCTGCTCCTAATACAACCCGTAACTCTATTACTTATTTCAACTATTTCGAATAAAGTCCTTCATATTTAGTCCGGTTTATATCATACTAGCAGCTACTGTAACCTATTAAGTGTTTGTTTTTGATATATAATTCGCATGGAAGTTTCCTATATATCTCATAAAGATTGTAATCAATCGTTACAACATCACTGGAAAACGTTATGATACAACCGAGAAGCTACTTTATAACAAACAAATGCCAGCTTCAATAACTAGCTGGCATTTGTTATATCTAGAATGTTTATATCAAACCATCTTGCTTAAATGTTTTTAATAGGAAATTGGTCCATATTTGATAACCTGTACCATTCAAGTGAACACCATCTCCGGATAATGATGCCGGTAAATAATCGTTTTCTTGTAACAACGAATATATGTCTAGAAAACCAACACCTAATTCTGAAGCTAACTTCGCCAGTTTTTCGTTATATTCACGTACTTTAGGAGCAACTGACCATTCTTTACCTAGAGGTAAGATAGTTTGTATATATAATCTTGCTTGCGGAGCATTAATTTGAAGGTATTTCATTACTGTCGCAACATCCTCAATGTATTTGTCAAGCTCATGAGTACAAGTTATATTATTTGTACCAATCATTAATAGTGCTGCTCGAGGTTTACTATCTATATTAAGTAATTCCAATCTATCAACAACACCACTTGCAAAGTCTGCACTTATGCCACGGTTGATAGTAGGTACATTAGGCATATATCCTTGTAAATAAAAACCTTCTGTAATAGAATCACCTATAAACAAAACAGCATTTTGGGGAACTCTTTCTGTGCTAAAAAGGTTAACTCGTTTAAACCAGTGCTCTCCTCTTTTTGTTAGTTCCTCTACGGTTATATGCAAAGGGTGTATTAATGGGAAAAGTGACTCCGTTGCTTTTTTAGCTTTACTGAGAAAATATGTTGCTTGAGCACAGGCCTCTTTTTTAATATAATAACGAGTAGCGTTTCGACTGAACACCGCTTCGTTGTACAATCTACTTATTTCATCGTTTAATTTATCATCTTTTTCGTATCCACGATATATTCTTTGAACTGCTGTAAACCTTGTATTAACTACCTCATACATTGTTTTTATATCTGGTAGATCTAAAGCAAACATAGGCTGCCCAATATCAAGCATATTACAAACATTGTCTAAAAAATATTCTTCCCATAAAGAGCTTTCTATCTTATTAAAAACCTCTTCAGCTATATACAAAGTTTTATCTGTTCGAATAACTGCAATATAATCTGTCCCTTGCCAAAATACTGTCTGAGCATCTAATGTAGGCTTTACTAACAATGCTTTATTAGAAAGAAGTTGATTACTATCATTTACAGTAATACTTAATGGAGTTATGGTATTCTCAGCCTTTTCTTTTTTAACTCCTACTAACGAGTCTAAAGCAGTATCGTAAGTAGCAACAATTTTTCCGCCATTTCCAAGAAACTCTTTAAGTTTATCTACTGTACTGGTATCTATATTGGAATCAGAAAGTAAAACAGCTACATTGTAATAATCTAATATATCATCTTCTACTTCATCGGCCTCAATTATTAGTGTTGGTATAAAATTGTCAGCGAATAATTTCTCAGCACGTTGGATCATATCAACATATTCTTGACCTTTTGCTTTTGCAGTTTTTTCATTAAAAATAATTGCGACACCTATTCCTTGTGCTAAAGAAATGCTAGTAGCGATAATAAATATAAGAGCAACTAAACCTCGTTTTGAAATCGACATAAAACCACCCCCATAATACTTGATTACAATAACTTCTTTAGAACCTCTATTTCAAATATTATCATTTAACACGCTTACATCATAGCTCATTACATTAATAATTATTTTTATGACACTTAACTTTTTAACAAAAACCAGATATATTTTCATCAGAATATACGCATTTAATGGCTTTTTAAGGCTTTCAAATATCTAGCATCTTGTTATTAATCACAATTGGTATTTATATCGCTTATAAATCATATATGCACATTTAGCCTGCTAGAAGGATGCTTTACATTTTGTAAATAGTTTTCCACTTTATAAATAGCACTATTGAATCTTAACCTATATAGGAAAGATAACTAATGAGGGTAACTTGCTCCTAGCTTCGAAGTTTCTATGTTTAGAGAAGTACTATTTGTATTTTGATTAGATAACTTTCACTCTTTCGCTGGAAAACATATCTAAGGAGCAACAGTTTGTCATGTACAACTAGGGTTGTACTGAAAAAACAAATAACGTTTAATTAAGTTGAGTCCTCTGGATTCCTTTCTTACTATAAGAACTTTGCCTTTTTTCAGCTTCGAATACATAGTAACTATCGATAACATAAATCTTAACTCCGCCAAAAATTGAAATTAGCTTGTTTTTATACCATTCTTTGCGCTTGGTAACCATGTACATTTTTCCTCCAAGGCGAAGTCTATTAAAACCTTTTTCTATAAATTTCTTTGGTACTGAGAAATTCGCATGATAAGGAGGATTAACAAGTATAATTGAGAAATCAGTATCTTCTATGGATTCATACGCATCTCCTTCCACAACATTAATCTGACCCACTCCATTTAATACTGCATTCTCCTTTGCCATCTCTACTGCTATCTTGTTAATATCTGTCATCACTACATTTTTAGCTCCAATCACTTTGGCAGCATAAATTCCAACTATGCCATACCCGCACCCTAAATCAAGTACTTTGTCATCTTCCTCCAAATTTATTAATGACAGCATTGCGAGAGTTCCTTTGTCAATATTTTGGGGGGAAAACAATTTTTTGTCAGTCTTTAACTGTATATCAATACCATTTATGTTCGCGTTTATAATCAATCCATTGAACCTCCTTTTGAATCGCTAAACAAATATTTACTTTATTCGTTACTCATATAATTAACCAAGTTAAGCATTGGATTTCTTACTGTAACTAGCGTACAACCACTTCCTCCTATATTGATTATAATAACTCCTGTTGAACACCTTCTTACAACTTTATCATTTCTATTTTTCCACTTCATTTAGCTTCTCTATACTTAAATCGATATATTTACGTTAGAACATACGCGTTTAATAACTTTTTAAAGGATTTATAAATAGCATCAACGCACTATTATGCACATAATGCCTGCTTGAAGCATGTTCAAATGGAATTATTCCATACTTTATGAAACGATATCAAAGAAAGCCTTAGGAATTCACATCCTAAAGCTTTTCAATAAATAATTACTCAATGGATTTTATTCGAATTAGCTGTGATGATAGATCGCCATACAAAGCTGGTCTTATCCCTACATACATTAAAGCAGCACCTGATAAAGTGGCATTTAGATAGTCAACATGGTATAGCCTGTTTTTATCTAAACCTTGCAATTTTATACTTGGCGCAGGATTGCCAAATTGTTGTCCTTGCCTAAATGCAAAAACAACTGCTTCTGTTTGGGTAGAATTAACATACTCCATAGCTGTACATTCATCGGTACTTGGTGAGCTTAACCGATATTGGAAACCATTTTGTATTAGAGAGCGGATTTCTTTATAGACAGTAATGTGTTCTTTAGCTTCTTTTAAATCTTCTTCTGACCAAAAACCAAGATTACCGCCAATTCCTAATGAACCCATCATCGCACTATGGAAACGGAAACTTAAAGACGCTTTCCGACCATTCATATAATTAGGTGCATCAGTTACCCAACACATCATTGCTTTAGGGTTATAGGCATATGAATACCCTTCCTGGATCTTCAATCTATCTAGTGGATCGGTGTTGTCACTAGTCCAGAACTCATCAGCATAATTCATTATCCCCAAATCGATCCTGCCACCACCACCTGAACAGGACTCAAACATTACTGTAGGGAAACGCTTTCTTAAGGTTTGCCAAATGAAATATAAACTCTGGACATAACGTACCCATACCTCTCGTTGCTTTTCATGAGGTAAAGTAAGCCAACCTGGTTCACTTAGTGGGCGATTCATATCCCATTTAACAAACTTAATATTATGCTTACTCAAAAGGTCAGTCATGAAACTAAGAATAAACTCTTGAACTTCAGGTTTTCCAATATTAAGTACTAACTGATTTCTAGCCTCGGAGCGTTCTCGATTAGGAAAGTGCAATACCCAATCTGGATGAACTCTGTAGAGATCACTATCAGGGTTTACCATTTCTGGTTCAACCCAGATGCCAAAATCCATCCCTAAAGCATTCACTTGTTCTATAAGTGGTGAGAGGCCATCCGGGAACTTTTGGGGATTAACATACCAATCACCTAAACCGGCACGATCATCGTTACGTTGGCCAAACCAACCATCATCTATGACAAAAAGTTCGACACCTATTGCACTAGCTTTGCGGGCTAGCTCTACTTGTTGAGATATATTAACATTAAAAGTAGTAGCTTCCCAAGAATTGTATAAAACCTTTGTCAGCTTATTTTGACTAGGTATGATGAAATTATATTGGTAGTGATGTAGGTGGCGACTCATTAGGCCAAAACCTTCTGCACTATAACCTCCTACAAACATAGGCGATCTAAATGATTCTCCAGCACCCAGAATCCAGCGAAAATCAAAGTCGTTTATTCCACCACTGGCTCTTACAAAACCATGGATAGAGTTTTCGACAGTTATCTTCCAATTACCGCTCCATGCTAACGCACCAAACCAAACTTCTCCGTAAGTTTCGCTAGCTTCTCCATTATCTAAAGCAAACCAAGGGCTTGTTTGATGACTAGTTATACCTCTCCGGCTTTCAATTATTTTCTTTCCCTCTGTAAGTATTGTCCTTTTTAATTGACTTTCCATTCCCCACCTACCAGCAGTATGAGTGAAACGATATTGCTTTAACAAGGGAATATTCCATGCTGCTGATAACACCGATTCAAGTGTTATAGCTTCTTTGCCTTTATTTTTAATTTCAACCCAGCGTTCAATTAAATCATAGTCTTTAATAACTTTATAATATAAGACTACTTCACAGGGGTATTTAGGATCTTTTAGTATAATTGACAATAAGCTTGTTTTGTCACCTGTATCTATTTCATGACTTACATACTGTAGACATAAATCCCTATTTCCGTCCGGGTACTCTAACTTCAAAGTAGGTTCCACATAACTTAGTCCTCCCCAAGGACTAAATTCTTCTCGCTCTCTTTCTAATTCTGCATCAAAAGTAGCTAATTGCATGTTAGTAAGTTTATCGATACAGTCCTCAATCCTTATTACTGCACCCCAATGTAAACTCTGCAATGCTCCCTTTTGATTAACTCCAAAAATGTAACTACTACGTTCAGTATATAAACCAAACACCAATCCTTTTGTAGTGTTATTAACAATAATACACCTTTGATGCATTACTATGCCTCCCCTTAGATAATATAGTTTCGTTCAATAGCCTAACACTAATTTCCTGCAACTTTTGTGAAAGGAGTCTAGTTCAGTACAAATACTATTGATTGCCTTAGTTCGGTTATGATAAGTCTTTCTCACCAATACTAATATACTTTAGTTTCGCACAGAAATAATCCTTGTGCAGATTACTAAACAAATCATCACTATACCGGCTTATCACAAGTTTCTTACCTACAGAGGGAAAAGAATCGCCATATATAAATGGCGATTCTTTATAAACGGTATATTTGTGGTTTCTTATCGAAGCCTTAACAGAGTCTTATTAATAGTATTTTCCTATTTTTTGCGTTCTACTTATTTAGTAATGATAAACTCTTCGACAATTTCTCCATTTGTCTTTATACCTTTAACAACTAATTTTTCTGGTGACACTTCAACTCTCATATAATGATAAGGAGCATTCCACTCATTAGGGCAAGGATAAAGTGCAGCCGAGCCCCCACCACCAGTAATTATATAGTGGACTTCGTTATAGCTATAATGATCATATTGATGTTCATGACCACTAAAGACTATATTGACCCCATACTTTTCAAAGACAGGCACTAAATCTCTTTGTAGCTCATTGCGAGGTTCATTAGATAATGGTGCATAACCAGAGTAAATTGGATAGTGCATAAATACTACCGTCCAAGGCATCTCTTTAGATTCTTCCAAATCTTTAATTAACCACTGATATTGAGGTGAATCTTTTTTCAAGGCACTCATTACATCAAGAGCAATAACATGAATAGAACCATAATCAAATGAATACCAGTAGTCATCACCCGGTAAAGCGAAATACTTTCTAAACTCTGGGTTATGCAAATCATGGTTGCCATTAATAGGATATAGTGGCGTTTGGGCAATCATCTCTAGTCCTGCTGAAAAGAAATCCTGCCATCTATCTGGATTTGGTTGATCAACTACATCACCAGCATGCAATAAAAACGAAACATCATCTTGTTCTGCCATTGCTCGAGCAACTTGAAGGTGGGTATTCTTCCATTGAGTATCTCCGTAGACATTAAACACAAAGTTTTGTTTTTTATCTTTAGGTGCTGTAATAAATTCGTATACTTTAGTCGTTCCATGGGGTAGATTAACCTGGTAACAATATCTTTTATAGGGTTCTAGATTTTCTAAAGTGACCTTGTAATCATAATCACCAAGACTTATCCTTTGGGGTTCAAAAATATAACTTGTTTTTAACTCTGGTTTTTCTTTAGGCCATACAGAAATTGTCACTCCATCAATAGGATCAGGAGCACCCCAGGAAACAATTACTGAGTTTGTTGTGACCATACCTAGGTAGGGCCCACGGGTTATTTTCATCGATTTAGTTTTAAATTCCTTATTAACCGATTGCTCGCCAATACTAAAGGTAACTATATATTTAGTTTCAGGTTTAAGATTTTTTATTTCTAGTCTTTGGGCTACAAGGTTAATAAATTCAATGGGAACTTCCCTAGATTCATCAGAGCCATCTTCGGGGACAACCGTTACAATAGCTTCATCAGCAAATCCATCCCAAATAAGATTAGCAATAGAACCCGATATATCAACTACTTTAACAGAATCTAAATTAAAGAAGTAATCATCTTCTTCAAAGTCTGCAAACGCAACCGTTGATAAAACAAGTAATAGCAACATTGAAAAGTAAATAAACGATTTCTTATAAAATGTCAACCTTACCCCTCCTAATGAAAACGTTATCATGGTATGAAATAATATTCCTATCAATACAAACTTCCTTATATTAACTGCTTTTTCCTGCCTTCTCTTAGCTTAGGACTTAATAATAATTTAACAGTTCCTATTCTCTGGGGGGATATTTACTTAACTCCTAAAGCATTTTCCGAGACAATGTCCGCTTAAGCCCATAATACAAATGCTTATTATAAGGGAAATACCCTTAGAGGGCAAAAATAATATGAGCATCATGTCTAATGCTACATGTGCTCATATCGATAACTTTTATTCAACCCAAACTTTTACATAATCGATTTTAACTTTTGTTCTGTTTGTCCTAAACGAAATATAGTCTGTTGGATCTAATTGGTCGTCGTATACATCATAAGTTCCAACTTCTTCTCCATTTACATAGACAATAATTTCAGCCTTTTTATTATCTAAGACAATCTTTAAAATATATTCCTTACCTAACTCAGCACTACCAGTAACAATATCACCTAAAGGATTAATAATAGCTTCAGTTGTCCCGGTCTTAGCTACTTTAATAAGGAATGGTTTAGCTTGGTAAACAAAATAGGAGTCACCGCGTTCAACTGGATTATCAACATAAAAATGCAAACCACATAAAGGTCCATATTCAACAACTGTCTCTTCCATATAAACCTTATATTCATAGATTACTTTATTTCCCTTTTGCATTACTTCACAGGCAACGTTACTAACAGTGTGACTAACATCTTTGTTTACCAAATATCCATTTTCGATAACCCAATCACCTTCGTAAGAAACCCACTTACCATTATCCTTATCGAAGTTGTCTTCAAATACTAGTTTTGGTGCTGCTACACTTGATAAGGTTAAAAATAGTAGAGATATTAGCACCCAGCCTAATTTGTTCCCCCTCATTTTACACAAATCCCCCTTTTATTTATTCATGTACCTTCATAGTTATATAACATTCGTTTTTCCTCTGCTATTTATCTAAAAAAAGTATTGTTCATTAATTACCTAGCGTTATTCATCATATCTGCCATTATGTATATATTTCTATGCAAAATATCAGATGTACCATCTTTAATATCGGTTTTATTACTGTTCTTTTCAACCTTGCTAACCATTTTGACAATTAACTTCTCAAAAAAATTCATTTTCTGTATATTAAGCTCTCCCCCAAAGCATTGTTTAGCAATAGCTCGATCCACTAATTGGTTAGGAAATGAACTATTTAATTGGATAGTAGCTTGATCTCCTTCGAACATGCAACAGATAAATAAACCAAGTTTTTTATTCGCTAACTGTTCCATTTTTTCTTGACTGAACTTACGGACTTCATTTTGAATTTGTCCAGCATAAATTGAGCCCCCAATTATTACAGCATCATATTTAGATAAATCAATACTTGCATTAATATCATCTTTTAAATTACATAAATTGACCTCACCTTTTAATAAAGAGGCTAGTTCTTTCGCACAGTTTTCAGTGCAACCATGTTTAGTTGCATAGGCAATTAATGTTTTCATTTTTCTATTCTCCTTAACTATGTTAATTATTTTTAAACCCTTGATTAAGTCCTGATTCTATCGCTTTTAATATTACCTGACTACTAAGGGTAGCACCACTAATAATATCGACAGCTAACGTCTGTTGCTTTATTACATCGTCAATAATTTTCTCTGCTTTCTTTCCTAATCCGCATTGATGTTTTTCTATGACGATTTCTTTTATTATATTGTCATTTACTACAATTCTAGTCGTTACTAATACTGGTCCTGCAGAATATTCACCTCTATAGGAGCCATCTTGCACTTGCTCTAAATCAACATCAATAATATTAACCATAGGGACTTTTATGTTTTTTAATACGAAATAAGCTACTCCGCAGGCAATTACCAAACCTAATAAAACCAATAATAACCCTTTTCCTAGCTTTCTCATCTGTCTCTATCGCCTCTATTTCTAATACCATTTATATTTAAGCCTACTTGATCATATAGTTCTTTATACATAATAATTGTATCGAGCCACTGATTAATTATTTCCTTGTGGAGTTTAAGCTTACTTGGATCCTTTTCATAACCTTCTAATAACTTTAATTGGCGTTTATAATAACCAACTAGTTTTGCCACCGGGGTGTTTTCCCATGATTCTTCTTTTACATAGTTATCTTTGGTTGTTTTCACTAAGGCTAATAATTCTTCTCTTAACTCTGTCGGTGTTAAGCCAGTGCATTTTTTAAAATCTCGTAAAAGCCATTGCCGTTCAAAAACTATCCGCGAACTCCAACCATCAGCTTGCTCAGTAAATGTTTTTACTATTTCCTCTAAGAGTGAAAGCATTTTCACCTTTTGGTTTTCGTTAAAAACTACTCTGATCTCATTATGATTATTAATATTAATACCTGCATCGCTCAATGCTTGAATCGAGCCTATTTCTTGACCGTTGTAGATATTGGCTAAAGCTACTGAAGCTGCTATACCTGCTCCAGCTTCTTCAGAACTTAATAAATAATTTTCATTCATCAGATAAAACTCGCTAGTGCTTTTGCCGTATAAAGGAGCTAACACTTCAATTGCTTTTTGAGCTGTTTCTGTTTTAACTATTCCAGGTCCAACTGAATAAGTTATTACCCCAGTACTTTCGAGTTCTGCCACTAAAGTATTACTTAATTCGACTTGAGCAGTTTTAAATATTTCGTAAGCTCCCATATAAGGTGCTGCACCAGACGAAGGTAGAAAAACAATTACTCCTTTTTTTCTTTTGAGCATACCAGGCAATAATTGTTCTATTAAAAGAACTGGCCCACGGATATTAACAGCATAACTACGATCCCAAGCTTTAGAACCTACCTGGTGAACCGGACCTATGGGAGTTATAGTGGCATTGTTTATTAGCACATCTAAAGAACTATATTTTCCCCTTATAACTTTAACTAAATGGTTGACACTTTTCTTTGAACTAATATCTGTAGGGATAAATAAAGCTGTATTCTTGCCAAAATCCTCATTTATTATTTTCTCTGCTTTTTTCCCCTTCTTTTTATCGAGCTCAGCAATAATTACTTTAGCACCTAACCAAGCTAAAGAGCGAGCTGCTTCAAAACCAATGCCACCACCAGCACCAGTTATTAATGCTGTTAATCCAGTTAACTGCCCTTTTTTAAGCTCCCTCTACTTATGACTAAACTAGGCTGCATCCGAAAACACCCTTTCTCTACTCTTATGAAATGACGAAACTATTAAAAAGCGAAGGAAGTCTTCATAGTAGTATTTATAGTTAAGACATTCGATAGGGAAACCAACCTAGATAACAACTCGATAAAAATCAAAGGAAAACAGGTGCAAATATTCTCTGAAAATATTTTTTGTAATCTCTTTATGTACTCAAGTTAAATTTCACCAGATACAAAAAGTATCCTTTTCTAATGAAACACTTATTATGTGAGTAACCTTGTATTTTTGAGTCTCTCTAGTACTACAGAAGTTGTACTTGAAAAAGAAGATAACATTCCCCATATTCAACAAAGTTAAAATTACCAGTTATGTTCAAATAACAGTTTTTTTAAGTTCTCGTCCCCTTTTTACTAGAGTATAAAATCATTTTTTAAACAACTATAGAGCTCATTTATCACTTAGTATTATCTTCTCTGTTTTATTACCAATCTAAATAGATAGGATAATAGTAATAAGCCACCTGCTATTAGTGCTGGTATAATTATTAATGTTGAGCGTTCATTTTTCAATAAAAGTATTGTTTTAGAGCTAAGCTGATCTCGGTATTCGTAATTTGATTCTAAAGCAGCTTTAAATAATTCTGGTTCAGCATCATAACCAATACCATAAACGCCTTTTATAGGATCATAGTCTTTGTATGAAGTTATTGCTTTTCTCCTTATTTCTGGGTATTTTAAAGGAATTGCTTCTACACTACGAGGTAACTTATCTATTGTTTTTAGATCAGCATGTAAATAGACACGATAAAAGGCAATGGATATTTTTTTGTCTAGATTGAGATAACTTTGGTACAATGCTCTAGCTATTGCTTGGTGATCTGGATGTGTATCATACACCGAAACTGTGCTCATTTTAGCATTGGGATATAGATGATTTACTTTATCAATCGTTTTTAGACATTGCGAAACAGTCAATTTGTCATCATCATAATTTTCAAAGATGATATTTTCTTCTTCTACCCCTAAGATCTCAGCTGCTATAATCAATTCTCTTTTTCTAGCTTTAATTATATCTTCTTTGGATAAAGTGTATTGTTGTACAGAACCAACATCTTTGCCATTAGTTAACACTACAACAATCGTGTTATACCCTTCTGCTATAGCACTAGCTATTGCATCACCCATTGCTAAACTTTCATCATCTGCATGGGGTGCAAAAAATATGGCGTTTTTCTGAGCATGTGAAGTCCAACAAAGAAGAACAAAGAAGACTAATAGAATTAGTTTTCTCATCAATTAAATCGCCTCTTTATTGTTAAGAAATATCTTAAGCTCAAGCATTTTTCGTTATTTAGACTTGGCGCCAAGAAAAGTAATAGCTTTTACCCAAAGTATTCCATGCTACCATAAATAAATACTAGCTTATTTTATAGCAATTTCTTTGCAGTTTTTTAATAGCAACCCGTCCTAAATTATGCCAAAAAAACAAGACCGACTCTTATATAGAATCTAGTCTTGTTTTCTTATACTTTAACTTGCTTCATAACTAAGCTGTTTTTTTGATTTAACTAGTACAGACTCTTTCTCCCAAGGTTCTTTCCATTCGCCCATTTTATATCTAGATGCTAGTAAGACAACTAAAGTGAGGACATAAACAACAGGACCACTCCAAGCTCCCCACAAACCAAAACCAAATCTATAAACACCCAGATAACTAATCGGTACAAAGATACCTAGCACACATAAAGCTGTAGCAATACCAGTAAAACGTGTCTGGCCAGCACCATTAAGTGCACCTCTAAAAACAATATATATAACGTCGAATACCTGATAAAAAGCCATTAATCTTAATAGTAGTTTACTTATTTTATAGACATCAGGATCTGGCGTAAATGGCAAAATGAATATTTGGGGAATTAGCCAATAACAAAGACTAATTAAACCCATAGTGCCAACCCCTAAAATAATTCCTAGGGTAGTATATTTCTCGGCTTTTTCTGTATTTCTCTCCCCTAAAGAACGACCAACCAAAGAACCTGTAGCTGTGCCAATAGCAAATGCCGGCATAAAAGCTAAGTCGTTTAATTGATTAGCAATTTGACTAGCAGCTAATTCAATGGTTCCTAATCTGGAGATTAAAGTCATTAAAATACCAAAAGCACAAATATCAATAGAATCAGCTAACCCCATAGGAAAACCTAAGGTTATCATTTTTCGAACGTCTTTGCCGGTTGGTAACTCAAGATCTTTTGTTAAGCCATACTCTTTATTATAGACCTTTAATACAATCAAGATATAAATAGTCATCTCAATTACCTGAGCAACAACTGTTCCCCAAGCAGCACCAGCTAAACCTAGTCTGGGGAATCCCAATTTACCAAAAACCAATAGATAATTGAGTATAAGATTAACCACGACTGTAATCCAGCTAACTCCCATCGGAATTTTAGTATTACCAACACCTAACATAAAGCTTGATATCGTTTTGGAGATTAAACTAAAAGGAATTTCAATAGAACGAATTGTCATATATTGAAGGGCTAATACCAAAACTGTTTCATCTGGCTTTGTTAAAGAAAAATACATACGAAAAAGAGTTGGTAAAAAGATAGCTATGGGAGCTAATATAATAGCCAATGCGATAAACTGTTGGAAATGTTGTTTAACTTTTTGTTTATCTCCAGCTCCAAAAGCTTGTGAAACTAAGATCATTGCTGATCCTACAGTACCTCTTAAAATAACACTAGCTGCTAAAAAAAGTGTACTTGCTACTCCTACTGCTCCTAATTCGACAGGCCCTACACGTCCCATAAAGAAAGTATCTGCAGAACCTAGAAGCGTAAAAGCTAGGTTGGATATGATTAATGGACCAGCTAATCGCATTAATTTCTTTGCTTGAAGTATAAATATTTTCTTTTTACATCGCATCGAATCCCTCCTGGGTTGACTTGTCTAGATTGACTTGGCAACCAAAATGAAACTAATAATATAAAAATAACTCCGCGCAATATTATCTTGGCGAAGTTAGATCAACCACCTTTCGTAAATCTGCTTAGTTGGAGTTGAAATTAATTATTTGGCATCAAATTTAATAATATTTCACTAAATCTACTTTATCACAGTATCTATAAGCAGGCAAAGCGCGTAATACTGATTAACCCTAGGCTAATTCAATCCATTCATAGGTTCCTACGAGTTCCGCAATTATCGATAGTTTTCCTCATTAGTAAAAGCCCAGTCCCAAGCTTTACACCGAAAAATATTGTTTGCTAATATTGTCAAATTGCCCTAATTAATCTTTTGGTATTAATCTTGGACGATTTCGCCAAGAAAAAAGTAGCTCACTATAAGTAAGCTACTAAATCTTATTAAAACCGATTGGGGAATTGTCTAACAATACCACTAGTCATAGCATCTGACATCTCCAAAGCTTGGAGTTCAATTCTATCATACAGTGCAATGTCTTTAGCAAATTCACGGTCTATTCTCGCAATAGCTTCACATTCTGTTAGCATTAAATGCACATGTAGCATCTCTCGGAACTCTTCTTCTGACCAATAGGGGTTAATACTATTTAAATATTCGGCAATTTCGTCAGCATTCGCGTACCACTTTTTTTCTAAAATAGCTACTTCCTCACTGTTGTGATGGAGAGCTGCATCGACTAATTGAGCAGCAATAACTAAGTGTTCTGTTAACAGCTTAGCGAACATCGAAGCTTTCTCCACACCATAATAAGGAATTAAAGCATCCTTAAAGTCTTCTGGGTTACGAAGAAGACGCTTAGTTACTAAATCCACATCAGCCAAACCTTCAACCATACTAATTATAGTCATTCTAGTCCAGGCCACATGCTGCTCCCAAAGCAAACGCATTTTATTACTTAAATCTAATTCTGCCTGACTAATATCTCCACGAGGTCTCATAAGATCATCTCCATCTTAGTACTCATAATAAAGTATGATTATTAAAATGAAGATGTAAGCCTAGAACTAGATTTTCATTATTATTTTGTTAGATTTTATCTCTTTAAGGTACTCCCTTTTTAGGTTGGAACAGTTAACGCCAAGGCTTTGGAAAGAGAACTTTCTAAAAGGCCTTAATAACAAGACTTATTCTTCATGAGAGAATTTGGGTGAAGTTTAACAATTTTATTTGGTTATAAGCTAGATATTTAGGGCTTTGTCCGATTAGGTAAAAGGGGTCCAAACTAGACAACTCCTGGAGTCTAGAAGTAACTAAACTTTTACTCATGAAGTAATCTAATCACCCCTTCCCCCTCACCTTTATTCCCTGAGAAAAACCTTTAGCAAATTTATAGTATTCTTCTACCTAGGGTAAGCGCACAATTAAATAATAGTTTCTAAACTGCTTCTTCTTGAGCAGAATAGAGTTTGGCATATAAACCATTTTGTCTGAGTAAAGATTGATGTGTTCCTTCTTCGACAATCCTACCTTCATTTAGCACCAAAATTCTATCAGCATTTTTGATAGTGGATAATCGGTGGGCAATGATTAAAGCTGTTCTACCGGTACATAATTGAGCAATGGCTAACTTAACCAAATGTTCGCTTTCATAATCAAGAGCTGAGGTAGCTTCGTCTAAAACTACTAATGGTGCATCTCGCAGAAAAGCTCTTGCTAATGCTATTCTTTGTCTTTGTCCACCAGAAAGTTGGCTCCCCTGCTCCCCTATATTGGTTTCCCAACCTTCAGGAAGTTTCTCGATAAATTCCTCAGCATTAGCAGCTATAGCAGCTTCTTTAATTTCTTCTTCTCTTACCTCATCCTTACCTAAGGCAATATTTTCTTTAACTGTCCCTGAAAACAGATAGGTATTCTGAGGTACATAAGCCATGTATTTTCTTAACGCAGCACCTTCTTCTTTCATATCATGCCCCAGGTATTCAATTGATCCTTGTAGTGGTTCATATAAACCTAAACATAATCTGGCTAAGGTTGTTTTACCAGAACCACTAGGACCTACTATTGCCACTGTTTCCCCCTGGTATAATTTCAAATTTAATCCCTTAAACAACAGCTTATCTTCATCATGACCAAAGGATAGATCGTTGATGGATAATACTAACTGATCCTTTTTAACTTGTGGCACCGTGACAGATATTTCTGCTTCCTTCTTTTCATCAGGTTTATCTAGTATTGCAAAGACCCTATCAGAAGCTGCTAGACCCTCTTGCATTGCTCCCCAAGTTTTTGAGAATCCGATAAATGGCCATTGTACTCTACCGATTAGTAAAATAAACGACATCAAAACTCCAACTGATAAATAACCATCTACTGCTAATAGACATATAGCAGTACCAGCAAATAACATGATCATGCTTGTAAGCAATTCGGTCGAAAGTGATAACATACCATGATATATCGAAGATTTAATTAATTCGTTACGAATCTGTCCTCTTACCACATCAAATTTAGCTAGTACTCTGTTTTGTAAATTGTAAGCTTTAACTAAACTAGCATTTTGAAGAGTTTCTTGCACTATTACTCTGACTTGACCAGATTTTTCGTTAATTTCTTTAGTTATGCGATAAATGTTTTTATCAAAAAAACGGGTTAAGAAGAAAATTATGGGTCCCGACAATATGACAAGAAGGCTAACCTTTAAATCTACGTCTCCCATATAGATAAAAGCGACAGCTGCCAATAATAAATTGCTAATTAAATTCATGCTTTGAAAACTAATCAAATTACCAACCTGCGTCACATCTCTGGTCAAGTGATTTAATAAGTCTCCCGAGTGCATTTTTTCAGCTTCACTAAAAGGAATATAACTAATTTTACCTAAGAAATCTAACGCTAAATCTCGATCCATAAAGAATGAGGCAATCACGCGAGTAAAATAGCCAAGCAAAAGAAGTAGCATAAGGACTAACGCTGATAGTCCAGTAACTTTGACTAACCAATAAAGATATGGTTGATTTCTAATTTCCATGGCACCAATAAATTTTTCCTGAACCACGGCAATACCAATATTAAAAAATACTTCCACAAATATGCATAAAAATCCTAGAAATAACAAACCCACATAGGGTTTAGCCCAGCTTAATAGGCGTAACCACTTATAATGTTGCTTCTTTTTTTCTTGCATTAGTTACACCCCCTCCTTAGCAACTGGTGTTACTAATTCTTGGTTTTCGCTTGTAGCCATCTGACTAAAACGACCTTCTAAGGCCATTAGTTCATAATAAGTTCCTTGTTCTAATATTTTTCCTTCTTCTAAATAAATAATCTGAGCAGCTTTTTCAATTGTTGAAAAACGATGGGCGACAACTAAAGTAGTTCTACCTCGCATAAGTTTTTCTAAAGCTTCTTTAACTAAACGTTCATTTTCATTATCCAAAGAAGAAGTGGCTTCGTCTAATAGTAGGATCTCAGGGTTGCCAAGAAGAGCTCTAGCAATAGTCAAACGTTGTTTCTCTCCTCCTGATAACCCAGTTCCTTTCTCCCCTAACAGAGTTTCTAAACCATCTGGTAAGCTCTTAATAAGGTCGTCAAGATTAGCTGCCTTTAGGGCTTGCCACATCTCATCTTCGGTTGCATTTTCTTTGCTTATACGTAGATTTTCTGCTACTGTACCTGTAAAGATTGGCGAATCCTGAGCTACATAAGCAATCTTTGCTCGCCAATTTATGAGGGAAGTGTTATTAATATCCATACCGTTATACCGGATAACACCGCTATCTGGTTCATAGATCTTCATGAGTAATTTAATAATTGTACTTTTACCTGAGCCACTAGGACCTGCAAAAGCAGTAACTTGATCTGGTTTGGCTATAAAAGATACCTTGGATAGCACTTCTTTTCCTGAAGTATAGGAAAAAGAAATATTATCAAAAATGATGCCATTTTCATTTTTCTTCTCACTGTCTATTAGAGCTAAGTCTTCTTCTGTGGGTAGAAGCATGACCTCTCTTACTCTCTGGCCTTGCGATAATGTACCTTGCAGTTCTGACCAACTATTAGCTAATCTAGATATTGGAAAAATTAATTGTTCAAAAGAAACTAGAAATGCTACTACTGAACCAACATCAAGTACACCTCTAATTACTAGTACACCACCATAACCTAAAATTACGAGGATGCCACCAATAACGACAAAGTTTTGAATGTGAAATGTAAGGAAACTCAGCCGGTAACTTTTTTTACTAAAATGATAGGTCTCATCATAAAGATGCCTGATATTATTTAACAATCGTTTTTGCAAAGAAAAAGATCTTACCGTTTCTGTTCCTTGCACGATATCAGTAGCATCTGCATTAATCTTAGCTTTGGTGCTATAGACCTTATCATAAGCTTTACGCAAACGCCCACTTATAGGCAAAATCAGTAAAGGTAGAATTATCGTTAAAGTTAACGAAATCAATGTGAGGGTTACATTCAAGTGACTTAGATAAAAAGACAACAAAATAATAGTAAAAGCGTTCTGGAGAATATCGATCATTTTATTGTTCATACCATCTTGGGCTACATAGGCTGAGCTATCTAATCTTGTAAATAGATCGCCACTATGATATTTTTCAAGATGTTTTTGCTTCAATTGGATCAGGTGTTTAAAAAAGTTCTTTTGTTGCCAGTAAATTGAATTATGATTTACTACTGCACGCAGATACATAGAAAGAAAATTTACACATAACCCAACCAAAACTACTGTAAGCGAAAAGTAAAAAGCTTCCCATACTTCTATTCTACTTTTAATTTGAGCTGCATTAACCAATCGTCTTAATCCTTCTGTTATACCCAAAGAACATAAAGAACTACCAAATGAAAGTAGCGCTATCAGTAGGAAATAAAACCAGTATGGTTTAACTTGTTGTAAAAGCCATTTCATAACTTCCCATGGTTTATATGTTTTTTCTGCCAATCTGTCTCACACCTTTTTTGTATCTTCTGCTATTACTTTACAATTTTTATATTCACTGGAATATTAAATTTTCCTTTTTCCTCCACCATTAATTACGTAAGTAAACAATATAAGTTTCACTTTGGAATAATCGATTTTAGTTTTATAGTAGTAGATGGATTCCTTAACCCTATGTTACCATAGAGTTCTATATATAATAGGAAGGGAAAAGTTTTTTAGCTTTATCGAGAAAGATATTATCTTTTAGCTATGCCTATTTGTAAGCATATCCTTCTCTTCTCGATCAACAAGCTAATATTTGCTGGGGACCTCCTTTTCTATAGCTTATTTTAAAAGTTTTTGTTGACCATATACTAAGTATGAAGATCAGATGGAAAATAGACAAAAACTGCTGAATTACATACATTTTTGACTGATCTCTTTCTTAAAAGCAGGAGTTTTTTTTACTCTTGGGAAATGCTTTTTAGAACTAGTCTACTCGACTATTAGGGGGGGTTATCAATGAGTTTTTTGTTACCCGGATTAGTATTTTTAATTGTTTTTTTAATGTTTTCTCCTGTTCAAGCTTATGCTGAGGCTAAAGCCTGGCAATTGGAAGTAAGTGACGCTAACTTTACACTCAGCTATGATGGAAAAGTCGTACTTAAAAATGTTTGTGCCCAAGAAAACGATAACAATCTTAGTCTTTATTTAGAATCTGATTCGGAAGAACCGTCCTACAGGCAAGTTATCATCGGACTTATAGATGAGAATAAAGAAAAAGTTGGCGAATTAACTTTTATTTTAGCAGATACTCCTACCGATTCTTTAGCCCGAATTGATTTAGATCCAGAGATCTCCTTAACTGGTAACCCGGTATGGGGACAGCACCCTATTCTCTGTCGTTTAAATTCTGATAGGAATGAAAGTGTCTATCATGTAAGAAGTGGCGAAGGGGTATCTCCTGCTGCTAATTCTCTTTATGATCCTAGCTCAGATCAAGGTTTAGAAATGGATGGTTTTAATTTTGTTCATTCCATTAACGAACTAACTGTAGCTGCTAGTGGTAAAGATATTTTAAGGATTTGGATTAGACGAGATGTAATTAAAAGACAGGGAATCGATTTTTTTAGACCACTTAATAGAGAAGCCTTTCCTTCTGCTCCAACCGGTTGGTGTAGTTGGTATTCTTATTACCAAAACATTACTGCTAAGGAATGGAAGAAAAATGTTGCTTGGTTAGCTGAAAACCTTCGCGATTATGGCATAGAATGGGTTCAACTTGATGATGGTTGGCAAGCACAAGATAAAAATCCTCGCACTTCAGGTGGCAGAGATTGGTTCAATACCAATAGTAAGTTCCCTGATGGTATGAAAGATATTGCTGATATAGTCAAAGCCAACGGTATGCGACCTGGTATATGGTTAATTCCTCAAAAGATCGATCGAGATGACCTATATAAGAAAAACCCCGAATATTTTCTCCACTACCAAGATGGTACTCCTGTGAAACATACTGACTGGGCACCAGATAATAGAGCGATGTATGTTGTCGATGTAACAAATAAAGACGCTCTTATTAACTATTACCGGCCTATGATAGAAATGATCGTTAAAGATTGGGGTTTTGAATATCTCAAGATCGACGATCAACCTAGAATAGCTAACCTATATAAAGATCGAAAGATAGTTTTTGCTGATAATTCTTTAGCTGGTGTAGAAGCTTATCGTTTAAGCCTTAAAGAGATCAAAGATATTCTTGGACCAGAAGGATACCTTTTAGGTTGTTATGGCATACCCTTAGAAGGTGTCGGTATCATGGATGGTAGCCGCACTGGCGGAGATATGGGAGCTAGTTGGGAAGGCAGCCGTATCATTATCGATGCTGTTTTTAAGTGGGGCTTTATGAATGGTTTAGCCTGGTGGTGTGATCCTGATACAGTCTGCGTCCGTTCTCCCCTCACAGCTGATGAGGCAAAAATGTTAGCTTCCATGGTTACCTTAACAGGCCAAGCTTTTATGGCTTCTGACTTTATGCATCAGTTACCCGAGGAACGAGTAGAAATTCTTAAGCGCTCTATGCCAACTCTTTCTACCTATCCAGTTGAATTGTATCCTTGGGAAACTAACCAAAGAAACCGTCCCTCTATCATCCTCAATTCCTTATCTAAAGATTGGGGTAACTGGTACATTGCGGCTGTTTATCAATGGTCAGAAGAATTAGAAGCTTATCGCAGTATGGGACCTAATAATGAACATGCAGCTAAAATTATAGGTTTATTAGAAGGCAAGGAACTAACTACCAATGAGATAAACAAGATCATCAACGATCCTCAAGAAAAAGCATTGTTAAAAGAAAAAGTAGCTTATGAGTTAAGTCAACCAGCTAAAGAAGTTACACCATTTGCTCTTGATCTAGAGGGTGCTAAAAGAATCGAGCTATTAGCTACAAATGGTGCAGATAATAACTTGGGTGATTGGGCTCAGTGGGCCGATCTTAAAATTACTAAAGCTGATGGTTCGGTTTACTATCTCTCTGATAACCCACCTGGAGTTAAAATTGTTAGTTACAATGTCGCTTGGGGTCTTAATGGCATCAATACCAATTCAGAAGGTAAGCCTATTCAGATTGCAGGCCAAGGTTATAAACATGGTTTTGCAGCCCATGCTCCAAGTCGAATAGTGCTTGAGTTAAGTGACGATTATGTTAAATTAGAAGGCATTGCTGGCTTAGAAGTTGGCCACAATGGTAATGGTTCTGTTAGTATGCATGTTCTTTTAGATAATGTACCTAAATTTAATACTTATCTATCAAGAACCCATAAACTTAACCCAATTATTGACTACTTGCAAACACCAAAACTAATTAGTGAGATTAGTTTTGCCGAACTACAACTTCCCGCGAGTAAATATCATGTCTTCGATTTTTGGGAAGATAGTTATCTCGGTCTTCTAGAAAACAAAATAATGCTCTCCCCTAGACCTTTTAGTGTGAATATTTTAGCAGTCGTCCCTGATCTAGGCAGACCACAATTAATCTCTACTAATCGCCACATTTCTCAAGGTGCAGTTGACGTAAAAGCAGTTACTTGGGATCAAGAACATTTAGTACTTTCTGGAACGAGTGAAGTGGTTGCAGGTGATAATTATGAACTGCGCATTGCCTTTCCAAATGAATATGAATTGGTTCAAGCTAAAGCTGAAGAGGTTTCTGTTTCAACCTGTCAAGAACCTGGTTTAGTAAGAGTTAAATTAACATCAACTAAAACAACAGAGATTCATTGGCAAATACAATTTGCTTCCAAGTAACAAAATGTCCTGGGATATTACTTCCCAGGACATTTATTAATTTAACTATGTGATTCTATCTCAATAGATGTGTCTTCTTTTTTAGTGTTTTTTTCTTTATTCTTAACGTTTTCTTCATAGTTAAGAAAAATCCAAGTTCCAGCACCAATAACCATTAAAGTAGTTCCAAAACAGAAGCCTAAAATGCCTGCTAAGGGCCAGGGTAGAATCTTTTCTTCTTGTTTTAAATAGCGAAACGCTTCTGTGTAAAGATACCTAGCGGCATATCCACCAATTACTACACTAACTATGCTTCTTACTAATAAATGTAACACCATAGTCACCTCCTCACATTTAAGTTCTGAAGGTAGTCCATGGTGTTAATCTGTTGCACTTCACTTATTATTACTTCAATAAGTATGATGCAAATCCTTCTATCCATAAAGTAAGTCCATTATCATTGCCCGATTACACTAAAAATAATATTTTTAGATTTACTAAACTTTATGGCAATCTTGTCTTGACGATGTCTTCATACAAGTCATACTTTATACTTTCTTCAGCGTTAGTATCTATTACAATACTATCTCTACTGAAACTTTTTGCTACCCATTTTAGCAGATCAACTTTTTTTGATGAATATTTTTATATTAGGAAGGAATAGACGAACTAAGATAAAAGACGACTTCATGGCGTAAGAATATTTAGATATACATGGTTTGTTTAACAAACATGTTTTTGCATGTTACAGTATTGTTTGATTATAGTTAGTACATATTAATATTCATTTTACCAAATAACATTAAAAAACCGCGCTTTTTAGGCGCGGTAAGTTAGTAAATTACCATCCACCATTCATTGTCATGATCACGAGTAGGATCAAAATTAAAAATAAGGTTGCTGCAGAGGATCCATTTTGAGTATCAGCCACATTTACTCCTCCTCTCCGCGAAGGGTTGTTATATGTTTATGTAAATTAATGTTTTATGCGCTATGACTATAGACTTGTTGTTCCTTCTTCTTTTATTTTACGAGAAGGATTAGCCTTTCTTAAACGCTAACTATATCTTGTGGATCTAAAAAGGAGGGAATGGCCAAAGGCCTGATATTATGAAAACATCGTTTAAATTAGTTGCTATTTGTTTATTGCTTGTTATTTCCTCTACCCTCATTCTTGCTTACGATTTAAAAGTTGGTGTAGCTCTGGTTCATGATAGTAAATCAGAGTTACTAGTAGGCGAAGATACTTATAAGAGTCTAATTGAAAATGCTTATAATACTCTAATTCTAGCTGGTATACCGGTTACTACTATTGAATCAGAGTCAGTTAAAGAAGGTGACTTACAGTATTTTAACGGTGTAGTTTTTGTAGCTTGCAGTGCTTTAGATGAAAGTTTTAAAGCACCATTAGAAGACTTTGTTAATGGTGGTGGAATACTTGCTGCAACTTATAATACTGCTATGTTTACCACAGATGGCAAACAAGTTAATAATGACTGGTTACAAGAATTATTAGGGATATCATCTCAAACATTAAAAGAAACCGAACTTAGTGTTTTACTCGAAACAGATGAAGGAACATTTTCAACTTCATATCCTACAACTTTAGTTACTCCATTAGAAAAAACCCATACATTAGCTAAGTTTGCCAATAACAATGAATATGCTCCGTTTCTAAAAACCGATCGAACACTTTATTGTTCTCTAAACATCTTTTCTAATACTAAGGAAAGCGATGAAACCTTTGGCTTCTTTTTCGCCGATGAATTGATTAACCTATTAGGTGATGAGGACTTGTTTCTTGTCTCCATTCCTTATGAAGAGATCAAATCACTAGCTAGTGAAGCAAGAAGTCTCTTGCGAGTTAGTCAAAAAGAATATCGCGATGCTAAAAAAAGGGAAGCTTTACCAGATTATATTAACGAACTATACGAAGAGTCTTTAATAATGTCCAAAGCTCTCCAATTTGCGGTAGAAAATCGCTCTGGATATCACCTACCTCGCTATACCATGAGGGGAAATAAAATTGCTAATGAGTTATTTAACGAAACCAATCCGACAAAGATTTCTTATTCAATTCTCAAAGCTAGAGGAACTTATTGGGCAGATAAAGTAATGAAATATAGTTTGGAAACTGTACCGACAAATCCAATTGTTTTTGTCGGTGATTCCTTAACAGATCGCTATGATCTTGCTCATTATTACCCTGATTTGAACGTGATTAATCGAGGTATCGGTGGTGATTTTGCTTCAGGCCTATGGGATCGCAAACATCTCTTCGCTCTCGATAAAGAACCGACGGATCTGTTTATTATGATAGGCACTAACAATTTACTTTATAATAATCAATTAAGCTTATATCTAGAAGACGTTGAAAAGTTCCTGCTTTTTGTCAAAGAAACTTCTCCTAAGACTCGTATTTACATCCAGTCAATCTGTCCTATGGCTGCAAAAACCAGTGTTTCTCCAGCTGCTATCCAAGAAAAGAACCAGCAACTACAAGCCCTTGCCAATAAACATGGAATTAAATTCATTGATCTCTACAGTCTTTTCGTTGGCCAAGACGGTTATATTAAGCCAGAGTTAACAGTCGATGGTGTTCATTTTACTCCGGCAGGTTATAAGATTTGGACTGATACTGTTAACAAACTGTTTTAATCATAAGGGCTAGGGGTAACCCCTAGCCCTTACATATTTTTCTTTAGTGACTAATGCTAAAACTTTTACTTAATCTATAACCACTGGTATACTTTCTTTTAAGATAATTTTTTCGGTAGTTAAAAGTGTTCTATACGCAAGAATCTCTACACCAGCTGTTTTAGCATTATTGAGAGTTTGAGAAAAATCAGGATCGGTTATTAAATTGGGTTTAACGATATATGCATCGATCCTTTGCACAACAAATAAAAGAACTGCACGTACTCCGTTTTCTTTTAACAAGATTAGTTCTTTGACATGTTTTACTCCTCTTTTAGTTGGTGCGTCAGGGAATAAAGCAACCTTGTCTTTTACTAATGTAACAGATTTAACTTCTACCACGCATTCAGGAACAAAAATATTATCCTTTTTTGGTTTTTTACCTAAAGCAAAATCTATGCGACTAGATCCAATCGTATATTCTGGTTGGATATAATTGTAACCAGTTAATTCTTTTATCTTTTCTAACTGGAGAGCGTTTGCTATTAATTGATTTGGTAGTTGAGAATTAAGAGATATTAAAGTTTCTCCTTGTTTGACTAGCAATAATTGCCATTGCGTTTTACGGTTCAAATTTGATTTTGGTACTAAATATACTAGTTGCCCAGGAATGAGCAGTTCTTTTAAGCGCCCAGGATCAGCAATATGGGCTGTTACTATTTTTGAATCTACCTCTACTTCAGCCAAAAATCTATTGGGTCTAGCTAGAAATTTACCTAGAACTAATTTGTTCTCATAACTTATGCTAACTTCATCGATAAAACCATTATTAATCATTGATTAACTCCTTGTTTAACTTTTTTAATTACTTTCCTTTCTCGGGAAAACAAAACGGGGTATTGCTACATTCGCATTATAATACTATCTCTTTAAGGTATTGCCCTTTTTTCTATTTGGTAAACCTAACTACCTATTTTGACTAGACAATGTACCCTAGTATTTATTAATAATCGATGTTACATCCAGCACATTTCAACTTGATTTGTTTCGAAGACTGTGGTATTTTTCGTCCCTACTTGTTGTAAAATTAACTTGCATTATGTTTGTATAGCAAACTTGTTTTCATAATAATGTTTGAAAAAAGTATCGGGCGAAAGCCCGATACTTTTTATTTATAGTCTTAAAATAATCATTAATCTTACAAAGGTAAAACTACTTCTCTATTCTTGGCAGAAGATGCAGCAATTGCTTCTAGCATCTGAACAACAGTAGAACCTTGTCTGATTGGAGAAATAGGTTCAACCTGTTTCTCTACACAATCTAAATAATGGTTAATTTCATCTTGGAACCAATCGTTATTATGGTAGGTTAGCTTAGATTCCATTAAAACATTTTGTTTCTCAGTGTAATATGCTAGCGGATTGAGAGAAACGCCACCTTTTTGGCCAAAGATATCAACATTTAGTCCATCATCTCCAGGACCATTAACTGCCCAAGCTACTTCAAAAGTCATAGACATACCATTCTTAAATCTAATGAAAGCTCCAGCAAAATCATCTACATCAAATATCTTTTGGTCTTGGTTGTATGGGTGGCTTGAACGCCAGCGATTGAGAGTAAGGGTATGGTAAGGACCTACACCAGTAACGGTATGACCACTTACTGTATCTGGTTCAGGGTTACCGGATAGATACCAAGCTAAATCTAAAAGGTGAACACCGATATCAAAGAGGCCTCCTCCACCAGCTTTAGACATATCTGTAAAGAAACCAAGTGGTGACCCTCTACGAGACACTAGTTTAGCTCTAACATGGTTGATCTTGCCAACCTCTCCATTATCAAGAAGAGCTTTAAGAACCTTAACATCATTACGATAACGATGGGTCATACCGACCATACCCACCTTACCATTTTTGGCTACAGCTTCGGTTAATTTGACTGTTTCTGCATAATTAATGCCTAGAGGTTTTTCTACTAATACGTTAAGACCTTTTTCGACAGCTAATAAAGCTAGTTCAACGTGATTTACAGGCCAGCTACAAACACTAACTGCATCTAATTTTTCGTTATTTAACATTTCTGTAGCTGTATTGTAGGTCTTGGTAATGTTGTATCTGTTACTAATCTCAGCTAAACGATCTGGGTTTGTATCTGCTATTGCAACAATATCAGCTTTAGCATTGTTTCTATAAGCTCTAATATGTGACTCACTAATTGTACCTGTACCAATAATTCCGATCCTAATTTTTCCCATTTGAGGATGCTCCTTCCGTGTCCTTTTTTTAGAAAACGGTTTCATTACCCTTACCTTACGCAACTATATATTAATTGCCCTTACATCTTCGTTACCTTCTAGTAGTTTCCTGCCTAAAAAAACTTAAAGATATATTCAATTATCCTTTAGGTCTAGTAACAAATCATAGACATCATTAATAAGATGGTGTATGATAATTATACCCCCATAGGGTATGCTTTTACCGTTTAAAAAGGAAGGTGCCAACTTTGAAAAAGGCTGTTGTTAACGAATCAAATTGCGATGGCTCCCCATTTTGCCCAGCTGCAAGAAGTTGTCCTAAAAAAGCTTTTGATAGTAGTCATTATAAACAAAATGGAACCTGGAGTATAAATAAGGAAGTTTGTATTGGTTGTGGAATATGTCTCAAATATTGTCCTCAGAAAGCAATTAGCTTAGTAACCTCACTTCAACAGTAGTCCCCTTCATTCTTGCTTGCCTTATTTATTGACAGGGTCCATTTGAGATTAAGTAAGTATTCTCCTCTTTGGGATTAGTCATTACCTTAAAGAGAAAAGACCGTAAGCACTAAACTTACGGTCTTTTTTAGGGTTTAGTAAAACTGACAGTTCTAATTTACCAAGGGATATTGCATCTCATTGATGTAAGCAATATTATTTCTAGTTATTACTCTTAAACCAGGTCTTATATATTTTAACTGTTGAATTTTGTTTTCTGTATATTGGCTCCCATCGTGAATCAATACGATATCTTCACATCGACACTCACCAGAAAGATTTTGTAAAACAAATGGATCTGGTTCTGGTAATATCTCGTTTTCTCGATGAGTTAATAACCAAAAGAGTTCATCGTAATCTTTGCTTCGCATGGAAAGACTATCTATTATTAACGCTTTGAGAAAAGCGTTATCAATAGATACCCTTAAATCATCTGGGTGTACTATACAGAGATTAGTTTCATCTTCTAATTCATCGATAACTTTAGTTGCTACATTAATATCTCTAGTAGCTAAAAACACCAACGGTTCTTTATCCTCTATTCTTTGTTTAGCTAAGATTGCTTTAGCATAACGACGGTTTTTCAAATACGGATCATCATTAATAATAGGAAAAAGAAGTAGAGGTTCTACCTTTTCTTTACTTGCAAAAATGATTCTTAATACTCTACCTAAACTTTCGCCACTAAAATATCGTCTTTGTTCAATAAGTCCTCGGGAAATATTTTTAGTTATTTGGGAAGAGCTTTTAAGCACCGCAACTTCAATGGTAGCTAATTGTTCGTTCAATTCGTCGCATTCGCCACGTTGGGCCAGCTTAACAAGTTCAGCAACCAAATTATAACGGTCCACTTTGTTGCCGGTATAAAACAATTATATAAAACTTGAGGTTGTTTCTTTAGAATAATCTATTCGCCTAACTCTTTTACTCCTATTTTTCGGATGGACAATTGAATTTTAACTTGATTAGAGCTATGTATACCTGTTTTGAAGAATAGTACTTATTTTCTAATCATACTTCAATACAACTTTCTCAATAGTTAGTAGGAAAAGCTAAAGCTAAATTTTTCCTTCAAGTTTTATAAGTCTTGCTTATAACGGCTTTCACCACCCTTCTTATTAATCTCCCTACTAAAGACTATATTTCGAATGACATTTTAGTTTTCTATTATTTACTTAATCATTATACTGTATACATTATACCACTTTTTAAACTCAGAGTCTAGCTTGTTAAGCTCATTGGCTCTTAAGACCCTTTCACGTTACCTTAGATAATCGCCCCCTGGCTTCGATAGAGTATTAAAAAGGGCAGGTTACCCTGCCCTAAATAACATGTGATAAAGCGTGGTTATAAGCATCACGCATTAGTATCTTTTCACCATATTCAACTAATCCTGTTTCCACAAAACCCTGTTCGCCCCAGAATTTTTCAGCTTTTTTAACAGCTGAAAGCCAAATTAATTTTACACCTGAAGCTAATAAGGTAGCGTGTATGTGCTCCCACATCACGTGGCCTAGCCCATGGCGCCTGAACTTTGGAGCTATATAAAACTCGATTACATAACCCCAACCAGGTCTATCATCATCGTCAATTTTCGCATGCACAAAACCGGCGTATTCTCCGTCGACCTCGGCAATAAACAACCATCTTCTGGGTTCTTTCTGAAGTAAAACCGTCTCTTCTATTGAACCCTCTCCCAGCTCTGATTCCCCTATCTCGTTAAGATAGGACTCAGCAAACATCCGGAAAACCGGAGCCAGGGGGTCACTTATTCCACTTATTTTGTGGAATTTTATACCGGACCCCATCGTCTCTCCTCCCTGTTTCTGAAAAACATTCAGACCGATTGGCTAACAAGGTACATAACAATAATTTCTTGAGATCGAACGGTTAACCAAGCTCTATGCATTTTTAATTAGTAGCTTAAGCTACTTCGAGTTCCATCTCCCACCTCCGTGGTATTATATGGACCAATCGAGGTTATTTCTTACCTCTTTTAGGTCTTCACGTTTATTTCGCTCTACTTATTTCTTATTCTGAACCTTGCTTGCCTGTGAGAGCTTTTTGCTCTCTTAAAATAATTGTACATCTCTTTTTTTAGGTTGCAAACTTGACCATTTGTCCTTTTTTCTCTTCCTTTCGCCATATTTCTGCATTAAACATAAAGACCACCTATGTTTTTTACCTAGGCTTGGCCAAAGACTTTCTTATATTGAATTTGGTAAAATTAGACCTCGGCCTGAAGCCGAGGTCGTCTTCTTAAGTTATTCCGCTTTCCTACCAAATAAAGTTTGTACTGCGTTTAGGGCTCTTCCTTTTTGCTTCGCCAACTTATGAGTAGCATCTTTGCCACCAGCTAGATAATCTAACATAAGCAAACCCTCTTCCTTACAGAGCAGGTCATGTTGGTAAAAGAGTTCTCTGATAGCAAAGAGTCCGAACTTTACCATACGGAACGTTCCATACGCTCTAGGTGATTCACCAGCCATAGCTTCCACTGCCACACTATAACCATCTTTTATGCTAGTAATAATATCTTCTAACTCTGCAGAAGGGCTAAAGACAATAGTATAATACCAGCCAAATAGATTACCTGTCTCACAGCCATGTGCATCCGAGACACCAACTACAGGAATCGTTCTTCCTTTAGCTCTTTCTTCATGATAGCGAGCTACTTGTAGTGTGTTAGAATCAACTTGATCTTTATAATACCCACCAATAATTTCATAAGCGTCATATGGTTGTGTTTCAAAAAGGTAATCGGTAAGACGACCAGCAGGTGAAAAGCCAGAGGGGATTAACCAATAAGGGTGGCAAAATATCCCCATACCACCTGCTTGCCTAATTTTATTAAAAACCCATACACATGATGCATATTGATAGGGATTTACTCCGTGGGGTAATTTACCTTGCTTGGCTTGAATTTCAACAACTTCCTTTTGATACTGCTGGAAGTTGTCGCCACGAAATAGATCGTTTACACTAAAACTGCCACCAAAATTCACTATGTGCACCGGATTATCTGGTGCATGAATCTCTTCACCACGGTATATTTTCAGATCTATATCATCAAGATTAAAGGCTTCCTGAGCTTCTATAGATGGCTGATATTGGCCATGATCGGTTAGCGCCATAAAATCAAGACCGATTTTGCGACAACTTGCTGCTACAAAAGCCGGATGATCTCTACCATCGGAACGATGAGAATGCATATGCATATCGCCTTTTAATGGTGTCCTACTAAATAAATCTGCTTTCAAAGAATAAACGGTAAAGGCTCCAACTAATTTTTTATCTCCTGAAGTTTCCCGTAAATAGATGATATGCTCTTGTTCATCTGCAAAAAGATAACTAAAGCGAAACTTCCCCTTAATTGGTTTAATCGTTTGTACCCCAACAACCTTCAAGATGGTATCCAGATCGAATGTACTGGGGATATAGTATTCTGGCTGCGAACTTCGGTGTTCCATTGGTACAATACCCACTTCATACATTTCGTCTTCTTTAATTTGGTAATAGCCATAGATTGGTTCTATTACTACTTCAGTAACTTCATCTGCTGGTACTACTCTTGGTAAAACACGAAAATATAGTTGTTCTGGGCGCATAGCAGTCCTTCCTCCCCTTGATATAAATAATAGATTATTAATTCTAATGACTCTATTCGTAACTAATCTGGTCACTCCTCCTTATAGGGGCAAGACTTGGACATTTTCGCATTTAGACTTATAATATAAGAGGAAGCAATATATTATTGGTATTTCTAAGGAGTGATTGTCGATGTCCAAGAAACGCCTAAGCATCCTTATATTAGTAATTATCTTTTCCTTATTTATAAGCGGGTGCTTTGGTAAGAAAAAAGAGACTAGTTCGACTGATACCAATATCAGAGTCTATGCTTTTGGTAACCGTTCTGAAGAAATCTATCTAGAAAACACTTTAAACGACTACATGGATAACTATCCAGAGATTCAAACCAACCTACGCGTAGCTCCATTACCACCACCAACACAATTGACAGGTGATTTTGTCTCTGGCTACGAAAACTTATTGCTAGGAGAATTTGCAGCCCAAGATCCACCTGATGTGTTTTATTTGAATAAGGGACGAGTAGCTGCTTATATAGAAAATAAAGCCTTATTAAATCTTAGACCTTATTTACCTACAGAGTATATAAATTCGCTTCAACTAGATCCTGACGAACCAATTTATGCTCTTCCCTACTTTCAAGAGATTCAACTTGTAGCAGCATTTAGTTGCGAGAATCCTCAAGAGACTGTCGATCTGTTGTTCGACTTAGCAAATCATCGTATAGCTTTAGAGACTAAACTAGCCACAGAGGCAGCTAACAAAGCTGCTTTAGCCCTCAAAGATGGTGCTGGTATTCTGGACAATCCTGAAAGTCTATATGACATTTGGAACAATCTTGCGCTTTCATATCAAAATAAAGAAATCTCCATCGATGATGATGCCAAACAAGATGATGTCTATCTCATTTCTCATGAACAAGCACAACGATACCCTTATATGATGTTAAAGTTAGCTGAGTCTTTAGAACATGGTGAAAACTATGTCTCTCTAACTCTCAACCAACAATATATTGATAACCCAACCTTAAGACGCAATATGGCTACAGCACTTAAAGTATTAGTAAGATCTATTCATGCTGACATCAACGAGAGTCAAGCTGAAGATATTTTAATCCAATTAGGTGTTGGTAGCGATGGTGCTGATTTAGAAAAGCTAAAAGATAATAAATTAGTTAAGTTTGGTAATTATGAGTTTACCAGTACTGGAGACTTAGTTAGTCTCACCTTATCAGTAACCAAACTACCCTAATTCTTAAGAAAAACCACCCCTCGAGGTGGTTTTTCTTTATGCTTTTATCTATTGCTTCGCTAACCAAAAGATATTTTTTTAAAGACAGGAAGCAACTCTTTAGTCTTTCTGGGTATTGAGTAGACCATTTGAGATAAGTAAATAACAATCCTCTTTGATATCTTCTAAGTTACGTTCCCTATTGTTTAGTGTGTAGTCAAAAGAAACGGCAAAAAGCGTACCAAATATGTTACTTAAAAGCAGTGTAGTATCGAGAGGAAGCACTTTCCCTTCATCTTTGGCTTTTTCTAGATTTTTTGAAAATCGATTGATAAATTGATCGTAATAGAGTTTCCATTTTCCTTCAAACCGATTTTTCATAGTCGTTATATTCATAAAATCGAGTTTTTCTCTCATTAATAATAATATCACATCACGATTTTCTTCAAAGAACTGTAAGGTTAAATAGATGAGATCTTTTAACTGTTCTTCAAACAGCTTACTCTCGTCTAATGACTGATAAACATGGTCCAACAATCTATTCATATTTTCGCGAATCACTTCGTTGAAAAGATCTTCTTTAGTAGGGAAATAATGGTACATAGTAGATTTACCTATACCTAGAGAATTAGAAATATCCTCTAAACTTACTTTATGGTAACTAAGTCGAGAAAACATCTCACGAGCTTTATCGAGAATATCTCGCCGACGATTATTCAAAGAAACTTCCTCCTTACAAGAAAGCAGGCAACAAATTAGTTGCCTGCTTTCTAAATCACTTAAAAAACAACCTTAACACCACAGGCAATCTGCCCTTTATCACTAAGAGCATCATAAAGAGTTCCTTCGTCACCACCAAGTATAGTTCCTTTTATCCATGCCTGAGAATTAGGTGTTGTTTGATACTCAATCTTTGGACTAATAACATATCCTTTGTTGGTAAAATCACCAATACCGGTTAGTTCAATTTTAATTTTATCAGCTTTAAAGGTTTTTGAAATATCTGCAATTACAGCAGTAGAAAGCATATTAGCACTGATCTCGTGAGGTAGGCCATGTAAAACTTGTAAATTAATATAAGTTCCTTTTGGCAAGAAGTAATCCGCACCAATAAGACCAGTTAAATAAGGTTTATCAGACAATTTATATTGCTCATTCTCTACGTTTTCTAATAGAGCTGTTATATTAGAATCATAAAAGTCCTTTTTAGGAATTGTATAAGTTAATTCACCCCAGGTACCGAAGTCTCCCAGCGTACCTGTAACTGTAGTACCGATTTTTTGAGTTGGCATATACTTACAAATTAGCTTATTTTCGTTCATTAGAAACTCTGCTGGTAAAGCAATTGGTGAATATCCACTTTCCCAGATAGCACTTAAATCATAACCAGCAATTTGATGAGATACCTTGAGAGCTGCTCCGGCAAGAGGATCTTCTTTGTAATCAATTGTTTCTATCTTCGTTACAATGGTGGTAGGGTCTATGGGTAAACCCTTAGTAGCTTCTAATAAGGTAGCTAACTTAATAGCTTGTGCTGCTTCACTGACTTCTCCTTCTAATTTAGCCGGAGTAATTAATGGTTGATAAAAAGCAGTTACTGTAAAATCACCGGGATACCAAACCAATTTACCTCCCCAAACAGAGGCTGAATTAGTAAGATCTTCCATATTCTTAGCATAAATTGGTTCTAGTAAGGTGAAGGTAGTGATACCATCGCCAGCTCCTAGTTTAACATACTGTTTTCCTACACAAACATCAAGTTTTACTTGATGGTCAGTACTATAATTTAGGTAAGCTTCACTAGTAGAAAACTTAAATTTATTGTCTAAGTCATAACTATCATGCCAATCATCTTTCTGATTGGTGTATTTTTCTGTACTCAGATTAATTTTTAACTTCCAATCTAAATTATCGTTTATTTCATCGGTAATATCGAAATCTACTTCGGAATTTATAACCAAGCTATCAGCAGGTTTCTCTCTAGCTGGTTGCACCTTAATAGAGCTATTCCAGTTACCAGCGACCTCGGCCGCATTACAAATAGGTGTTACTAGCAATCCTAAAGCGATTAAGCTATTTAATAAACGTTTATTCATTTTTGCTACCTCCAATAGTCGTTTTATTTAATATCTAATCTTGGTCTTTTGCAAGGTCCTTACTGTAAACAAAGAATCATTGAGATCTTTATCAAACTCTGGTTCTTTTAAGAGGATAACTGTTTTATGATTAGTTAACTTATTTTCCATCTCTAGCTTTTGTGGATATTTATACTTTCCATAACCCGTTACATCATAGGAAGTTAGTACTTTTTCTACTTTGCCATCTTTGTTATAAAAGGAAACTGAGGTGGGAAAAAGATCACTTTTTCGAACTGTCATGATCAGTTTGGCGTAATTGACATTAGCTTGATCTTTTTCTTTTAACTCTAGCTCATAGATTTCTTTGGTTTCTTTAATGAGCTCAGAACTGTACTCAGATGAATCATAATTAATTAAGCTTAAGTCGGTATAAGTGAAATCTGTGCCCATAAAACTACCATTTTTGGCGCTACCAGCAATCCTTTTTTCTTTATGGAATTCAGGTAGATAGAGATACATCACACCATCACCTTGATCCAAAAGCCCTACGCCCGCCACATCTTTAGGTGAATTAAACTTAAGCAATGATTTTTCAACATTATTTTGGTTTTTGGTTAGTAATAAAACCTCTCTATCGTTGATCAATTTACCTTTATCATAGGTTTGTATCTTCATGGTGACTACCTGACTTTGAAAATCTCCATAAGCATTTTTAATATCATCTAATACTTCTTTACCTGTTTTAGCTAATGCACCAAATGACATTAACATCATAAGACAAAGAACCATTATAACTTGCTTAGTTTTCACTTTTTGCATTGGCAAAATCTCCCTTTTTACCAGTTGTATTATCTTTTTTAGTAACAAGAAATAACGAAGGCAATAACACTAAAGCAAGTAGAGCACTTATTACCATGCTAAGAGCCATTAACGCACCAAAATATGCTACTGTTACTGTATTGGAAAGGACAAGTACTAACATGCCTAAAGCTACAGCAAAAGCATTAGCTAATACTGGTACACCAATGGAACCGATAGTTTCGATAATTATTTCTACTATAGTATTATCATTTACATAATTCTCCTTAAACCGACTAGCAAAGTGAATGGAATAATCGACACCTGTACCAATAGCCACACTAGCAATCATTGTAGTTGCTACATCAAGCGGTATTCCTGTCAAAGCCATAAAAGCAAAGTTAAAAATAACTGTTAAAACGATAGGTACACATATTATTAAACCCTCTTTAATCGAGCGCACTTGTAAAATTAGTAAGAGACAGACAAGGACTATTGATATGGCCAGACTCTTCGATTGACTACTTTGAAGTCTCTGGGTAACAACTTCATAAATTACTGGGGCTCCCGATAATTCCACAGTAAATGTATCTTTACGTACATCAGGATGATCCTGGTACTCATCTGGTAAAGTGCTTAGATAAACTTCAGAGACAAAAGCATTGCTTAAGATATTGTTAACTTCTTTCGCGTTAGTATTATAGCTTGCACTCAAAGTCTCTGCTAATTGATCCACTTTATCTTCTCTGGCATAAAGGTAATCCATTGTTATTTCATCCCAGACAGTGTAAGCAGCATCTTCTATATCAAAGTCATCATTATTGGGATTAATCTCCGCTAAAACTTCTATCAAATTATCAACATTTCCACCCTGTCTAAGTGAAACTAACACTGCATTTACGCTTTCTTTTGACCTTTCTAGATTAAAACCTAAATAATCCGGGTCAAGACTATCAGTAATAATAGCCTGCAATTCTTCATTTTCTTCTGCGTAGGCAGCTAATGAATAGTTCATTAGTTCTTGAACAATATTTTCTATCGTATTAACATCGTCTGTTTTTAATAACCTAACCAATTCGCTGGTGAGCTCAACCTGTAAACTACTATCAGCTAATTCACCCAAGTTATCATCGTCAGTTAAACGCGATACAGCATAAGCTTCAGTTTCTAAGTTAGAGATTAGCTCTCTAATTTGTTCATTTATCTTGCCTGTTTTTCGTGAGCTAGTTTCTGTGTATCTAGCTGTAATTAAAGCTTCTGAATAATCACTTTTTAAGACATTGCTTATTTGCTCTTGACCTTCAAGAAAAAGGCTTAAAGAAGCTACTTGGTCTCGGGTCTTGGGAACTGCTTTAGCTCCGTTAATTTTGTCATTTGCTTCTTTAATCATGTCAGAAAATGCTAATGTGCCATTAAGGTTCATATCTTTTAGAGCATCTTCTAATTTGTTCATCTGATTAAGGACAAAGGGACTTTTCATGTCTCCTGTGAAGAGAATCTGGTAGATATTTACACCACCAAACTCATCATTTACCAGTTCCATTGCTATCCGTGCTGGATCATTGGATCTAAATGCTCCCGCAAAGTCTGTATCATAGACCAAATTCTTTTTGATAACTAGAAAACTTCCTAAAACCAAAACCACCATTAAAGTAATTACACCAGTGCTTCGAGGCAATAGATACTTTTCCCATTTTTGTAAAGAATTGGCTTTGGAAACTACACTTTTTTTCTCTTTTTTAGCTGGCAATATGAGTAATAACGCTGGAATAAAGGTTGCTGCTGTAACATACGCTGCTAAAACTCCAAAAGCTGTAAAAGCACCGAATTGCCGAATTGGTGAGAGATCAGAAGTTGTTAAAGAAGCAAAACCAACAATAGTAGTCATGCTCGATAAAAACAAAGGTATAGTTAATTGGTCGATAGCATTACCAAGTTTTTCCTTCTTGGTTTTGTCGTCTGTTACAGATGTATAATAAGCATTCATAACATGAATACCATAGGCACTCCCTGTCGCAATTAAAACAACTGGAATCGCAATCCCAACTGTTGATAGATCGTAGTTCATTAAAACCATTAGACCCATTGTCCAGATAACTGCAATCAAGACTGCAAAGAGAGGAAGCAATGTACCTCTTAATTTTTTAAATGTCACAAAGAGAACCAATAAAATTACCAAAATGCTAGCAGGGACAAACTTTTTTAGATCGTTTTTAGCGGAGCGATCGGCATCATCGGACATAAATGGCGCTCCCGATAGATAATACTTGAAGCCTGCTTCATTTTGCTTTAAAACATTTCGCAGATTTGTAACTACTTCCTTACCATCTGCTTCAGGATCAAGGGTGACTAAAATCATTGAGTACTTACAGTTTTCCGAGATGATATTGCCTACATAAAGCTCATTAGCTAAAACGTAATCTTTTAATTCATTCATCTCTTCACTGTCATAAGTTTTATCTTTTTCGACTAGTTCACCCACTACCAACTCACCATCATCAGAGCGCATATCCATAACATTAGTAAGGCTAGTAACTGAGGCTACACCATTGGTGTTTTTAAACTGATCTGTTAAAGAATTAATATACTGAAAAACATTATTATCAAAGATGTTCTCAGCCTCTACTACAACCACACCAATGTTGTTGCCATTAAAAACATCGCCAATATGATTGATGGTTTCTACTTCAGGTTCATTTTCAGGTAAGTAATTGATAATATCGTCGTCTACTTGTAGTTGTAAAGCATAATAACCCAAGAAAATAGTAATAAGGACGTTAAGAATAATAATCAACTTTGGATGATCGACGATAAACTGCGTTGGTTTTTTCAACCTTACACCTCCACTCAATAATGACTCTTTAGTCCATATTCGACCGACGGGTCGGTCTAGCATTTATCATACTACCTTTTTATTTCTTGTCAAGTCATCATAAGCAAATTTCCCATGCCTATTGAACTTACAATAATATCACCCCCTAAAAGGAAATTCCTTTTAGGGGGTGATAAAAGAAAATCAAATATTTAATTTGTCTAATTACTAGTTTAACTGAGCCTTATGGCTTTAAATTCAAATACTACTGTTATTAGCTGGTTCTACTCTTAAGATATTTTTTTACTATCCGATCCTCCATCATTAAGTACCAGGAATGTAGAGCAATTCGCAATAACCAACCTAATACTAGAACTGAAAATATTAACCCCCACTTAGATATTTCAGCATTAAACCAGATAATTAAAAAGCTTAAACTAGAAACACTCCAAAAAAGAACCGCTTTATAATAAAGCAAAGCGGCAATTTTTCCCCTTTCGGAATTAGTAAAAGAGTACTTCCTTAAGCAAGCATTCATTCCACAAATAGTGCTATAAATTATAGTTAGAAGAAAGATAGTTTTCAACCATGCTGGTAGTAAAACTGTTAGTACTTCATCCTCAGGTGAACCCTTCACTAGTGGAAGTCCTTGCGTTATAGATATTATTCTACTAATTAAAGTTGGCGTAAAGATAATTAATAGTATGACCAAACTTGGAATTAAAACACCTACAACCCCAGCTCTAAATCCAAGGAAAAAAGTAGATTTATAGCTTAAATCGTTAAGTATTTGCCGCTTCTCTCGTAGAAAATTAGTATTCTCTTTTTGCTCAACGAAAAGTTGCAACAATTTTTTCACCCACCTTTATCTTCGCTTTATTTTCTCAAAGAATCTCTGAAACAACCTTTTTAGTTTAAGAGAAACTAAACTAGGGAAACCTAGTTAAGAACAAATATAGTGGGGTGAAGCACTTTGCCACAAGGACTGATAGTTTTTATCCGCAGTACCTTTTCTTTCTTTGCCTTATTAATAATTACTCGTATAATGGGTAAGCGTCAGATCTCTCAGTTAACTTTTTTTGATTATATTAACGGAATTTCCATAGGTAGTATGGCTAGTACTTTAGCTGTTGATGTTAGTAGGGAATCAATTCCTACACTTGTCGGAATTCTCACCTGGTCCTTATGGGTAATGGTCTTAGCTCTATTAGCTGTGAAAAGTCGGACTCTAAGAAGCTTAATTGATGGTAAACCAACAATAGCAATTCAAAACGGTAAAATACTAGGAAATAATATACATACTTATGGTTATTCAATCGATGATTTACGTATGCTTTTAAGAGAAAAGGATGTCTTTCGCTTAAGCGAAGTTGAATTTGCTTTGTTAGAAGCTGATGGTAGTCTCTCTGTTTTAAAAAAGTCGCAAAACTCACCTGTAACACCTGAAGATCTAAATATACCAACGGCTTACAAAGGGCTTTCTGTTGATATTATTAGCCAAGGTAAAATGATCAGAGAAAACCTTAAGTTATTAGGGCTCTCCGAAAATTGGTTAGCTCAAAAGTTGGCAGATAGAAAGTTAACCCTTAGGCAAATTTATTATGCTGAGTTAGATACTTCGGGAACTCTTTTTATCGATTTATATCAAGATCAAGACATCAATAAGGGGGAAAATAATGGCTAGAAATATCTGGTCAATAGTTTTGGTCTTTCTTTTTATAATGATTGCGATCTTTTTAATAGAATTAAAGCCAGGTTCAATTCTTATGCAGAAACTCGATATGCTCCAATTAGCTATAAAAGAAGAATCCTGGTTAAGAGCAGAGCAATTCTGGCAAGATATCGCCAATTCGTGGCGTAAAAGAGAAATTTTGATTGCGATAGAAAATAGCTTAGAAGAAATGGGCGCTATTAGCATTTCCCTACAACGGCTCAAATTCATGATCGAACACCAAGATAAACAAAGCGCACTTTTAGAAATAGAAATGTTATCTTTTCGTTGGTCTAAGCTTGCTGAATGAGAAAGCGAACGACCCAAGGTTTTTTGTTCTTTAATTACTCCTGTCTATAATTATTGAGGAGTAAAAATATTTTTCCCATGCTAAATTAATAAATATCCGTTGAAGATGCTTTAGCTCTATTCTATAATTTACTACGAATACTCTTGCATTAATGTTTCACTTTATTTTTCTTCTTAATTTACTCTTCTGCCTTTTCTGCTACAGACCTTTTTCTCGCTAAACTTAATTTTAGGTTTTATCTAAAACTTTTATATCAAACTGGTTAATAATTGCTGGCTTAGAAGAGTTTTATAAATAATTCCGAGTTAAAAAGCCTTCGGTTTTACCGAAGGCTGATGTTTTTTAGTCCTTTCTTTATAAAGTAGCAATAGCAAGCAAATTTCTTCCCAATAATAACTTAGAGTAAACCTTCTTTATACCTCTTCATCCAATATTTGATTGACATAAAAAACATTATAAGCGAGTGGACCCTCTTTGGGTGGTGTTTCAATTGTTCCAGAATTGATCATTTCATACATTGTCAAACTGATAATCTTATGGACATAACCTACCATATATTGATTAATTTGGTCATGAAGATGGTGCGGCACAATAACTTGAAATTCCTCCCATATCTCTAGCACAAGATTGTTTAAGTTGTTTTCAAGTCGATTGATAATAGGGGTATATAGTTTTGTTAATGCAGTAAATTCTTCTTTAGTAAAAGTAGGTATAGCTAAACGATAAATTTTATTTTCACGTTTTATAAGGTTTAATCTAATTAATCGTGCCAGATCGTCTTCTGGAATAATCTTTGTAATTTGATTTCCATCAGCAATTCTACCAATAATGTTATTTTGAAATACCCATTTCAAGCCTTCTCTATATAATTCTAAATCGAAATACCTTCCAAGCCATAAATAGTATAGACTTCCTTTTTCTGGTTGATTAGGATCTCTATAAATGTTATTTCCCGAAGCGGAAGGGTTAATTTTTTCATCGTCATCTTCTGTCTCTGAGACAATAAACCAACCATAACCTCCATCTTTGCGAGGCGGAAAGGGACCATATTTTAACTTAGCATTTGACTGTTGAGTATTATAGACAGCTTTGCGCATTATAAGCGGAACAATAATATAAGCAAGTTTCTTAATACCCCAATCACAACCATAAAAACCTATGTCTTTGACTGCCATTCTAGTGTCTTCTAGAGCTAAAGTTAACGTATCAACTAGTTTTTGCGAATATGCAGCAAATTTTTTCTTTAATTCTTGGTTATCCTTTAAACTTAAGATAATAAAGTTGTTCGAATATTTATAGCCATTTTGGATTATGGCTTCTCCATACATTAAACGAGGAAGCTCGTCCTCAATAAATCGTGTTGGTAAGCCTGTAGCTAAACTTATTTCGTCTATAGTTAGAGGTTTAGAATAAGTAGCAAGACAAATCGCCCGAGCCAATTGTGAATAAAGATATCTGTTTGTATCTAGATTTCCATTGCATGTCGTTGTATTCCAATTGATTCTGCTGTAGACTTTTGGCATCGTCCCCATCCTTTCTTTTATCTTCTCCCTACCTACATATAATCGCCATTTTACAGTAGTTTGGGGTATATTATTATACATCGCTATCTCTTGAACAGATTGATCGTAAACGTAATAGTCCACTAGAATACTTCTATATAGACTAGAGAGAGTGTGCAAAGCTTGAAATACAATTTGATGTTCTTCTAAAACTATTAACTGCTCCACAAAATCATAATCTGAGGATGTATCTTCATCTGTTAACTCAGTCATTATCACCTGTGAACTAACAAATCTCGCATATCGATTATGAGCTATTTGCCATACCCAACCTTCGACATTTCTTATGTTATATTTTTGCAAACCATTTAAAATATGGATTAATATTTCTTGAGACAGATCCTCTGCATCTTGTCTATTTGCTACTCTTTTTAGACAAAAGCGTAAAACAGGTTCTACATATTCCAATACTAACTCCTCTGTTTCTTTCAAATTAAAACCTCCCTTGAAAAACAATTTATATAAAACCTGCTTTGCTTTTACATTTATTAAGTGTCGAGTTTCTCTGGTAGGATAGGTGAAAAGAAAACATTTTTGCTAAGACTAGCCTTTATTAACAATATTATAGTTTTACAAAAAAGCTTGTTTCTTAACATGTTAACATTAGCGATTTCCGTTTAACACCTTATCAATCTAAACTAATAATCGGGTTAGAACTGTTCCATCTTTAGAAGAGGGCTGTTGGACTTTTCCAGTAGTTCTTTCTTATATTAGCATTTATCCAACCTTCTTCTTCTCATTTTGCTTTAGCCATCTTGATTTTCTTCTTTTATTCGTTTCCATTATTTCAAGTAGATCATTTATAGATAGCACACTTGCTTATAGCTAATAGTTGGTAACAAACTCTCATAATGAATTTTCACTACTAACTTAATCACCATGCATGGCGCACTAGAAAAGAAGCCCGAGTTTTTAACTCAGGCTTCTCTTTCTTAATCGCGATATTTCTTATTTTCCTTTTCTATACGTTCCAAAAATCTTTTATATTCAACTTTACGTCGATCCATCTCTTTATTCATTTCGCTGGCAGCTTTTTTTACTGCAACTTCTGGACTACTCTTATCCATTAAAACTTCTTGAACGGCAAAACTAACAAATCTTAATAAAACTCCAGATGTGGGTGCATAAGGAACTGCAAAAGATTCATGAACTTGTTTATACAAAGTTTCTCTAACGGCAGGTGAAATAGTCTTGGCATTAGCTAAAGCTTTTTTAGCAGTGGGGACCTGCATGAAACCTTTAATTTGGGTCATAACATCTTCGATATAACGTTGTTGGGTTTCTTCATTACAAAACCATTTAATAAATTCCCAACTAGCTCGAGGATTTTTTGCGGTTTTAGGAATACCAAAAGCTGAGGAAGCTGTAAAAGTGCCATGATTTATTACACCATTTTTCCTTTGTACACCAGGAATTAGTCCTGGAGCCCATTTGCCCTTAATTTCTGGTGCACTAACTTCGAGATTACTTAATAGCCAATAGCCATCAATAGTCATCAACCATTCGCCTCTTTTAAAAGGCTCAAAACCCGGACCTGATTTTGGTAACTTATATTTAGTGTAAAGCTCTACATATTCTTTAAAACCTGCTATTGATTCAGGCCGATCTATAGCACTAGTAAAACCATCTTCGGCATAGAACTGCCCACCGTGCTGAGTAACCAGGGTGTATGCTCCCCATTCTGGAGCATATGCTGGACTACCATAATCAAAGGCCATTTCCTTTCCTTTAGCTTTAACCTTTGGTAACATACTATAAAGTTCGGACCAGGTATTGGGAATTGATAAACCCATTTCATTTAAAATATCTGTGCGATAAGCAGCAGTCATCATACTAATATTCTGCGGTACTCCAAATCTAGTACCTTTCCATTTTAAGGGACCAGTAATGGCATCAAAAATTTGTGACTCCAAATCGATATACTCTTTTTCAAAGGTCTCTCTTAAATCAAGGACAGAACCTCTTAATCCGTATTCAAGCATCCCGCTAGTACCTGCACTAATAACATCAGGGGCATCACCTGAAACTAAAGCTAAGAATACTTTATCGCCTGAATCCCAAGAAAGAGGAGTTACCCTTACCTCAATACCCGTTTTCGGAGTGAATTCTTCATCAATCATGCCCGAAACGACTTTAGCCATTTCGTTGGTAAAACCGTAGAACCAAACATCAATTCTAGTTGCTAGAGTCATTGTCGAGATAGATAAGCTAATTAAAAAAACTATAAGCCACTTTTTCATACCTTACACCTCCAAATAATACCCTATTTATTTATTTAGACTAATTCCTCATTCTTCCTGCCAGTGTAATAAATAGCAATCTTACCAAATAATTGTGCTGCCTAACAACAAAGCTCCTGCTACATAAATTATTATCGGCAAGCAAAAAATAAGATAGAATGGAGGTTTGTTACCAATGTCTGATCTGAAAATATTTGGTCAGAGCCTACCCGAACTTTTTGATCGTTTTCGTAGTGATTATTTTCCCTGGAAAGATATTGTGCTTTATCCACCTATAGATATTGAAGAAACTAGCAACGAGTTAATTATAAAAGCTGAGGTTCCTGGAGTCGATAAAGATAATTTAGAAATTTATCTTGGTGAAAATGCAGTAGTGCTTAAAGGGACTACCTCTGAAGCTAAAGAAACTATCGACAAGGGTTTTCGTCGTTTAGAAAGACGAAGTGGATCTTTTGAAAGAACTATTACCTATCCAGTTTCCGTTCTTGCTGATAAAGCTCAAGCCAATCTTAAAAATGGCCTTTTAGAAATTCGGATACCCAAAGACGAAACTAAAATACCCCAGCTTAAGCGCTTATCGATAGATAACGATCAAAAAGATTTCACTCAATAATTTTTTGGCTAATATAAAACAAACGAGAACCAGCAAAGGTCCTCGTTTGTTTTTATTTTTATAATTTTATTTAACTGCAGCTGCAGCTTCGCTACCAGCAATTCTACCAAAAACAACAATATCAGCTACAGCATTACCACCTAAGCGATTGGCTCCATGCACACCACCAACAACTTCACCAGCGGCATAGATTCCAGGAATAACTGTTCCTTTTTCATTTAATACTTGAGTCTTGGTATTGATTTTTAAACCACCCATAGTATGATGAACCGCAGGACCGACTTCAATTGCATAAAAACCAGGTTTGTCCAATTTTCTTGGTAAGTTATTTCTCTTAAAGTCACTATCTTTACCAGCTGTCACAAAGCTGTTATATCTATCGATTGTTTTAACAAGATCATTTCCATTGATATTGAGCTTTTTAGCTAATTCCTCCGGAGTCTCAGCAGTTACCAATAGACCTTGTTTAATATAACTTTCAATTGTCTTTAAGCTTTCTCTTACATTTTGTTCGAAGATAAGAAATGCAGTCTTACCTGTTTGTTTTAAAATCGCTTCTGAAACTACATCTCTAGTTTCTAATTCACTGATAAAGCGCTGTCCTTCACGATTTACAAGAATAGCACCATTACCTCTAACTGCTTCAGTTATCATTATACCATTGCCAGGTACAACCGTGGGGTGGGTTTGAATCTGATCAATATCGATAAGAGAAGCACCAATAGCTTTGGCCATATTAATTCCATCACCGGTAGCACCTGTGTGGTTAGTAGTACCAAAACCTTTCAAGGCTGGTTTTATGCTAGCAACCAAATCATTATTAGCACCAAAACCACCAGTAGCTATAACAACAGCTTTAGCTTTGATCGTGATTTCATTAGAACCTTGCAAAGCTTTAGCACCAATAACCTTGCCGTTGTTTACAATAAGCTCGGTAGCTTTTGTGCTTGTTAACAGTTCGATATTGCGATCTTTTAATGATTTGTAAAGAGTTTTTATAACTTCACTGCCCACAGGAAATCCACCAGTAGGTCTATGGGCACGTGGTTTTGCAGCACCAGCTAGTTGCCCTACATCGCTTAAATCTGCACCTAAGCCAGTCAACCAATCTACTGCCAATTTAGCCTCCGTAGTAAGTATTTTTACCAGGTCAGGCTGATTAATGTTTTTGCCGCCTTTCATAGTATCTTCATAGAAGAGTTCTGCACTATCTTCAATACCTTTGGCTTTCTGTAACTGAGTCCCTGCAGCATTTAATCCGCCTTCTGCTCTTATTGTATTACCACCTACAATTGGCATCTTTTCAATTACTAAAACTTTAGCACCTGTATCATGGGCTGTAATCGCTGCTGATAAACCAGCACCTCCTGCTCCTACAACTAATACATCAGTTTCATAGCTCTTTTTAGTAACAACATTTTTGCTTGTTTTGGTTACTCCTTCAACTACTGCACCAGCTAAGGCTGTTTTAACAGCTTGTTTTAAAGCAGTACTAGTAACTGTGGCTCCACTAGCGCTATCGACATTCCAGTTTTGATCTTTGAGTATAGCTTCATTTACATGCTCAATTGCCATATCACTCAATATTGGTGTGTCTGGGTTATCTACTACATCAATCTTAGTTATCTCGCCATCTTTGACCGTAACCTTAACTTTGAGTGTTCCAGCCATACTAGGAGCGGAACCTTCATAAGTACCATCTTTATAAGCTGCGGTTGTGCTCAGTCCTAAACTTATAATTAAAAGAGTTACCACCATAAACAAACTCAGCCATTTTATTTTTTTCACAGACATACCTCCCAAATTACAACTAATAATTTCGCTCATTAGTGATCCTAGAAAATTATAAAAAACCAGTTCGCGGTTGTCAATACTTTGACGAACTGGTTTTCCTAGAAACTTCTCTCAGTTAATTTTTATGCTTTCAAACGTTGCAAAACCCGAAAGTACACTTACGAAGGCCATGATCTTAAACTTCATCTTTCTTGCTCAGCCTAGATAAAAATAGAGGACTTTATCATAACTTCTTAGCAGATTTATTTCCCGTTTAGTTATTTCTAAGCTAGGCCAAATTTTATAAACAGCTAACTTTTCTAGTGTAGTATAAATATAAGTATCCTCTCTTTTTAATAAATTACTATAAAGCATAGGTGAAAGACTATCTAGAGCATTAGCGAGAAGCTTAGGATCTTGCCCTGTAACCTTAATTGTATTTTCTTCAAGAAAAGGCACCAGATGTATCATAACCGGTAGCGAAGCTAAGGCCTCTTTGACTTTTATAGCGTACTGATAAATGACCTCCGTTCTTCCCCCCTTGGCAGGACAGTCAGGACAATCACAAGTGATTAGTTTCATTTCCTCATCTAGTTCTTCCCAAAACAAGGGAAAACGGAAAAAATCCAAGCCAACGAAATCTGGCTCAATTTCTTCTACTGCTTCTAATAATAGAGTTAATCTATCCTCAAAAAGCCCTGGATACACAGGACAGAGAGGACGATACCAATTAGTTGTTGGCCAATCATTAAAACCAATTTTCGCTCTTTTAGCTGGTGAATTTTCCCAAACTCCATCGCTAAAGAAAAAAGGAGCACCTAGTCCCAGTTCTAAGTGCTTTTTGTTTAAGCTCTTCTTTAACTCCTTAAGAGAAAACCCTGAATAAGGAAGATGCCTAGAATGATAATGAGCTTCACCATTAGCTTCGTAGGTTACAGTTAAGCCGTCTAAATTACTTTTTTGGACCTTTTTGACAATCTCTTCTACAGTATCTTTACCTTTTTGGGGATAAAACTTAGCAATCGATCTCATCTCCAGGCCCCCTTACTTCTTTACCGTCCTTTTTACATCACTGAAAGATTTTCGTCATGGTTATTACTGTTTTCTAGGCCTAATAAAACTTTCCAGTAACTTTTATAACACATCTACTGTTTCCGAGTTTAATGCTTTCTCTTAACTCTACATTAGTATCACTATCTAAAACATAGTCGAATAACTTTTTAGTGTAGCCAACGGTGCAGAGACACCATGTTTTCGGCAAGGTTTTATTTACTCGTTTAACACTTGAACAATAGCAGACAGGGTAAGAAAAATATAAGTCACTACCATTATGCCAAACCTGGTGTTTACCTGCATATTCGTTATTATACTTATCAGTAAACTCATCTAAATTTGTAGACTCAACATAGATCTTTTTCACTTTTCCCAAATATTTTTCAGGTGGAGTGCACGAACACCTAAAACGGATTTTTGCAATCTGCTCGGGGCTAAAATTACTTTCGAGATAGGTACAAATATTTTCTGCCCACTTGAATTTGCGGTTAAAGTCTGCAGATTTTGTAAGAGGAAACAGCTTAGCAACTTCACCTGCGGCAGCATCTCCAATGTTCTCTTTTATGCTATCATAGAGCTTAATGGCCTGTGCATTATCATTTTTCGCCATTTGTTTTTCTCTCCTTTTCTGCATATAAGACCATTTTATTTGGGCAAGCAATCACTTTTTTATCTCCCTTTAGAAATTAATACCTTAGGGGAATATAAAATTGTGGTACCATTACCCTTTTTTATTTTTGCCTCTAAAATACTCATTATTGTTTTCTTAAATTCTATTTTTAAAACCCCTTACCCCTACGGGGTTAAAACAGCTAGGAGTTAAGGTAATTTATTGCCTGCGGCACGGTATATTTCATACCATTCTTCGCGTGTTATCTTTAACTCGGCTGCCTTGCAGCATTCCTTCAATCTGTTAATATTCGTAGTGCCGACAATTGGTTGCATATGAGAAGGATGACGTAAGATCCAAGCAATAGCAATGGTTGTAGCAGAAACATGATATTTTTTAGCAATTTCATCAAGTTTCTTATTTAGTTCTGGGTATTTATCGTTGCCAATAAAGACTCCTTCAAAGAAACCATACTGGAACGGAGACCATGGCTGAATAGTAATATTATTTAATCTGCAATACTCAAGTACATGACCATCTCTATCAATAGCTGAATCATTTACCATATTCACATTGATTCCCGAATGTATCATGGAAGCATGAGCAATGCTAAATTGCAATTGGTTAGCTATAATAGGTTGTTTTAATGAGTTCTGTAGAAGTTGCATCTGGAGTGAATTTTGATTAGACACACCAAAATGCTTTACCTTGCCACTACTTTTTAATATATCAAAAGCTTCTGCAACCTCTTCCGGTTCCATTAAGGTATCAGGACGGTGTAGTAGAAGTACATCAAGGTAATTAGTTTTAAGACGCTTTAAGCTACCATCAACTGAGGAAAGAATATGCTCTTTCGAAAAGTCATACATACCTTTACGAATACCACATTTAGATTGAATAATTAACTTTTCACGAACATCGTCGTTCATATGAACAGCTTCGGCAAATATCTCCTCACAGGAACCAGCACCATAAATATCTGCATGGTCAAAGAAGTTTGCACCTTCATCTAAAGCGGTCTGTATAAAAGTCTCTGCTTCCTTTTTATCTAAAGACTTTATTCGCATACAGCCAACTGCAATTACAGGTACTTCCAAATTAGATTTCCCAAGCTTCATCGTCCTCATAAGTTAATACCTCCTCATGCTATTTCCCAGGTTAAAGAGAGCACACAAAATTAAGATCTTTTTAATTTTCTAAAACATTACTTTTGTTATAGTTAGACTCCTTCTTCATTAAACTCAGGTATAAAACTTTCTAAAGCAGTCTCTCCTTCTTGAATGAAAGCATTCTCTATACCAACTTCCAGGGCATAATCTACTAATTCCTTGTATTCATTTGCAGTAATCTTGCGGTTTAGTTCCGGGTATTTTTCTACCCCTAAAAGAGGGGTATATTGATTCATGATGCTAATATAGATTAAATCGCCATAGGTTTTATAAAGATAATTTAGAATGTTTTTTGAGTCCTCGAGATAACCTGGTAAAGTAAGATGGCGTATAATTACCCCTTTGGTCATAATGCCATTTTCATTAAAACACGGCTGGCCTACCTGGCGAACCATTTCAGCGATAGCTTGAGAAGAAACAGTGAAATAATCTGAGGCATTGGAGTATTTTTTAGCTACCTTCTCATTCATATATTTTAAATCAGGTAGATACACATCCACATAGCCCTTGAGAAGCTTTAGAGTAGAGACCTTTTCATAGCCACTGCAATTATACACTATAGGTAAACTTAGCCCCGCGTTTCTAGAAAGCGAAAGTGCCATTATAATCTGGGGTACATAATGACTTGGGGTGACTAAATTAATATTATTCGCCCCTTTATTCTCTAGCTCTAAAAATATTTCAGCTAAGCGTTCTATAGTTACTTTCTTCCCCGCCAATCCTCTAGAGATATTGTGATTTTGGCAGTATACACAACCCAGAGCACAGCCAGAAAAAAAGACTGTTCCTGATCCTTTTTCTCCCGAAATACAAGGTTCTTCCCACATATGAAGAGCAGCTCTGGCAACCACAAGATCTGCTGTTTCACTACAGTAGCCAACCTTTCCTGCGATACGATCGGCATGGCAATCCCTAGGACACAAAGTACAATCTTTAAGTAAATTAAACATAACGAAATAATTCGCTCCTAATTTTGCTTTTCTAAAAAATAAGCACTGGCAATTTGCCTTCTACTACTAAATAATTTTAGTTTCGTGAATTAGATCACTCATACCTTCTATATTACTTAATCGCGTTAAGCAGAATTTTACATTACAAATTCTAATGACGATGCATTCTCTAACTATCAGATGGACCTCGTAAAAATACATACCTTAAAAACCAAGCAATGCCTCTACTTTTTCCATTTACCAGATCTCCATATTAAAATGTAACCGTCCGTCTTTTTCGCTTATGAAGGGTTGACGGTCTTTAATATATTCATATTCAGGGTATTTACTAATCATATTGCGTAAAACGCAGATAATTACAGGATGGATAGTTTTGTCGTGCTCACTATTCATGACTGCACTTTTGGTTGTCAGCCATGGCATAACTTCGTCTTTGTGTTTCTTTATTTCAGGTTCCGATATTTCAAAAGGTAGCTCTGAAAGACACAGCCAAAAATACCATTTTGCATACCATGGGCGTTTCTTTTCCTCAACATGATTGTTATAATTTGCAATTCTGCTACTTATCCATACTGTTTCTTTTGGTGCCACCTCAGCTAAAAAGCGCAATACCACAAGGGATGTATCAAAACACTCGCCAACACCATCATCTGCATTTCCAAAGCAAGTAGTTCTCAGCCGTGCAAGAGTTTTTTCAACCATATTTTTTACAGCTGTATTGCCAGGTGCTAGCAAATGGAGCAGACGTATTATCTCCAGCTCATACATATTTGCAGAAAAGATATGTGTTTTTGGTGTTTGGTTATAAATCGTTTTTAATTTTTTGCCATCATTATAGGGCGGTATAAAGAAGATCGGATACATTTGCCGACCAGCACCATCAACATTGTTGGGAAACTTTACGCCCCTATAAAACCTTTGCGCTTGTTCAGGTCGGCTTTGTGCAGCTAATAACCGCCCAAAAATATTTTCTTTTTGCTTAACGGTTAAAGAACCACCTTTTATAAAATAATGATTAGTTTTTATCATTAATTCATAGGCAGTCATAATTGACTCCACCTCTTTATTCACATATGGCATTACAAAATCAGTAACATCCTCTGCGGTCAGTGTTGGTGTACATTGTCCGGGAATTACTCCGAAATCTTCTTTGTCACAGTTTTCTCGGGAGCAATCGGCACATAAAGCGACTTTTTTTACTCTTTGCACATTTATATCTATCGCAACCACCTGTTATAGAAGTTTTGAAGTGTGGAATATCACAACCTTGACAACTACTTTGTGAGTAATCGGCGCTGTCTCCATAACATTTGGTAAATCCAATAGTAATCTTATCTCGCCTATCCTGATTTTCATAATTTGCTCTTTAGAACAAGCAAAAATCAAAATGAAATCCACAGCAAGGATTCACCCCAGTATTTATAAGTAGCTTTCTATTTGGCTTTTTCTTTATAGCCAACAGCTATATGACTTCTCTTGCTTTGTGGTCCATCATCTGTTCTTATCTAAAGGATTTCTCATTACCGGTATTTGTTTTTTCCTTAATATGTAGATGATGATAAGCCGACAAAATCTAAAACCAGAGTTGGTTTATATCCTTTATTAATCTACTTTTGAGCTATCGCGACTTTGTCGGCATTCGAGGGT
>DHDH01000037.1:47572-52425 GCA_002399235.1 Firmicutes bacterium UBA4881 | reverse complement strand
ACCCACCATATTGTTAAAGTACCCTATTTTTTAATTGCTAATTTGAAGCCTGAAGCTTATAAATTAGGATCTAAAACTAAATCAAGGCTGTTAACTAAAGTTAACAACCTTGATAGTTAATTTTTTTACTGCAAAGATAACTAGAAAATAAGTTGCTAGAGCACTTTTTTAATAGTTTCTAGTACATAATCGATATCCTTAGCGGAGACATCAAGATGGGTAACAAAACGAATGATACCTGGTTTAGATAATCCAGCGAGAATATCGTGTTCTTTTAATTTTATCAGTAATTCATCAGCTCCCTTAAAAGGAAGCATGACCATATTGGTTTCTGTTTTTGTAGGATCAACATCTAACCCCATGTTCTTTAGACCAGAAGCTAATTTCTTAGCTAAAGCATGGTCTTCTTCTAATCTATTAACATTGTTTTTTAAGGCATAGAGGCCTGCAGCAGCAATTATGCCTGCTTGCCGCATTGCGCCTCCTAAGCGTTTACGCCAATGTTTAGCTTTATCGATAAAATCAGCAGAACCCACTAACAGGGAGCCAATAGGAGCACCTAAGCCTTTTGAAAGGCAAAACTGCACACTATCTACTTCTTTAGCATAGTCAGCAACAGACACCCCTGTAGCAATTGCAGCATTAAAGATTCTAGCTCCGTCCATATGAACTTTTAGCCCTTTAGAATGAGCTGCAGCAGATACATCATTTACTTCACCTAAGCTCCAGCAAGTACCACCAGCTCGGTTGTGAGTATTTTCAATACAAAGGAGCCTAGAAGGTGGGAAATGGACATTTTTGGTACGGACCCTAGAAAGGATATCATCAGGTTTAAGAATGCCTTTATTTCCTGGTACTGGATGTAACTGGACTCCTGCCAAAGCAGCAGCTGCAGCTCCCTCATACCAAAAAATATGGCAGTTTTCTTCAACTAATACTTCGTTTCCAGGTTCTGTCTGCGATAAGATAGCAATTGTATTACCTTGGGTCCCGCTAGTAACGAACAAAGCAGCTTCTTTATGGAATAGTTTAGCAGCATAACTTTGCAGTTCGTTTACGGTGGGATCTTCGCCGTAGATATCATCGCCAACTTCAGCATTGGCCATTACTTGACGCATCGCAGCTGATGGTTTGGTTACAGTATCACTTCTTAAATCTACGACCATACAGTCATCTCCCCACTTAGATTAATTCTACATCGCAAATGATAGGATTGTGGTCAGAGATACCTTCATTATCAACGATTATTTGAGATCCTAAAACCTTAAAGTGAGAGCTGAGAAGAATATGATCGATATCGTCATTAGCTCTTTGACCATTAGGATAGGTATAGGCAGGCTCAATAGAAGCAAGACCGTTGGTAAGAAATGTGAGTGGTTTTAGAGCATCAGAGAAGAAAGAATTGTTAAAATCGCCTAAAACGATTATTGGTAAATCATTGTGAGCTTTAATCTCGGAGGCAATCTGCTCAGCTTGCTTTTTTTGAATATCGGGCACTGTAGAGAAGTGAAGGGAAAAAACACGAATTCCATTCGTGACAGATTGGAGACAAGCTCTAGGTTCAATAACCCAATCAGCTTCGCCAGGGAAAGTACGATCTCTAACCCAAAGATGATGTACCTTTTCCACTGTAACAGCAGCTTTTGAATATAGCGCATGTCCATACTGGGCATTTTCGCCTTGTTCTGCTGGTCCACTATATGAACAAGCATAGCCACCGTTCATATTAAGAAGCTCTTCAAATGTCTTAAACTGATCAACAAAGCCAGTACGTTTACGATCTCTATCTACTTCTTGCAAAGCTAAAATGTCGGGGTTATATTTTTTAACTAATTCGGCGATAGCTTCTAATCCTTTACCCCAGCCGACTTGAATGTTATAACTCATTATACGCATAAGAGCACCTCCTAAATAATTTAGCTTGATTAATGATTGCTTCTCACCTTTTAGTGATTGAACTACGAAATCCTCTTATTTATGGATAAAAAAGTCGCCTAGTGGGTGACTAGACGACTTGGGGGAAAAGGAGATTGATAATGTCTAAGTTTATGAGCTGCAACGCACAATTAGCTCAGGATCAAACAGCATTGAAGTCATTGGCTCTCCAGAGATAGCTTGGAGCATTATATCCATAGCAACTTGGCCCAATTTCTCCTTTGGTTGGGAGATAGTGGTAAGTGGAGGGTCAATTTTATCTGCTATATAGATGTCATCATAACCTACTACAGCGATATCATCAGGTATACTAAGACCTGCTTGTTTGAAACGTTTTATTGCTCCCCAAGCAACCATGTCAGTAGAAGCAAACAAAGCAGTCGGCCTTTTTTTAGCAGGCAACTTAAGTAGTCTTTCTGCGGCTTTATACCCACCATCCCAGTGATAACCGGTTTCAATTATTATCTGCTCATCAGGATTAATATTATGTGTTTTAAGAGCTTCTTTGTAGCCAGTTAAGCGTTGAACTCCATGCATATCTGTAACATTAGCTGCTGAAAAATGAGCTATTCTTTGATGGCCTTTTTTAATTAAATAGTCTGTAGCCATGTAGCCCCCCTTAAATTGATTAACTAAAAGAGCTGGAGCTTTTAATCCTTCCAAGTGATTGTAGATCTGTAGGACATGAAGATCATTGGCTACTTCTTCAAATACTTCATGAATAGGCTGATTAAGAGGTAACCATAAAATTCCGTCTACACGTTTTTCTTGGAGTATGCGTAGATAATCAATGTCCTTTTGGGGGTTTCCTAGTGTTGCGTAAACTAGTATACTATACCCGTAATCTTCAGCAACAGATTGTATGCCCATTAGGGTGTTGGCAACGAAAGATGCAGCGATATCAGGAACAACCAACCCAACTAAGTTGGTGGTCTTGCCCTTAAGACCGCGTGCTATCAGGCTAGGCCTGTAGCCTAATTTCTTAGAGACATCGAGAACGCGTTGCCGGGTTTCTTCACTGACTTTGTTTCTGTATGTATTATTAAGTACTCGTGAAACTGTGCATACAGAAACTCCAGATTCTCTGGCAACGTCCTTGATAGTTGCGGCCATATTTTTCGCCTCGCTATAGGTTTATTAGATTTTTTTCAGCTCATGGAAAATTATATGTCTAAACTAATATTTGGTCAAGTCAACCCCATTTACCTAGGTATTAGCTACTAAGCATTAACTTTAACCATTGCTTACAAGGTGTTTAAATTGTAGTATAGAAGTATAGTACAAATTATTCAATTTTCTTGAGGTGATTAGGTTGAAAAAGATTAAGATTGGCCTAGTGGGTGTAGGATCAGTAGCCCATTGGGGTCACATTCCAGCTTACCAAAACGATCCTCGCGCTGAAATTACAGCTATCTGCGATATTAACGAAGATAGACTTAAAAAAACAGCTGAGGAATTAGGTGTTAAAGAGGTTTATACCGACTTTAACGAAATGATGAAAAAGAGTGACTGTGATGCAATTTCTGTTGCTACCTGGAACAATTCTCACAAAGATGCAACAATTGCTGGCTTAAGAGCAGGTAAAGCTGTTCTTGTTGAAAAGCCAATGGCTATGAGTGCTAAAGAAGCCGAAGAGATGAACAAGGTTGCCAAGGAAACTGGTTCACTACTAATGGTTGGCTTTTGCAGCAGGTTTGCCGATGATGCAATGCGTTTAAGAAAGATGATCGATGATGGCCGCTTAGGTGACATTTATTATGTTAAGGCTGGTTATCTACGTCGCCGTGGCAATCCTAAAGGTTGGTTTGCGGACAAGTCTCGTTCAGGTGGCGGTGCCTTAATTGATATTGGTGTCCATGCTTTAGATAGATCATGGTGGCTAATGGGTAGACCAAAGCCAGTTAGTGTTTTGGGCTTTACTTGGAATAAGTTTGGTGATTATAAGACTGTTAGCGAAGCTTACTCTACGGATCTACTTAACGAGAAGTCTGCTTTTGACGTAGACGATATGGCTGTTGCTTTAATTAGATTCGAAGGCGATAAAGCCCTTTTCTTAGAGGCTAGCTGGGCTCAGAACCTCAAAGAAGGTATTGGTTATCAAGAGGTCTATGGTGACAAGGGTGGCGCTAAGCTATACCCATTAGAGCTATACACTGATCTTGATTATAACCAAGTGAACATTCAAGTTCCTACAAGCAATGTTATTTTGCATAACGCTGAGATTAAGCACTTCCTCGACTGTATCGAGAAGGGCGAAGAGACAATGAACCCTGGCGAAGATGGTGTCACAATCATGAAGATTCTCGATGCTATCTATGAATCAAGCAGAACTGGTAAAGAAGTTAGATTCTAAGAAAAGAGCGGGTGAATCTCACCCGCTCTCTTATTTCCACTCTTTTAATGCTTTCGATCTTATAATAGCAGCTGCAACAACGAGCGCAATAGCTCCGCCTAAAAGGGCTGTATATAGTTGAGGTAGTTGCATAGCTTGAGCAATTTTGGGCTTAACATCAGCAATTAGATACTTAACAGCTGAGGATAGCATGAGAAACTTTAAGAAAGATCCTAGTAATACACCAGATCCACCAGCAATGAAACCATTAACTGAAGCTCCAAACAGTTCGGAGGAACCGTTTTTGAGGATTTTTCTTAAAGACTGGCGTAGGAAATAAAAACTTAAAACATAAAGGGCATTTCCAACCATAATATAAGGAATTAGTGGAGCAAAGCCCATTATTCCTCTAAGAAAAGCGAGCCAAGGGGTAAGGCAACCAATAATAATAGCTCCTAAAGGACCAACAAAAATCGTGGCTAAAATTAACATGGCATTAATTGCTGGGCCTGTTATAGGTTGTGGTAAACCAGCAAATTGAAATGCTAATGTAAGTGCCAAGAGAATTGCTGTCCTAACGAGAAAA
>DHDH01000037.1:45927-47442 GCA_002399235.1 Firmicutes bacterium UBA4881 | reverse complement strand
ACGCACGTCACCTTTCTTTTCTACTTATAATAAGTATAGTAAAATGCGAACAGATGTAAGTACATGATGTTCTTAATAGAGTATACTATTTTTAGGCAAAACTGGCCATAATTCTTATGGCAAATTAATCAGATTTGCATATTCGGCAGGATGGCGGCCTTTTTTGCAGAAGATTCATATTAGCAAAGTTATTACCCTGGAAAAGAGGACTTAAGTAGATGAGCTACTCTTTACTAGTTTTATCTCCGGCTAATGGCAAACGATTAATTGCTAAAGCTGTATTGAAGCACAGCCTATTTAGGGAAGCTATAAGTAAAGGTACCGTTATTTTGGCTTTGGGAACAACTAATGCCTTAATATACGAAGAACTAACTGGAGAGAGAATTAATCCAGAGTATTTTGCAGCTGGGATTATTAAAGATTATCTTGGTGTTACCGAACCTTCAAAACGGGTCAGTCCACTAGTATTGTATAAAGGAGAAAAAGTGGACCTACCATGGCTTGAAGCACTAAAAACGATGAATAAAGATAGTGTTTTTATTAAAGGTGCTAATGCCTACGATGAATTAGGTTTAGTAGGTATCTTAGTCGGAGGAGAAGCTGGTGGAACTATTGGCCAAGCTCTAGGGACTCTAAGCATGAGAGGTATTAAAACAATTGTCCCGATTGGAACCGAAAAAAGAGTTCCTTCCGTTTTAGAATCTTCAAGACTATTAACAGAACCGCTAATAAAAAATAATAATATGAGAGTGGGAATGATGGTCATTCCCAATGCTACAATTATAACTGAGATTACAGCTTTTAAGATCTTGTTTAATGTTGATGCTACTTTAGTTGCCGCAGGTGGCATAGATGGGTATGAAGGTAGTAGTGTCTTTGTTATTCAAGGACAAGATCAAAATGTCGCAAAAGCCATAAAAACAATTAATATTATAAATGAGTAATTAACAACAAAAATGGCGGAATTAATTTTAGTATGGGTTGGCTAAAGCCGCCAAGATTTACATCCTAGCATGAATTAATAGGAGGAAACGAAGATATGGGCAAAATCGTCGTCGAAGGCGGTTATCCCTTACATGGGGAAGTTCGCATAAATGGTTCAAAAAACGCGGCTTTGGCTGTTTTAGTAGGAGCAGCATTAGGAGATGAGCCGTGCCGCATAGATAATGTTCCTAGATATACAGATATCCATGATATTTTAGAAATACTTAAAGATCTAGGTGCGCAATATGAATGGGTTGATAAAAACGCAGTTATCATTGATGGACATGGCTTATATAACCCAGTTGCGTCTTATGAACTTGTGAGAAAACTTAGAGGCTCATTTTATGTGACTGGGCTTCTTTTAGCCAAGCTTGGCTATTGTGAAGTTCCATTACCTGGGGGAGATCCCTTTTCTAGTCGGCCAGTTAACTTCCATCTTAAAGGATTTGAGGCCTTAGGAGCCCAGGTAACAGTAGAACATGGTTATGTTAAGGCTAAAGCCAAAAAATTAGTTGGTACTACTATTTATGT
>DHDH01000037.1:45532-45765 GCA_002399235.1 Firmicutes bacterium UBA4881 | reverse complement strand
GGTCGCTCTAGTGTCGGAGCTACTGTTAACCTTATGTTAGCTGCTTGCTTAGCAGAGGGAATAACAGTCTTAGAAAATGCTGCAAGAGAACCGGAAATAGTGAACCTAGCTTTACAACTTAATTCAATGGGTGCTAAGATAAGAGGCGCTGGTACTAATATTATTACTATTGAAGGCGTTAAAAGACTAGGCAGAGCTGTACATGAGATAATCCCCGACAGACTAGAAGTAGG
>DHDH01000037.1:45050-45382 GCA_002399235.1 Firmicutes bacterium UBA4881 | reverse complement strand
ACTTTCCTTTTAGCTACAGGTATGGCAGGAGGGGAAGTAGTTTTAAGAGATGTTGTACCAGAACACTTACATGCTCTTATCTCTAAACTAAGAGAATCTGGGGTGGAGATCCGTGACGAAGGTGGCGTTTTAGTAGTTAAATCACCTATAGGTAGAAGACCTTTACCTACTGATATCGAAACAACTCCTTATCCGGGTTTTGCTACTGACTTCCAAGCTCTTTTCGCCGCATATATGACTAGAGCTGATGGTGTTAGTATAGTTAAAGAAACTATTTTTGATCGCTTTGCTTATGTCGACGAATTAGCTAGAATGGGTGCTGATATTAAAGT
>DHDH01000037.1:44764-44895 GCA_002399235.1 Firmicutes bacterium UBA4881 | reverse complement strand
GAAGGAGACACCGCAATTATTCGTGGTGTTGAACGGTTAACAGGAGCTCCTGTAGAAGTTCAAGATATTCGTGGTGGTGCAGCTTTAGTTATCGCTGGACTTTCTGCAGAAGGCAAAACTGTTATTGATGG
>DHDH01000037.1:44360-44745 GCA_002399235.1 Firmicutes bacterium UBA4881 | reverse complement strand
AGATAAATTAGGAGTATTGGAAAGGGATGGAAAAATGGCAAAAGTCATTGTTATTGGCAGCATTCATCTTGATTTAGTAAGCCGAGTTAAATGTATACCTAGTCCAGGCGAGACGGTCATGGGCGGTGACTTAAAATACTTTTTTGGTGGTAAAGGAGCCAATCAAGCAGTTGCAGCCGCTAGAATGGGTGCTGAGGTATATATGATTGGTAAAGTNNGGTGGGGATAGTTTTGCCCAACCATTAAAAGATAACCTTCAAGAAAACGATATCAAAATAAATTATGTTTCTGCTGATAAAGATCTAGCTAGTGGTCTTGCACTTATTGCGGTTAGTGAGACTGGAGAAAATAGTATTATTGTAGCTAAAGGTGCCTCTGGAATTTT
>DHDH01000037.1:43860-44216 GCA_002399235.1 Firmicutes bacterium UBA4881 | reverse complement strand
CTCAAGGCAGAAGAAATTTTTTCGCCCGGAGATTATGTTCTTTTACAATTAGAGGTCCCTCTAGCGACTGTTGAGAAATCGATTGCTTTGGCTAGAAAGAAAGGTTGCAAAGTTATTTTGGATCCTGCACCTGCAGCTAAGTTATCTCAAGAAGTAATCGGTATGATTGATATCATTAAGCCTAATAATAATGAGATTTCTATGCTTACAGGTTTACCAAGTAATACAGATGAAGAAGCTCTTCAGGCAGCAAGAAAACTTCGAGCAGCTGGAGTTAAAACAGTTATTATGACTAGAGGAGATAAAGGTGCGTTATGTTTAGATGGCGACGAACCAAGTTATTTTGCCTCATATCC
>DHDH01000037.1:10316-43755 GCA_002399235.1 Firmicutes bacterium UBA4881 | reverse complement strand
GTTAAAGCTGTCGACACAACTGCCGCTGGAGATTGTTTCAATGGGAGTTTGGCAGCAGCTTTAGCCAAAGGGTATAAACTCCACGAAGCTATTGAATGGGCTATGAAAGCAGCTGCCTTAGCAGTTACTAAAGAAGGTGCCCAGCCCTCTTTGCCAACCTGGGAAGAGGTAGAAAAAGCATTTCAAGGAAAAGCCAGGAAATGAAACTAGCTTATCGAAGGACTATAAAAATATATTATTTAGCTGTAGGTTGTTACTAATAAACCTACAGCTTTTTTTTATCTGCACTAATTCAATTGCTGAGTAGATATGAATAGACTCAATTGGTGGGGTCTGTTAGAAAACGTTAGGTTTTACCTACAAGACTAAAGATGTCTATGAAAAAGGATAAAATAGGTAAAGACAGAAGTATGGTTACATCGGGAATTATATATAAAGGGGGTAATGGTGTTGAGTAAGGTCAAGAAAATCTGGATTTTGCTATCTTTATTTCTTGTCTGGGGAGTTTTAAGTATAGCTGCAGATACTGTACCACGCTTAGAAATAGAATATCCGCCATTTCCGGCATTACAATTTAGACCTAACTATATTCCCAGAACAAATCTTGATGTTATTACGGTAAGAGGTAAAACAGAACCTCTCTGCCTTGTTTGGGTGCAAGGCAAAGAAGTTGAGGTTTTAGAAGATGGATCCTTTAAAACAGAAGTGTCCCTTGTAGAAGGAAGTAATATCATTGTGGTAAAAGCCCAAAGACCAGAAGCTGCAGATTCTATAACTATCCATAGAGAAATTATCTTAGATACATCGATCCCCCAATTAGATATTTTAGAACCAGCAAACGATAGTTATCTTACTTCAAATGAAGTCAAGGTTGTGGGCAAAACTGGTCCAAGGAATCGTTTAATAGTCAATGGTCTGCCTGTGATTTTGGCAGAAGATGGTTCTTTTGAGGTTTTTGTGCCTCTTAAAGAAGGTGAGAATTTCATCTATCTAGCTGCTCTAGATGAAATTCTTCCCAATATTAATGATAATGTTCTCAAGCTAACTGTAGATACTATAACCCCCCAACTGGAAATATTAGCTCCTGATCCAGAGGAGTTTGCCAAAGACACTTATGTAACTGTTATAGGGCGTACAGAACCTTTTGCTAAGGTTATTTTGCCAGAGCAAGAGATTGAAACAGAAGCAGATTCGCTAGGTATCTTTGAAGTTGAGGTAAAACTTAAAGAAGGTCGTAATTATATCGATTTTGAGATAGTGGATAAAGCTGGTAATATGTGTTCTGATGTTGTGAGAATTGTCAAAGACACCAAGCCGCCTGAAATTAGAGAATTCCAACCTGCTGGCACAATTGCTTTTATGCCTGGGGATGTCTTAGATATTTCTTTTACCAGTAATGAACAAAAATGTACCGGTAGCTTTACGATTGGTAGTAAGGGACCTTTTCCCATCTCTGAACAAGGCGCAGCTCGTTACCGTGGTATCTACCGTATTCAACCTAACGACGTTGCAGAAGGTGTCTCCATACAAGTAACCTTAACAGATGAAGCAGGCAACACAACCGAACGAAACATGGCCTATTTAACTGTATATGATCCTTCACAACCGATGGTTGCAGAACTCTATCCCATAGATGGTGCTGCTGTAATTCGCAGTGGTCCTTCCGAAGACTACGATCGAATCTGTCACATTGGTAAAGGGCCAAGAGTAGAGATAACTGGCAGAGTAGGAGATTGGTATCGCATCTCGCCAGCTAAGACCTTCTCCGCTTGGACTCACAGAAACAATTTGCGTTTCTTGCCAAGGGGCGCAGCTCCAGGTAGAGCTAACGTAACCAATGTTGTGGTTAATGAGACTCCTCCCGATTACACAACTATTAGCTTCACTTTATCGGATGCAGTTTTCTATACAGTTACACCTCTAGTTAACGAACCAGCACTCATATTAACACTTTATAATTCCACAAGTGGTGTGTACCATATAGCTTGGAAGTCAAACACTGACTATGTCAAATTAATTACTCCAATTCAAGTAACAGATGACATTATTCAATACCGCATCGATCTGAAAGGGAAAAATCTTTATGGTTATAAAGATGAAATGGCAGGTAACACACTTAACCTAAGACTCAAGAGCAGATTTACACCTTCTTTAGAAGGAAAGACTATCACCATTGATCCTGGGCATGGTCCCGATTCAGGAGCAGTTGGTCCGACTGGACTAAGAGAAGCTGATGTTAACCTCAGGACCGGTTTGTTATTGAAGTCAAAGTTGGAAGCTGCTGGGGTTACAGTCTATATGACACGTGACGAATACAATTATTACGCGCCAGGTCTTTATGATCGCGTGGCTTTAGCTGAGAAAAATCGTACCGATATGTATGTCAGCATTCATAACAATGCTGCTAGCAATCGTTCTGCAGAAGGATCTGAGGCTTACTATTACACACCATACAGCCATGATCTCTCTAGGTTAGTTATTAAATATATGAATGAACACCAAGGTTCTGATTATCGCTTCTTTGCCCATCGTTCGTTTGCAGTAATTAGGCAATGGACAATGCCAGCCATCCTTACCGAAGGTGACTATATAAGCAACTATAAGATTGAAGAATGGCAGCGAACTGATGATTTTATTGAAAAAAATGCTGAAGCTATCTTTATGGCGATTAAAGAATATGTCGAGACCTATGGTTGGGAAGATTAAGAACCAACACCATGTTAAAACAGAGGAGCTATGCTTTTATTAGCAGGGCACCTCTGTTTTTTGCGTAGTGTTTAATATAGATAGCGTTTAATAAAATGAATATCTCTAGATCCAAATGCTAAACATAAATTAACAGTAGAGGTTATTTTTTTAGGGAGGGAAGTAGATTGGAAACTACAGTTGCTATAGGTAAAGGAGTTACTCGGGTAGACGCAATGGATAAAGTTACTGGTAAATATAAGTTTAATAATGATGAGTTGGTACCTGGCATATTATACGCTAAGATTATTACCAGTTTATCTGCGCATGCTCAGATTAAACATATCGATATAGAGGAAGCTCGAAAAGCAACTGGAGTCCAAGCAATCTTTACAGGGGAGTCTAGTCAAGGTATTTTAACAGGAACTTTTGTTGAGGACAGGCCCCCGCTAGCTACCAAAAAGGTGAGGTATTATGGAGAACCATTGGCGGTTGTCGTTGCTAACACTGAACTAGAAGCTTTAAGGGCAGCAGAATTAATAAAAGTTGAGTATGAACCATTACCTGTTCTTAATTCACCTAGTGAAGCCATCGCTAAAGACGCTCCCTTAATCCATGAAGATCTGGCCAATTATAGAATCATGAAAGAAGCCTTTCCTTTACCAGGCACTAACATAGCTAATCATGTGAAGATTAGAAAAGGCCACATAGAAAAAGGTTGGGCTGAAAGTGATGTTGTTGTAGAGACACAAGTTTTTTTACCTCAGTCTGATCATGTTGCCCTAGAAACTCGTTCAGTTCGAGCTCAAATAAAACCTTCAGGGCAAGTGATTATCCATTCGACATCGCAAGCTCCTTATATTATCAGAAAAAAATTGAGTCGTCATTTTGGTATCGATACTGGGAAGATAATTGTACATACCCCGATGGTGGGGGGATCATTTGGTGGCAAAGCAGCCGTACAACTCGAAATGATTGCTTTTCTGGCTTCGCGAGCTGTCGGTGGTCGGGAAATAGTTATAGTTAATAGTAGAGAAGAAGATATGATTAGTTCGCCGTGCAGAATTGGGTTAGAGGCCAAAGTCAAACTTGGTGCTTCTAAAGAAGGCCTAATTAAAGCTGTAGAAATCACCTATTTAGTAGATTGTGGTGCTTATTCAGATATGGGTGCTGTTATGACCAAAGCTATCGCTTCTGATTGTACAGGCCCTTATAACATAGAAAATGTCTGGTGCGATTCTCTCTGTGTTTATACTAATCATCCATATGTTACCTCGTTTAGAGGTTTTGGCCATGCAGAATATACCTTAGCTATCGAAAGAACCATCGATAAATTAGCCTATGCTCTGGGTATGGATCAGATTGAATTGAGACTTAAAAATGCTATTAGACCTGGTAACACGAGCCCTACTCAAACAAAACTTACTGAAAGTAACATTGGCAATTTATCGGAATGCTTAGGTAAATTGAAAGAAGTTATTAACTGGGATAAGGAAAAACAAAGAGTTGATCTTGGAAAAAATAAAATAAGAGCAAAAGGAGTTGCTTGTTTTTGGAAAACTTCAAGCACTCCTCCTGATGCAGCATCTGGAGCTTTGATTACTTTTTCTCCAGATGGTTATGCCAATCTAAGTATTGGCGCTGTTGAATTGGGCCAAGGGACTAAGACAGTTTTAAGTCAAATATTAGCCGAAAAGCTAAGAATGGATGCAAGTAGAGTCAATGTTAATCTAGAAATTAATACGCAAGATAACCCTGAGCATTGGAAATCTGTAGCGAGTAGTACCACGTATATGGTGGGTAACGCGATTGTAGCAGCTGCTGATGATGCCATAAACCAAATAAAAAACATAGCTAGTATTGTGTTACGTTGCTCTTTTGCTGATGTTGAGTTAGATCAGGGTCAAGTTTACTTAAAAGACGATCCAGAAAAATACTTGGATTTAACAGAGATAATTCATGGCTATAAATATCCTAATGGTAACTCTATTGGTGGTCAGATAATTGGTCGGGGTAGTTTTATTATGAAACACTTAACTGGGATGGATGCAGAAACTGGCAAGGGTGATCCTGGGCCTTGTTGGACTGTGGGCGCGCAAGCTGTTGAAGTAGAACTAGATACTAAAGAGTATACTTATAAAATTATTAAAGCCGCCACAGTTGTAGATGCTGGTAAAGTAATTAATCCCCTAACTGCAAGAAGTGTTATCACAGGGGGAATGTGTATGGGCTTAAGCTTAGCTAGCAGAGAAGCCTTTTTATATGACAGGCAAGGTGTGGTACTAAATGCCAATTTACGTAATTACCAACTTATGCGGATGGGAGAAGAACCAGAATATCTAGTCGAGTTTGTGGAAACGCCGGAGTTAGATGGTCCTTATGGGGCACGTGGTATTGGCGAACATGGTCTAATTGGAATGCCAGCAGCGCTGATAAACAGTTTATCATCTGCTGCTGATACCGATTTAAATCAACTGCCACTCACGCCAGAACTTATCTGGCGACTCAAAATGGGGGAGTGTTAATGATAACTTTTGATTTTGACTATTACCAGCCCGCTACTCAAAGGGAAGCTTTGGCTACCTATCAGAACTTAAAAAATGAAGGTAAAAGAATCCTATATTATGCAGGTGGGACCGAAATAATTAGTCTGGCACGAACAAAACAAATTCAATTCGATGCAGTAATCGATATAAAGAGCATCCCTGAGTGTAATGTAATGGAGTTTCAAAATGAAAAGTTAATAATTGGAGCAGCAGTAACTTTAACCAAAATCATCGAAAGTAACCTTTTCCCATTGTTAAGTGCAACTAGTCGTAGAGCGGCTGATCATACATCACGAAATAAGATAACATTAGGGGGCAATATTTGTGGTAGATTACCATATAAAGAAGCCCTACTACCACTTTTATTAACAGATACTCAGGTTATAATTTCTGGAGGAAATGGAACTAGAAATATTCCTATTACTGAAGCATTTAATAAAGAATGGCAGTTTAATGATGGTGAATTTCTTCTGCAAATAAATGTAGAGAGAAGTTTTACTGCACTCCCTTTTTGCAGTATCAAAAAGACAAAACAGGGTAAAGTAGACTATCCTTTAATAACAATAGCTTCGTTGAAAAAAGATGATAAGGTTAGAGTGGCCTTTAGTGGGTTAAGTACTTATCCTTTTCGCGAATTAAAGCTTGAAGAAGAATTAAATCACTTAGCCTTACCTTTAGAAACGAGAATAACTAACGCTTTTTGCCATCTTCCTAGTCCTATACATAGTGATCTACGTGGCTCGGCCCAATACCGAGGGTTTGTAGCAAGGAATGCTTTAGAAGAAGTATTAGTTAGCTTGGGGGGTGAGCAACATGCTAGCAATTAAAGGCTTGAGTATAATCGAGCTCAATATAAATGGCTCAAAACATAGTGTAGCTGTGAGACCAGCTGATACTCTTTTGTTTGTTCTACGTGAGAAACTCGGTCTAACAGGGGCTAAGAATGGTTGCGAAAGTGGCGACTGTGATTGTTGCACTGTTCTTGTAGATAAGTGGCCTATAAAGGCCTGCTTAATGTTAGCTGTAGAAGCTATTGGCCATGAGGTTATAACAATTGAAGGCTTGAATAATGAACCTATTCAACTAGCATTTATGGAGAAATTTGCTACAGCATGTGGTTATTGTACTCCCAGTATGATCATGAATTGTTATGCTTTAATTAATATGAAGTCTCAAGCTGATGACAATGTAATTAACGAATGGCTAGAGGGTAACCTCTGCCGTTGCACAGGTTATGAGGAAATTAGGGTAGCAATTAAATCTGTCTTGTAAAGGATGTAATAATCACCCCTTATACAAGCATAATTTAATTTAAATTAAGTTAATTACTGGGGGATAGCCAATGGACAAAAAGGTTAGTTCGGTAATATTTTGGGGAGCAGCCTGGGGTATAACTGAAGCCACTTTAGGTTATGTACTCCATGCTTTTGAGCTTAGGATCGGGTGGCTTTTTTGGTTTCCCATAGCTTTCTTTTTCCTAGAGCGAGTGTACCATCATATAGGAAGTGCTGGAGCTGTTTTTTACTCAGCAATTATTGCTTCAGTTATTAAATTAGTCGATCTCTTATTGCCGACAAGGATCGACTTAGTGATTAATCCAGCCATTTCTATCTTACTAGAAGGTTTAGTTGTCTTTGCTTATTTGAAAGTAAAGGAAGAAAACAAAGATCATACTGGCATTTCTTTTGGGCAAACGCTCACTATTAGTGTTGGTTGGCGAATACTTTATGCCCTTTATATCTTGCTAATGCCGACATCCTTTTTTAACTTATCACCATTAAAGTCTTTAGAGACTCTGCTGAGATTTTTTCTTCTAGAAGGTACGGTCAATTCGCTAATTGTGTATACCTATATGAAAGTTAAAGGTGTATTGTCCCAGAAAATTGTTCTAGGGAGATTAAATCTTTTTGCCAATTGGGTAGAAAATAATAAAGTTTCAAGAACCTCAATATCCATAGTAACGTTAATCTTGGCTATTTTTTGCCAGTGGATATTGGGGTGAACAAAATTGAGGGAATTATTTTAGCTGCTGGTTATTCAGCACGAGTTAAGGCTTTCAAAATGACACTTCCTTTAGGTGAAAAAACTGTTCTGGAGAGTTGTTTACAAGGAATGTTAGATTTTTGCGACAAAATTATTGTCATAGGTGGTTATCAAGTAGAGAAAATCATACCGATTGTCAAAGCTTATCCCAAGGTAGAGTTGGTTTATAACGAAAACTATTCAGAGGGTATGTTTAGCTCGGTTAAAAAAGGGTTGTCATATATCACTAGCAAACGGTTTTTTCTTACACCTGGAGATTATCCAGTTATAAGTAAAGATACCTACCGTGTTATGTTAAACACAGTAGGTGAGATTGTTGTCCCAGTCTATGATGGTCAAACAGGACATCCTGCTTTATTGGCCAGTTACCTTAGCCAGGAAATTGGTCAAAAAGAAGCCAGTTTAAAAGAGTTTATTAATACAAAGGGGTTTACTACAGTTACAGTAGATGACGAAGGTATTTTATTAGATATAGATACCTGGGAGGACTATTTAAGGATCAAAGATTATCTTAGAGTACACAATTCGGGTAGGAAGGGCTAGAGGATGAGTGATATAAAAACATCCTTTGTGTACATTATTTCGGGAGCAGTTAATAGCGGTAAGACAACTAAATTAAGAGCTATCTATGATGAGATTCATCAAGGGGATGGATTTGTTTTAAAAAAGGTCTATAAGGCAGGATGTTATATTGGCCAGCAGCTAGAAAGGCTCTCGGACCAAAAAGGAGTACCGTTTTCTTATAAAAGGACTTTTTTGCCACCAAATTGGGATGAAGTGTATATGTATCACGATTATAGCTTTTCCAAGCAGGGATTAGAGTTTGCTTATAAAATAGTTTTAGAAATGATTGAAAAAAAGATCGAACCAGTATTTATAGACGAAATTGGACCTTTAGAGCTTATGGGGCTTGGTTTTGCCAATTTATTTAGGCAACTATTGCAAACTAAGAAAGTGATATACGTTACTGTAAGAGATAATTGCGTTCTAAGTGTGATCGATAGATTTAAAATAAAAGAGTATTCTTTTATAAAAGTTAACTAAAAACAGGCCTGTTCAGGGCCTGTTTGCTATTCTGGCGGGTTCTGTTTTTTTAAGTAATTAAATCGGTCGTTTAAATAATGAAGGTGCTTTGTTAAGTCAGTTAGCATATTTATATACATTTCTTTGGTGGTGGGATCTATATCTAAATTACTCATTTGGGAATAACTGCCCTTAGCATCTTCTGCAGAGATAATACACTTTTGTAAGAAATACATTTCCGACAAAGCTTAGCACCTCATTTCTTTCTTATTTATTATGAACTTTTCTTAGTAATTTAACCCTGGAATTTTCGGGGTTATTTTTGTGTAAAAGTTTGCTCTTTTTGAGCTAAGTGCAAGTTAGAAAAAATATATTACTTTTATAGTTACTGGGGGGATTTTATGGTTAAAAAGTTTATTATAACTGGGCCACTTGTCTCATTTTAGCAAAACAGTAAGCGAGAAAGTAAATTCTTTTTTTATAGGAAGGATTTTGATGTTCTGAAGGGTAAGAAAGCTTTGCTCGAATATTATTTTAGCGCTTTAACGATATGAAGGGAGGGCTAATTGTGGATATTGGCGATAAGGAGCCTCCACCATAAACTGAAAAGTTCAGGAGAAAACTGGTGGAGGCCGCAAATAAGAAAACTGGAGGGGTTCCTGTGCCTCAGTTAAAAAGTCTTTCGGATGCTTTTTTACAAAGCATTGAAGCCACGAAAGGCAAAGTCATTTTGTCACAGTACAGTGACATCAATGAACAAGGTGTTTATGGGGACAGATGGCTGATAGTAACCAGTAAGTTTATTGAGGTTTATGTCGAGAAGAGTACAGAAAACTATACACTAGAAAGATCGTTAAGTTGGGATGAAGTTGTGGAGGTAAATAGTCAGAACCTAGTAGGTTCAGGGATTATTGAAGCTACTACAGAAAACGATATCGTTCCTTTGTTACAGTACAGTAACTCATATGCTAGAGAGTTTAACTATGTTGTTAGGGCTTTATCTAAGATGCATGCACTAAGTGAAACAGAGCGTGAAAATTATATTTATAGAGGCATTAGTGACAGTGGGAAAAAATTCTGTGAGAAGTGTGGCAGATTAATTCCTGAATGGACAGCTTCTTGTCCAGCATGCATTGATAAAGGAGCAATTCTTAAACGCCTACTGGCTTATGCTTGGCCATTTAGAAAGCAATTAATTTTATTAACGTTGTTAATGCTTGGAGGAACCGCGCTAGATCTCCTACCACCATACCTTGGTGGCGTGATCCTCATTGATAAAGTTCTAGGTGGCAAGCCGGAAAATGGTAGACAGATACTAGCAATGGTTGTAGTTGGTTTATTTGCAATACAACTATTGGGAACACTCTTTTCTGTTATACGTGGTCGTATGGCAGCTTGGCTTTCTGCTAGTCTTGTCTATGAATTGCGCAAAAAAACTTATGAGTCTCTACAAAAGCTTTCCTTAAGTTACTTTGACAAGAGGCAGACTGGCGCTATCATGTCAAGAGTAGTGCATGATGTTAACGGACTTAATAACTTTCTAATAGAAGGAGTACAGTACTTTTTAGTACAGGTATTGTTACTAATAGGCATCGGCGCTATCTTATTTAGTATTAATCCTAAACTTGCTTTTTGGGTTATAATTCCTGCTCCGGTAGTAGTTTTCTTGTCGTTTCATTTTTGGAAATATATCTGGAAACTGTTTGCGAGCTTTTGGCACCGTAACAGTAAGATGACTGCAGTGTTAAACGATTCACTTTCCGGTGTCAGAGTTATTAAAGCCTTTGCACAGGAAGATAGAGAACTAGATCGATTTGATCAAAGAAGTAGAGATCTCTATAATGCTTCCGTACAAGCAGAACAGAGTTGGGCTACTCTGTTTCCCTGGTTATCTTTTGTTTTAACTCTAGGTAGCTTATTTGTCTACTTTATCGGTGGTAGTGATGTATTACTAGGAACCGCTACAGTTGGCCAACTAGTTACCTTTATGAATTATATAGGTAGATTTTATGGACCTTTGCAGTTTCTGAGTCGTATTACAGATTGGCTTACGCGTTCACTTACTAGTGCTGAGCGGGTTTTTGAAATCTTAGATGCTCAACCAGATGTAGTAGATGCACCAGAGCCTATACGTCTACCGCATATTAAAGGTGATGTGCGTTTTGAAAATGTAACCTTTGGCTACGATGAGCATGATCCAGTACTTCAAAATGTGAGTTTCACTGTTAAAGCAGGTGAGATGCTTGGTGTTGTTGGACATTCTGGGGCCGGAAAATCAACAATCATTAACCTCCTCTGTCGTTTTTACGATCCTAACGAAGGTAGAATTACCATAGATGGCGTTGATCTTAGAGAAATTGCCCAACAAGATATTCGTAGTCAAGTAGGAATGGTTTTACAGGAGACCTTCTTATTTAATGGTACTATTGCAGAGAATATCGCTTATGCTAAGCCTAAAGCTACAATGGAAGAAATTGTTAGAGCCGCTAAAGTAGCTAATGCACATGACTATATCACTTCTTTCCCCAACGGTTATGATACCTTTGTTGGTGAACGAGGAGCGAGATTATCAGGTGGGGAAAGACAAAGAATCGCTATAGCTAGAGCTATTTTGCATGATCCTCGTATCCTTATTTTGGATGAAGCTACTTCAGCTGTTGATACAGAAACCGAACAGAAGATTCAAGAAGCCATTGATAGATTAGTACAAAATCGTACTACTGTGGCTATTGCTCATAGACTGAGTACTTTGCGCAACGCTGATAAACTTATCATTATCGAAGATGGTAAGATTGTAGAAGCAGGTTCTCCTGATGAACTACTCGCTAAAAAAGGCCACTACTATAACTTAGTAATGGCCCAAGAGATTAAATCTAAAGCAGAGGAGGAGAAACAGCATGAGCAACCAGCCTAAATTTGGCGAAATTGAATATCTAAATCCTAAAGAGATTGAATTTAGTTATTCATCAGCCGGTGCCTTACGGTTTACGGTTAAAGATCGTTATAGTGTGATTAAAGTAGATATCGGTTGCTGTTTTCCTCTAAAAAGCCCTAATCATTTTATTTGGGTTAAGGATACTAAAAATAATGAACTAGGTATTATAGAATCGATTACAGATTTAGACCAAGCTTCTCAAAAGTGTGTAAAGGACTACCTTAGGAAGCGTTACTACATGCCAAATATTAACTCTGTGAGCAACTTAAAAGAAGAATTTGGCTTGTGGTATTGGGAGACCATGACCGACAGAGGTTCACGCAATTTTGTAGTCAAAGATCCTAGACAAAACATTATTAACCTAGGTCAAGGGAGACTCTTGATTATTGATGTCGATGGAAATAGATTCAATGTCGATAACTATGATCTTCTCAATCCCAAAGTAGTTATAATGCTCGATCGATTGGTTTAAGAAAAAGCTCCCCCAGGGGAGCTTTTTCTGTTTAGTTTTTCTTATTTAGAATAAAATCATTAGCAAAAGTAGCAATTTGGCTATCCCAATTAACAAGAGAGGAGTCTAGAGTAAGCGCAATTTCTCTGCCATTAATCCGGCAAAGTATACCTGTAGGTAGACCATGAACAACAAGTTTTATCTGCTTCCAAGAAGGTAGGTAACCTTTATGAAGAATCTTGAGGTGTAAATCGAGTTCATCTTTTAGACAGTGGGCATCGATTTGAGCGTGAAAGTAATTACCCTCTTTGTACTCTAGACTATAGCCATCCTCTTCATAGAGTGTGTAGCTTGAGCTTCCTTCGGCAAAAAAGAGATGAAGTTCGAGAACAGTATCTAATAGGCTGGTATTAGACTTAGGCTCGGTCAAAGCAATAAAACTACCACCTCTAACAAACAAAGGTACTTTACCAGGTAAACCTTCGGCTAAGATATGTCGATTACCACTATATTTTTCACCAGTAAAGTAGTTGTACCAGATACCAGCAGGTAAATAAACAGATCTGTGGGTAAGACCTGGTTGCATAATAGGAGCTACAAGTACATTTGACCCTAAGAGAAACTCATCATTGAGGTTAATAACATGAGGATCAGCTGGATAGTGGAAAAATAATGGTCGCATAAGAGGCGTACCAGTTTGGCAACATTCCCAAAAGAGATTATTCCAGTGAGGTAGCCAACTGTATCGAAGTTTGATGCATTGGCGTATAATCTCTTCGGTTTCTGGATTAAAGGTCCAAGGTTCTTGTTTCCTAGAACCAAAGGTACTGTGATTACGAAAGAAAGGTATGAAAGTAGCGGCTTCGTACCAGCGAGTGAGCAGTTCTGGATCTGTATCAGAACCAAAACCACCTACATCAGCTCCACAAAAAGCTATCCCTGATATACCCATATTCATACACATAGAAAGCGATAGTTGTAGATGTTCCCAGTAGCTATTGTTGTCACCTGTCCAGACTGCAGCATATCTTTGAATCCCTGCATAACCAGCTCTAGTTAAGACAAATGGTCTTTTTGTTGTTTGCTCTAAGAGAGCTTGGTGAGTTGAAGCAGCCATTTGCATACCATAGATATTATGCAAAGCACGGTGAGTTTGACGATTACCATCATTTTGGTGCATAACATTATGATCCATATCTACACATTTTGCTTCACCGAAAATTGCTGGTTCATTCATGTCATTCCATAATCCATCAATACCTAAGTCGGTATAAAAACGATTTCTTTTTTTCCACCATTCCCGTACTTTCTTACTGGTAAAGTCAGGAAAAGCACTTACTCCTGGCCAGACTCTGCCAGTAAAAATACGGCCGTCAGGATAACGACAGAAAACATCGTTAGCTATACCATCTAGGTAGACATCGTAGTCAGCATCAACCTTTACCCCAGGATCAACTATGGGTACTATATGAACTCCCTTACGGGATAAATCTTTTATGAGCTGTTTATAGGCAGGAAAACGCTGCCGATCAAAGGTGAAAATCCTGTATCCATCCATATAATGAATATCTAAATAGATAGCATCTAGAGGAATATCTTTGGTTTTAAATGTACTGACAACTTCATTAACTTCTGCTTCAGTCTCATAACTGTAACGAGCTTGATGATATCCCATAGCCCACTTGGGTGGTAAGGCCATACGACCTGTTAGATAGGTGTATTGTTCCAAGACATCAGCAGGTTTAGGACCAGCGAAGAGATAGTAATCTAATTGGTTGTTATCTGCTGAAAAGCTATAGAAGTCGTTAGATGATTTAAAGTCAAAAGTGGTTAGTCCAGTGTAATCTACAAAAATTCCATAAGCCAAACCCTCACGGAGAGTGATAAAGAAAGGGATCGATTGATAGAGTCGATCTACATCAGGAGAATGGGGAAAAACATCTGTATTCCACATCTCCATTTTACGGCCTCTCTTATCTAAGAAACCAGTTTTCTCACCAAAGCCATAGAAATGGTCTTGAGGTTCCATTTTTTTGTAACAGACAACATGCCTTTGGCCATCGTGGGCTAAACCGAGAGAACTTTCGGAGGCTAATACTCTATTTCCTTGATAAATTGTTAAACGGGTAGGCTCTTTTTCTATCACTACTTTCAGTTTGCTGCTTTGAAAGGTAGCTTTGTTCTCATTATCTATAAACTGAACTTCTACGGTTGCGGAAGAAGCAACTATAGCAATACTTTCGTCATTATTGGGAATTGCTTGAGGGTTCATACTTACCCTTAAGATGTCATCTCGATAGAATGAAAGAGTGAGATATCCTTGACTGCACCTAATATTTAAGGAAGAGCCTTGTTGATTAATCTTGATAATCGAACCAATGTCAAATAAATTGTTAGCAGTTCTTTCTGAATAATTTAATACTTCCTCTTCAAAACACATAATACCCCTCCTAAGCCTAGCCATACAGACTTAGTATTCGTTTTTGAGTAAAAACAATCCTTTGTTCATTTATATTTAATAAAATACGCGTCTGAGCTAACAGACGCGTATCAAGTATTAATTTCCTTCTGCTTTTTGTGGATAAGCATTAATTGGCGGTGGAGACTTAGTAGTTAATGGTGGCCTATTGGGTCTGGTAATTTTCTGGCCTTTTCTAAGGCTTCTTTTTGGTCTAGATATTCCTTGCCAGTGCTGTTTCTGATTCCGTTTAATATCTCTCGCGGCAAAATTAGTTAGTTTATCTAATTGCTCGTTATCTAGCCATTGTAAAAACTCTACCCAAAGTAATTGACGTTTAAGAGCCATTTCAGTTTGGACTAAGGAAATAGACCTTTTTTCACCTTGTTTAAACTCGCCATTTAAGATCGCGTTTTGCTTGGCTTGTAGGGTAGAGATAACAGAATCTTTATAGGTCTTCGTCAACTCTTTTTCTGCTTTGATTGTTTCTAATAGTTTGCTAAGTTGACTTTCGGTAAAGTTTACCTTAGCTATAAACTGGAGTAGGTTATTCTCTGCTACCAATCTACTAGCATCGCCTAAATTGGGTAAGTTTAAAGAAACTATTTCTTTAGCAACATCATTAGCATTTAGTGGTAAAGAAGTTGCTGAGGCAAAAATTACCAATGAAAACACCAAAATTGCTATTAGCAATCTCTTCATAAAGGTGTTCCTCCCTATTAGGTAGTATCACCTTTTTGGTAGTGTCTCTTAAAAAAATGTTCAATTATTGAAGCAGTTTTGGTAATTCTAAGTTACCTTGGCGTGCTAGTCTTAAAACAGCTATCTTACAACCCATAACTGTGACAGGACCGTAATCGTCGTGGAAAGCTTGGATTAAACGTTCGAGGTCGGCTTTGTTAGGTTTGGGTGTAGTTAGTTTACCTTCGCTATCAAGAGTGAGGCCTGCTTTCTTAACAACATCAATTGTTTTTTCAACACCAATAATTCCCATTTCGCGCTGAATGATTAATTGCAACAGATCTTTATAGGTAACATCCATATAGGAACCTCCTTAATTCTAGATCAAAGAATTTCATGGTAAGTCAAGTCAATCAACAAAAAGATAATCGCCACATTCTAAGTTAGCTAAGGTATCGATGTATTTTCCGATATCTTTGTTGATTATTGAGCCATGTTGAGGAGCGATCATAGTAATATCGAGCTTTCTTAGTTTATTCATGGAGTGTTCTAAGATGGCCCGGGAAGGCATGTAGTTTTCATGGAAAGCCTTCATGGCTTCAGGGTAAAATTCATTAGCAAATAAAGACCAGTCAAAGGAGAGTCCACCAAAGACATCACCACTAAAGAGAATCTTAGATTTAGTATCATAAGTCATAAAGGAACCAGGGAAATGCATGTAGGGGGTAAAGATGAACTTTAATTCGCGGCCACTTTTAAGGGTGAGTTTCCAATCATTAGTATCGATATTGTAGTAAGGTGCTTTAATACCATAATGTGGCAGCAGAACTGCTGCGCGGGAGTGGGTAACAATTTGTAGATCAGGGCTAACAATCTCTTCGAAGCGTGGAATACTAGCACAAAGATCCGGATCTTGGTGGCTGACAAGAATGTAATTAATTCTTGCTGGATTAACTACTTGCGAAACCATTCTAGCTACACTAGAAAAGTGAGGTATAGAACCTGGTTCAATGAGTATTACATCCTCACCATCTTCAATAATATAGGGATTGCAATGAAGACCTGCCCATTCTTCAGCATAGCCTACCCAATGAATATTAGGTGCTATCTCAACTGGCTGGAGTTGATGATCCATATAGCTTTTCCTCCTTTTTACGACTGACTAGCACACAAAATACAAAATGTGTATTAACATCCCCAATCCCTAACCTCTAAATAAATTAAAGAAGTAAAATGTAAATTTGTTCTAAACCTCTTGGCCATAATGTTTTATTAGGAGGTAAGGAGTAGGGAGTGAGCTAGAAAAATAAGTATCGTTATCTCTAATACCCAGAAAATGTGGGGACAAACATCTTAGAACTCTATACTTTGTGGGATTTATGATAAGCATGTTCTAATTGGAGATTTTTTACTGATTAGATGTGCTTGGAGTACTAATCTAAATGATGGATAATTAGAAGTAACCTGATAATGTGGTATCTTAATTAATTTGTATTAAAGCTAATTGCCAATAATCTGGTCTAAGGCGCGTTAACTAAGTATATTTCCAAAAAATGGCTGGTTATTAAGTACTTGACAGAAGGATGTAGGGTTGTTACGATATTTACAGATAAGTTAATCTTTTCATCAACTGCATATGTTCGTATATGCCTGGTAATATGGACCGGGTGTTTCTACCGAGGAGCCGTAAACTCCTTGACTACGGATGAAAGTGTGCCTAGGGTTCCACCTGGGGAAGGTTTTTTTATTACCTTTTTTAGGGTTTGGTCCAAGCGGCACAGGCACTTTTATGTGCTACACCTTGGGGATAAAAGCCCGGACGGTCAGGTTTCGCCGTACCTGACCGCCCGGGTATCTTTTTTTAGGAGGAATATATTACAAATGAAAAACAAAATACCTAATGTAAAGTACGCTTATATTGGTGGTTCGGGGACTTGGGCAGGGAACTTCCCTTATGACATTAACATGGAAGGTGCTGAGCTTTTAGAGGACAACCTTGTCTTTGATACTCCTTATGGTAAAACAGTGCCATTTAAACTAATTAAACTTCATAAAGACATTACTGCTGATCATGAAGATAGACTTGTTTTAACTGTTGATTTCCATGGTTGGCATTCACCAGATGAACCATCTGGTGGTCCAGAACAGATTTTCTGGACCTTTATGGAAGCGGGTGTAAAAAATATTGTTGTTGAAGGAAGTGGCGGAGGAGTTAATCAATTGCTTGATCCCGGAGATATAATAATTCCCACAGATTTCATTGATTTCAAAAAGGTTCCTACAACGCCATTGGTAGCCAACAAGATTGTAAGAATGCTAAATCCAACTTGCCCAGGTTTACGTAAAGAAATTGAGAAGGCTGCTTACAAAGAAGGATTTACTAGAGTTTTTAACCGTGGTGTTTATGGCTGTTCACAAGGTCCTCGCTTTGAAAGTGCATCCGAGATACGTATGATGCAAAATGCTCTTGTCGATATTGCAGGTATAACTTTAGTTCCTGAGATCTATTATGCACGTTTAATTGGTGCTTGCCTCGGTAGTTTATACATTATTTCTAATTACGCAGAGGGCCTGATTAGTGATTGGCGTGGAGAAAGTATCTTTGATATTTATAAGGATTGTGCCCCCAAAATAGGCAGAATAATGCTTAGCTCTTTGGCCAACGTCGGTAAAGTTGATTGCCATTGTGCTGAGTATGTGACTGAAGTAGATAATAAAGTAAAAGCAAAATGGGAGAAATAAGGAGGTAACTAAGAATGTTTAACAAAAAATTGCTTTTAATTTTGCTGGTAGTTAGTCTTGTTGCTGTCGGTGCTCTAGCTCAGCTTAAAGTGGGTGTCGTTTTTGCAACTGGTGGACTAGGTGATAGATCCTTTAACGACTCAGGTTTTGAAGGCGTTAAGAAAGCTGAGAAAGAACTAGGTATCGCTTTTGATTATGTAGAGCCTCAATCTGTTGCAGAATTTGAGAGTCATCAAAGAGCTTTTGCTCAAAGCGGTAAATATGATCTAATCATCTGTTTTGGCTTTGACCAAGCTGATGCAATGAAGAAAGTGTCCGCTGAGTATCCTAAGCAGAAATTTGTTATTATCGATAGTAATGAAGTTACAGCAGACAACGTTGCTGCTATTAGCTTTAAGAACCATGAAAAGACCTTCTTAGTCGGTGCTTTGGCTTCTATGCTCACCGTAGATACCAAAGATTTCAAACAGATGAATTCCCCAGCCAAAATTGGCGTTGTTGGTGGTATGGACATTCCTCTCATTAATTCTTTAGTAGCTGGTTATGCTGCTGGTGCTAAATATATTAATCCTAAGGCTGATGTTTACATTGCCTATGTCGGTGCTTGGAATGACCCTGCCAAAGCTAAAGAATTAGCACTTAACATGTACAATCGTGGTGCTGATATTGTTTATCAAGCAGCTGGCGGTTCTGGACTTGGTGTATTTAAGGCTGCTAAGCAAGTTAACAAATATGCTATTGGTACCGATACTAACCAAAACTATATCGAGCCTAATAACATCCTCTTTTCTGCTGTAAGAAGAATGGACAACGTTATTTTTGATCAGATTGAAGCAGCTGTTAAAGGTCAATGGAAGGGTGGCATTTACAATCTAGGCCTCAAAGAGAAAGCTGTTGACTTCACAGTTGAACAAAGCAATTTGAAAATTTCTAAGGCTATGATCGACAAGGTAGAAGCTCTAAGAGCTAAGATTATTGCTGGTGAGATTGTAGTACCAGAAAAACTTGAAGATGTTGATGCCTTCTTAAAGACTGTTAAGAGATAATTAAAGAGGGCGGCTTGGCCGCCCTCTTTTTGGTGGGAGGTGGTATCAGTGGAAGCTCTGAGAATGAAAGGTATTATTAAGGATTTTGGTTCAACCAGAGCATTAGATCAAGCTGATCTTGTAGTAAAAAAAGGCGAAATACATTCTTTATTAGGCGAAAACGGCGCGGGCAAAACTACCTTAATGAAGATTCTTTATGGCATGTACGAACCAAACCAAGGTGAGATATTTATAAATGGTAATAAAGTAGTTATAAATTCACCTAAGGAAGCTATGAACCTTGGTATTAACATGGTCTTCCAACACTTTATGTTGATCCCCAATCTCAGTGTCACAGAAAACATTATCCTTGGCCAAGAAGAAACTAAATTAGGCGTACTTTCTTATAAAGAGGCCAGAAAGAAAGTAATGCAACTTAGCGAACAGCTAGGTTTAAAAGTCCGACCTGATATGCGGGTTGCAGACATACCTGTCGGTGAAAAACAAAGAGTAGAGATCTTAAAGGCCCTATACAGAGGAGCAGATTTGTTAATCCTTGATGAGCCAACTGCAGTTTTAACACCTCAGGAAGTCAAGGAATTATTTAAGGTACTTAAAGCGTTAAAAGAAAATGGTAAAACGATTATTATCATTACACATAAGCTTAAAGAAACAATGGCTGTAGCTGATAATGTCACTGTCTTAAGAAATGGTAAAACCCAAGGTATAATTGCCGCCTCCGAAGCAACACCTGAGATTCTTGCTCAAATGATGGTTGGTCGCAGTGTCATCTTAGAAGCAGTTAAAGAAGATGTTAATAAGGGCCGGGTGCTTTTAGAGACTAAAGATCTAACCCTTGGTAAGAAGCTTAAAAAGATTAACCTTCAGGTCCAACAAGGCCAAATCTTAGGGATTGCAGGTGTAGAAGGTAACGGTCAGACTGAGTTACTGGAGACACTTTTAGGTTTGGAAACAGCAACTAGTGGGAGTATTTATCTTAATAATACTGATGTAACCCAAAAGGCGGTCAAAGAGAGATTAAAAATTGGTTTAGGATTTATCGCGGAAGATAGAAACGACCGTGGCTTGGTGAATGGTTTTTCCATTTGGCAAAATAGTGTTTTAGGATACCAAGATCGTTATCAGAAAAATGGTATCTTAAATATGCAAAAGATCTATGTTGCTAGCCGTCAGATAGTTAGTAACTACCAGGTTAAAGTAGAAAATATTTTCTCGAAAACTTCTTCACTCTCTGGAGGCAATGCTCAAAAGCTTCTGGTTGGCCGTGTTTTTTATCATGATCCGGAAGTGTTGATTATAGCACATCCAACTCGTGGTGTTGATGTAGGCGCAATTGAGTATCTGCATAATGAGATTTTACAGTTAAGGAAAAAAGGTAAAGCTATTTTATTGGTATCAGCTGACTTAGACGAGGTCAGACAATTAAGCGACCGCATCGCTGTTTTATACGAAGGGAAAATTGTTATGGAAGGGAATACCAGTGACTTTACTGAGGAAGCACTAGGTATTTATATGGCAGGTGGAGATCTGGTAAATCGCGAGGTGGTGTTATCATGAAACTTTGGCAAAAGGTAGGTAGCTTAGTACTTAGATTATTTCTCGCTCTTTTTACTGCTGGTCTTGTTCTTTACTTTAGTGGTTATTCCCCGCTTACTGCCTACAAAGCTATGATCTGGGGTGCTATTAGCAACTGGGATGGGATAGCGTTAAGTTTAGTTCAAGCTACACCACTAATATTTACTGGCCTAGCAGTGGCTTTTGCGAATAATTGTGGCGTTTTTAACATTGGCGCTGAAGGTCAGCTCTACTTGGGTGCTATGGCGGCAGCGGTAATTGGCGCTTTTATTCCACCATTACCTCATTTCTTCCATTTATTCTTAGCTTTACTCGGAGGGGCTATCTTTGGAGGTTTGTGGGCTTCCATCGCTGCGTGGTTAAAGGTAAAAGCTGAAGCTAACGAAGTCATTATTACAATTATGTTAAACAGTATCGGTATCTTACTGTGTAGTTATCTCGCCAACTATGTTTTTAAAGCACCAGGCCCAGTAGCTCAGACACCAGAAGTGCATGCTAGTGCGGCCTTAAACAGAATAGGCACAGGTACTCAACTATCTACAGCACTTTTAGTTGGTTTAGGTTTAATAATTATAATTTGGGTAGTTCTCTATAGAACAAAACTTGGTTATGAAGTCAGAATTGTGGGTGCTAATCCCAGAGCGGCAGCAACTGCAGGAATAAATGTAGCAGGTATGACCTTTGTAGCTCTATTCATTTCTGGAGCCTTAGCTGGCTTAGGAGGTGCTGGACAGGTTTTAGGCCTTCACTCCAGATTTATTGATGGCTTTTCACCTGGATATGGCTTTGATGGTATTGCCGTAGCGATTTTGGGTGGTAATAGTCCAATTGGTGTTTTATTTGCTGCTTTATTATTTGGTCTACTTCGAGCCGGGGGTATGGTCCTTGATCGAACGACTAAGATCCCGGTAGACTTTGTCTTGATTATTCAAGCTGCTATTATCCTATTTATAGCAGCGCCAAATATTTTAAAGTTTCTTAAAGGAGGCCTAAAAAGTGCTAGAACAAATACTAAACAGTGAAGCCTTTTTCTTAACGATGGCTCTTTTAGCTAGCACTCTACGCATGGCAACTCCTTTAGGGTTAGCAGCTATGGGAGCTGTTTACAGCGAAAGAGCAGGTGTAGTTAACCTAGGCTTGGAAGGCTTAATGCTAGTGGGTGCGTTCTTTGGTGTTCTTGGTTCTTACCTCACAGGCAATGCTTGGTTAGGTGTTTTACTAGCTGTAATTAGTGGCGGTGTATTAGCTTTTCTACTAGCCTTAGTTACTTTACGTTATAAGGCCAACCACGTGGTGGCTGGGGTTGCACTTAATTTACTCTCCCTAGGCTTAACATCAGTGTTATTAGTCGCTATCTGGGGCAATAGAGGGAAATCAGCTGATGTGGAAGGTATTTATCCAGTGAACATTCCCTTTTTAAGTGATATTCCTGTTTTAGGTGAAATCTTTTTTCGCCAATCGCCCTTTTTCTATCTCTTAATTATTTTAATGGTAATTAGTTGGTTCTTATTTTATAGAACTAAGTGGGGTTTAAGATTAAGAGCCATAGGAGAAAACCCCGCAGCCGTAGACAGTTTGGGAATACCTGTAAATACCTATAAATATATTGCTGTTATCGCAGGGGGCATGCTAGCCGCTTTAGGCGGAGCGTATCTCTCCTTAGGCGAACTTAGCCTTTTCGGACGTAATATGGTGAGCGGACGCGGCTATATTGCGCTAGCAGCCAATATATTAGGCAACTGGAACCCTGTGGGTGTAGTACTCTCTTCTTTACTCTTTGGCTTTGCTAATGCAGTAGAGATGAATTTACAACTCTATGGGTGGCCAACTCAGTTTGTCCAGATGATTCCTTATGTTGTAACTATATTTGTCTTAGGTGGTTTAGTACGTAAAGTTGAAGCACCTAAGGCTTTAGGTGAACATTTTGATCGAGGTGACACCCATGTCTAATTATGATCAATTAAAAGAATTAGTTAAACTAGCTGGCGAAGCTTCTTTGCCCGCTTTCCCTGATCTAGTTAAAAAGATGGCTGAACAGAATAAACTTTTACAAGCAATCGACGAACATTATCAGTGTTTGGATCAAGGCGTTAATATCCGACCTACTTTTGGTAATGAAATGCAGATCCTTTATCTAAGAGATCGACAAACTTTTATGTTCACTCTATTTCCCGAGCTCTTACCCCTTGCTTACCAGGTGGGGAAGGTTATTGGTGCTGCTTATATTGCACCGAGAATAACAGGCAATACACTAGAAGAACTCTTAAAAAGCAATGTACGGATAGCACCTGAACATAAATATGGCCGGCAGGAGATAGTTTGGGTTAAGGAGAACGAAGCTGTTTACAGAACCTATGAATGTGCCGATTGCTATGGTTTACCTAACATAGGGCTCAAACTTTGTATTTATGAATCGGGAACAGCTGCTGGTGCTTTTGAAGTTAAACTGGGTAAAAGGGTAGAAGTAGAAGAAGAAAAATGTTGTGCCAATGGCGATCCTTATTGTGAGTTTCATATCCGGGTTTTCGATGAACCCAGTATCTTAGGGAGCGATACTAAATGAACTGCACAGTTAGCTTACACACTCATTTAGAGGGTAGTATTAGGCCAGCTACTTTTTACGAGTTGATGGGTGAGGATGCTAAGGAGAAGCTAACAGTTACAAAAAACTGCTCATCATTAAAAGAGTTTTTAGATAAGATAGCTTATGGTTATCCCCTTACCCAAAAACGAGCGAATATCACTAGAGTGGCTTATGAATGTGTAGAGACAGCAAGTAAGAATGATTGCCTCTACCTAGAGGTCCGCTTTGGCCCTACTCTGCATACAACAGGTGATATGCAACTACCAGATACGATAGAAGCTGTATTAGAGGGGTTGCAAAAAGGAGAAAAGGATTTTGGGACAGTTGCTCGGCTAATTATTTCTACACTACGCCATGCCACCCCAGAGAGTTCGATTGAATTAGCTAAATTAGCAGTACAATACAAAAACCAAGGCGTAGTGGGCTTTGATATTGCAGGTGATGAGGCAAACTTTCCTGCATATAATCACCATAAAGCCTTTGAAATTGCCAAATTAGGTGGCTTAGGTATCACTGTCCATGCAGGTGAAGCAGGTATTGCTGCTAATGTTGCCGAAGCAATTTTAGAATTAGGTGCCACCAGAATAGGCCATGGAATAAGAGTGGTAGATGACCCTAAGGTGGTTACCCTAGCGAAAGCGCGGGGTGTGGTTTTTGAAGTTTGTCCGACGAGTAATCTCCACACCGGCGCTGTGGATTCACTAGAAGAACATCCACTTAAAGAGATGGTGGAAGAAGGGCTCCTAGTAACTATCAATGATGATGATCCAGAGACTTCACAGATTTCTTTAAGGAACGAATATGAATTAGCTTTAGAACTACTTGAAAACAAATTATCCAGAAAACAGTTACTTGAGAATGCTCTAAGAGCGAGTTTTGTCGAGGAAAAGGTTAAAAATCACCTCTTAACGGTAATACGGTAAAACTTTGGATACGGTATTCATGCTAAAAAAAACACAATTAAAGCAGGACTTCTAAACTATAACTTGAATTGGAAGATATTAATCACAAGGGAGGTGACTGATCTTGGGAATTATTGTACAAAAGTTTGGTGGAACGTCAGTTGCTGATGCTCAAAGAGTGCGCAATGTAGCGGAGAGAATCCTCTACACACAGAGTAAAGGCCATCAGATGGTTATAGTTGTCTCAGCGCCAGCAGGTAAAACAGATGAACTCCTGGCTTTAGCCAAAGGAGTTGCTAAAAAGCCTACTGCTCGTGAAGTAGACATGTTACTAGCTACCGGAGAACAAATATCGATTGCTCTTTTGGCAATGGCTATTAATGATCTTGGTGGTAAAGCCATCTCCCTAACAGCAGCTCAAGTAGGTATTAAAACTGACAATAGTCACCGCAAAGCCAAGATCACGGAAGTTGCGTCGACACGTATTTTAACAGAATTAGCTAAAGGACAAGTGGTTATTGTTGCCGGATTTCAGGGTGTAAATAGCCAAAACGATATCACTACCTTAGGTCGTGGTGGTTCAGATACTACAGCAGTAGCTTTAGCAGCAGCACTGAAAGCAGATATGTGTGAAATTTATACTGATGTAGATGGTGTTTATACTGCTGATCCCCGCTTAGTTCCAGAGGCTAAAAAATTGAAAGAGATCTCTTATGAAGAGATGCTAGAGATGGCTAGCCTCGGGGCGAAAGTTCTGCATCTTAGAGCTGTAGAATTAGGTAAAAAGTATAATGTCCCTATTCATGTGCGGTCTAGTTTTAATGAGAATCCTGGTACAATAGTCAGAGGAGGAGAGCTAATGGAGCAAGGAAAGATTGTTGTTGGTGTAGCTCACGATACAAAAATATCAAAACTAACCATCTCCAAGGTGAAGGACACTCCGGGTGTTGCCGCTAAGATCTTTGCTCGCTTAGCTGAGGCCGGAGTTAATGTGGATATGATTGTTCAAGGCGCCAGTAAGGAAGGCCTTGCTGATATTTCTTTCACCGTTAACAAAGAAGATGCCGCTCTTGCTCATGATGTTGCTACAGGTATGATGCAAGAGCTATCAGCTCAAACGGTAGATAGAGATGATCATAAAGCCAAGGTTTCTATTATTGGTACTGGGATGATTACCAACCCGGGCGTAGCAGCTAAGATGTTTAATGCATTAGCTGAGAAGGGAATTAATATCGAGATGATTAGTACCTCTGATATTAATATTTCTACTGTCATTCCTGAACCCGATGTAGAAAAAGCTGTTGTGACTTTGCATAATGTCTTTGAACTAGACAAATGATTTCCAGGCCTCTGACTTAGTCATAGGCCTTTTTTTATTACAGATAACAAAAGATATTTTTTAGGATAGGTTAAAGCTCACTTATTATTAGGGTATAGTAATACTACGGTTAGTTAGGTAGCTATGCCCTATTTAAAGGAGGCTTTGTAAGTGGAAAAAACCATGAAAATAGAAGGTATGCGCTGCATGGGTTGTGCTAATGCTGTTAGTAAAGCACTAAGCGACGTAGAAGGTGTAGTTAAGGTCGAGGTTAGTGTAACTGAAGGAAAAGCTTTTGTTGCTTTTGATGACAAAAAAGTAACCTGGGATATTCTAAAAGACAAAGTAATTAAAGCTGGATATAAGGTAATTAGTTGAGGCAGGCTCTTGGGAGCCTGTTTTTTTTAGGGGCAAAAGGAATTGGTTTATAAAATCGTCTTGCCAACATAAGTATTATAGATTACAATATACCTAGTATTACTAAGTATAGGGGGTGATGGTTTGTCAGAACTTGAAAAACAGTTAAAAAAAGGGGTAATCAGCATTATTGTTCTTACTTTAATCAAGCAGAATGATTTATATGGCTATGACGTTTTAAAACAGATGGAAATCGAAAGTGATGGTTATTTTAAGCTTAAAGAAGGTACTGTCTATCCTGTACTTTATAGGCTTGAAGATGATGGTTATATAGAGAGCTATTGGCAAAAGCCAGAAACAGATCGTGGGGTTCCTCGTAAGTATTACCGCATCACTGATTCTGGCAAAAGGGCCTTAAAAAGTTATCAAGATGAATGGCGAGCTTTTATTGGAGCTACAAAGAAAATTCTTGGTTAGGGGTGAAACTCATGAAAGAAACCAGATTTACGAGATATGCAGAAGATGTTGTAAAAATGCTTAATATTAAACCAGCACTTAAAAGAAGGATTAAAGAAGATCTCCTCGCAACATTAGTTAGTAAGGCTGAAGAAACAGGTATAGATGATCCCTATAAGTTGATGGGTGATCCTCAGGTGGTTGCGGAGGAATGGCGAGAAAATTTGGGTATACCAATAAACATAGTACCTACTAGACTCGAATACCGTTCTAAATTGGAGATCTTTGGTATACCCTTTGTGCATATGGTTTGGGAGAAAAATAAGGTCGCCAAAGGTATTATTGCTATAGGTCCAATTGCCTTAGGAGTTATTGCTATAGGTGGTATTGGTATAGGTCTTATCTCTCTTGCAGCCTTAAGTATGGGAATAATATTTTCTTTAGGGTCAATCTCAGTTTCAGCATTATATGCCTTCGGAATTGTAAACTTCAGTCTGCAATTGGCAGCTGGTGTCATTGCGATAAGCAACAATTATGCCTGTGGGGTTATAGCAGTTGCTCACAAGGCTGCTATTGGTGTTATTGCTAAAGCACCTGTAGCAATTGGCGTTTTAGCTAAAGGCCATTTAGTTTTCTATGATGAAGAAGGGGCAGGAACTATTCTTTATAAGATGCCTCAGCAGCTAGAGTTCATCTTAGCTGAAGTTAAAAGATATTATCCTGAAGTAGTAGAGTTTGTACAAAAGGTTTTATCTATTATACCGATTGATTAAAAAAACTAACCCTCCTTAAATAAAAGTGGGGGTTAGTTTTTGGCTTTGGAAGCCAAATATTTAACTGGCATTAAGTTGTGTTTATATACGACAGCTTGATTGCGGCCAGCGGCTTTAGCTTTATATAAAGATTGATCCGCAGCTTTGATCATATATTCTGAAATTGCTTCTAAAGGGGCTTCCCATTCGTATGGCTTTATTGAGCTGGCACCAATACTGGCTGTAATATTAATTTGTTTGTTATTAATATCCATAGGTTTATAGGCGAGATCGTTAAGAATTTTATTAGCTAGTATTTGGGTGGTTTTCTGATAATAACCAGGTGCAATTATGGCGAATTCTTCGCCACCATAACGGCAGAGAAAGGAACTACAACCTATTGATTCTTGAATACTTTGTGCTACTTTAATTAAAACTTTATCACCAGCTAAGTGCCCGAGTGAATCGTTAATAGACTTGAAATGATCTAGATCTAAAATGAGAAGAGAAAGAGTTTGTTTAAAGTGTTGAGCACGAATAAGTTCTGTTGTTAAGTAATAAGTAAAAGAGCGACGATTGAGAATGCCGGTTAGAGAGTCTTCCATGGCTAGTCGCTCCAACATCTCGTTTTTTTCTTCTAACTCCAGAAGCATCTTTTCGTTGATTTTTCTTTGTGCTTCTAAGGCAATAACTTTTTCTGCTAATTCTGTATGGGCAAGGTTGAGAGCACGTTCTATTTTTTTACGGTTTTCTATCTCGACCTCTAACATTTTAACCTTGTTTATATATTCGTTTTCCATATGTTTTCTTTCCGTGATATCTTTAACATAAAGTACCAGAAAAGTATTATAATCACCTATAAGGCTTGTCCATTCCCAATCAGTTTCAAGAAAATTACCTTGGCGAGTTTTATTTCGGGCAAGAAAACGGCCATGGGATTCATTTAATTGTATACTAAGCCTAAGAATACTTTTATAGATCTCACCTTCGTCTTTAGTTGCTGCCAGATCGCATATTTCCATTGATATTAACTCTTGTTTTGAGTATTCGAATAAATTACATAAAGCTGTATTGGCAAAAAGTATTTTACCCGAGGGTTCAATAATCATAACAGGAGCTGGCAAGTCTCTGACTAATTTTTCTAGAGGTAGGTTATCGAGCATGCGCATCTCTCCTAGCTATACCTAGCATATAGATCGTAGGTACTATAAATTTATTTTAACTAAAAAAAGCATATAGAGCAATAAATATGGAAAAAGTAGCCAGTAGAATATGGTCATATTCGTTTAGAGCAAAGTGGTGTTAATGAATATTTGCCTAAACTTTTTTCTAGAAAGGCAATAATTTTTCTAAAATTCCTTGCCCTAGTAGGAGAAACTGCATATACTTATGAATTGAAGATAGAGGTGATATTACTTGGATAGCCTATATATACAGTTTACTAATGCCAAAGAACGAGAAGATTTTATCCGCCAACTTTTAGGTGGCGAAAAAGAGCCCCTGGCAGAAGAAGCTGTGAAGACTCTAGAAGTTAGATCATCTTGGTATGATCCAAAGACATATGATGATATTTTGCCTACAGTGACCTTACGTAATTTGTTTAAAAACAAAGGTGTTAGATTTATAAGACTATTAAATTCCCATGACGGCAAGGTGGGTAATTGGATCATGATTAGCCTTGATGCCGAAGCAAGAGCTCTAAAAAAGAAACTCTACCAGACCTATAAAGGTGCTATCTCTACTAACAATGAGATTAATGAAAAATGTTTAGTAGAACAACTAGAGATAGCTCTTGAGAGTAGTGATCTTTTAGAAGCTGATGAGTTAATTTATGCATTATGTCATTCCAACCCTTGGTTTTTTAAGACAAATGATCACTATAAAATGGGTATAAAGTTAGCTGAGTCTTTTTTTGATAAAGGTGATCTATCAAAATCTACGGGGTGGTACCAGTTTCTTTTGGAAGAAAATCCTTCTGATCCTCAGATCTATTTAGGTCTTGGCTCTGTATATATGGCAACAGGTGATATTGAAAATTCCCTCACCTATTTTTTGCATGGCCTTTACTATAACCCTGGTCATGTCTATCTTTGTTACAATTCTTGTATATTGCTACAAAGTATTGGCGAGATAGAAGCTGCTGTGGAAGAAGTAGAAAAGGCTTTGGAAAAAAACCCAGATAATCCTCTTCTCAATAAATTAGCAGGTGATTTAGCTCTCTATAATATTGATAGACTAGAAGATGCTTTAGAATATTACAAAAATGCTCTTTTCGCTTTAACATCAGACGAACCTCAGGAATTATTAGTTCAATTATTGAATAATTATGGTATGGCCTTAGCAGAAAATGGCGAAATAGATGTAGCTGAGAAAGTGTTAAACGAGTCATATCGATTAAATAGTGACAGAGAGGACACTCTACTAAATCTAGCTGCGTTTTATGGATTTTACGCCGAGAAACCCGATCGCTCCATTAATTACTCAACCAAGGTATTAGAATTGAATCCAGAATCAGGCAAAGCACATCATAATTTAGGACTAGCTTATTTAGCTAAAGATGATTGGCCTAGAGCAAGATGGCATCTTTACAAAGCGAAAAAGCTACTTCCAGAAAGTTATGAACCTCTTAACAAGGCACTTAGAGAACTTAAGGCGAAAAAACCTTAAAGTCTATATAAGGTCCAGCAAAGAGAAGGGAGAGAATAAGTTTTTCGAGCTATAGTTCGAAAAGGCATATATGAAAAAAGAAGGATTATTTCAAAAACTTTTAAATCTAGCTACATCGAAGGTTGGATCTGAATCTAATACACCAATTATTAGAGAATTTAGTTTAAAAAAAGATCAAGAAGCTATTCTTGGTTGGCAAGAAGATCTTTTTACAGGTAACTTCCCAGGGTTTAAAATGAATCCTTACTTTATGCGAGAACAAAAGCTTAGACTTAATGATGCCTATATACTCCCTGAACATGCTATCTATGTGCTAGAAATCAAACCTGGTTACCTCGCTGGATTTATCTGGTGCCATATATATGATACCAATGAATATGGAGCTTTTGGTTCGATTGAGGCAATTTATTTAATACCTGAGATGCGAGGAAAAGGATTTGGCCGCAAGCTTATGGAAAGAGGAGAGGAGTTCTTTATCAATCGAGGGATAAAGAATATCAAATTGTATGTTACCATCACCAACGAAGTTGCCGTAAATTTATACCAGAATTTAGGGTATGAAGTTAAACGATGGGAGATGCAAAAAGATATTTCCAATAACTTAAATGATTAGGAGGTATTCAATTGATTGTCGACTACTTTGACCCCAAAGAATTATTACGCCTGGAGCTAATTCAAGCGCAAGAAGAAGGTAAAGATACTTCTGGAATTGCAGCTAATGTGGCAGGAGAAGAGGCTCTTAAAGCTCTTGATACTCTTCAGCAAAGACAGGTAAAAGCTGACTTTGCTTACAAGGAGCCAGACCTTTTAGCAGAGATTCGCCAAAAGAGACCACAAACCCCAGCTTTAGGCAAGCTAGAATTAACAGATGAAAAGTTACAAGACAGGTTAGAAGGAGCTTGGTTGGGTAGAGCTGCAGGTTGCTGGTTAGGTAAACCTTGGGAAGCTTTTGGTATGCAAAAGGGTAGAAAAGGTATTAAAGCTTTGCTACAAGAAGCTGACCGTTACCCCATGAATTCCTATATTGATTTTGATTATTCAGATGAATTTATGGCCAAGCATGGTATAGACAAGTCTTTGAAAGATTATCACTATGCTAATTTCGATGGTATGCCTGAAGACGATGATCTAAACTATACTGTAATTGGTTTAGATATTGTAAAAACCTACGGTCACAAATTTACGTCTATTGATGTGGCAAATCGTTGGATGACACAGCTACCTGTTTTGCACACTTTTACTGCTGAAAGAGTTGCTTATCGCAATTTCCTTAATCTCATTTCACCACCAGAGTCTGGATTCTATAGAAATCCATACCGTGAGTGGATCGGAGCTCAAATCAGAGCAGACTTTTGGGGCTATGTAAATCCTGGAAACCCAGAACTAGCTGCTGAGTATGCTTATAGAGATGCTTGCATTTCTCACACTAAAAACGGTATCTATGGCGAGATGTTTGTGGCAGCTGCAATTGCCGCCGCTTTTGTCGTAGATTCTATCGAAGAGGTTATCGAAGCTGGCTTAGGTCAGATTCCTGCTAATTGCCGTTTGGCAGTTGCTATCCGTGACCTTTTAAATTTTGCCAAGCAAGAAACCGATTTCGAAAAAGGTTTAGACTTTATCTGGGAGAAATATGGCAATTATAATCCAGTACACACAATCAATAATGCTCTAATTGTGGTTGCTGGCTTAATTTATGGTCAGAAAGATTTCTCAAAAACCATTTCCATTGCGGTTATGGGCGGTTGGGATACTGACTGTAACGGCGCTACTGCTGGCTCAATTCTTGGGGCCTTGTTAGGTGGCAAAGCTCTACCTAAAAAGTGGACTGATCCTATTAACAATACGCTCTATACAGGTGTACAGGGCTATAGCAAAGTTAAGATATCGGATTTGGCCACAAAAACCTTAGAATTAATTAAAAGATAACCTAAAGGCCTTGGACTAGTTCCAAGGCCTTTTAACAAGTAACGAAATTACATAAGTAGCATATTATTTGCAGGCGGCAAAGGTTAATAATTTTAACCTTAGGGGTAACAGCTAAGCGTCTACGATATTAAAATACAGGTAGTACACGGGATAACTTAAGGAGCAGAGTTTTTCTAGAAGATAGAGAAGAAATTAATATACCAATAAAGAAATAAGTGGCTTTAGGTAGAGGGGGAAAATCATAAGATTCTAAGGGAATAAGGTTAGAGATGGTAGGAAGAATGGGTATGGAGTAAGCAGGTAGATTAAAGTACGGGGAGTGAAAGTCATGGGAACCGAGAGTAAAAACAAATTTCTCACCGCCAGCGAACTGGATATTTTCACAATACCAGGTTTTTCGGAGCGGATGACTGAGATAAAAACCCGCATAAGTCCCAAACTAGGCCTACTTGGCGAAGAAGTAGTTAATAATATCCAATCTAGTAAGGGCGTAGTTTTATTTCCCCATGTAGCTAAACATGCAAGAAGAGTTATCAATCCACCTGACGAGACCTGGGTAGCCTTAAGCCCATCGCCAAGAGGATATAAAATGCATGCCCACTTAGCAATTGGTGTTGGGTATTATGGTGCTTTTGTCAAATGTGTAGCAAAATCAGAATCTGCAGAGAAAGCGTTACTTGCACAGGCAGTGAACAAACTAAAAACCAATCGGAGCATCTGGATCATAAAAGGGGACAACCCTGTTGAAGCTGACTTAGAAAGTGTTTTAGAGGTAATAGACCATAAAAGTTATGGACTTGAGATCGGTGTTGTGATACCAGAGGTTCCGGGAGAAACATTAGCAGCTTGGCTAGACTGGACACTTAAAGAGTTAGAATCTCTTTGGCCTTTATAGAACTTTGTAAGGGAGAAGGTATAAGTATGCTTGAGATAGGAAATAAAGCTCCTAACTTTAATTTGGAGAGTACTAAAGGAGCAATCGATTTAGAGATTATAAAGGACAAAGTCCTCTTAATATTTTATCCTAGGGACAATACACCAGGTTGCACTAGACAGCTATGTGCTGCTCAAGATGTTTTAGCCCAATATGAGAATCTTGGAGTAACAGTAATAGCAATCAATTATGATTCGCTAGATAGTCATCAACGTTTTGCTGAGAAATATGGTTATAACTACCCCATCTGTAGAGATGAAGGCAAACAGGTAGCTAAGCTGTACGAAGCGGCTACTAGCGAAGGCAAAATAATACGCACCGTCTATATTATAGATGAGAATAAATTTATTCGTTATGCTAAACAAGGATTACCACCGACAGAAGAACTACTAGAAGAGATTATTGCTATGCAAAATTAATAGACGGAGGGAAAAAATGTATCAAGCATTATTAGCTAGTTTAGTGGCTGGATTAGCAACTGGGATTGGCGCACTACCAATAATATTTTTAAAAAAGATATCGCATAAATTACGTGATAACCTGTTAGCATTTTCAGCAGGAGTTATGGTTGCTGCTAGTACTTTCAATTTGATTAATCCCGCTATGGAAGTTGGTTCTGTTTGGGAAGTCGCTTTAGGTATTATGTTTGGTGTTGTAGTATTAAGCCTTTTAGAAAGATACACCCCTGATATGGATTACGAAAAGTTTTTTGGTAGCTCTGACCAATCGCAAGGGAAAAAGACCTTATTGTTGATTACTGCTATTGTCCTTCACAATATTCCCGAAGGTTTAGCTGTCGGTGTAGGTTTTGCATCTAATGCACCTGGTATGGGTTTAGCATTAGCAATTGCTATAGGTGTACAAAATGCTCCCGAGGGACTTCTGGTTGCAGCTCCTCTAATAGACTCGAAGATGTCATCTTGGCGTATTGTTGGCTTAGCAACCTTAACAGGGCTTGTGGAACCTATAGCTGCTCTACTAGGGATGGTGTTAGTAGGTTATGTGCAAGCTATTATCCCCTTTGCCTTAGCATTCGCTGCAGGAGCAATGTTATATGTTGTTTTTAAAGAGATTATTCCTGAGTCTCATGGTCATGGTTATGCAGATAGTGCTACTTTCTCCTTTGTTTCAGGCGTAGTTTTTATGTTAATAATAAACAGTATCTTTGTACGTTAATAAGAACCCACTAAGCAAGAAGGGCTTAGTGGGTTCTTATTTCGATTATAGGGAAACTACCCATAAGTTTATCAATGTTTTTTTATTATTACCTAGTTGACGAAACTTATTTTAGAGAGCAATACATAGATATCATTAGGGCTACTTTTTAATATGGCAAAAGGTTAGACCAGTCACAATTA
>DHDH01000037.1:712-10132 GCA_002399235.1 Firmicutes bacterium UBA4881 | reverse complement strand
GGTTATATTGTTTTGGCTAGTTTTATTACTTTAGAGTTAGGGACATATTTAGCTGGTGTAGAACTAATTAGGAATAAATTATTGGGAGGTGCTGTAAAAATATATCAGCAATTTTAGCTCTTATTGTGGATTTTGGATAATCTGTCTAAGGTTCTTAACATCGAACCATTATGGAAAAACAGCTAGAAGAGGAAGGCAAAATCCTTTACCCGTAGAGCCCTGTGATTATTGACAAAGATTCTCAAATAGGGTATCCTTTATTGAGAAACAATCGCAATAACGAAGAGGGGCAATTAATATGACACTTAATCAACTGAATAGAGGGCAAACAGTTATTTTACTGGACTTACCTAGTGGCATTATTCGTTCTCAAGCTGTACGTCTGGGTTTAATGCCAGGTACAGAGGTCACTTGCGTGCAGAAAATGCCCAAAGGGCCAGTAATAATTAGGAAAAACCATCAACAGATAGCAGTGGGTGAAGCCTTAGCTGCCCAAATTACAGTTAAAGCTTTAGGGCAGGAGGTAGCAAGAGATGGCAAAAGAGCACAAAGATGGGCATAAGCATCTTGTTTTAGTTGGTAACCCTAATGTGGGCAAATCGGTGGTTTTTAACTATTTAACCGGTCTTTATGTAGATGTTTCTAATTTTCCTGGTACTACAGTAGATGTTTCCCAGGGCACTTATAACGACTATCTAGTAACTGATACACCAGGAATATATGGTGTATCTTCGTTTAATGACGAAGAAAAAGTTGCCAAAGAGGTTATAATGAAGGCTGATCTCTTACTCAATGTTGTAGATGGTGTTCATTTAGAGCGAGATCTGTTTTTAACTCTGCAACTAGCTGATATGGGTATACCTATGTTAGTAGTTGTCAATATGATGGATGAGGTTAAAAGGCAAGGCATTCAACTTGATATAAAAAGACTTGAACAATATTTGGGAGTTCCAGTAATACCTATTGTTGCAGCTCAAAGAATTGGTCTAGAAGACATGACTAAAAAATTAGCCACAGCCAAAAAGGGAATAAAAAGTACTGAGATTAGTGGTCTGCTAGAAAAGTATAAAGATATTGCTAAAGGAGAGACCGAAGTACTTTTAGCTTTAGAAGGTGAAAATAAACTACCTGGAGTCCCAGAAAAACGAGAAGAGATCTATTTTGCTAGGCGCAAACGAGTTGATAATCTTTGTAAAGAAGTTGTCCACTATAAAGATAATAAACATCAGCTATCCACTCGAATAGGTGATCTTCTTTTAAAACCAGCTGTTGGTATACCCGCACTATTAATAATGTTATATTTAGCTTATCGCTTGATAGGTGTTTTCGCAGCTGGGACAGTGGTAGATTATCTTGAAGGGGTAATGAATACCTATTACGAGCCCTGGGTGAGAGGTTTGGTAGGGCAAACAATTGCGCCAGACACTGCCTTAGGACAAATTCTTATTGGCGATTTTGGCGTTCTTACCATGACCATAACTTATATCTTAGCTCTATTGCTTCCCCTTGTCATATCCTTTTATCTATTCCTTTCTATCTTAGAGGATTCAGGCTACCTACCAAGAGTAGCAGCCCTTTTAGATCGAGTTTTTAATGTCATAGGGTTAAATGGTAGAGCAGTTATTCCGATGATCTTGGGTTTTGGTTGTGTAACAATGGCTTCTATTAGTACGCGGATTCTTGGTTCAGATAGAGAGAGGCTAATTGCTATTGTTTTATTAAGTTTAACTATCCCTTGTTCAGCTCAGATGGGTGTAATTACGGCTATGTTATCAGCAGTAGGTTTTGGTTATTTTCTAGCCTATGTCTTTATTATGTTAACTATTTTTATGTTAGCTGGAACACTTCTAAATAAGCTATTACCAGGAAAACCGACAGATCTTTTAATTGATATTCCGCCCATGCGTTTGCCACTTTTAAAAAATGTAGTGCAAAAGACATTTAACAAATCGTGGCATTTTCTAGCGGAGGCAGGTCCGCTCTTTGTCATAGGTTCATTATTAATTAGTGTTATGAAGCTTACGGGCGCTATAGAGATCTTACAATCGGTAACAGCCCCTTTAGTAGTTAGTTGGATGAAACTGCCTATAGAGGCCACTACAGCGTTTATGATGGCCTTAATAAGAAGAGATTTTGGTGCTGCAGCCTTTTTCCAAATGGCATTATCTAAACAACAGATTTTAGTAGCGATGACTACCCTAACTTTATTTGTCCCTTGTATCTCTAGTATGGTAGTTATTTTTAAAGAAAGAGGATCAAAACAAGGGTTTTTAGTTATTGCTAGTTGTTTAACGGTGGCCTTTTTAGTGGGAGGATTAATCGCACAAGTTATTATTTAAGTAGTTGTTTACTAAGCAAAAAACTCTACTAAATGCCTAAGAAGGTATCTTTGCATAAAAGTATGGTCAGGGATTAAAAACTAATGATGCGAGGAGTCGCTTATGAAAGAAATAAAATGCAATACTTGTGGTTTTACCATCAGACTAGAGAACCTTTTGAGCAAAAGGTGTCCTCGCTGTGGTAGCCAGATTGCTGATGAGTGTTTTGCTTGTTCTGGTAATTGCTTAACTTGTCACACTAATATAAAGTCGAAAACAACAAAAGAACAGTTAACTAAACAAAAAGCCCTGTAGATTAAGCTCTACAGGGTTTTATTTCTTAAAAAAGGTAACTACCGTCAGACTGATTGCACAGATTGAACCTCGGGAATCTCTTTTTTAAGAATACGCTCAATACCATTTTTGAGAGTAATGGTGGACATAGGGCAACCAGAGCAAGCACCAGTGAGGCGTACTTTAACTATGCCATCGTCGGTTACATCTACAAGAACAACATCGCCACCATCAGCTTGCAAGCTGGGACGAATTTTATCCAAAACAGCTGCTACTTTTTCTTTCATTAAGAAGAAACCTCCTCGGGATATGTTCCCTGATATGAACGTCCCAGAGAGGGGCGAGAACCGCTCAGGTACGGATTCTGGTTTTATTCTAAGTAGTTTGCTCGGATTTGTCAAGATAAGGAGGACAGCTTTTCTGTGTAACTATTTTAGCGGTATTGTGAGAAAGAGGAATAATTTAATTATTAGAGAAATTAAAAGCTAAGAGAAGCTGGAGAAAAGTCTAAGTTTCCTATAGAATAAAAAGGTGGTTGAATATTATGGCTGATAATTTAGTATCGATGCCTGTTCAAAACACAGTTTCTGTAGGCAACTTAGGCCTATCGGTACGTGCTGTTAATGCTTTGAAACAAGCTGGTATTGATACTTACGATAAATTACAGGAACTTAGTTGGGAAGAACTCTTACTTATTCCTAAACTGGGACAAGTTACCGCCGCTGAGATTTACCGTTTCATCACATCTTATAAAAAAGGTTTGACATTTTCTAATCAAGACCAAATAAAAGTGCGAACCGAGGATAGAGATATAAATATTAAAGTTCTGAATTTTGGACCAAGAGCTATACAAGGCCTAAAGAAAGCCAACATTTTGACGTTCGGAGACTTAGAAGCTTTCGGGGTTGAAAATTTACTGAAAATAAAGGGTGTCGGTAAAAGCACGGTTCAGCATATTATTCGCTCCTTAAGTATGTATTATGCGGAAAAAGACCAAATACAAGATCTAGCAATTGAGAATCTCGAATTGGGTAACCGAGCACTTAACGCTTTAAGACGTAATAATATTCTTTACGTTAGCCAATTAAAAGATATGACTATAGAAGAGATTAGTGATCTCCGAGGTGTTGGACAATGTTCTTTAGATAAAATAGTTACCCAAATAAAAGAGGTTGCTAATTTAGAAATTATAAGTTGTCTTACTCGGCCTAAAGTCAACCGAACTCAGCAACTAGGGGAGAAACGAGTATTAATAGATTCTTTAGATCTTACAACACGTGCATTAAATGCTTTAAAAGAAAGTGGCTTTATGTACATAGATGAAATCATTGACCTTAAAAGGCAGGACTTTTATGCCTTGAAAAATATTGGCGAACGTACTGTTTATGATATTGAAGAGGAGTTAAAGAGATTTCAAAGCTATAATTCGCAGTCCGAAGATATTGAAGTTGGATCTTTAGAAGATTATTTAGCTATTTTGCAAAAACCACTGTCTCGAAGACAAAAAGATGTTCTTAACCGCCGGTTAGGCTTTTATTCTGTTCATACAGAAACCCTTGAGAACATTGCAAAAGATTATAATCTTTCTCGTGAACGGGTAAGACAGATAGAAAAAGCTGCTAAGAAAAAGATGTATTCGCCAACTAATCGATTAGCAGCTAAACCTTTATTAAATATTGTAGAGGATATCTTAAAAGCCAATGGAGGCGTGTTGTGTATTGGTGAACTAAGTTCCCTCTTATTAGCGAAAGTGCCTGCAGGTAATTTAAATGCTGCTAACGTGGTTCCAGTTATAATAGCATTATCTGAAGCTTATGAGGTAAACGAAGGGCTTTGGGCTTTATCTAATATTGACCGGGAATTAGTAATTATGATCCAATCAACTGCTAGAGATATTTTATACCAAAGAAGGCACGCAATTTACGATAAAGTGTTACAAGAATTGGTCATAGATGCTTTAGTGAGAAAAAACATAAATGCTCCTAGTAACCTAATTGCAGCCTGCCTCAAATACAGCAAATCGATTAATCTCAATAAAAATGGTTATTATTCATTGGCTGAGTGGGATTTTTATATGCCAAAAAATAGAACCGATTATGTACAGGATGTACTAAAGAGTTTAGGGCGTCCTGCCCATTATAAAGAAATAACGCAAATTATTAATGCTATGCTACCTAAAGAAGCACAATACTCAGCTAAATCAATTCAAGTTGTTTTAGGCTCGTCCCCTCTGTTTATACGTGTCGGTACTGGTACTTATGCTTTAGTTGAGGGATAGCAACCAAAAAAAGATTAAAGGCCCGACTATCATAGTATGGCTTATTAATTTGTTTCACTGAAAAAAAGGTAATAAGGTATTTTTGGAGAAAAAATTAGTTGAGGTGGTGGATTTTGATTAGAATAATTTTGGTATTATTAGTATTACTAAGCAGTTTAGCTAGTGCTACATTTGAGACTACAGGCTTTGATAATTGGTTTTTGCAACAAAAAGATTGGGTTAGAACATCGGAAACTATAGCTTGGCCAAGACTTGGGTGGGCTGAGGCTAAACTAGGAAACGAGACTTGGACGGATTATGAGTTATCGTTAAAAATTAAACCTGAAGAGTATGGTGAAGATGGTGCAGTAAGAATCTACTTCCGAACATCTGCTCCTTTTTTAACATATGGCCTCCACATCCAAGAGGATAAAATCTCTCTTAATCGCTTTGATGGCAACTTAGGGAATTGGCGGGAATTAGGGATGGCTGATGTTGGCATTAAAGCTGGTGAAGTAGCTAAGATAGGACTCAAAGTTGTAGAAAATGAATTTACTGTTTTCCTAAATGATAAGATGATAATTGAAGCTAGCAGTATTAAATATAAGAGTGGTGGCATCAGCCTGTGGGCAGAGAATACTAAGTTTACAGCTAGTGAATTTAGTATTAAAGGCACTGAAGATGAAACTAAGATTACAAAGACTTCAGGATACTACCCGAAGGGCGACCCACGTAGTGGCGGTGTCAACGATCTAATGCTAATCTATACAAACTATGGACTTAGTTGGTCTGGATTAGATGCACTTCCCTATGTAACGTACATGGGCAAGTTAGATGGAGCAGAGTTGCCAATATACGATTGGTTCTTTGATTCATTTCTATTCTTAGCTTTGGTTGGACCTAATGGAACTGCTTTCGATGCACCTTCAAGAGGAACTCCAGCTGCTAAAGATGAATGGCAATGGTTTATTGACTCCCTTTACGAAGAGAATAGACAGCTAGCAGGTTTCGAAAGAGCATATGAGATTGGCAAGAACAGCTTAGATCTTAAACAAAAAGGTAAAGTATATATTATGATACCCAATCCGATGGCAGAAATTAAAAACTTTGGTGATGTTGACGGGACTGGTTCCCTCAATTTCTCCTGGCAAGATGCCTCAAAAGCTACGGATCATCGTTTCCGAGCAGTAAAATGGTATATAGACCAAGTAACCGAGCGTTTTAAGGCTGCTGAATTTGAAAATATAGAACTGGTAGGTTTTTATTGGCTTGAAGAGATGATTCACTATGAGATACCTGGCGAAGCAGATTTAATTCGTAAAGTTTCAGACTATCTACATGAAAAAGATCTTAAATTATCTTGGATTCCTTGGTTTAACGCCTCTGGTCATAAAGATTGGGAGTCACTAGGCTTTGATCTGTGTATTCATCAGCCAAACTATATGTTTGGTGATGCGGCCATTAGTAGATTTTCTGATGTGACTCGTCAAGCACAAACTTATGGTCAAGGTATTGAGATAGAAGCAGATGGTCGGGTATTTAGCGACAGATCAAGACGGGAACGTTTTATTAACTATCTACGGGCTGGCGTAACTTATGGTTATAGAACTGAAGCAGTTCATGGTTATTACCAAGATGCTTTTGTCTTCTCGCAAGCTGCTTTAAGTTCCAGTCCTGATGCTAGAGAATTATACGATATGGTCTATGATTATGTTAAAGGTGACTTTGACGAACCACTGGGTGCAAAAACGCAATATAACTATTAAGTTAGTTAAAGAAAGAGGCTGTCTAAACAGCCTCTTTAATTATATCAATTACCTATACATATTTCCTGGGTAAACTGGGAGAAGCCAATGAACAAATGCTAGCTAGATTTTTTAGTAGGAATCTTTCTCGTTAAGTAAGCAGGTTTTATGCGCCTATAAGTTAAATATCTTAAGATAATAAGCTAATTATAAAGGCGGGAACAGTAATGTTTGTTCACACTCATGTTCATACAGACGGAAGTTTACAAGATGGTCTGAGTACTGTCCAAGATATAATCGCTAAAGCAGCTAGAGATGGCCAGCCAGCTGTAGCTATTACCGATCATGGCACTATGTTTAGAGAGACGCAAGCTCATAAGCTAGGTGCAAAATATGGCGTAAAAGTTATTAGTGGTTGTGAACTGTATCTTTCACGTGGCCAAAAAGGTGATAAAGTTCCGAGACCCTATCACTTGGTTGCCTTGGCCCAAAACGAAGTGGGTTACCAAAACTTAATTAAATTAGTGAGCTTAGGACAGAAGCAATTTTATTATCGTCCCCAAATTTACTGGGAAGATTTAGAAGAATACCATCAGGGGATTATCTTTCAATCGGCTTGTCTAGCAGGAGCCGAAGCCCAGTGGATATTAAGTGGTTATAGAGATAAAGCCAGAGAAGAAGCTTTAAAAAGAGCTGAGTTATTTGGCAAAGAAAATTACTACATTGAACTTCAAGATCATGGTATAGCTGAACAGAAGATAGTAAATCGCGAATTAATAGAGATTAGTAAAGCTACAGGTATCCCTGTAGTGGCTACTAATGATTCTCATTATACAGAGAGAAATCAAGCAGAATTACATCGAGTACTCCTTTGTTTGCAATGGGGAATTACACTCGACGAATACACTACTAGAGCTGAGGAAGTCTTTTCTGACGAACACTATTTCAAAACAGCAGCTGAAATGCAGGAACTATTTCGAGAAGTTCCTCAAGCTATTACAAATAGTTTAGAGATAGCTGAAAAATGTAATTTTAAGATGAGTTTTGGAGAACTACATTTACCTCAGTTTCCAGTACCAGCTGGTATTAGTTTACATGCTTATTTCCTAGAGCAGGTAAAAGAAGGGTTAATTAGGAGATTTGGAGCCAACCCACCTCAGGAAGTTAATGAACGTACAAAGTTTGAAGTAGAAGTTATTGAGCAGATGGGTTATGAAGCTTATTTTTTAATCGTGAGCGATTTTATTAGCTGGGCCAAAAATAATGGCATTCCTGTCGGTCCAGGGAGAGGTTCTGCTGCAGGATCTATCGTAGCTTATCTTTTAGGTATAACTGAGATTGATCCTTTAAAGTACGATCTCTTGTTCGAACGTTTCCTTAATCCAGATAGAATTGGTATGCCTGATATTGATGTAGATATCTGTCAACGGAGAAGACAGGAAGTAATCAACTATGTTAAAGATAAATATGGTGAAGACCATGTAGGTCAAATAGTCACTTTTGGTACTTTTGGAGCTAGAGGTGTTGTACGGGATATCGTTCGGGTTTTGGGATTACCCTATAGTCTTGGTGACCGCATTGCTAAGTCGATTCCTAATGGGTTAGGTATGACTATTGATAAAGCTTTAGAAGGCGAATTAGGTGAGTTATGTAAAAACGATGAGCAAATAGCCCGAGTTGTCGAGTATGCTAAAGGATTAGAAGGTCATGCCCGACATGCATCACTACATGCTGCAGGTGTAGTGATAACACCTAAGCCAATTGATCAATATGTGCCGATCTACCGTGCCGCAGAAAGCACTTATGCTGTGCAAACAGATATGGAAGCAACCGAAGAGCGTGGGCTTTTGAAGATGGACTTTTTAGGGCTTAGAAATTTAACTATTATTGATGATACTATCCAAATGCTACCTATAAAGATTGATCTAACATCTTTGCCTCTAGATGATCCGGAGACCTATAAACTTTTACAAGATGGAGATACATTAGGCGTTTTTCAGTTAGAATCGGATGGTATGCGGAATTTATGTAGACGTTTAAAACCTACTGAGTTCGAAGATATCATTGCTCTTTTAGCCTTGTATAGACCAGGACCACTAGAAAGTGGCATGGTGGATGATTTTGTTGCTTGTAAGCATGGTCAGAAAGAAGCTAAATACCTCCATCAAACCTTAGAACCAATCCTTAAATCAACTTATGGGGTTTGGGTCTACCAAGAACAGCTTATGAGAGCGGCTATGGTCTTAGCTGGTTATACAAGAGGGGAAAGTGACGAACTGCGTAAAGCTGTGGCTAAGAAGAAGAAAGATCTAATGGATAAGCATCGAGAAAAATTTATTTCAGGAGCTAAAAATCTTGGTTTGATTAGTGAAGAAGAGGCCACAAAACTCTGGGACGACGTGTTCGTGGGGTTTGGTAGTTATTGTTTTAATAAGGCTCATAGTGCAGCTTATGCACTAATAGCATACGAAACAGCGTACTTGAAAGCTCATTTTCCAGTAGAGTTTATGACTGCACTTTTAAACAGTGTTATCGATAACTCCGACAAGACAGCTGCTTATCTAGAGCATATAAGACGAGAATTAAAGTTTAAGGTTTTACCTATGGATGTAAACCAAAGTTCAGCCTGGCATCGAACTATAAATGGTGCTATTCGTTTGGGGTTAGGGGTAGTTAAAGGAGTGGGTATGGGACTTGCTGAACAAATCAAAAAAAATGCCACTTATGTTGACATTTTAGACCTTTGCACCAAGAATAAAGAAAGTTTAGATAGTCGTTCCTTAGAAAACTTGATTAAAGCTGGAGC
>DHDH01000037.1:0-597 GCA_002399235.1 Firmicutes bacterium UBA4881 | reverse complement strand
AAACTTGATTAAAGCTGGAGCTTTAGATAGTTTTGGCCCTAGGGAATCTTTATTGGAAGTAATGAAAATTGCTTTAGAGCGAGCTAAAAAAGGTAATTCTCAACAATTATCTTTGTTCGGTGCGGAGGAAGTAGCCATAAAGTTACCTACCTTACCTAAACGAAGTGCCCAAGATTATTTAGATTGGGAAAAAGAGGCCCTTGGTTTCTACCTTTCAGGCCATCCTTTAGATGTTTATAGGGAAAGTATTAATCGTTATAGACATGATAGTTCTCAGGGCTTAGCAGAGATGCAAGATGGTTCAGAAGTTGTTTTAGGCGGCATTATTACTAAAGTAAATTTATATTCAGATCGTAAAGGGCAAACAATGGCTTTTGTTGATTTCGAAGATTTTCAGGGTACGGTAGCAATAACTGTTTTTAGCGAGATGTATAACAAACATCTACCCGAGGTTGGTCAAGCATACTTCATCAAAGGGCAGCTTCAATTTACTAGTTTTGGTGAAGAAGAAGAGATTAAAGTGGTAGCCAAACAAATGAAATTGATAGAACTAGAAAAATAGATATAGTTTATGTATCTGGAATATAACTTTCAGGA
>DHDH01000018.1 GCA_002399235.1 Firmicutes bacterium UBA4881 | reverse complement strand
TTTGTTCAGTTTTCAAGGTTCGCTCCTTCAAAACCTAATTTGTTTTGAAGAACAACATTTGTTATTTTATAACCAAAATAAGCTGTTGTCAAGCAGTTTTTTTTGGTTTTTTGTACCGCTTGCTGCGGACAATTCTTATATTAACACCACAAACGGTAAGGCGTCAAGGCTTTTTTGCAAAAAAATCGCGAGCAATTTTTTTAGCCGATGTTGTATTAGCTATACCACCTTTAGCTGTCTCTTTTAAACTCTCTGGTAAAGCCTCCCCTACCTCCTTCATTGCCTTAATAGCTTCGTCTGCAGGAATAGGTGATTGTAAGCCAGCTTTGACCATACTGTAGCAAGATAAAGCATTAACCGCACCTAAAACATTACGATTAACACAAGGTACTTCTACAAGACCTGCTACAGGATCACAGACTAGACCGAGAATATTCTGCATTGCTAGGGAGACAGCTGTATCGATAACTTGTGGCGAAAGTTTTTCTAATTCAACTAGTCCAGCTGCTGCCATCGCAGAGGCTGAACCACATTCGGCTTGACATCCACCTTCAGCACCACTGATGGATGCATTTCTAGCAATAACCATTCCTACAGCTCCCGCTGTAATAAAAGCATCCACTAAGCTGTCATTTAAATTATGCTCATCTGCATAGGTAATTAAAACAGCAGGTAATATACCACATGAACCGGCTGTAGGAGCTGCTACTATCCTACCCATACAAGCGTTTACTTCAGCAACAGCTAAAGCCCTAGCTATCACTTTAGCATAAAGCGAATTGTCGTTTTCTAATCGCCATTTTTCGTAGTTGTACGCTTTACCATCGGTAAGTCCAGAAGCAGAATATTGTTTTTCTGTTAATCCTTTTTCCATCGAATCACGCATAACCTGTATTCTAGTTTCCATCTCTTTCAGGATGCTTTCTTTGGAAACTCCTAGAGCCTCGCTCTCTCTATCAAGAGCAATTTGAGCTACCGATACATTGTTCTTTATAGCCTCGGTAGTTAGTTCTTTTATCGAAACAATGCTCACAGCATCCTACCCCCTAAAGAGATATTTTATCGACAAAACGTACCCACTTAATATCTTTTTTCTCCAAAATTTCTGTTTGAGCTGATTTGGGTACTTCTTGATCAGTTTCTATCACCATTAAAGCATCTTTACCACGAGCCAGGCGAAAAACTTTCATAAAAGCTATATTTATGTCATAACGTGCTAAAACTTCTGAAACTGCTTGAATAACTCCAGGTTTATCTCTGTGTACTGTTAATAGACTTGGATAGTCACCCGAGAGTTCTACAGGAAAATCGTCTATCTGGTTAACAAGAACTCGCCCTCCACCTACTGATGCTCCTTTTATAGTAATTGTTTCTTGGCTACCAGTTAGTTCAAAAACAACCGTATTAGGATGAACAGATTTATCTAACTCAGGATCAAAAAATTCAATCTCCATACCATTGGTTAACTCTAGCGAATTAGGAATTCTTTCATCGTCTGGTTTAAAACCTAATAAACCTGCTACTAGAGCTTTATCTGTACCATGGCCTTTACCTGTGTCGCGAAAAGAACCATGGAGTCCGATACGCGCCTTAAGTGGTTTTTCACCCAATATAGTGCGTGCTAACATTCCCAGTCTAGTTGCACCTGCTGTGTGAGAGCTAGAAGGGCCGATCATAACGGGCCCAATGATATCAAAGATATTGATCTGGCTAAAGTTATTAGCTCCACCTTGACTCAATGCCTCACCTCCTCAAGCAGTAGATTGCTCATGATTTAGTTTCTCCTAGATCTATTCTTTTCCTCCACTAGATTGTGCGGTTAGCTAAATACAATATTGTATTTAAACCACTATTAATACTTTAACCTTTAAAATAACAATTGTAGGTGTCATCCTCTAATTTTAAAATAAAAAAGAAGCCCATTGCAATCGCAATCGACTTCATCTGAACAAATTTTATGGTGCGCTTGGCAGGACTCGAACCTGCGGCCTACGGATTAGAAGTCCGTTGCTCTATCCAGCTGAGCTACAAGCGCATGGTCGGGGCGACAGGATTTGAACCTGCGACCCCCTGCTCCCAAGGCAGGTGCGCTACCAAACTGCGCTACACCCCGTACAAATGCTAGTATAGCGTAAACCTTAGGTTAGGTCAAGAGATTTCTAGATGATTTGTTATGATTCTTTCTCCATCTATTTCAATAAGACCACACGAAGGAGAAGAATTGCGTGGTTTAACTGGGCTTCCCGGATTAAATACAATAATTCCTTTGTGGTAATTATTATATGGTTTGTGGGTATGCCCGTAAATAACAACTTGAGTTTGGCGTCGGATAGCTAAATCAGCTAACAATTCTTCCCGGTTACTTGGTGGAAACTGGTAACCATGAATAAGGAGGATTCTATATTTACCAACTTCTACTATTTCTTCTTGAGGTTCAATAACACCATCGGTGTTCCCAGCAACCGCCCAAACCGGACAATTAGCTAAACGTCCCAAGGCTAGAGCATCGTGCTTCCCATCACCTGCATGTAACAAGAGATCGATTTTTCCCCATTTATTTAAAGCTTGAGAGGCTCGCGAGAAATGACCATGTGTATCACTTATAACACCTATACGTACCATTTTTAGAATCCTCCCAAGTTCACACTTTAATTTGCGCTAATTCTTTAGCCATTTTAACCAAAGCTCTACCTCTATGACTAATCTGGTTTTTTTCTTCTAAAGAAAGTTCAGCCATTGTTTTGCCTTTTTCTGGTAAGAAAAAGAGTGGATCATAACCAAAACCATGATCACCACGAGGTTCTTCTAAGATTGCACCATTTACTGTACCCATAACTACAATAATTTTTTGTGATCCCACCAGGGCTAAAGCTGATACAAATCTGGCTTGGCGATTGGATATTCCTTTTAGTTCCTGAAGTAGCTTTTCATTATTATCACTATCGGTGGCTGTTTCTCCAGCATAACGTGCAGAAAAAACACCTGGTTTCCCTCCTAAGGAAACGACCTCTAAACCAGAATCATCAGCGATAGATATCAATCCAGTTTTCTTATAGCCAGCTTGAGCTTTAAGGAGTGCGTTTCCTGCAAAAGTAAGAGAAGTTTCTTCTGGTGCCTCAAAATCAACTAAATCACGAAAACTTTTCAAGTTATAATTAGGCCCAATATAGCTCCTAATTTCTTCTAGTTTGTGAAGATTATTAGTGCATATAAGTAATTCCACTTGTTCCACTCCCCTGCTATATTAAGCCTTAAAACTCTAGTAAGTGGCCAATAGCTTCTTTTTGAGCTTGGTTAATTGTTTTTATACCCTTTTCCGCTAAACCCATTAAAGTTATTAACTCCGACTTTGAAAAAGGCCTTTCTTCACCAGTACCTTGAATCTCAATTAATTCCCCTGAAGAGGTCATGACAAAATTCATATCTACCATAGCTCGTGAGTCCTCTTCGTAACAAAGATCAAGTAAAGGTATGTCTTCAACAATACCCACACTTACTGCTGCTACATAAGCATTTAGTGGTAGTTTCTCTAAATGCATTTCATTTTTAACTTGGTTAAGAGCTAATACTAAAGCTACAAAAGCACCAGTTATAGAGGCTGTTCTTGTACCTCCATCAGCTTGAATTACATCACAATCAAGCCAAATAGTTCTTTCGCCAAGAGCTGCCATATCAGTTACAGAACGAAGCGAGCGACCAATCAATCTTTGGATCTCTTGACTTCTGCCACTAATTTTACCTTTCGCAGCATCTCTTGGTGTTCTTACTTGGGTAGCACCTGGAATCATTTCATATTCAGCTGTTACCCAGCCTTGGTTAGTTCCCCGTAAAAAAGACGGCGTTTTTTCCTCAACCATAGCGGTACAAATTACTTTGGTATCTCCAAACTCCACTAGTGCAGAACCATGGGGATATTTTAAATAATTTGGTGTTATTTTCACAACTCGCATCTCATCATTGTTTCTTCCATCGTTTCGCAAAAGATGACCTCCAATCAGACTACGGAGTATTTATTACTTTTGAAAAATTGATCTTCCCTTAGAATCTATAGCTACTAAAGCAGGCAAATCCTCTATTTCTAAGCAATGAATTGCTTCTGAACGTAAATCGTCATAAGCAATTACCGCCAGCTTTTTCACCTTATCGGCAATCAAAGCACCTGCTCCACCAACTATAACTAAGTAAACAGCTTGATATTCTTTAATAGCTTCTCTAACAGCAGGGCTTCTATCACCTTTACCAAGCATTACCTTCAGACCATTTTTTAATAAGAAGGGAGTAAAGGCATCCATACGCATACTGGTAGTTGGCCCTATTGGTCCACTTACCTGTCCTGGTTTAGCTGGGCAGGGGCCAGCATAATAGATGGCTTGTCCTTCTAGAGCTAAGGGGATTCCTTCCTCTACCATACGCTTATGGGCCTGATCTCTAGCTGTATAGATCGTACCATTTAATAAAACCCATTCTCCAACTACTAAGTCTGTAACATCACCTTTAGGTAGAAAAATCCTTTTCATAGATAAGCCTCCTGGTGACGACTGGCATGGCAGTTGAGATTGACTGCTACAGGTAAACCAGCGATATGAGTCGGGTAAACCTCAATATGACAAGCAAGGGCTGTGATACGGCCACCAACTCCCTGTGCTCCAACTCCAGTCAGATTAATTGCTTGTAAGAAAGCTTTTTCTTTTTCGGCCCAAAATGGATCTGGGTGTTCTTTAGCTATATCTCTAAGCAAAGCTTCTTTGGCTAGAAGAGCTGCTTTTTCCATAGTACCACCAATACCAACACCAACCACAATCGGTGGGCAAGGATTAGCACTGGCTTTGCTTACAACAGAGACAATAAAATCTTCGATCTCATTTACCGGGACTGTTGGATTAAACATCTTCAAAGCCCCCATGTTTTCACTACCAAAACCTTTAGGGGCTACAGTAATTTTGACCTTATCACCAGCGACAATCTTAGTGTGAATTACCGCTGGAGTATTATCACCTGTGTTCTTTCTTCTCAGTGGATCACTAACTACACTCTTACGAAAATAGCCTTCTGTATACGCTTGTCTGACACCTTCGTTAATCGCTTCCTCTAAAGAGGTGCCTATTAAACAAACCTCGCTCCCCCACTCCACAAAAACTACTGCCATACCAGTATCTTGACAGATTGGTACTTGTTTTTCTACTGCTAATTTATAGTTTTCAATAATAAGCGAAAGCATCTCTTGGGCATTAGGATTATCTTCAGACTGATAAGCAGCATCTAAAGCTTTTTGAATATCCGTGGGTAAGCTGATATTAGCCTCTAAAAATAACTTTTTTACAGTCTCAATAATCGCTTCTTTTTTTATTTCTCTCATACTACCACCATTCCTAGATTTACGGGTTTACTTCTGAAGCCATCTTCATAACTAAGCGTCTGAACTCTTTGCCACGTTCTACATAGCTAGAAAACATGTCAAAACTAGCACAAGCTGGAGATAAGAGCACACAATCCCCAGAAGTGGCTAAAGAACTAGCTTTTAATACCGCTTCTTCAAAAGAACGGACCTGATATAGAGGTACTAGACCCTTAAGAGAGCATTCAATCTTCTTAGTAGTTGCTCCTAATAAAACTACTGCCTTGGGTCTCTTTATTAATACTGCCTCTTTTAATTCGTCAAAAGGTATTTTCTTATCATAGCCGCCAGCAATAAGAATTACTGGTTCCCTAAAAGCTAAAAGCCCTGCTTTGGTTCTAGCTGGTGATGTAGCACTCGAGTCGTTGTAGTAACTAATGCCTTTGATTGTAGCTACATACTCTAAACGATGCTCTACCGCTTTAAAATTAGCAATGGTAGAAGCAATAGCTTCTAGTTTGGCTCCAGCCAAGTAAGCAATAAGAGTAGCAGCTAAAACAATTTCTTGATTATGAATACCCAATAGATTAATCGCTTCTACGGGACAAACTTTCTTTTCTTTACCGACCCTCACCACAATCCAGTTATCGCGAATAAAAGCACCTTCTACGCCTGTGGGTAAAGGTTTTTTACTAAACAAATAATATTTACCAGGTGCCTCTTGGTAAAAATCGTGGCTGAGGGGATCGTCTGCATTAAAGACTGCTATCTCCTCTGCTTTTTGATGTAAAAAAATTTGTTTCTTAGCTTCAATATATTCGGTCATATCTTTATGCACATCTAGATGATTAGGCGTGATATTAGTAAGTAATGATATTGCTGGTGAGACTCGCATATCCTGAAGTTGGAAGCTAGACAATTCCAGTACCACCTTAGTCTCTGGAGTCATATCATTAATCTCATCGAGAAGTACCTTTCCAATATTACCACCTACACGCGTATCAAAACTAGAATTAGCTAAGATCTCGCCTATTAATGTGGTTGTAGTTGTCTTACCCGAACTACCTGTAATTCCAACTATTTGCGCTGGACAAAGTTTAAAGAAAAGTTCCATCTGGCTAGAAAAGCAAACCCCTTTTTTTCTAGCTGCTACTAGTTCATCTAAACCGCGAGGAATTCCTGGTGATAAAAAGACCAGATCATATTGTTCGAGCCCTTCAAGGTAACTTGGACCTAGTTGCATCTCTATGCCCATGTTTTGCAATTCCTTAAAACGTTCACCTAACTTTTCGGAATCCTTAGCATCACGCCCCGTTACCTTAGCTCCTGACTGCAAAAGATATCTTATTAGGGGTAGATTTTCGGTAGCCAACCCGATCACTGCTACATTTTTACCAGCGAAATCCACTTCCATCTTTAGGCCTCCTACATTCAATCCTATTACTTATTACTAACATTTTAATTATTTTTTATGCCGCCAAAACGACTAGATAAGGCTTTTCAAATAACTATCTATTCCTTGGTAGATACTTTCGGCAATTTTTTGTCTGTAAAGTTCTTGCCTCAATTTATCTTCTTCTGCAGCATTGGTTATAAAGCCTGTCTCCACAAGTATAGCTGTAGGAATGTTATTAATTAATACCCAAAAGCTACCTTCTTTCGCATCGCGATTATTAGCATTTAAAATATTGACAAGATTTTTTTGTACAACCTGAGCTAGTTTCATAGATTCTGCGGCTCCTACAGCATAAAAAGTTTCCACACCCGCTGCCTCCAAGTTACTACTGCCATTAGCATGTATGCTAACAAAAATCCTAGCATTACTTTGTACAGCTATTTTCGCGCGATCCGAAAGTGGTACATAAACATCAGCTTCTCTTGTAAGAACCACTTTGTAGCCTCTATTTTGTAATAGCTTATTCAGTCTTAAAGCAATATCTAAAGTAAGATCTTTTTCTTCCGAATAACTCCCAATAGCTCCAGGATCATGGCCACCGTGGCCTGGATCGATGACAATAAGCTTTTCTTTTAATTGACTCTTTATAATCTGTACTGAGTAGATATGAGCATCTTTTTGATAAATAGCATAACCACTACTACTGCCTAAGCCAATCAAGGCAATTAAGTTATCATTTTCACCTTGGCTAAAATTTAATGTTTTTACTTCATTAGTACTTTTAAATTGATTCTTGAGGTTGTTTACTTCTGCTTCTTTAAACTCAATTTTTAAAGTATTTAACTCTTTAGTAGCCTTAAGTGAAGTATCACCATCAACTCTAAATTCTAACACTGTACCTAGATCATTTTCCCTCGTAGTTACAGCTTTTACTTTAGCTAATCTAGCATAACTAAAGTTTTCTACCATTATCCCAGTTATAGCTCTTTTTAATTGAATCTTAGCAACAACTTTATCATCTATTTGTTGGTATTCCAAATAATCGGCTAACTCATCGTTAATGACCTTTTTTGCTGAAGTTCCCTTTAATTTGACTCCTTGAAACTCTCTTACCAGTTGGTTATCTTCGGTAAGATATTCTTTAGGTTCTGGTAATCCTGTCCTGCTTTCAGCTTGGATGAGTGGCAAACCGCCAATATTACGATATTCAAAATTATTAACAGAGTACATTAATTCTAGGATTAATTTATTGCCAATTATCTTACTTTCTAAAACCGCTCCCTCCCTGCTTTTTAAATGCAGAGTCACCTTATCTCTACTTAACTGCTCTACACGCACCGATTCTAGGAGAGGATGCTCTAAAAGAATCCAAGGCATGGGTTTAAGGAGAGACGAATCAGTAATTTCGACTTGCCAATTATCGGGTGGATTTTTAGTAACAAAATATTTAATAGGTCCTCTATGTTCAATTTCTAAAACAGCTTTGTTACCATCTTCATAAAAATTTAACTCAACTACTCCTGGTTTTTCTGTTGCTTCACTTAATACGATTCTCCTGTTTTTACTCTCCCATTTTACGGCCAGCCCCAAAATATCGCTAAGAGCATCCATAGGTAGAAAAATTTCTCCCTGAATGAGCTGGCAAGGTTTCGTCATCTTTTTTTCTATCCCTGTTACCTTAGATTCGCCAACAACAAAGTTATATTCTTGGCCATTATATTTAACTTTAGCTACCTGGGATGTAGTCTTGATCTCTGCAATGTTCTTTAGTGCCTCTATGGGAATGTAGATGACACCACCTTGGATTTGAGCGTTAACACGTAAATTTAGAGGCTTGTCCAGCCAATATATGCTAATACCTGAACCTAATGATGTTGGAGAAAGTAAAAGTACTAATATAAGTAAAATTAGATGCATTAAACACCCTCCAGAATCTGCTTTTTAATAAAAAATAGTTCTCAACTAATTTGAAGGAAGATGCCTGATAGCCTAGAAAGAGAGGATATAAGTGAACCTTAGGAGGTTTTATTATGCCTAAAAGTATTCGCCTCGAACCTCTATGGCAACAGCGTCATCCTTACCCTACTGTCGACGGTTCTTTCATCCAAAGCTGGTTAGTAGCTAATTGGACGATCGACAGATGGAGAACTGAACTCAAGGTGTTAAAAGAAGCTAATATGACTTATTTAATCTTAGCTCCTTCTGTATTTGGGTACCGTGATAAAAAATCTGAAGCTATCTATCCTACGAATAATTCTGAAACCTCTTTAATTAAAGGCCATGAAAATACCTTGGAAAATTGTCTTAAAGTCTCTAAGGAACTAGGCCTCAAGGTATTTATTGGCTTAAACGAAGATGGTCATTGGTGGAAATTAAATGAAGAAGATGCACCTTGGTTTTTCTCAGAAATGCATAAAGGTAATGCAATTGCTAAGGAGCTCTACTCACTTTATAAAACTCGCTACCCAGAAACTTTTTATGGTTGGTATTGGGTTTGGGAAATAAGTAATCTGCATATCAAACTGCCCTTATATAGACAGCTCCTAGCCGAAGCTATAAACATTCAGCTGGATTTTCTTACCAAGCTAGATAGCTCAATGCCCCTAATGTTTTGCCCCTTTATGATCGAAAATGAAGGTACTCCCGAAGAAGCTTATCAAGCCTGGAGTGGTTTCTTTTCCCAAGCTCGTTTTCGTGAGGGTGATATCTTTTGTCCCCAAGATGCTGTAGGTGCTGGTTGGTTGAGAATGGAAACGTTTGCCAAATGGTTTGAAGCTATGAAAAAAGCTTGTGATGAAGTAAAAGGCTTATTATTATGGTCTGATGTAGAAACCTTCCGCCAAGAAGATTGGACCAGTTCGACACTTGATAGATTTATATCCCAGTTAGAAAAGGTCTCTTCTTTAGTAGATAACTTCATTACCTTTGCTTATTGTCATTACTATAGTCCCTTTATTGTACCAAATGGCTATCACAAAGCTTATCTTCACTACCTAAAGACAGGAAAATTGCCCAATTTAACTCCTCAACCGCCCCAAAACCTTACTGCTTCTTTGGAAAATGGCCAAGTAACACTAGGGTTTACAGAGCAAGATACTAATGAAATATGTGGTTATTTAATCTTTTTAAATGGTAAAGTTAAAGCTCGGCTACAACCAAAGCCTGACCCAAGCTTAAATTTTATTCCTATTAATAGTTATCTAGATAAACAGCCAGAACAAGGATTATTGAAATATGAAGTAATAGCCTATGACTATTCTGGAAACAAATCCCAGCCAGCCAAGATTGAAATTTACAATTAAATACCTTTAAGGCCAGGGTTAACCCTGGCCTTTTTTCTCCTCAAAAGCCATACTATTCGTTTAGATCCTTACACAACTTTGTAGTCTAGTTCGGATTGTCTAGTATAGATTACTACCTGACCGACCTGAGGTGCATATCCCATAATCTCCACATCATCTAAATCTGTAGCTGTAGTAAGGTATTTTTGAGTTAGAGGACCAACAATGGGACCTAAAAAGCTACCAGCCAATATCGCTAAGATCATGGTCCAAATATTTGCCTGACCAAAAGCGACAAGAATAACTATAAACAATATAGATGCTAAAAGGTTACCTGCAGCGATACTAGTGCCACATCTTTTGTGAATAGCTAATTCTCTTTCCCCACTTTGCATTCTGATTAAAGCCTCATTAGCAGCTGTATAGATCATTTCTGGATCGGCAAAGCCTCTGATCACAAACCCATCTTCAGTTGCATAGCCAGCAAGGTGAGTCGTTCCATATTGTTCTTCGATTACATTGACAGTACCATGTTCTAGAGCGTGATTACGTCTTTGACCTTTGTTGGTTGCAATACGGAAAAAATCTCTAGGCATTGTTAACAGATTAACCAAAGACTGTACTGTATATCCCAGAGGTATCAACCACATTAATAGTAAGGCATAAAATAATAAAGGCAATAAAATAATAACCAGAAACAAAAAACCACCTCCAACAAACTAACTATGAGGGTCCCAATCATCATCATATTGTGCTGTATCGAAAAAATGGTTTGTAATTATTTCATCTTTCTCTTTATAACTAATATACAACTGATAAAGGCCTTGAGGTATGGGACTAGGTAAGCCACTTAGTTCTAGTTTTTTTAGTGTGTCTTTTTCTAATATAAGTTCATTGGTGATAAGTTCTGTTTTAATAATGCCGTTAGGATCTATAAGGGTTATTCTATCAACTGCTAAGCGGTTTTTCGTTCCATTATAAAGACCAATATAAGCAAATAGCTGGTTATCTGCATAATGAGTTAAAGCATAAAAAACGTGAAAATCGATAGCAAAATTATTAGGCTTTAGACCAAAATCTTCGCTTATCTCTACATGATTCCTGCCAATTTCTGCGAGAAAGTCAAAAATGTGATCTTCATAGCCATTAGCTTCTACTTTTAATCGATAGAGTCCTGGCTTTAAATCCTCAAAGCTGAAATTCCCCATCTCGTCCGCTTCTGTGGTGTATTTACCTAATGTTATTTTAGCTCCAGGTACTACATCATTAAAAACATTGGCAATCCGGCCCTCAACTATAGCTGTGTTAGGAATTGCTTTAGAAAATGCCAGCAAAAACCCAGTTACCAGCAAAATAACACTTATAACTTTTAATCTTCGCGTTGAATTCACCTTCTACACCTCTAGCACATACTATGCTTTAGTTTGCAAAAAAGGGCTACCTGACAATAATAATCAGGTGCCCTTATTTTTTAAACTGCTTGAGGAGTAGACGTTTTATCTGTCCCTTTTTCGCTAGCTGACAGGCTGGAACGCCATACCCAGATTAAAATACCCACTAAAATAGGTATTAAAGGTAAGAGAAAAGCAAAAAACCGACTTTGTGAACCGATAGAACGGACTAAACGCTCGCTTTCGGTAATAACTTTTCCCTCGGCATCTACCAAACGGAATGAATAACGACCAGTGCCGTCTAAATCAACTTTATAGCCTTCAAAACTTGGTGGCCTTTCACCTAATTCAACAGGATTAAATTCTATGATCTCATAACCTAAGGCAGCATCTGCTGTCTGTTGAACATACCATTTCTTTAAATCAACTTCATCTATTAATTGGTTATCTTTCAAAACCTGTAATTTAGCATCATTGATATAATCTAACTGCATCCAAAAATAGACCATTTCACCGCCCCGGCCAGAAGAAACACTCGGTAATTTCTGAAGTTTAGAGTATTTATACATGTTAACTTCTAAGCCATTATACGGTGTGAGATACATCGTTTGTTTGCCAGAGATATATACTGTTTCTTTTATCTCGTTACTGTTTAAAGGCATGGTCCACTTTTGTTCGGGTCGGATCTCAAAACCAGGCCCGGCTCTTCTTGGGTTAAAAACTGAAACAGTTCGCTTACTTTCTGGTTGACCTTCAATCTGAATAGTATAGGTACCAGGCTCTAGATTTAAGATATACCCTCTTTGAGCTTCTGTAGCATAAAAAACGGGGTAATCAGGCTGGCTAGGCTCTTTAGGAATTTCTGTTTCCCGTCCTTTGTATGCTTCAGGATTTTCCCAGAATTTATCGAGGGCAATTCTATATTCGTCCATAGCTTCTTGGTAGGCCATAACGCGTCCATAATAAGCTTCTACTTCTTTTTGATAGGTAACTGCTGCTTCTTTAGCAGCCTCACCACCTCTTAGTTCTGGACGTCCTCCATAATAACCTTGCGGATAAGCAAAGCTATAGTCTTCTTTTTCGACTTTTTTAATCAGTTTATTACCATGGTATACCTCTAAAGTACCCTCTAATTCTTCGTTTTGGTCATAATAATCAGCCATATATTCTTGAGTAATCGGCCAATAATATACCTTGGTCTTAGTTGGAATGATAATGTTATCAGTTCCAGCTAACATATAAAAATTAGCATATTCTTTGGGCGAAAAGGTCTCACCCCATTGCGAACCATCGAAAAGAATTAATTTAATAACTGTTTGTTCAACCTTTTCAGGAGGTGCAGCAATTATAAGCATGGACATAGCCACTAAAATCATTAGTAAATAAACTAACTTTTTCATCTGCGCACCCCTTTCCGATTAAAGATACCAATACTACCGATAGTCAGGATTATTGTGTAAACTAGAGAAAACAAGAGTGATTTCACGAATTCAGCAACACTACCTAATTCAATAGCAGTAGCACCTCTGTCTAGGTAAGCAAAAGGTGATACCCATGTGACTAAGGTATTAAGATAAGAGGTTGTCTGTCTAGCAATCGACAGGGCTCCCTTAACCTCATCTTGGGGAATCGCCATTAAGAATGAATGGACTAAGGGCACCGAGATAAATATAATGGTAAAAACTAAAAAGAGAATAACTGATGTCTTCACTTTACGGCTGAGACTAGAAAGAAACATACCGAAAGCGGCCATACATCCAGCTAAAAGCAAAGATAAAAGTAACATTTTAACAAAACCCATACTTAAAGCAAAGTTAGAAACACGAGACATGAAAACAAAGTATAAAACATAGAAGAACAAGATCACAGCAAAAGCAAGAATCTGTTCGACAAACTTAGCTATCACAAAAGATACACTATCCACTGGTCCGTAAAAAAGTACCTCTAAAGTTCCCTGATCTCTTTCACGGGATATGGCCATGGAAGCAGACAGTGTGATATAGATAGCACCGATATATACAGCCCATTTAAGCGGTACCTGCATTGGTTCAGGTGACGGTATTGTCCCGCCAAGGTATCGTGTGTAGGTAAAACTTGAAGGTAAAACTAATACACCATTTTCCTGAATGCTACCAACATAGTTGTAAAGCAAAAAGGAAGCCACACAAAGCCCCAAAGCAATAGCAATATAAATACCAACATTAAAGAGGGTAGAACGAAGCTCACGTCTAGCCATAGCAGTTATAGCTATAGCTCGATATGGTCTTTGTTGCTTTTTCATGCTGTCCCCTCCTTAAGCAAAGCTTTAACATTGCTTTCTGTAATCTTCATGAAAGCTTCTTCTAAACTTACAGTCTTAGATTGCATACCAACTAGTAAAGCTCCTTCTTCAGCTATCAAACGAGATAGTCTAGCCCTGTAATCTTCTGCTCGATCTACGACAATAATAAGTTTATTATTGTCTACCTTCACCGATTTGACATAAGGCTCTGCAGAGATTGCTTTTTGTACATTATCAGTGAGGTTTTCCACTTCAATTATCAAAGTTATGTCTTCCATAGCCTTCATTTTAACAATATCCAAAGGCCCTTCTGCCACTAAGCGACCTTTGTTCAGAATAGCTACACGATTACAAGTTTGTTCAATCTCAGAGAGGATATGTGAAGAAATTAATACTGTCTTCCCTCTTTGATTTTCTTCTTTGATAATATCCCGAACCTCTTGTATCCCATAGGGATCAAGGCCATTTTGCGGTTCGTCGAGAATTAATAGCTCTGGATCGTGAAGAAGTGCTCTAGCAATAGAGATCTTTTGTTTCATACCATGAGAATAACCTGCTAACCTTTCATTCCTTCTATGATAAAGTTTAACCCTCTCTAAGAAGGCTTTAATCTTCTTTTCTCTATCTTCCACTTCATACAGACGACCAAAAAAATTCAGGTATTCCCAAGCAGTCATATCATCATATAAATATTGATTTTCTGATACTACCCCAATGCGACGCTTGATCGAAAAATAATCAGTATCTAGTGACTTTCCCATGATCTCAATCTTGCCTGATGTTGGCTTCTCTAGGCCTAAAAGCATCATAATAGTTGTCGTTTTACCAGCACCGTTAGGTCCTAAAAAGGCATAGATTTGACCTGCTTCCACTGTGAGATCTAAATCTCTAACAGCTACAGTAGTTTCAAATTCCTTAGATAAGTTCTGTGTTTTGATCATAGTCGTCCCTCCAATCTCTCAGAAATTAAGAGCCTAATAATCTTCGTTTATAATCTATTTGAAGAGATTCAACAACATTAGTATAACTTCCTCTTTTCCTTTCGAAGAAGCCTTAGTCTATTCTGGCAAAATAAGAAAGAGCTAGCTGCCAAGCAGCTAGCTCTTCATGGCAAGTTGTGTTAAATTATTAGTAAACTCACCATACCTACGCATAACTCTTTTTACATAGTTTTGCGTCTCCTTGAAGGGTGGAATCCCTCCATAACGATCAACAACTCCCATGCCAGCATTGTATGCAGCTATAGCCATGTTTACATTCTCGTATTTCTTTACGAGTTTAGCTAAATACATGACTCCTCCCTCGATGTTCTCTTCGAGAACATATGGGTTTACACCCATTTCTTGAGCTGTGGTAGGCATAAGCTGCATTAGCCCTATCGCTCCCCTTGAAGAGACAGCATCCACATTGAAATTGGACTCTGTCGCTGCCACAGCCAATACTAGAGCTGGATCAAGGCTATGCCTTTTAGCAGCATCTACTAATAGACTGTAGGGAAGCGGTAGTTCGATAGCAGGTTCCTCGTTCTCATCCTCACTCGTTTGGGAATCATCTTGAACCCCTAAATTAGCCGAATGTGCCGTTGAAGTTTTCATAGTAGGTTCTAAAGCTTTTGTACCAGGCGAATCGGTAACAGCTACAATCCCAAAACTGAGTAACACTAGAGGAATGAGTACCTTGGCTCCTGCCACACGAACGCGGCATGTTCTGTGTTCTGCCAAGATTATGACCTCCTCAATGGTAACTACCATCTATGTCAAAATTTATGGAATTGTCAAAAAACCAATTGAGTCATCACACTTTTATCGATTGTAAAGTCATATAGGACTTTTGTCAAGTCTTACCTTTTATAGAATTGACTACCACTAATTAAGCTACTACACTTTTTCTAAGGAGTGATAACATGATATTCCTCTTTCTCTGCTTACTCTTACTTTTTTCTCCACCAATAAATGCTTTTAAACCAGAAAGACCAGTGATTTTAATCCACGGAATAGGGTTTCGAGGTTTACGGGCTTGGCAAAGTCCATCTTTGACTAAATATCTTGGCCTAAGCAATCGAGGTATGGCCGACTTTTTAGTTGAATCTAGTGGTTATACACTAGGCAAAGACCTTTTTATCCATGTCTATGATACTATGGAGCCCATAGAACATATTGCCAGCGAATTTGCCGTCGCTTTAGATGGTTATCTACAAAAAGCTGGCGCTAGTGAAGTTGATTTAATTTGTTTTAGTATGGGTGGTCTAGTTGCTCGTACTTATTTAAATAACCATGTTAACCCACCTGTAGTAAATCTAATAACTATAGCTACACCTCATAAAGGTTCTTATTGGGTAGGTGTAGCTGAGAATGTCAAACCACAAGCTGATGACTGGCCCTTTAGAATTTTAGGTGAGTTTCGTGACAAAGTTGGCAGAGAATACGAAAGTAGGGAGACTTATCGCTTTTTCGACTTAGTCTACCGTTTTGGTGAATACCCATCTATCCGCCAGATGCAGCCAGGTGGAGAGTTTATGCAGAAACTTGAAACTTATTATATAAGTTCCCAAATTAATGTAACTTGCATTGCTGGTTATGTTTTGCCTTCTTTTGATTCTGCTTTTGTTCCCGAATCTTTTGTTGATCTTATCTCAGAGCATTTTGGTCCTGGAGATCTCGTGGTACCTTTAGAAAGCGCCTTATGGGAACGTGCAGACCAAAAGTTTATCGTTAAAGGCAGGCCCGATATTACTTGGCATACAGTACTCCCTTACAATACTGAAGTTCAATCTATTGTCAAGTATATTTTAAGCCGAAACTATATGTTTAATAAATTAAAAAGCATTAATTAGTTTATGTAACCAGGCGAAATTTTATCCCCTTCGCCTGGTTTTTAATACCTACAATATTACATGTGAAGTCTTTAGGATATTTTAGTGCTATCTGTTAAGCATATTCTCGGTCAAAAAATCAGCTGAAGCCTTAATGACCTCTTTTTTCCAATCTTGTCTACAATAGCAATGATCTGCACCAGTTACAATATGAAGTTGGTGAGTAACCCCAGCTTTAGTTAAAACACGATCGTATTCTTTGGCTTGTTCGATTTGTACTGCATTGTCCTCTGTACCATGTATAATAAGAACAGGGGCTTTATTTTTTGCTATACTAGCATACGCGTTTTGTTTAGCTATGTCCTCGTAAAAGCCTTTGCCAATTAAATAACCACCCCAGTCAATTGGTAGTCTCTCAGCTGCAGCTTTTTCAATACTATCGCCCACTAGACAGTCCATAAAGCTACCTACAGCAGACCATAAAACCACGGCTTTAAGATCAGAAACTTGACCGGATACGGTAGCAGCAATAGCTCCACCCATCGAGAGACCTAGAACAGCTAAACTAGCAACATCATCCCGGTTTCTAAGAAAGTCCAAAGCTTTTAGAGCATCTGAAACTTCATTACTGAAGGTCATATTGATAAAATCGCCTTCACTATCACCTGAACCACGGAAATCAAAACGAAAGGCTGCTACTCCCCTTCGAACAAGTTCTTCAGCTGCATCGACAAATATTCTATGGGCTTCTGCTTTGTTGCCGGTGAAACCATGGAAAAAGCAGACTGTCGGGAAGGGGCCTTTCCCTGCTGGTTTATGCAAAACACCTATGAGACGCTCTCCTTGATTTTCAAAATATACTGGTTCTCTCATAGTTAACACCTCGCTTACCTCCGATAGTTTCTTTGGTTTAAAGAGAAAATCCTTCCATCAAAAGGTTAAGGTAGAGCTCTTTGGATTAATAAAATTTTCCCTAGGAGGAGTTTTTTACTCATGAAACGCTTGTTTATATTGCTACTTCTGGTTAGTTTATCTTTCTTTACCTCGGCTCTTTATCTTTGGCAAACCCCTACAAACTGGCAAAGTATAACTTCTTTTAAAACCTTTTTAGATCTTTGTTTAATCGATTATCAAACCATTAAAGATCTTGATGAGTTAAATGAAGCTAAGACAGTTGTCATAGCTTTGAGTGAACCCCTAGCGGCCAGTGATCTAGAAAAGCTAGAAGCTTTCTTAGATCAAGGTGGTCAAATTCTTATCTATCCGCAAAAAGAAGCCCACAACTCTTTAGATTCTTTTCTATCGCATTTTCAAGTGTCACCAGAAGTTAACCAAACAAGCTTAGTTTTCTATTCCCGTTTAGCAAGCAACGGTTTTTATTTTCGTGAGGATGTCTCAGCAACTATTCTAAGCGATCATACTAAAGAACAATTATTAGCTTGTATTAAAATACTTGAACCAGAGAGTTTGCAGCCAGCTCAAGCTTTTATAAAACGGCGTCTCCTAGAAATCGAAGAAATTATTAACGACACGTTAAACAATGAACCTGATTTAGTATCTTTGCCTAACCCTAGTAGGGATAAATGTAAAGATGACCTCTTAGAATTATTAAAAAAAGCTCAGCTAACAGCTGAACTTGGACAGGTCTGGAAATTATCTTCTTTAAAACTAGAAGCTTTAGAAAAAGCTGAACTCTACCAAGCGACTTTTTATGAGAGCTTACCCGTAGAAACAAGAGGTATTTGGATTAGCACTAAAGCTATTCCCAAAGCAGCTGAAGGAATTGGCGAAATGGTTAAAGCCATAGCTGCCGCTGGCTTCAATGTTATCTTTCCTGAGGTATTTGCTCATGGCTATACTCTCTTTCCTTCAGAAGTAGCTAATGATTATGGTATCGAGAAGCAGAATCCAGCGTATAAAACCTGGGACCCTCTGGAAGCTTTAGCAAAGGAAGCAAAAAAATATAATATCGAAATTCATGCTTGGTTTAGTGTGTGTTATGTAGGTTTTGGTGAGCCAGGCCCTTTACTCACTAAATACCCAGCTTGGGCAGCTGTAAACAATGATGGCTCTTGGGGATATAGCCGTGGTGGTAACCATCTATATTTTGCTTCCCCACTTAATGAGGAATTTCGTGACTACGTTACTTCTTTAATGAAAGAAGCAGTAACCAAATATGACCTAGACGGAATTCATCTTGACTACATCCGCTTTTCTGGCATGGATGTCCCTGATACTGATTACAGCAAAGAAGCAGTAGCTGGGTTTATTAAGCGTTATGGCCTACAACCGGACGAAAAAAGAACTCAAGCCCCCAAGCTTTGGATCTATTATCGTACTAGTGGTGTCGATGAACTAGTACACTTAGCTAACGAAAAAATACGTTCCTTCGATAAAGATATCTTCATCTCTGCCGCTGTTGCTCCTAATGGTCCTCCTTCTGATTATCAGCCTAATTATTTACAAAACTGGCCTCTTTGGCTAGAGAAAGGTTATGTCGACTTTGTCGTACCAATGACTTATTCACCTAATCCTCTCAATGTAAAAGGCTGGTTTAACTCGGCTGTAAACAAAGCTCCTCGTTTTGGTCCTGTCTACGCAGGTGTAAGTGCTTTTGATCTCTTAGATCGCCTTACCTTAAATAGTCAAGTAAGTGTATTAGGTCGTAGTAGTGGTTCTTTAGGAAGTATTTTCTTTGCTTATGATCACTTTGATTGGCATGGGTTAAATGTCTTAAAAGCTGGCGTCTTTAACCAACCTGCTAGACCTGCTCACCACTATAAGCCTGAAGATTGGTCTTCTTTAATTGATTTCTATTTACAAAGAATACACTTTTGGGCAGCTAAGTCTCTTTTACCAACCGAATTAGTACTGAATTTTGAAGAGTTACCTAAACAGTTTACGGAGTCAACTAACTACGATGATTTAGTACAGACAATTAATCAAATAAAAAGTCTTAATCTGTACCTTAGAGAGTTAAAGTTAGAAGAAAAGATACAAGCATCACTCTTAAGCGATTTAACGATTTTAGAAAACTGGTTAGCCAAAGCAGTCCACTCTGGCCTTGTGACCCAGCAGTCTGTTGACTCAAATATAGAGAGAATCATCGCCTCTTTGCAAAATTCTGCACCCCAAAGTATCTACACCACTATACCTAAATATCTTTATTCGCATAAAGTTAGGGGTTATGAGTTTTATGAAGAAATTAACAAACTCTTAGAGCAATATCGTTATGACCAAAACCAACGAGAGAACTACCAATTAGGAGTTCTTCTCGAAGAGTTATTATTTCTGTCTTCTTTTAATTGGCCATATGGCCAGCTTATCAAGCAATAAAGGAGTCCTTTCTTATGAAAAGAACTATTAACATAATAAGCTTTCTTTTAATCATTGCTCTAAGTTTACCCTTATTTAGTCTCTCAATTTTTGCAGCCTTTGATCCCTTTTCCCCACAAGCTAAAGTCACTGTTTGGTTAGAACACCAAACTGATAAAAACGAAGTGGAATCTTTGTTTAGACAAGCTGGTTTTTTAACTGAGACTGGTCCAATCGCTGGTAGAGCTTTGATAACTAACAGAAAAGTTCTTACCAATAATGAATTAACCGCAGTTAAAGATTTTTTAGCCCATGGTGGAAGAGTAATAGGCTTAGGCACCAATAATCTACCCCAAGTCACTTTTTTAGGTTATCAATCTACAAAGCCACATTTGGCTTATTTAGAGATCAACCAAGCTAGCATACCTTGGGAAATGCCAAAACTTATTAAACTTCCTACTATCACAGTCTCAATCTTTACTGCTGAAGGAACCTCTTTAGCTGGTTATTATAATCAAGATGGTTATACTTCTTCGCATATCCCTCTTTTCAATAATGCTATCTGCCAATTCGACTGGGGGCTTTATTCTGGCTTAGACTGGTTTTCGCCTATCTTTTTAGACGATGCCACTTTCCGCCAATTAATACTATTTTGGCTCAGAAGTGCTATATGGAGGTGAAGAAATGGCAGTTATTGTCCTTAATCCATCCTGCCAATACGGTAATGTAGTTATGGTTGCTGACAAAGAAGTTTATAACGAAGGCCTAAATCTATTTGATATTGCAGCTGTTACTAAAACTGCTTTAGAAAAGCTTGGCCATCAGGTTTATTTAACTCGCGACTACCGTGATGAACCTTCTGACTTAGAAAGGGAAATGCTCAAAGCCAATGCTTATAAGCCTGACCTGATGGTAGCCTTACATTCAGACGCAGCCGGACCCAATTCTAAACCTGATGTTGGTGGAACATCAACTTTTTACGCTTCAAAAAGAGGAAAAAATTTAAGTAACTGTATTCACCCCAAGCTTTGCAAAGCAATCAAAACTATCTATCCTGATCATGTTGACAGAGGTGTACGTACACATTGGCATAAACTTTATGTTCTTCACAACATCAATGCACCTGCATGTTTAATTGAAATACTCTTTCATACCAATTCCCGGGAAAGAAAACTACTTCAAAATCGAGATTTTCATCTTTTAGTAGCGCAAGCTATAGCTAGTGGCATTAATGACTATTTAAAGCTAGCTATTCATAACAAAAAGAAGATTATCTAAAACCACCTTCTCGGTTAGCCGAGAAGGTGGTTTTATTAAATAGCTATTTTTCTTAATAACTGAGTCCAATTATCGCCAGGAATAATTTTACCTAAAACTACATTATGTTTAGCTCCTGTAGCAGAAGCGATATTGCCAGTTTGGTTCAAGAGTGTTCTCCAGCCCAAAATAGCAAAAGCTACAGCTTCTTTTGCATCACTAGATAGCCCAAAGTATTCATGAGTTACAATCTTTAACTGAGGGAGCCGTTCTTGTAGCCATTTTTTTAGAGTCAGATTATAACTCCCCCCACCACCTAAAATTACATACTTAACCTTGTTATTGGGTAAAATCTCTTTTTCGTAAGCTCTGGCAATACTCTCTACAGTTAGGGCAGTTGCAGTAGCTACCAGATCATTATCCAGGAGGCCTATTTTCCTACCTCTAGTTATAAATTCTTTAGTATATTCCTTGCCAAAAAGTTCTCTACCTGTTGTTTTTGGGGGGTCTAAACGAAAATATCTTAGCTTTAGTAGGCCTTCAAGATAATCTCTAGATACTCTGCCTAAGCTCGCTAACTCGCCATCTTTATCGAATTCTTTTTTACCTAAAGAAATTGTTCTCACTACTTCATCAATGACCATATTACCTGGACCTGTATCAAAAGCTATAATCTTTTCTTGCTCTAGATCACTAGGAATGAAGGTTAGATTAGCGATACCCCCAATGTTTTGTGTAATTACGCCATCTAAATTGCCAAAAAGCAAATAATCAGCTAAAGGAACTAATGGAGCCCCTTGTCCTCCAGCAGCCATATCTCTAGTACGGAAATCAGCAAGCACTGTAAGACCAGTTCTTTCGGCAATAACACAGGGTTCTCCTAACTGTAGGGTAGAAGGTATCTGTTCTGTACCAGGTGGTATATGATAAATAGTCTGACCATGAGAAGCTACAAAATCGATGGGGCAATTAGCTTTAGCTTTGACAAGATTAACAGCTTTTGCCAATTCTTCGCCTAGGATAAAATTGAGCTGGCATAACTCTTTAGCAGTGTATTCGTTAAAAGAAGCTAAGATCTGTTTTTTTAAATGGGGCTGGAAATCTATTCTTTCAAAAGTTAAAACTTGCACGAGAAAACTTGCTTCTGGGTCAATCTCTACTAAAGCCACATCGATACCATCAGCGCTAGTTCCTGACATAAGACCAATACCAGTATAAGTTTTTCCCATTGCACTTACCCCTCTCTTGGAGTCTTTTCTAACAGGTTAGCTAGGATATCTAAGTTAATAACATCAACGGGCTATTTTACTAATTAGCTAAAGTTAGACCTGCTTTTACTTTTAGATTGCTTCATTAGTTTAATTTTTCCTTCTCTATCTAGGCTAGAGTAAACTTAACTTGCCAAACAAAACCTTCGCTAATTTGCTTTCAGAAAAAAAACCCACAGATTTTGAACTGTAGGTTTTTAGAGATTAATCTTCCGGTTTTATCTCTAAGATTTCATGAGTGTTTAAAGCATTTTCAATAAGTTTATCTACCTCAAGTGCTTCTTCAGCTTTAAGCGCTTGCGCAATACGTGGCTTTGTTTCGGGATGTTCAGGTAAAAAAATTGTACAACAATCTTCATATGGTTCAATAGAAATATCGTAGGTATCTATCTTTCTTGCGATATTAATAATATCATCCTTATCCATCCCACAAAGTGGTCTCAACACTGCTAAGTTAGTAACTTCATTAATCGTATTAATACTTTCTAAAGTCTGGCTAGCTACCTGACCAATGCTTTCGCCTGTAACTAACGCTAATGCCTCTTCTTTTCTGGCTATTTTTTCGGCTATCCGGTACATGAACCTTCTTAAAATAGTTATATTGAGGTCTGGATCGACTTTAATTTTAAGTTCTTTTTGAATCTCTGTTAACGAGATAAAATGGATACGGAATTGGCCTCCATAGATAGCTAGCTTCTTGCCTAACTCTATTACTTTTTCTTTAGCTCTTTCGCTCGTGAAGGGGAAACTATGAAAATGTAATCCTTCAACTACAGCTCCCCTTTTCATAATTAAATAACCTGCTACCGGGCTATCTATACCACCTGAGAGTAATAAAAGCGCTTTATTACCACTTCCATAAGGTAAGCCGCCTGCTCCCTTAATCGAGTCGCTAAAGATATAAGTACCTTCTTCTCTAATCTCAGTACTTAGTAACCACTCAGGATGATGGACATCAACACTAAACCGACCTTCTGTGGCTTCTAAAATAGCACCACCTAGTTCACTATTTACTGTATAGCTATCGTGGGGAAACTTTTTATCAACTCTTCTTGTTTCTACTTTAAAAGTTATTTTTTCACCCTGTTTAGCTTCTGCAAACTCGACAGCTATCTCTTGGAGTTTCTCCAAGGTAGGGTTTTCAACTAAAACAGCAGGGCTAAAAGAAACATACCCAAAGACCTTCTCTAATCTTTTAATAATCTCATTAGGATCATTATTGCCTAGTTTGAGGATCCAACGACGAGATGGTCTAGCTAATTGCCAGCCAGAAAGATCAGCTAGCAACCTTTTGGTATGTTTTACTAACAAATTTTCAAAGGTAGCTCTATTCCTACCTTTTAAGGCCAGTTCTCCGTATCTAATAATTAACACATCATATTTCATTCTCTTACCCCCACAGACTCTGAATCTCTTTTACTTTTATCGCAACTTTTTCAGCAACTTCCCGAGGATTTAATTGATCATTAACCCAACCCAAGGAGAAACGGATCGTTCCTTCTTGCAGGTCTAAAGGTAAACCTATTGCTTCTAAGATCCTATGTTCTTTTTTCTTAGCTGAACAAGCAGAGCCAGTAGAAACATAGATCTCTTCCGCCTCTAACGAATGTAGCAAAACCTCTGCTTTAACTTTAGGAAAACTTACATTAAGGATCGTTACACTCTCTCCAGGACTATTAATTTGGCAATCTGGGACCAATTCCTTTAGGTTAATAGCAAGCTCATCTTTCAATTTCTTGAGCTTTTTTATCTCACCCATTCTCTCCCTAGCTAGCTTAGCTGCTACACCAAAACCTGCAATACCAGGAACATTTTCAGTACCACCTCTTAGGCCTCTTTCTTGACCACCGCCTGGCATTACTGAAATAAAATTACGTCCTTTTTTAATATAGAGAGCACCGATACCTTTGGGGCCTTCTATTTTGTGACCACTCATAGTTAATAGATCTATCCCTTCTACAGAGATAGGTCTTTTGCCTAGAGCTTGTACAGCATCAACATGAAAGTATAGCTTGGGATAAGGTTTTAATATTTTGCTTATCTCCTCGATGGGTTGATATGAACCAAGTTCATTATTAACTGCCATAATAGACACTAGAGCGGTATCTTTACGCAAACTCTTTCGCAATTCTTCTAGGTCTATATGACCTTCTCTATCTACAGGCAGATAAGTTATCTCATAACCAAGCTTAGCATAATCACTAAAAACAGAAGCTACAGAGGGATGTTCGATGGCAGTGGTAATCACATGACGATCCTCTGTGTTATCTAAAATTGATCTTATAGCCAAAAAGTTACTCTCGGTACCACCTGAGGTAAAGACGATTTCCTCTGGACTAGCTTTGATTAATCTAGCTACTTCCTCTCTGGCTTTCTTGACCAGCTTTTCGGCTTTAAAACCTAAATTATGCAAGCTTGAGGGATTGCCAAAATCCTCGTTTAGTGCGTTAAGTACAGTCTCAACTACTAAGGGATGCGGTCTTGTTGTTGAGCTATTATCTAAATAGATCATTCCCACAACCTCCAGTTGTGTTCTTAATTTCTTATCTATCATACCACAGATCAAGCTTTTATCTGCACTTGGGTAGGAAACGTTACCAACAAATATCTATCCCTATAAAGTGCATAGGATCACTTCTACTTAATAATTTTGGCATACTTACAACCAAAGAAACCCTTCCTTAACTACATAGTAAATATTATTCCTCTTAAGTATATAACCATCTTAATAAAGCGGTCGTTTCTTAAAGAAACAACCGCTTTTAAAAAGGAATTATCATCACATGAGTTTATGAAATCTAAAAGATAGCTTTGAAACCCATAAATGCTAAGCCACCTTTTTCTATAGTTTTATCACCTTTTACATCGTAAACAAAAGCTTTACCGCCAGCACTATCTGTATAAGCTATGTTAATATTCTGTTCAGGACTACTAGTTAGACTGTATTTATAACCAGCTATAAGTCCCAACTTGCGAAGTAGATTAAGTTCTAAAGTGACTTTTATTTGCATTTGTTGAGCTAGATTATTGGCATTTACCCATTTTTCCCAAGTAGAAGATCTCGTTGCTTGGGTAGTTTCTGTGTAATTTAAGTTAGGTACATAAATAAATTGGGTTTTAATTTGTAATTCCGAAGTTTGCAACTTAGCTCCAAGTATACCAGCTAAACCTTGGCCATTTTTTTGCCATTCCCAATTTCTTGGACCTTGGTTATCGTTATCACCTATCCAAGTAAAGGTTTCTTTATCTAAAACAAGGCCAGCTCCTACACCTAACTTAAAAAGTTGGCTTTTACCTAATTCATAGATTAGTCCTACAGATTCTCTCATATAATTACCACTTAAATCAGTAAGTGGAGCACTATTTATCGTTTCAGCGCTGATAGTTTTACCAGTATTAAGCGAACTAATTAGCTTAACATTTTTAGATACGTTAATCTCACCATCAAAAAAATAAACTAAAGACTTGGAGTTATCTTCATAGATAGAACCATTATCACCAACACTAAAAGACATATTTTGCCAACCAGTACCAGCTTGTAAATTAAAGTTGTTTAAAGCTAAAGTTACCGGTGTAATAATAATAAAGCAAAGTACTAAAAGGAGATATATCGGCAACTTTTTCATCGTTCTCACCCCACCTCTAGAAATAGAAAACCAAACCAGTTGTAGCTTCTAATCTTAACTTACTTTGTTCATTTGTTAATGTAACAGCTAGTGGTAGCATAGGCTTAGGGAGAGCATTATAACTTACGGTAGTTGAGAGCGTTGGAACATTATCAAAGTCTTTTTGGTATTTTATATTGCCCGAGTATTTACTATAACCCCAACTAGTTTTTAATCCATAAACACCAGTCTGCCAACCTAAACTACCACCAAAATTTGTCATGTTACCAGTATAAGGTAAAAAATAGCGATGAATATAAGCTGCTTCAATACTTATATCAGCATTCCATGGCAGTTGGTATTTTAAAACCATCGCTGGATAAAACCCTTCCGGAATCAAGCTACTACCAACCATTTTATAGCCAGCAAATTCACCTTCTACAAGGTTATTAGCAATTTTTAAACGGAAGGGAAGCCCCAGTCCATATGAATCTACTACATCACTTAATAAAATACTAGGTGAGGTTGCTAAACTAAAATTATCAGTAGCAAATTGCCAACCAAGCCTAGCCGCTAAAAAGAAGTCCACATCAGCTTGGCCAAAATATTCCTTACCTCTGGCATAATTGAGATAACCAAAAACCACTTCATATTCGTATCCTTTGGTTATGTTGTATAACGAAATTGCGTCAATTGGGGTAGAAGAATTTCCAAATAATAGACCAAAATAGCGGTAATCATCCTTACTTACAGGTAATAAGGCTGCATAACGGCCAACCATAACTAGTCCCCAAGCTGAATGAAAGGTAACTAATGTTTCTTTGATTTTAAAATTGGTACTGATATCCGGTTCTAAAACATAAGGACTCGCTCCCCATACTCCTATTCCCTCTGCAGCAATATCAATGAGAAAATTACCAAGTTGAGCATGGTAGTTAAGCTCTAATTTTTGTCTAATCTCTGGTAAAACCAAAGGAACTTTATCACTATTTAAGGGCGACCCGAGTGTAGCTACAAACTCCATAAGCCCAGTTAATTCGTTATTGGCTTTTAAGGAATAATTAATTTCATTCTCTGCCCAGGAAACTACAGATATCAAAGTTATTATCAAGATTATATAGAAACAAAATCTGTTTATTTTCATTAATACTTCAAGCCATCCTCTTTGTTATACTGACTAGCATGTTCTAAAAAACCATTAGCCATGCCGTTAGCTAAAGCTCTTTGATAATCATCCCTAATTAGTCTATTAGCTTCCTTATCATTATCGATAAAGTTCAGTTCTAATAAAGCAGCTGGACACTTAATATTGGCATAATTAATTACACCAATTTTTTTACCACTCCATGGTGGTGTAGTTCCAGAATACTTAATGCCACGATCTCTAATTGAGCTATCATAAGCCTTTGCCGCACTAATAGTATTTCGGTGTAGAGAAGAGGCATAATTTTTCCATACTTGAGGTGCATCACTATCAACCCAAGTTTCGATTCCCTCGGCTGTAGTATTAGCAGCATTATTGTGAAGCGAAACTAATCTATGAGCATGTAAATTATTAGCTAAAGTATAACGCTCGGAAATTAACATACTTTTATCAGTATCTCTTGTCATCTCTACCCTAGCGCCTAAGTCTTGTAAAGCTGTGCGTAACTTCAAGCCAACTGCCAGTACTATATCTTTTTCTTTAAGATTTAAATTTTTATTCACAGCACCAGAATCTGACCCCCCATGGCCAGGGTCTATCACAATAAGCCAACCTGTTAGTTGAGTTGGGTATTCTACATTATCAGGTGTTGTTGGCCAAACCCTTGTACGCCAACCTTGCGCACTTGCTCTGGCGGTAAATAACAAAACGATTACAGCCAAGAAATATAAGTGTCTTTTTTTAGCACTCACTACCATCCCTCCGTTTGCACCTAAAATCAACATCACTTATAAATTATTAGATTTAGAATAAATAGTTCCTTCTTTAACCTTGCTTGGAAAAATACTCCAGCAGGCAGTTCAGCCTTTTAATAAAAAAAAAGGGCCTAAAGGCCCTCTTATACCCAACCTCTTAGTTTGATGGCTTCACCAACTCTTTTTACTGCCACCATATAAGCCGCTGTACGTAGATCTGTATTATGCTCTTGACTCATCTGCCAGACATTAGCAAATGATTCTTGCATCTTTTGGGTTAAGCGACTGTTAACTTCTTCTTCGGTCCAATAATAGCCGTAGTTATTTTGAACCCATTCAAAGTAACTGACTGTGACGCCACCAGCGTTACATAGAATATCTGGGATAACCAGAATACCCTTATTTTTTAAGATCTCATCTGCTGCTGGCATTGTCGGTCCATTAGCAGCTTCTGCGACAATTTTAGCTTTAATATGAGGTGCATTGTCTTCACATATAACCTTCTCTAAGGCGGCTGGAATTAAGATATCTACAGCTTGCTCTAGTAGCTCACTCCCGGCTATATCTCTAGAACCAGGGAAACCAACTACTGAACCAGTAGCTTTTTTATACTCTTCTAAAGCTTTGGTATCTAAACCATTCTCCGAATAAACCGCTCCTTTACTATCACTGACAGCGACAACTTTAGCGCCTAAGGAAGCAAGGAGGTTAGCAGCTACACTACCAGCGTTACCAAATCCTTGGATAGCTACACTGCAATCAGAAATATGCATATTTAAGCGTTTCACAGCTTCTAAGATATTTACCACAACACCTCTAGCTGTTGCTTCACTACGGCCTTTAGATCCGCCTAAAATTAGAGGCTTACCAGTAATCATACCAAAATCTGTGTAACGCTTAATCACGGCAAACTCATCTAACATCCAGCTCATAATCTGAGCATTAGTATAGACATCAGGTGCGGGGATATCTTTATCAGAGCCGAAAACATCAGCTAAAGCTCTCACATAGCCACGGCTAAGTCTTTCTAACTCTGTTGGTGAAAGTTCTTTAGGATTAACAGTTATACCACCTTTACCGCCACCATAAGGTAAGCCAACTACACCACATTTGAATGTCATCCAAAACGACAAAGCTTTTACTTCATCTAAGGTGACATTGGGATGAAAGCGAACTCCACCTTTAGCTGGTCCGATAGCATCACTGTGTTGTGATCTATAACCTGTAAAGACTCTTGTTGTTCCATCGTCCATCTTCACAGGGATCCTCACCGTTACCACTCTTTGTGGTTCCAGAAGCATTTCTAAGACACCTTTATCCAAATTCAATTTTACCGCTGCGGTTTTTAGTTGTTTTTGAGCCATTTCCATGGGTGTAAGTTGCTCTGCCATTGGGACACCTCCAGGATGAATAAAAATACAGAAAAGGGAAAGATAATATTTTGTCTTTCTCCTATTCTATCATAATCATCAAAGCTGTTAAGAGAGATCCCTATAGTATACCAGTATACATATATTTTCTCTTCTGTCGTTCGATACGCAAGGCGATTTCCGCTAGTCTCTCCCAAGCTAAATCAAGATCAGTATCACGCAAACCAGCTTTTTGTAAACTCGAGCGAAAGTCTTCTATTGCTTCTAATGGATTCTGCTCTGGCAAGGACTGCAAGCTAATTAGCGATAATTTAGCAAATACTGCGTCTTCCCTCGCTACTTTTTTGGCTAAAGCGCCCTTTTCTACAGCGAAAGTGTAAGACCAATCTTGGTGAGGAAGATAATTTAAAGGTAAGGAAAATGCTAAGCTAAAGCCATATTGAATTTGCTGGTTAAAATAGGCAAAAGAAACTAAACCCCTTTCAGCTAAATCGATACCAGCCGCCCCTGCTAATCCTACATCAAAACCTTCTTTTTCGAGATAGTTAATAAAGCTCGATAGAATTCTCTCGCCTAGGATATCAAGGTGTTCTAATGATTCATCTTCTTCACTAACCAATAGTTTTAATCTTGTGTAATGTTTATAAGCCTCATAGTCTGTTAATATTACGCCAAAAAACTGATTCTCCTTGAGATTAATAACTAATTTCTGGCGATAATTTGCATCTAAAATGTCATCACCAAATGAAGGAGCATAAAGATATGTTTTTCCCGCAATCTGCAGAGTTTCAGCACCTAAGGATAAGCTAATAAGAAGGATTGCTACGAGTATCTTCAATTCAGCTCACCACTTCTTATAATCTCCAGTACAACTGATTTATTATAAGGTGTAGAACTAATTTTAATAGCCCTGGCTAACCTAGGAATAGCCATCTTTAAAGATTCTCGATCTCTGGCATATACAGAAGCAATGGCTTTCCCCTTTAAGACAGAATCACCTAGATCATAATGAAATACAACACCTACATCAGAATCAATTGTTTCACCTTTCACTCTACGCCCGGCGCCTAAATCACGAACTAATTCGCCTATTAAAAGTGCATCGGCATCATATAGATAACCACTATCTTCTGCAATAACTTCTTTTACATAGGGAGCGTTCACTTTAAATTTAGTTAGATCTCCACCCTGAAAAGCGACTAGCTTTTTAAACATATTAAAAGCTTCGCCACTTTCTAAAGCCTCTTTAGCACTACTTGGTATTTGAGCTAAAGCTAACATTTCCTCAGCTAATACCAGAGAAAGTTCTCTTAATCTCCTACCACCTTGACCGTTTAATACAGAGATGGCTTCTTGGACCTCCAAGGCATTCCCTTGGGCTAATCCTAGAGGAACATCCATATCAGATATAACTGCCGTTACCTTACGATTTACATATTTACCTAGGTTTACCATCTGTAAAGCTAATTCTCTAGCTGCAGCAAGATCTTTCATAAAGGCACCTCGGCCCACTTTTACATCAAGAACAATCCCTGATGCTCCACCAGCTATCTTCTTGGACATAATACTTGCGGCAATCAAAGGCAAACTATCTACAGTAGCTGTTACATCTCTAAGAGCATAGAGAAGCTTATCAGCAGGAACTAAGTTTTGCGTCTGTCCAGCTAGGGCTAGACCAATCTGTTCTACCTGGTTGAGTAACTGTGCTTCCGAGAGCTCAGTATTAAAACCAGGGATCGATTCTAATTTATCGATAGTGCCACCTGTATGGCCTAAGCCTCTGCCCGAAAGTTTAGCAATCTTACCACCACAAGCAGCTACAATAGGTAGAACTACTAAGGTTGTAGTATCGCCTACACCGCCTGTACTATGTTTATCTAAAATATAACCTAATTTACTAAGGTCCAGTAGATCACCGGAGTTAGCCATACTCATGGTAAGGTAGGCTGTCTCGTCAGAACTGAGGCCACGGAAAAAAACAGCCATAGCCCAAGCAGCCATTTGATAATCGGGAATTTTACCAGCTACATAACCGTTAATTAAAAAATCGATCTCTTCTTTATTTAGTTCTTGTCCATCTCTCTTTTTGTGAATAATTTGATCAGCACTTAAGGACATACTATACTCACCCCTGAACTAGTACCTATACGACTAGCACCAAGGTTAATAAACTCTAAAGCTTGTTCTCTAGTACGAATTCCTCCGGACGCCTTCACAAGACATTGAGCCCCAACTGTTTTCTTTAGTAAAACAACATCGTGAGCTGTTGCACCGCCAAAGAAGCCTGTTGAGGTTTTGACAAAATGTGCACCAGCAGAGACTGCACACTTTGCAGCTGCAACCTTTTCTTCATCCGTAAGTAAGGTGGTCTCAAGAATAACTTTCACAATTGCTGGCGAACTAGCTAGAACAACCTCATGGATTTCTTTTTCTAAAGCTACATAATTACTACTTTTCGCATAAGCGATATTGATAACCATATCGATCTCATCAGCGCCTTCTCTTAAACAGTAGGCTGCTTCTTTTACCTTTAGTTCTAAAGGAGTTGCGCCTAAAGGAAATCCCACAACAGCACAGACTGATCTATTTGTATGCTCTCTAACTAAAGGTACCCAAAAGGGATTGACGCAAACAGATTTAAAACCATAGGTATTAGCTTCTGCACATAATTTTAAGATTTGCTCTTTGGTGGCATCCGATTTCAATAAGGTATGATCAATATAACCTGCTAAATCCTGCGGATCTTTATTATTATTCATTTGTTAACCTCTTTTCTCAACCTTTTTAGCGAGTTTCTACTACCATAAGATCATTATCTTTTAATGGTGTAGTAAATTGAGCTTCAATACCATTTACTGTAAGTACAATATTACTACTTCCAATTTGCGCTAACTCTGTCTTTAGTTCAGCTAATGCATCGGCTACTATTGGTTGCTTGATAGCAAAAACTTTAACCTCGTCTCTATTTTTCAACCGATAACCAGGAATTTCTTCTTTTCCATTTACAGTTATTAGGTACTCAAGATCGAAAGGAATAATATATCTTTGGCTACCTAGTTCTACCTGAACACTAATCTTTGACTCCTGGGGTTTTAAATCAAGTAACCTGGGGAAAGCTGTATTATCAAGAAAAGCCAGGGTATCCCCTGATTGAATGGGCGCATCTAAATCGACCTCTCGCCCATTTAAGCGTAAGGAAACTGCACTTCCTAAAGCTATCTTTTCGCTATTAAGAAAATAGTAGCTATTTTTTGCCATCTCGAACTTATTAAAATTAAATAAGTTACGTAATTCTAAAACTCTCAAGGCATCCTTAACAGAAGTTATTGGGCCAATACTAATCTGGTCCTTTTCTTGCAATTCCTGCTCTAAAGGTACCTTTTTCCCATTTACTAAAACCTCAGCCTTTAGCGAGATAGTCTTGTCTTCCCAAATAATAGTCTTCTCAGCCAACGGTATATCCTTAACGACATCGTCTAAAACTGCTCTACCCCTTACCCCAGTCTCGGCTGGGATAATCTCCAAATGGGAACCCTCGCTTACTTTCTCAGCTAGATTCACAGGTTCGTTATTTAGCATAATAAGTGCAGGTTCGCCACGTTTACCAGGTATTATTACTGGCTCTCCATTTAAATAAACAGTTAATGGTGAACCTACACTACCATAGATATCAACTGTACTAAAGCCAGCTTGTATCAAAGCTTCGTTTACAGTGACCTCATCACCTAAAAGTGATAACATATTACCGTTTAGATAGATATTGTGTAGCTTTAAAGCTTGTCCTTCTTTAGCTGATAAAGCAATCCCAATGGGGGTAACAAAAACTGGTCCTAAAATATTTTCATCTTCGATACCTAACTGCTTCAGAACTTCCTTACCCCTTCTACCAATTCTACGTGAATCCATCTGAAGAGCTGTTGCTAAATTATCAGCTAGAAATGGGGTAATGGAACCGCCACCGACTAAAACAACAGCTTGCGGCTGAATACTATTTAACCTCAGAATTTCTTTTGCAATATCAATGACTAAATCTTTAGTTATTTGATTAAATAGACTACCTAATTCATCTTTACCAATTACAGACTCAAAGCCAATAATATTGGTATAGACGAATTCATCACTGCCTTTGGCATAATTTCGTTTTAACTCCTCAGCTGTTTGGAAATCTATCAACAATTTTTGACAAAGAAACTCAGTTACTTCATCACCCGCTTTCGGTACCATACCATAAGCAATAACTGCACCATCCGCTGTTATAGCAATATCTGATGTACCTGCTCCAATATCTACAAGCGCTAAATTGAGTCGACGCATATCTTTAGGAATAGCTACATGAGCCGCCGCAATCGGTTCTAGCGTAATGCTATTAAACTCAATACCAGCTCTTTGTAAAACTGCAGTAAGACTATCGACAACCATCCTCGGTAAGAAGGTAGCAATTACCTCAACTGTTGCCAAACGTCCTTTTTGACCTACTAAGTTAGTGATTGCAGTATGATCTAAGGTATAACCAATGACACTATACCCTACACAATGAAAAACATCGCTTTTTTGGCTTTCTTTATCGACAATAACACTTAAAGCAGAGTTCACTGCTTCTAATTCCAAGGCTTTAACCTTACTTTCGGTGATTGATTCACCTGGAAGGATCTCTAACCTGCTTGAACCATGAACAGTTTTTAAAGCTCTTCCCGCAGCTGCTACTGAAGCTTCTTTTAAACTTAAGCCAGTAGTCTGTTCTAGCTGTTCTTTAACCTTTTGTACTAATTTTGCTACTTTCGGTATATCATGAATCTGACCGTCTTCCATAGTCCGTTCCTCATGTTCCTTAAGTACATAATGAGTATGTGTTAGTTGATCGTTAATATATTCAAGAACTAAACCAGCTACTTTTCTGGTGCCAATATCTATAGCAAAAACGGTTTTAGTATTCATAATGTTCACCTCACCTTCTCCTATTTTCTTTGTTCTAAGCTTTGCATCCTGCTTAAGATTACATTATAGTAAAGACCTTATTATAAATTTGCTCCCATTATATATTAAACTAAACTCATTCAGCTAACTTTCTTCTTCTGGTTTAAAAGTAATTAGCTGCACCATATTATTTGGTGCAGCTAATTACTTTTAATAGTTTTCTGCTTGGATTTCAAAGTAGCTTTGAGGATGAGCACAAGCTGGGCAAACCTTTGGAGCTTCTAAACCTTCATGAACATATCCACAATTGCGGCACAGCCAACGTACAGGTTCGTCTCTCTTAAAAACTTCTCCCTTACCTACATTGTCTGCTAGCTTCAGATAACGCTTCTCATGTTCTTCTTCTACCTCAGCTACTTCTCTGAAGAATGTAGCTATTTGGTCGAAGCCTTCTTCAATAGCAACCTTCTCAAATTCTTTATACATTGTTGTCCATTCATAGTTTTCGCCTTCAGCTGCAGCTCGTAGGTTTTCTTCTGTATTACCTAAAAGGCCTAAAAAATTAAAGATCCTTTTAGCGTGTTCCATTTCATTTCTAGCTGTTTCTTCGAAAATACCTGCTATCTGCTCATAGCCTTCTTTTTTTGCTTTGCTAGCAAAAAAAGTATATTTGTTACGAGCTTGAGATTCACCAGCAAATGCAGCTAATAAATTACTCTCTGTTTTTGAGCCTTTCAAATCTTTCAAACAAAACCCCTCCTGATAATGACTACTAAATACAGGTTTATATTACCACAAAATCCCTGGTTTCAAACCAGAGATTTTGCAAATTCTGCTATTTAATTGCTTGCGGAGCAATATAAGCAATTATATTTTTAAGCAGTAAACCAAACTCAGGATGGTTAAAATAGCCTGACGTGGTAATCGGGAAAGAAACAAATATACTACCTTCATTCTCAATTATACAAGCATTCTTTTCTTCTGATTCGCTTTCTGTTACCTTGTCTGCATTGAACCAAGAACCAAGAGCATCGCCTTGATTTAGTTGAGATACTTGGACACTAGAACCAATATTGGTTATCCCTTCCTTTGGAAGACCCTTAAATATCTTGTGCGAAGGCTCAATTTGTATGAAATTATGTTTATCTTTGGCATTGGTCCAAGTTATCCAAGTAACACCAAAAATATCAGATAATTGATAAGAGGTCAGCTTACCTTCCACTGTTCTTAAGGAAGTCGAGTAACAACCGAAGAGTTTACCTCCTGCATCAACAAAGTCAAAATAAGCATCTGCTTCGTCGCTGCCCATAACAGCGTTATCTGGAAGTAAAGCAGCTTCGTAATTTTTCAGAATACCTTTTTCTACATCAAGATCAGTTATTATATCAAATTCAGCAAACCCTGCAAGCCACTCTTCGAAAGCATCAAAGTCCTTAACATAAGATGGATAATTTACAGGTTTATCAATTGTTTTAAGTGAACGTACTAATGCCAATGGTTTCTTAGCAGCTAAAGTTACACCCGACAGAATTACTAGAAAAACAAAAACGGAAATAACGAATCTCTTCATAGTCCCCCTCCTTCTATAAATAGATCCTTTCTTATCACCTTATTCCTGCTAGTGTTATTTTTTCCCTGCTAAAATATTTTGTTTATTAAAACCAAATTGAAGAAGGAACTCTTTTGGGTTAGTAGAATATAAACAGTAATGTTATATAACGGTATTACGCAGTCTGTTATATAACTAATACCACTCCTTTTTGATAGCTCCTTGAGTCATGGTATGCCCCCCTATTTAAATGCTACTTTGATCAGGGAGTCATGGCCCGACAAACTGGTAGACAAAAAAGTCTACCAGTTTGCTTTTTTATGAGAAATATTTTATGCTCTAGTAAAATAGAGTAACCTTAAACATAGGGTATTGTCATAAATTGTACCTGGAGGGATGTTATATGAAAGTAAGAAAATTGTTAACTGCATTCCTTGCAGTTCTGCTTATCTCAGTCTTTGCTTTTGCTGCTATAAATCTTGATGATCCATTAAAAAGTGGCAAATCGCCAGTTGTATTGCCGAGTAACCAAAGCCTCGAAGGAACAATTTATACCACCACTGGTGAACCTCTACGCAACAGTAAGGTCTATATTATTGTAGGTTCAAAGCAATACCAAGCCTATAGCGATTTTCAAGGTTACTTCCGCCTCAACCTACCTTTAGGAGAGATGCCCAACATGGTAATACTCCAGGTTGAAGCTGAAGGGTATATTCCAGAAAACCGTGTCTACTATATCGATGGCTTACCCCAAAATAACTATTCATTTCAATTAGCACCAGTTTCTAACAATTATTTTCTTATCGACTCGAGGTTGCATCATTTAGGTGATGATCTCTATACAGGTATTGCCAACTCCCAATTCCAGTTACCAACATCAGGAACAAGATACCAAACTAATTTTGACCTACCTGTAGCCCCTGGGCAGATAGAAAAAGCTATATTAAAAGTGACAGTTAAAGGTGCCGAATCTAATAACCCTGTAGAGATTAATGGTAAAAGAGTCGGTTATCTACGCTTAAATAATAACTATGGTAACTCTGGTGAATGGCAGGTAGAGATACCGAAAAACGTTTTAAGAAGTGGTTCCAACACCTTAACTATTAGTTCTTCCTTCGACAAAGATTATGATGACTTTGAGTTCTCGAACATCCGAGTAGAATTAAGGGTAAAAAAAACAGCAAATCCACCTTCCATTGAAATCAACGAACCCCTAGATGGCACGACAATTACTAGTTACGAATCTTCTGTAAGAGTTAATTTAAGGGGAACTGTCTCAGCTGAAGCTAACATCACCTCTATTAACATCAATGGTAAGACCCTTGGTGGTGTTTGGGGTAGATATGCTGGTATTAACGAAACTCTCTATCTCCCACAAGGCACTAACACTATAACTATAGAAGCCGCTGATACCTATGGCCAAACAACCAGAAAAACTATAACTGTCAACGTTTTAGGCTATCCTTCTTTTTCCTATGATCTAATTGAACTCTTTACTCTCTCTTGGCTAGATGAGCATCAAAATGCTTTAAGGTATTTACAGAACTTTGAAAGGTTACAAAACACTTTAATTGTTATCTACCCTATGTGGGGTGAGAGAAACTATCACGAATCCTTTGTTAGCCGCTATAAGTTTTTAGCTGTCGACAAATTGGCCATTCCTGAGGTATTTATCAACGGTAATACTAGGGTGAATAATTTCAGTTCTTACTACCGGGCGGGCTTTAGTAATAAAACACCCCAGTTTAGAGTTTCTTATAAAGATACAAGTAGTTATAATCGCCAAAGTGGTCGCCTATATCTAGACTATATCCCTGCCAATATTAATCGCAATTTAACCGTACAAATTACTTTAGCTGAGGTAACTGGTACCACACAAAATTATTTAGAAGCCAGAGAGGTCTTTACCTATAATATCGACCGCTCTTATCAAAATTACAACCGTAGTTTAGATATTCCTGTTTCCTTCTCTACCTATAGAAGGGGAAACCTAAAATATGTAGTCTCTATCCATGATACTAATACTAAAGAGCTTCTTTTAAGTGATCTTCTCTAAAAATTGAGAGCGCCTAATGGCGCTCTTTTTAATAAACTTTAACCCAGATACATTTGAGGTAAAGGCTTTCGGGAATATTTAATACCCATGGATGATCTTCTGACTGATAGGTGATACCCAGAACCTGTAAACTTTTACCACTCTGATCATAAGCTCTTCTTAGCGCTGATATCAATAGATCAACATCGGCTTGATAGGCACAGCTACAAAGACCAAGAACACCACCTTCTTTTAGGTGTGGTTTAGCTAGTGAGACTAAATTACTAAAAATTTGCAAACCTTTCTTTTGCTCTTCTTTTTTCTTGATTAATGAAGGTGGATCTAGCACAATGATATCAAAAGGAGGACCTGCATAGCTTGACATATAATCTTCATAACGTGTATGCAGAAACTCCACATTTTTAAATCCGTTTAACAAAACATTCTCTCTACCTAATAATACTGACTCTTCATCTTTATCAAGAGCAATAACTTTACTAGCATTAGCTGCGGCCATATTAAGTGCAAAACCACCTGTAAAAGCAAACGCATCTAAAGCTAACGATTGTGGTGAGGTTAGACTGCGTATAAATAAACGAGAATCTCTTTGATCAAAGAAGAAGCCAGTCTTTTGGCCTTTTTTAATGTCTACTTTATATTTAATCCCATGTTCGGTTACATATAAAACATCAGGGGGAACCTCACCATAAAGTAGACCTACATTACGCGAAATAACATCAGCAACCGAGCTTTCGAAATCACTCCGTTCATAGATACCTCGAGGATGGAGATTCTCCACTAAAGCTTTAATTAGATATTCTTTACTTCTTTCCATACCTTTATTTCTAACCTGGAGAGCTAGATAATCTCCATATCTATCGACGATTACACCTGGTAGAGCATCTGCTTCGCCATGAATTACCCGTAAAGAATCACTGAACCCGGTTGCTCTTCTCTTTACAGCGGCTTTAACTCTTCGATTAAAGAACTCATAATCAATTTCTTCATCTTTAGTTGTTAACATCCTCACAGCGACTGAGGAAGTAGAATAATAGCCTTTACCCAAAAATTGATAATCTTGACTAAAGACATTGCAAATGGCTCCATCCTCTTCTTCACCTTCGATTGCTCTAACTTCGTCTCGAAAGATATTAGGATAACCATTAATGATTTTTGCTTCTCGATTGGACTTTATCACTACGATCAGCATTGATATCCCTCGTTTCTTATTATTCTTAGGAGGTGTTTGTATGCCACGGTCAATCATGCATGTTGATATGGATGCTTTTTTTGCAGCTATCGAAATTAGAGATAACCCTACTCTCCGTGGCCTGCCTGTAATAATTGGCAGTGATCCAAATTTACCTCGGGGTGTAGTCTCTACCTGCTCATATGAAGCTAGAGCATTTGGTGTTCATTCAGCAATGCCTATGGCCCAAGCCAAAAAACTCTGTCCAGAGGCTATTTACCTTCGCGGTAATATGAGTAAATACACGGCTGTCTCTAACGAATTAATGTCTATATTTGACGAATTTTCTCCTCTAGTAGAGCAAATATCAATCGATGAAGCTTTCTTAGATATGACTGGTTGCGAACATTTTTATAGCGACCTTAAAACAATGGGAATGACCATTAAAACCAGAATTAAAAACAATTTACATCTAACAGCCTCTGTTGGTATTGCTACTAACAAGTTTTTAGCTAAATTAGCCTCCGATAAAGATAAACCAGATGGCTTAACTATTGTTAATGAGCCCATCTCTTTTTTAGATAGTATACCCTTGAAGAAGATGTGGGGTGTAGGAAAACAAACCTATGATAAGCTTCTTAAACTAGGCATTAAAGATATTCCTACTTTAAGAGCGACACCAATTGAGTTTCTCATTAAAGTTCTAGGCAAACAAGGTTACCTCCTCCACCAGTTAAGTCAAGGCTTAGATAATCAGGTTGTTGAACCTGCTGAAAAAAACAAATCCATTGGCGCCGAAGAAACCTTTCCTATCGACATTGATGGTGAAGCTGTGCGTAAAGAATTACTAATTCTAACTGATAAAGTAGCTAGGCGACTGCGTAAACAAGGTTTTAGCTGCCGAACAATAACACTTAAAGTTCGTCTTCCAGACTTTACCACCTTTGAAAAAAGCCGCACCTTATTGGAACCTACTTCAGATACTGATCTTCTTTATCAGACTGTTTTATCCCTAATAGAATTTTTTAAAGGTCCTTATAGACTTCTAGGCATTTATCTCGGTAACTTTTCTAACGCCCTAACCAAAAGTCTCTTTGCTGATCAAGATAATAAAGATAAACTTTGGCAAACAATCGATGCTCTCAAAGAAAAAGGTCTGGACATTAAAAAAGCTACCATTTTAGACAAAGAGTCAAGATAATAAAACTTTTTTCCCTGCGTCCACCTTGGTACTTTCGCGTACATTGTCATTGAGGGGATGAAAATGAATAAAACTAGCTTAGAAATCTTACAAAAAACTGCTTATACGCTTTTTCTTATCCTTATCTTGTTAACCTTAGCCTTCCCAGACAAATCAGCAGCTCGCATTTAAGCGAGCTGCTACTAATAATTAAAGGGGTGTGTTGAATGAGTTTTCTACTATCTCAATCAAATATTAAGATTGCAATTTTGTCAGACCCTCATCTATCGTCAGAGAAAAAGTACCATCTAAAACAATGGGAAATGGCCTTAGATAAAGCAAAAAATTTAGAACCTGATGTATACCTTGTAGCTGGCGATCTCTCTGAAAAAGGAACCCTCGAAGAAAGCTCGATATTTAAACAGAGCATCGATTCTTTAGGTAAACCTTGTTTATTTGTTCCTGGCAACCATGATATTGGTAACAAACGTCTTACAGGCGCTAGTGGTGAAATATCGTCTTCTTCAGTCGAGCTATACCGGAAAAACTTTGGTGCTGATTTTTTTAGTAAAACGATCGATGGCTACCATTTTATTTGCTTAAATTCCCAACTCTTTGGCAGTGGTTTGCTCGCTGAGAAAGAGCAAGAGTTTTTTTTGAAAAACGAACTACGCAAGGACCTACCCAAGCTACTATTAATGCATACCCCTCTATATATGAACGAATTAGAAGAGCCTGGTGGTGGCTATTGGAATATAGAACCTGAGTACAGAGGAGAAATAGTTTCCTTGTTAAAAGACAAAAAAATCGTAGCTGCGATATCTGGGCATTTACATCGTTTAATAGTAAATTATGCTGATATTCTATATATCTCTGCTCCTCCACTTTCATTTGGCCTGCCAGAATTTAATACTGGTCTGAGCTTTTTATGTTTAGATATAAATAATAATCATGTTCATCTTGTCCAGCATCAAGTAAGTAGCTTATTTAACTGAAATAGTCATTTTTACCTATCAATTTGGGTCAAAACTAAAAAGGTAATATTTTACCCCTAGGGAAAGATATTAGCATTACAAATTTCTCAGGGGGGATAGTGTGAAAAAAATTATTTTTTTGCTAACCTGCTTATTAATTATGGTTTCTATATCTGGCTGTCTGTTCAGGGAATATTTTGGTTTTGTCTCTGTTAGCAGCGATCCTAGCGGAGCTTTGATTTATATAGATAACCAAGAAGTAGGTGTAACTGAAGAAGGTAACCCAATTAAAATTAAACTCAAAACTGGTAATCATCAATTAAAAATAGTATTAGATGGTGTGAAAATAACGAAAAATATTACCATTCAAAAAGATGAAGTCCTACCAGTAACTATTTTCTTTAGTGTTATTGCCAATATTACTGTTGACACGGGTGATGCCGAAATTTTTTATTGGCAAGATAAAGGCGATTATCCCCAGGGAACTTCGCTAGGTCAAATAACAAAAGCCACTAATTTTCGTTTCGTAGAACCAGGTGTCTACTGGTTCTACGCTAAAAAATCTGGCCGCGTTTTTACTGCAAAGTGTATCACTCTGTCTCAAAACTCTGAGATAACTAATATTGCACTAACTTCAGTAACGACCACTGCCGCTAGAACTGATGAATCCACAACTATTCGAGGCCGAACTTTTTTAGCACCGTGGGAAATGGAACAATATGTCAAGTATAAAAACCCTAATAATAATATTTACGTAGCTAAATACTACCTATACTTTGGCTCTCTCTTAAATATAACTGGTGATTGGGCTTATTGCCAAGCGATTCATGAGACAGGCTTTTTCAAATTTGGTGGTGATGTAAAGCCCGAGCAAAATAACTATGCTGGTATTGGTGCAACTGGTGGTGGAGCTGGTGGTGCCTCCTTTAACACACCTGAAGAAGGGGTTTTAGCACAACTTCAACATCTTTGGGCTTATGCTGTCCCGTCAACGGAAGGAGAACCTGCCCCGATCCAGAAATATCCAAATAAGACAGGCTATTGGTGGAACCTTGATCCTCGCTATAAATATGTGTCAAAAGGTTGCGCACCTCGGTGGGTTAACCTTAATGGTAAATGGGCTGTACCTGGAGAAACCTATGCCCAAATGATTTTAAACCACCGCAACAATATGCTGAACTTTCTTGGCTATTAAAGGAGAGGTTTAATAATGGAAAATTGGTTGATTTGGTTATTAGCAATTATTATCTCTTTAGGAGTACTAGGCTTTACCCTACGTAAACCTCCAGTTATTACTGACGAACCTGTCAACTGGGACAAGCTCTGGAATGATACATCCGTTTTTGGTCCTACTGTTTTGACAGCTGAGCAATTAGATTCTTACGCTAGAACTCGCAACCCCAACACGCCTGCATTAGGTCAATATTATGTAAAATGGGGAAAGTACTATGGCATTCGTGGTGATGTGGTTTATGCACAATCAATTCACGAAACAGGCTTTTTTAAATATGGTGGTGATGTAGTTCCTGAGCAAAATAACTTTGCTGGCATTGGTACAACCGGTGGTGGTGTCAAAGGCCATTTCTTCAAAACTCCTGAAGAAGGTGTCATTGCTCAATTTCAACATGTTTGGGCATATTCCACTACAGATCCTCTACCTAGTTATCCAGAGCTTGTTGATCCTCGTTACCATTTAGTAAAAAGAGGTGTGGCTCCTACTTGGCCAGATTTCGATGGCAAATGGGCTGTCCCAGGAAAAGGTTACGGACAACGAGTTCTAAACTACTGGAAAGAAATGGTACGTTATCATAAACTCTATGATCCATATGCAAAAAATTAAACTCATCACAAACTATTTAATGTCTAGTTCTCTATAAGGACAATCAGGCTGCTGTTCAAGAAAGTCAGCAGCCTTTTTATATGTTTTTTCCCTGAGGCCTATAAATAAGTGTCAAATAACCCCCACCTAGATAGAAGTGGGGGTTATGATATCATTTCTTTTGGGGACATTTGCATTCAGTTGGCAAACTTGTTGACCAAGGAAGTAGAGCATCAAATTGTTCAGTATTAGTGGTATCAATATATGGCATTATTTCGAAATTGCCATTATCGATTTTACTCATCATAGTTTGGTTATACACTACTAATTATAACAAACGGGAACTCTCTTTTTTTATTTTCCTACAATAACTTTACACCATGTTTAATTCGGATACAAAAACTAAACGCACATTTCTCTTATCAAACTCAGGTAACATCTCTTTAATTGCATCAGCTGTTACTTTACCACCTTCAACACCTACATGACCAATTACTACTGCATAACCATTTTTTAATGCAATATCAGCAGCTTCTTTTAGCTTTTTTTTAACATAGCTTTTAGGTTGTTGTCCATCTAAGAATACATCTCTGTTATAGCAAATTACACCTTTAGAATCTGCCACCTTTTTACCAATGGGATGATCTGCAGTACGGCTGTCTACAAAGTAGAATCGTTTTTCTTTAATAACATCTAAAACAGCAGACATGATAACCTCTTGACTGCTTGCCTTCGAACCCATATGATTATTAGCTCCTACAGCGTACGGAACATTATCAAAAGCATCTCTAACAATCTGTTTTGTGGTCTCATAACTCATTCCACCTAATATAGGTCTTGGCCCTAACCAGCTAGGTTGCCCATTATTCGGTTCCATAGGTAGATGGACAATAATTTCATAACCTTTTTCATGTGCTGCTTTGGCATCAGATTGCGAATATGGCAAAAAAGGCATAACAGCAAAGGTTAAGTGTCTATCTATAAACATCATTTCCTTTACTCCTTCTCTACCAGAACCAAAATCATCTATTATGATTGCTAACTTTCCTTCGGTAAAGAAATGTACAAAACCATCTGAGCCATCATTACTGGAATAAGATGAAGTTGTAAATACTTTGATCTTGTTAAGATAACCTAATCCAAGACCAACCAAAGTGGCAAATACTACAAACAACGTTGCAAATCTAAGCATCCTTTTATTTATTACAATCAATTTAATTCTCATGAGCTATTTAACACCTTCTAATAAAGTGATTTGACCTTTTCCAAATATATCTCCCTACGTCAAACATATACCTGATATGATAATGTTCAACCACAAAGTAGTTATATCTGGCCTTCATTTAACTGAGGAGCAACTACTTTATTAGCGTCATTTAAATACTTTTCAATACCAGTTGCTATTCCTACCGCTAGTTGCTTTCTAAATTCATCTTTAGTCAATAGACTTCTGTCTTCTACATTGGAGATAAAGGCAGTCTCTATAATTACTCCCGGTACATTAGAATTGTTTAAAATGAAATAATTCCCAGGTTGCGGATCGTGAGTCACCCTTTTTACTCCATTTACCACAATACTGTTTAATGCTCGTTGAATGCAGTATGCTAAGACTTTGCTTTCACAATATTTTTCACCATAAAAAACAATAGCTCCAGTAGCTCTTGTATTTGTATAATTACTATTTACATGAACGCTAACAAACAACAGCGGGTTATGTTTATTAATTATGTTCACCCTAGCGTTTAAGTCCCTACGGTGCCTACTTTTATTCGAATTATCCAAACTATTCAGAGATATGTTTTCTTCTCTAGTCATTACAACTTGATAACCTTTTTGCTGCAATATCACTTTTAATTTTTTTGCTATATCTAAATTAATATCTTTCTCAATTACACCATCTTTAGTTGTCCCTCCATCGATACCACCATGACCAGGGTCAATTACAATTATGCCTTTTTGGGGAATTATGCACATGTATACTATTAAAAGTGTAGCCCTTAAAAACAATACTAAAATTTCAAGCAAAAAAAATGCTACTATAGCGGCTAAAAACAATCTTGTTTTATTTAGCACGATTACAGTCAGCCGTCTCATATAGCCTACTCACCAACTCATTTGGATATCTTTACTTTATTTTATTGGCAGAGTAATCTTAATATGTGCTATCTCATAAATTAGGTATAAGCTCTTTTAATTTCACTGAAGTAGCTTGGCAACATATATATAACTAATTAATAAGACTATATCTCCGCAATGATGGGTATCTTCTACATATACCTATAAACCTTTAGTACAGCTTTGGTGCAAAACAAAGCTTATGTTGCAGTTACGTTTACTGACAAAAATAAGGGAACTATTACAAAGAAAAACGTTAAAATCTGTTAGGGTTTGATAAGGAGGAGAGATTATAAGCAAGCATTCTTTAGCTCCTATAAAAACTAGGCTGGGAGCATACTTTTTGGATTGTTTAATGATTTTGCTTTATGCATTATGCTTATTCATCTTAACAAGTTTAACTTTTTTAGCTCTTTTCAAGGAAATTCCTTATATAGAAGCTTCAAGAGCTCATTGGATCTCCTTTATAACTTTGGTTTTGCCAGTGTTTCTCTACTTTTTTATTAGTGAAAAAGGTAAATTTCATGCTTCAGTAGGTAAGAGGATGAATAAAATCAGTGTAGTTTCCACAACAGACTCTTATTTAAGCTCTTGGCAAGTTTTTCTGCGTAACACAATCAAACTTTTACCTTGGGAACTTGGTCACCTCGGTATATTCTTAGGCGTCAAAGCTAATTGGCAATTTGGTTTCTATTCATTGCCTATGCTTCTGTTTACACTAGCTTATCTCTTACCTCTCATCTATATTATATTTATGGTAGTTGATAAAAAACATCGCTGTCTTCACGATCTACTCACTAATACTAGAGTCATCATCTCTCAAGAAAGAACAAATTCAAGTAAAGACGAGATAAAGAAATGAAGCAATGTCTAAAAATGCTAGGTTGAGGCTCCCTTTACTCAAGTTAATAATGAGAAATTGCAAGATAAAACTAAATAATATTGCTTTTAGGGATGGTAATAGCAAAAGAGGGCTGAGCTAAAAAACATCTTAACTCATCGAAGAAGAATTTTTTAACAGATCAAAAAGGAGGTGGATATCCTTGGGATATCCACCTCCTTCTGATCTGAATGTAGCTAAAGAAAGCTTATTCCTTAGGTCGTCTAACTATTTCTTATTCTAAATAAATATCTTCCGCAGGGTGAGCATACTCTTTTAAATCACCTTTGAATATTACTTTACCATTAAGATTAAGTAAGTTTTGTGGTTTAACAAGGTTGCGAGAGATATTGAAATCTGCAATGCCACTTGCGTTTAAAATATAATAGACAAACTCAGAACATAAAAACCGATTTTCATAACATCTTTCTCTACTTAACCAGCTGTTAAGTAAACCTTTGTAATTATATTTATATATATTGGGGCTTTTTATAAAGTTATTTAAAAGGGATATGGCAGTATCGTATTGTTCTTTCGATACTTCAAGCTCAATCACTACACCTGGTAATACTTTTTGAAAATTATATACCCCTTCACTAAAGTTTTCTCTTCTAAACCTGCCGATAAAAGGGTTATGAGTATAGCGTCTGCTAAAACTATACATATAAGTAAGATCTTTATCTAAAGCTAAAACAGCATGGGTATAATCATCTTTACTGACAAAATGGATTAGCTTAGAGACTACAGTGTTTGTTCTTGTAAGAACTACATAGAGGTAGTATTTTTTCACTCTCAAAAACCGTCCTTTAATTCAACTATCAATATGATTGGCACATTTCATATTAGACATACCAGAACATTAATCCTTGTTGGTTAGATTCGCTTTGAAGTATGGTTAAAATTTACCTTTTAGCTTTTATTAAGGAGATTTGCTGAATGTTGTATGGTATTTCAATATTGCAGAAACAGTCCTTATTCATAATAGGATTCAACTACGATGATGCCGAACTTGAATATGAGGAATGAGATCTCTTAATATATAACCCGAAAAAACCTCATATTTAGCTATGAGAGGCACCATCATTCTCTCTCCTAACTTTGATACCATGGGGATAAATTAATAATAAAAGGATGATGCCTATATGCAGGACATAAAGGGTTATAGTACATTTAAAAATATTAAACTAGTTAATAAAGGCTGGTCAAGCGATAAGAAATATTACATTGAAACTTTAGATGGTAAGAGATTGCTCCTGCGCGTTTCGGATATTAGCGAATATGACAGAAAAAAGGCTGAATTTGTGATGATGAAGCACGTTGCAGCTTTAGGTGTGCCAATATCACAGCCTTTAGACTTGGGAATTTGTAATAGTGGAAAGAATGTCTACTCCCTTCTCACCTGGTGCGATGGCGAGGACGCTGAGGTAGTCCTACCACGCTTGACCGAAACCGAGCAATATACACTTGGTTTGAAATCTGGTGAGCTACTCAAATTAATTCATTCTCTACCTGCACCAAAAGAGCAGGAAGATTGGAGCAGTCGCTTCAATCGGAAAACAAGCAATAAAATCGCCAAGTATAAAGCTTGCGGAATAAAGTTTACTGATGACGATAGAGTTATTAACTACATTGAAAACAACCGCCATCTACTTTCTAATAGGCCTCAGTGCTATCAGCATGGTGATTATCATGTGGGTAATATGGTTATTTCAGTTGATAATAAACTTTCTATTATTGATTTCAATCGTTCTGATTTTGGTGATCCTTGGGAAGAATTTAACCGCATTGTATGGAGTGCCAAAGTTAGTCCACATTTTGCAACAGGTCAACTCAATGGCTATTTTGGTGGTAAACCACCTCTTGAGTTTTTCCAGTTATTGGCCTTTTACATTTCAAGTAACACACTCTCCTCAATATATTGGGCAATTCCCTTCGGTGAAGAAGAAATTGCCACAATGAAAAACCAAGCTAAAGATGTTCTTTACTGGTTTGATAATATGCAAAATCCTGTCCCAACTTGGTATCTACAAGACTTTTATATTCAATATCTAGATAACGTACCCTATAAGTTGAAAACCCCTTTTGATATGTCATTTGTAAAGAAATACGGTAAAGTATTCAAAATATATGATGATCAGGATTCTGGAAACATCTGTTTCGGGGTACAGAATGGTGACAATAAATATTTTATTAAGTTTGCTGGTGCACCCACAGAACAATATACTGGAACTGCTGAAGATGCCATCGCTCGGTTGAAAGCTACAATACCTGTGTATCAAGATTTAGCCCATCCGAATTTGATCAAACTCGTTAAAGCCGAGGAAATAGGTGGCGGATTTGCCGTTGTGTTTGAATGGGTTGATGGAGAATGTATGGGAAGAATGTATCCGCTATCAAGACAAAAGTTTCTGCAAATGCCATACAACACAAGGCTTGATATTTTTGATGATATATTGTCTTTTCACGCTCATGTTATTCATAAGGGTTATATTGCCATCGACTTTTATGATAGTAGCATCCTCTATGATTTCACCACCAAAAAAACTGTCATTTGCGATATTGATTTCTATTCCAAGACACCTTATATCAACAAAATGGGCAGAATGTGGGGCAGCTCCCACTTTATGTCGCCAGAGGAATTTAAACTAGGTTTTAATATTGATGAAATAACAAATGTATATCTAATGGGGGCGACAGCATTTGCTTTATTTGCAAACTATAACAGATCACTCGAGAAATGGCCGCTGAGTGAGAAATTATATAGAGTTGCCTTAAAGGCAGTTAGTAATGAGCTAAGCATGCGACAGCAAAACATACAGCAATTTATTGATGAATGGAATGAAGCCAGGGAAACAAAGATAGAAAATAGCGATTTTTAACTTACAATTGATAAGTTTATAGCCAAATTGGCTATTATAAACGCTTGGTACATGTCGGAGATGGAGTTTATTTGCAAAGCAGTTATAATGAAATAACCAAAGTCATGGACAGAAGAAATTTCTTAAATTATTGAGGTGACTTGTGATGAACGACGATATTACCAATAAAGCTCGTGAACAAGGCATCAAACTTGCTATTATACCAATAGAATGTCTTTCGGATATTAAGTCTGACATGGCCCAACTTGAAAATGAGAATAACCTTAATGAACTACAAAAGTGGATAATTCGCCAAAAATATATACTAGATGTACCTGAGCTTGATTTTGAAGCGAAAGCTATTGTTATTGCGGTTTGGTAACTAACGCTAGCAAATGCAATATTTCACCACGACAACAAAACAGTAAAATGCTTGCTCGATGATAGCTATACAAACACCAGTGTCCACGATAAGCTCGGTAAACTATTTGCTGAAGCGGGGTTTGAACTTAATTACATTCATTGGCTACCCCAAAAGCGACTTTCTGTGCGTAGTGGGCTTTGTGAATATGGTTGAAACAATATAACATACTCAGATGATTGGGGTAGTTTTATTCGTTTAGGAACATACTTATCCAATATTTCTGTAGATGAATATATCTGGCACGGGGTTAAAGATGCTGATATTTGTGCTTCATGTGGCCAGTGCATCGATAACTGTCCCACAAAAGCGATTCTCTCTGACCGCTTTTTGATTGACAATGAAAAATGCCTTGCAAATTTGAATGCATTTGATGATATACCTATTCCTGAATGGGTTCCGAAGTCTGTGCATCATCGTATTATCGAATACACACGCTGTCAAGATATCTGTCCCCTAAATAAGGAGCGACTTATTAAGCTCGAAACGGTCGAGTTTGACAATAAAGATACATCTGCCATTCTAAATAGTAAAACTTTTGCTGATTTCCCCGAAAGTATAAGAAAAAAGCTGTGGTTTTATAACAACGACATGCCATTTAGATGTATTCCACGTAATCTTGCACTGATGTTTGGGAATGTGGGAGGGAAGCACTAGAATGGAAGAACATGATATTTTGAAGGAATTAAACCTTTACTATCCGTTTAAATTTGAAAAAATTGAGTTTCTGCGTAGCGGTGGCTGTGTATCATATATTGTGTACACCGATGAAGCAAAATATCTGCTAAAGATAGTGCCAAAGACCTTTGCTGATACGGTGAAACAATCTGTTGATATACTTCTTTATCTTGTAAAGCATGATTTTCCCGTTCCGAAGCTTGTTTTGACTGAGAATGGTATGCCATATTGGGAAAGTGGAACCTCTAATGGTAGGTATAGGTATATCATATTTGAGTATATCGAAGGTAGAGAACCTGAACAGGGTGAGAAAACCGAGCAGATAGGTGAGCTTGTTGGTAGGCTTCACAGTATCATGGGAAGTTACAATGGTAACCTAGTAGTCCACGACAAGTACTTTTTCATTGATAGATATATTGATATCTTACACCAGAAAAAATATCCAGCATACAAGCTTAGAGAATTTATAGAATATGGAGATTTGCTTTGGAGTAAGATCAAAGATTTACCACGTGGATTTAGTCATGGAGATTTGCACCGTGGAAATGTGTTATATTCATCTTCTAATGAACTATATCTGCTCGACTTTGATACTGCCTGCAATTCTTTCCCTGTCTACGACATCATGGTGATGTGTGATGCGACCGATTATTTTACTTTCAAACCTGAAGATTATGATATGACTACGCAAATTTTTGAAAGCTTTCTTTCTGGCTATGCTAAGTATAGAACTCTTACATCAGCTGAGCTTGGCGCATTTTATGATCTGGTTGCAGTTAGACACTATCAACTGCAAGCTACAATTATTGAGATATATGGGCTTGACTGTGTAGATGAAGCATTTATAGACAGACAGCTTAACTGGTTGAGAAAATGGCGAGAAAAATGCTATAGTGGATTTTCCCTATCTCATTAATCACTAAGGCATGGCACACGAGAAAAAACAGAGCAGGTTTTCCTACTCTGTTTTTCAAATGGTATATGCTTCAAAGAGGTTCGATTCGACAAATAAATTATTGTTTAGCATACAGATGGCAAGAACTAAAATGTCCTTCGCTTACCTCAATTGGCTCAGGCTTAATTTTGTCACATATTTCTAAGCGATATTGACATCTTGGGTGGAAAGGACACCCCGATGGAGGATTTATGGGACTGGGAGGTTCGCCTTCGAGTTTAACCTTGTCTAGTTTCCGTTTGGTGGGATTCCAACTAGGAATTGCTGACATAAGAGCTTTAGTATAAGGATGAGTAGGTTTTCCAAAGAGTGAAGTAGATGGTGCCGACTCTACAATATTTCCTAGGTACATAACTAGAATCCTATCGCTCATGTGGTAGACAACATCAAGGTTGTGGGAGATAAAGATAAATGCCATATTGGTCTCACGTTGAATCTCTTTAAGCAAGTTAATAATTTGGCTTTGTACGGAAACATCTAAAGCCGAAGTTGGTTCGTCACAGATTAGTAATCGAGGCCTAACAGAGATAGAACGAGCTATAGCAATTCTTTGTCTTTGACCACCTGAGAACTCGTGGGGGTATCTTCCAGCATACTCAGTATCAAGACCTACTTTATTTAATAATTCTCTAATATACTCGTCTTTAGATTTCTCATTATCGAATAACCTATGGGTATCAATTGGTTCTTTTATTATATCTTTTACTGTCATTCTAGGGTCAAGAGAATCAAAGGGATTTTGAAAGATCATCTGTAGATCTTTTCTAAATGTAGCTTTAACTTTTCTAGGTAGGCTTTTAGTAATATCATGACTTTGGCCACTAGGATCAAAATAGGTAATCTTACCGTCGGTAGGTTCGTAGATCTTCACTATGGTTTTACCTAATGTACTCTTACCGCAACCGGATTCACCTACTATACCTATGGTTTCCCCTTCACTGATGGCAAAGTTAACTTTTTCTAAGGCTTTTACATAACCTGTAACTTGCAAGAAAACACCTGATCTAATCGGGAAATGCTTTTTTAGATTAGAAGTAGTTAAGATTTTCATTTGTCTTCACTCTCCTCAAAAAGCCAGCAGGAGACGATGTGATCCTTAGCGATCTCTAAATCAGGCGGTAAATGTTCATGGCATTTTTTCCTTACTTTGGGACATCTTGAACTAAAACGACATCCATTAGAAAACTGATCAGCGCTAGGTACATAACCTTTAATATAGGGTAAATCTAAACCCTTGTATTCTCTCTTTACACGTGATGTCAAAAGGCCTATTGTATACGGATGCAAAGGGTTATTGAATAATTCTTCTACAGAAGCTTTTTCGACAATTTTACCAGCATACATAACGTGGACACGATCAGCAATTTCAGCGACTACCCCCAGGTCGTGGGTAATAAAGATAATAGAGCCATTATAACTACTTTGCAGTTCTTGCATCAGGTTTAAAACTTGGGCTTGAATAGTCACATCGAGAGCAGTAGTCGGTTCATCAGCAATTATTATCTCTGGTCCCGTGATAAGAGCCATGGCAATCATAATTCTCTGGAGCATACCGCCACTCATTTCGTGGGGATATTCATCATACCGCTTTTCTGGTTCTGGTATATGAACAGACTTCAAGGTGGCAATTATTTTTTCTTTGGCTTCTTCTTCGGTCCAAGGCATATGAGCTTTAGCCACTTCCATAAGCTGTTGACCAATGGTATAGAGAGGATCAAAAGAAGACATAGGCTCTTGGAAGATCATGCTAATACGCATACCTCTGATTTTACGATATTCTGCTTGAGAAAGACCAACTAATTCCTGCCCATTAAACAAAATGCTTCCTTCAACAACTGCAGGTGGAACTTTAACAAGGCCTAGAATAGATTGAGCAGTGACACTTTTCCCACTACCGGATTCACCAACTAGAGCGAGTATTTCACCTTTATCAAGGTGGAAACTTATATCATCAACAGCTTTCACAGTCCCACGCTGTGTTCTAAAATACGTTTTTAAATTGGTTACAGTCAAAATGCGTTCTAAAATATCGATCATAGCTTTTCAACCGTCCTGTATGGATCGACCGCGTCTCTTAGAGCATCACCAACGAAATTAAAAGAGAGCACGGCAATCATTATAAATATCCCAGGTATCATCAACCAAGGATGAGACTCTAGTTCACTTAATGATTGGGCTTGTTTGAGTAACAAACCCCAGCTAGTCATCGGTTCTTTGATGCCTAGGCCCAGAAAGCTAATAGAGCTTTCTCCCAGAATCATGCCAGGAATTGATAATGTTGATACCACAATTAGATAACTTAAAGTGTTAGGGATTAAGTGTTTGCGAATAATTTTCATATCCGATACACCCATAACTTTAGCAGCAAGAACAAATTCTTTTTCTTTGAGACTTAGAACTAATCCACGCATAACTCGAGCTACGCCCATCCAACCAATTAAGGAAAGCACTGTAACAATGCCAAAGTAAACCCAAGTGCTAGGCCAATTGGGAGGTACTATTACCGCTAGTGCTAGCCAAAGAGGTATACGAGGAAAAGAGCGTAATAGCTCAATGAACCTTTGAATTAGAATATCAATCCGGCCACCATAATAACCAGAGAGTGATCCTATAATGGCGCCAATAAAAACACTTAAAAAAGTTCCTAGTAAACCTACTGTCATTGAAACACGACCACCAACCACTATTCTCGAAAAGAGATCACGACCAAATCTATCAGCACCAAACAAAAGCAGCATAGCCTTATCAGGTGACTCTTCTACTCCAAATAGATGTAGGTTTGTTGTCCAAATACCTAAAAACTTATATTCTTCACCCCGCACAAAAAACTTCACTGGTACTACTGTATTTAAATCCTCGGTAAAAATTACTTCATAGGTAATTGGATCTCTCGCTTTTGTCATTTCACAAATATAAGGACCTCGCCATTTTCCTTCCAGATCCCGAAATCTAATCTTCGAAGGAGCAGCATAAACAAAGTTTCTGTGTGTTGTTGTGTAATTATAGGGCGCAATAAAATCAGCAAAAATTATAATCAGATACAAGATAGCTAAAACTACCAAACCAAAAACACCTAGTTTATGTTTGAAAAAACTCTCAGTAACCCTTTTCCTGGTTCCTTCCATATAGCGACACCCCTAGCTCATTCTTATTCTTGGATCGAGAAGAGCTAGTGCAATATCAGCAAGCAAGTTCCCGATCTGTGTAATTAAGGCAATGAACATCAAGAAGGCCATCACCAGGTATTGGTCGTGGTTTAATAGCGCGTTATAAAAAAACGGTCCCATCGTCGGAAGATTTAAAACAATAGCAGTAATAATAGTTCCACTAAACACGTTAGGAAGTTCACTACCAGCAATGCTTACCATTGGATTAAGTGCATTTTTGATAGCATGTCTTCTAACTGTTTTTTCATCAAGCCCATAGGCTCTTAGTGAAGTTATAAATGGCGAACCAATAATGTCTAGCATATTGCCTCTCATTACTCGCATAAGTCCAGCAAGACCACTTACACCCACTACTACTAAAGGCATCCATAGATGTTTGAGTAAATCCAAAAATTTGGCCCAAGTCCAGGGAGCCCCAATAAATTGCGTAGAAAACAATCCGCCAACGGAGGTAGAACCCATCTTCAGCATAAAAAACATTAATATCAAAGCAAAGAAGAAATCTGGAATAGATATACCAAGAAAGCCTGTGAATGTCATTACATAATCCCCTGGCGAATAGGGATGTAGGGCTGAATAAATACCCATAGGAACGGCTAGTACCCATTGTAGTGCAATTGTTACAAGGGCAATTATAACAGTCCAACCCATACGCTCCCAAATTAAGTCTCCTACAGGTCTTTGGTAAGCGAAAGAGTAACCAAAATCTCCTTTAGTAACAATACCTTTAACCCACATGAAGTATCTTGTAATCGCTGGCTTATCTAAAGCAAGTTGTTCTCGTAAAAGTCTGATCTGTTCTGGCGATATTCTTGGATTATCTAGGTATTGACTAACAAAGTCACCAGGCTGTAGTTCGATAATAACAAAACAAATTATTGAAGCTAGGATCATCATGGGAATCATGATTAATATTCTTCTTATGATAAATGCCCACATATATACACTCACCCCTACTTTGATCAAGCTCAGAGGAGGGGGAAAGCTGTAGCTTTCCCCCTCAACTAATTATTTCTTACGAAAAGCAGTATAGGTTGAGAAGAATACTATTCCTTCTTTATCTTGTGTTACATTACCTAAACTTTTGCTAGCACCAGTGAGGTTCATTCCTTTAGAAACAAAGATAACAGGAAGAACATCATGGTAAATCTCTTGAACTTCGTCGTAGATCGCTTTTCTCTTAGCAGGGTCTATATTAATTGATCCCTGATCAAAGAGCTCATACAATCTCTTTTCCCAGTCAAACATGTTTTTGGTGATGGCCACGAGATTGTCTTTATCTAGTGCGGAATAATGCCAGTAATAAAGCTGAGTACCTGGTTGCCAAATAGCTTTTCTAAGTTCAAGGTCTGGTTGGTTACCAAAAGCTCTAATACCAGCTTCAAAGTTTCCAGCACCAAACATATTGCCAACAAGTGTACCATCTAAAATCTGTAGGTTAACCTTAATACCTACTTTTTCTAGATCCTCTTTGAAAATTAAAGCAACGTCCTGGTAATCTTGAGGTGAACTTTGCACAGTGAGTGTAAATTCCACTTTCTTGCCACTAGCAAAATCTCTAATACCATCTTTATTTTTATCTTTAAGACCTAGTTTGTCGAGAATTTCTTTGGCTTTATTAGGAGCATATGGTCTGATTATTTTTTCGATCTTGGCATTATAGAAAGCCTTATTTGCTGGTAGAACTAAACCTGCACCAGGAATGGCTAAACCATTATAGACTTCATCAATAATTCTGCCGCGATCTAGTAGGTATTCCATTGCTCTTCTGAACTCTGTATTCCTAAATAGCTCTTTTAGTTCTGGATCGGTTACATCAAAGTTAAAAGCAATATGAACTGGACTAGGAGTTGGCTGGGTAGGTTGGGCTTTGAATACTGTAAATGGTCCGCCAGCAAGTTCTTTTGATTTCAACATTGGGAAGTCTTTGGCAGTAATTGCCAGATAGTCAACTTCACCAGCTATAAATTTGGCTAACCTTACCTCTGGATCCTTAACAATTAAGTATTCTAATTTATCGAAATAGGGTAGCTTGTTACCAAAGCGATCGACTTTCCAATAATGAGGATTCTTCTCTAAAACAACCTTCTGATCCATGACATAGCTAGCTATTCTGTATGGACCATTAGCTACGATATCTTTAGGGGAGACGTTAGACAACCAAAGCTCGTTAACTGAGTCTTGCCTATTCTTGTCAATTTTGCTTTCTAGTTTATGCTTAGGGTAGATATAAGCATGCGACAAGTTCATAAAGAACGGTCCAAAAGGTGAAGGTAGTACTGCTTTAATGGTCTTGTCGTTAACTTTGACCCACTTAACAGGCTTTTTCACACCGTCAGTTGTATCGAGAATAGTGAATCTATCTACGGAGTTTCCTTTAGCAACAGTATTCATAATAAAATTTTCAAAAGTAAAGATGACATCATCAGCAGTAAATGGCACTCCATCAGACCACTTTATATCGCGGAGCTTGAAGGTCACTTCTTTACCATCAGCTGATGTTGACCACGATTCAGCAAGGCCAGGCCTAATAGCATTAGTAACTGGGTGTAATTCAACTAGGCCAGTCATGGTCTGACCGATAACAGTGTAAGCGTTATTATCTAGTGTTCCATAAAACAAGAACGATTGAGGAGAATCTGTCAGTAAAAGAGAGAGTGTGCCACCTAAGACAGGATTTGTTGCCGAGGTGAGGTCTTCGTTTTCGACGAAAGGTGCGGCCACTACCGACATAGTCAATAGTACACAAACAAGACTAACTAACCACAAACGTTTCATACAAAAGCCTCCTATCACTCTTTTATTTACTAATATTTAGCCAACTAATTGCTGGCTGATTGTAGGCAAAACCGGCGTAAACGACACAGGCTTATCCTTACTAACTACATTTCGCTTAATATCAAATATTATTGCCACCAATAATTGCATTTCTTCTCCTCTAAATTTATTCCTTTTTTGTTTTGCAAATAAACCTTAGATTATCCTTGTCGATAGAAAACTTGCATATATGCGGATTAAAACGAATAATTATTCCATCCATTTCAAAACCACTTTTCTTGAAGCTAGTGTATTTTAATTAATATTATGTCGTTTATAGTTATATATTGGTGCTACAGCACCTAGTCTTAATATCGATAGAGCTTTCTAGTAAATTTACTTTTAAGCAACTTAATTTCGCAAAAGAGTGGAGTGATCATCAAGATGAGATCCCTCCACTCTTTTTACAACTTTTGCCACGAAGTACATGATTATTGGCAAATTAAGCTTTTATAATTTTTGGTTCACAAAGTATTGACTTGTTTTGCAGATCTTAAATTCAACTGGCTACATCTTTTATCTCTACCTAAATTAGGAAGCAGGATTCCTTAATATTATATTCACTGTGTTAGTTTTTCCACCTTCAACCTTGTAAGGAGTGTTGTTACCAAAATCCAAAACACCTGTATCTGTTTCCACTAAAAAAGCTAAATACCAATAACCTGCTTTAACATTCTTAAAATTACAGGTTGCTTCAGTACCAGTAATAGTCATTTCTTCAACAGAGTACTCTTCTTTTTCGTTAACTATTATAGCCACTACGCTTTCAATTTGGTACTCCTGTAATTCGGATAAATCAACTTTAACCATTATATTACCAGTCTTAGCTCTAAAACAGCCCGTTAAAAATAAAATCCCTAGCAACAACAACACATACGCCAGTCTTGATCTGTTTTTCAATTTACTACCCCCTAATTTAAGTTTATGTTAGTCATTTTTTTGAGACCCAGCTTATAACCGATAATTGTCTAACTGGCCAATAATATCTGCTTATTAAGTCAAGTTGTCTAAAGATAATACTAGAATTACAAGTAATATCTTTCCTGGCTTTTGATTGTGTCCGTATAATTG
>DHDH01000028.1:137665-152656 GCA_002399235.1 Firmicutes bacterium UBA4881 | reverse complement strand
AATAAATAAACGCTATCAAGAATTGAAGAGTGAGAAAAACAGTTTGGATTTTATTGATTTGCAACAAAAGGCCTTAGAAGTGTTAAAAAATCAAGAAGCTAGAGATGAATTGGTTAAGGGTATTCGCTATATCATGGTCGATGAATATCAAGACACGAATTACTTACAACAAAGAATCGTAGATGAAATCTGGCAAGAAAAAGTAAACCTATTTATCGTAGGTGATCCAAAACAATCTATTTATAAGTTCCGGGGTGCAGAAGTAGCTCTTTTTGAGGAGACTAGTAGGCGAATTGAAGCCAGAAAAGGAAAAAAGATTAACCTTAGTTATAACTTTCGTAGCGAGCTCAGTTTGATCAATTTCTATAACGAGTTTTTTAAGCAATTCATGTTAGGCGATTGTTTAAAAAGTTATGCTATTCCTTACGAATCAGTTAAAAGTAAAAAAACAGATGCAACTAANNCGTTAGAGCATCAAAAAGGTTGAAGAATTATCCTGTATGTTTATCAAATGAGGGCGAGCTTTCAATTGAAATGGAGAAAGTACTAAACTCCATGCCTGATAATCAAAATTTAAAAGCAGAGAAAGTTCTAGAAATAAATGTAAATCATGATGTATTCAAATCATTAAAGGAAGCTTATGAAAAAGATGAGGATAAGTTGCCCCCTAAAGTGTGGCAGGCCAAGGCTATAACTCGCTACATCTCAGAGCAGGTTAACCAGGCGAGCGAGGAAGACAAAGTATCCTATGGTGATTTTGCTGTTCTTTTCCCCAAAAGAAATTCTGGTTTAGGGGAGTTAGAAGAACAGTTCTCGCAAGCTGGTATTCCTTTCATTTCGGGTATGGGGACTAGCTTTTTTGAACGAGATGAGATACGTGATATTCTTTCTTTATTAAAATTTCTTAGTACACCATATGATGAGATAAGTTTGGCAGCTCTATTAAAAGGACCATTTTTTAATCTTGATGAAAACAAAATTTATCAGCTATTCGGTTTAGCGAAAGAAAACGAAACTCATCTTTATGGAGGAATCTTACTCCATGGTGGCGAGGCAGAGTGTATAAAAAGAGAAAGAAATGCACTAGGAATAACCGAAGAGTTAGGCTATATGAGTAGTGAGCAGGAATTGGCCCAAGAACTAGCTGGTTTAAGAATTGAATTTGGTTATACTGATTTAGCAACTATAATTCGTAAGCTAATTAAGAAAACACAGTTTAATGTAATCTTAATGGGACAGTCAATGGGTAGCGAACGCTTAGCCAATGTAGAAAAACTTTTAAGTCTGATTGACGTTGAAAGTGAAAGAGGTCAATCTAATATTGAAATAGTAGAGTATATAAAAGCCAAAGAAGGCTCAAGAGAGGCTGATGCTCAAGTAGCCGCTGAAAGTTCTTTTCGCGTACGTATCATGACGGTACATGCCTCTAAAGGCCTTGAGTTTAAACGAGTTATTTTAGCTGGTATTAACTTTGATAAAACCCCAACAGATAATTCTTGCCTCTACTTTGATAAGGATCAAGGCTTAATCTCTAAGCTACCTAATTATTGGGCTAAGACAAAAATCGATACTAACGATCCCCGCATAATAATTGCTGAACAGAGGAACAAAGATGAAGAAGAATATGAAAAACAACGTCTTTTTTATGTAGCAGCGACCAGAGCTGAAAAAGAACTAACCATAGTAGTTGCAGGCAAGATTTTTAACAAAAATAATGAAGTTAATCATCCTATACTTAGCTTGTTATCTTGGGATGCCCAAGCCGAAAAAGTTGGCTTTGGCGAATACGAAACTAAATTTTATCCTTATGAATATGCCATCAACTTTAATAATATAAAAGAGCCTAGTTTAATGCCAAGGGGCTCTTTAGAACCTGTAGTGATTGGCCCTGTATATCGCGCCCTTTCACCAACTGCTTTAGTGCAATTTACCATCTGTCCACGTCATTTTTATTTAGAACAACGCTTAAAAGTACCAGCTCTTTACGATATTAAACTAGATGAAGAAACTGAATTAGAAGATGAGATCTTACTAGATAGACAAAGAAGTGGCACAGCTATTCACCATATCTTTGAGACAGCGAGAAGTTTAGATGAAGCTAAAAAGATGTTTAGAGAAGAAAATATTCCCCTAGAGTACTATCCTGCACTTGTCAACTATTTTGCTTCGGAGTTTGCTCTAAAAGGTGAAAGTGAAGTAGGAATATCGCTACACTTGCCAGAAAAGAAGATACGTTTGATTGGTATAGCTGATCGGATTATTTATGAAAAAGATAAGATAACTGTAGTGGATTTTAAATCTCAGGTACAGACAGATTTTGCCAAAAGAGCAAAGGAATATGAATTACAATTAGCTGTTTATGCTTTGGCTCTAAAGAAAAGATTCGCTAAAGAAGTCGAAGCTATCATTTACTTTCCTACTCCTAATAAAATTTACCAGGTAAATGTCTTAAAAGCAGAAGAAAGACTCTATAAGGTTTTAGATGAAATAAATCAAGTGTTGGAGTCAGGAAGAATACCACCTCGTTGTCAAGAAAAATGTAGCCAATATTGCCAATATCTGTCATTTTGTCATACCGAAAGTTAGAAAGGGGATCCTAATATGGCTGGAACTATGAAAGGTGTTTATTTCGATGCTCAAAAAGGTCAAGTTATTCTGCAACAGATGCCCATTCCAGAGCCTTCTGCTGTTGAGGCACTAGTCAAGGTTGAATACAGTCTCATTTCAGCGGGGACAGAGTCTGGTATGATTAGAAATTCACAAGCTAACTTAGCCAGTGGAGGTAGTGGCTATAGTTTTAACTTGGGTTACCAAGCCGTGGGTAGGATTGTAGCAAAAGGCGAAAAGGTGCCTTACGAGGTGGGCACAAGGGTAGCTGTTTACGGAGCACCTTATGTACATCATAACGAATATCTAGCGGTCCCTCTTACTCTTCTGGCTCCTCTTAAAGAAGAGACTGATCCTGAAGAAGCTGCTTTTGTTGGCTTAGGAGCTATAACAATGCACGGCTTACGCGAAGCTAAGATGCAGTTTGGGGAAAGTGTTTGGGTGATCGGGTTAGGTGTTATTGGCCAATTGACTGTACAGATGGCTGTAGGTGCTGGTTATCGGGTTGTAGCTTCTGATTTGGACCAAAAAAAGGCTGATTTTGCTAAACAAGCAGGTGCTGAAATGGCAGCAGTTGCTACTGAGATAAATCCGGAGATAGTTAAGAACAAGCTAGGCCAGGGAGTTGACGCTGTTGTAATCTCTGCAGCTAGCAGATCTAAGAGCCTTGCAGATGAAGCGCTCAAAGCTCTTAGACCAGGTGGTAGATTAGTAATTGTAGGTGACGTACCTCTAGCACTTACTAGAGAGACCATGTTTCAATTAGAAAGTGAAGTAATTGTAACCCGAGCAGGTGGTCCGGGTAGGTATGACCGTAACTACGAAGCAAATGCCATTGATTATCCACTGCAGTATGTACGCTGGACAGAGGGTCGTAATGTAGCTGAGTTTGTCCGCCAGCTCGAGACGAAAAAGCTTAACTTAAAGCATTTAATTACCCATCGTTACCCATTTATTGAAGCCTATAAAGCCTATGAGATGATATTAAAAGGTAACGAAGAATATGTGGGTATCATATTAAGGTACTAGATATAAAGTAATAACTATTTAATGGGATGCGGAAAGAGGTTTAAGTATGCAAAAAGGTGCTTTAAAAATTGAAAAGCAAGCAAAAAATCCCGGTAAGGTTAGTGTTGGAGATAGAGCTAAGGTTTATATGGCAACCGATGTATATAATTTTCTCATGGAAGCAGAAGCAGGCGAGTTGCCAATAGGTAAGGATCTTCATCCTATGACTACTGTTCCCTGTGGGCTAGCTATTGATGCAGCGACAGAAGCTTGTTCTGCTAATAAGACAGGTATAGGTACCTTAAGAGCTATGAGTTTTGAAATGGAGAGTCCAATTTTACCAGAAGGAGAACTTATAGCCAGTGCTGAGGTTTTATTAATAGGAAATCGTCATGTAGAGGTAGTAGTTGAGGTGTTCCAGACCAATAAACTGTTGCTAAAAGGGCGGATTGTGCTGGTAAGAGTAAGCCAAAATCGCGCTACTGAACTACAACCCTTTCAAGGTTAGCCTTTCCAACTCTAGCAGAAAGAAAGACACATTATTCGTAAACTCCCGGGTACAATAAGTGATGCCGGGAGGTGATAACACGCATGGGTACAGGAAGTTCAACTAGTAACACCACTGTAGTCCTTGGTGCTAAACAGGCCTTGGATCAGTTCAAGTATGAAGTAGCTAACGAGCTACAGATAGATACTTCTCAGATCCAAAACGGTTACTGGGGTTACATGACATCCCGCGACTGTGGTGCTGTAGGTGGCAACATGGTGCGGCGTATGATCCAGCTTGCTGAGGAGCAATTGCTTTCTCAATATCAAAGCGGTAGACAGCCAAGTGTAGGCGTACCATATAGACAGCAGCTAGCTCAAGAAATGAATCAGTATGCACAAGCTGCTAACCGTGGCCCCGCTAACGTAATGAATCAGATTACTAACTAACGCTTGTTCAGACCCCCTTTTTGGGGGTCTTTCTTACTTTTATGTGCTCTTTGGGAGGGTCGGCAGGAAACAGCTACTAAAAAAAGAATTCTCTACTAAGAGGAGGTGATTTGGGGATGGCCAGAAAATATTTATATCTTTGTTTATTGTTACTAATAGCAATGCCGGCTTTAGCTTGGAGCGATAACAATTTAATTGTTAATGGTGATTTAGGCATGGACTGGGATAAAACTGGGCTACCAGATTATTGGACTATAAACTGGATATTTGCCAACTCTCCTAATAAAGCGACTATGGATAAGTCTATCAACATAGATGGTAACGCCAGCTTGAAAATTGTTGTTTCTAGTTTAGATATACCTAACAACTTTGCTGGAAGAGTGTACCAAGATGTTCCTGTGGAAGCAGGAAAAACTTACGAAATTTCTGTATGGCTTAAAATGGATAATTGGCAGCTACCTAAAGGTCAAGAGACTGGTGGCATAAATATTTCCTATTGGTTGCAGGGAACAAATAAACAGTGGAACGATCGCAAAGATCTCACTCCTCCTTTAACAGGAACTTTTAATTGGCGCGAAATTAAAGCGACAATTAAGATTCCAACCAAGACTCAAGCTTTAAGAGTTGCTCTATTTGCTTATCCTGGGACTGGCACCGTTTGGTTTGACAACGTGAAAATGGTTGAAGTAAAGTGAGCCCCAAGGCTCACTTTTTTAAAGGAGGCAGTGCATGCGTCTTTTTATTGCTCTTAAAATAGATGATGTCATTGCGAATACAATTGATATGTGGCAAGAGGAAAATAAAGTGCCGGGGAAGAGAGTAAAAAAAGAAAACTTACATTTTACTCTTTGCTTTTTAGGTGAACGGCCAGAAAGTGACCTAGATTCTTTAAAAGAAATACTAACTTATACTTTAAAAGATACTAAAAGCTTTACCATCTCTTTACAAGGACTAGGTGTTCTGCCAAGAATTACCGAGCCTAGAGTGTTGTATATCGATGTAGGTAAAGGTAAAGAAGCACTAGTTAATTTGGCTAAGCAAATTTCCCAAGCGATACCTTTTTATGAAGAAAAGAAGCCATTTAAACCTCATTTAACGATCTCGAGATTAAAAGACTACCAAGAAAAGCCCAATCTTGATAATTTATGGGAAAGAAAAGACAGCTATTCTTTCGGTAGTTTTAAGGCAACCGAGGTTATATTGTTTTCAAGCGACTTGCGGCCAAGTGGTCCAATTTATACGCCAAGGGCGATTTGTCCGTTAGTTGATTGATATATTCTCCTATGCTATAGTGAAAGAGAACAAATGTTTGCGTTCGCAATTAAGGGAGGTAAGATAATGAGCGAAACCAAAGAACGAGAAAAAGCTTTGCAAAATGCCATTTCGTCAATTGAAAAAGACTTTGGTAAAGGTTCAATCATGCGTTTAGGTGAGAACCGAGCTATGGAAGTTGAAGCAATTCCTACTGGTGCTATCTCTTTAGATTTAGCTTTAGGTGTAGGGGGTTTACCAAAGGGAAGAATTATCGAAGTATATGGGCCTGAGTCATCTGGTAAAACAACAGTAGCTTTGCATGCCATAGCGGAGACACAGAAAAGAGGTGGCATAGCGGCATTTATCGATGCTGAGCATGCCCTAAACCCTTCATATGCCAAGAATCTAGGTGTTGATATCGATAATCTCCTTGTCTCTCAGCCTGATACAGGTGAGCAGGGTGCGAACTGTTGCCTATAAGTCTATGTACGAAAAAGGCAGGGTGAATAACCCTAACTGTCTGGCTAATGATCCAGGTGAAAAGCCTGGAGACAGTACTGGTCTACTGTCAGCCTAATCTCCTGCAGGCTAAGTTTGGTCTGCGTCTAAGCTTAGTCTGAAGCCAGGTAAAGTCGTGACTTAAGTTGCGGGGCTCCATAAAAAACTACTATGGCTAGGTTAACGAATCCTTTAAAACATTTTATGCCTAAATGAGGAAATCTCCAGCCTGCTCGGGGATTTCAGACCAGCTTGGGGCATTACATGTGGGAGGTCTAAGGTAGTTAAAAGAGGGATAAGCCAGATGGAACAGTTGAGGGTTGTCAGTGGAGGTACGCAGACCTAAGAAACTGACAGCAGTCAGCGGCATCATAGTAACTAGGAAGGTTTGCCAGTGAGGAATAGGCAACTATTCTGAGGAAAAAACAAACCTGAGTGAAGGATGCTAGCCAGCTAGTCTGGTGGAACGCCGTGTGCGGTGAAAGCCGCATGCACGGTGTGGGGCGGGGGAAAGACAGATGTCCTACCTATCGCCATCACTGGAGATTACAGAGGCACTAGTACGTAGTGGCGCTGTAGACATTGTTGTTATTGACTCAGTAGCCGCACTAGTACCTCGTGCAGAGATTGAGGGAGAGATGGGCGATGCCCATGTAGGACTCCAGGGTGCGTCCAGTTGGCCTCTAACCTACTAGGGAAATGGCCGGGTTTATACCTAACTGTACAGTCGATTACTGAGGTGAAACTCCTCAGTCAGCCAGAGTGCCCTGGCTGCTAGCCTAAACTCCTGCATGCACGTTTTCACACCTGAAAACGGGTATGAAGCCAGGTAAAGTCGTGACTAATTGTTGCGGGGCTCCTAAAAAGCAGACTATGGCGAGAAAACGAACCTCACTTAACCCTTACGCAAAGAGCTGTTTAAGCCTGGAGAAAACAGCCCGGCAAATCCGTTAAGGCTCAAAAGGCACTGAGACCTTAGCTTTGCGTAAGGCTTAACGGCGCCTAAGGTCTGCAATTGAAGGGATAGACTGTGCGGAACTGGAGAGGGTTGTCAGAAGGAGCTTAGGTGTAAGCCGATCTCTGACAACAGTCAGCGATCTCATAGTAGCGAAGAAGGCTTTAATAGGCTAGAGCGAAGGAGATCAGCCGGTAATATCGGTGGAACGCCGTGTGCGGTGAAAGCTGCATGCACGGTGTGGGGTGGGGGAAAAGCCGTAAAGACCAAGTCTTCCAAGGCTTACCTATCACCATCAAGACTCATGTCTCAAGCTCTGCGTAAACTTACAGGAGTTATCGGTAAAACAAAGTGTATAACTATATTTATTAACCAAATAAGGGAAAAAGTAGGCGTGATGTTCGGCAACCCGGAGGTGCGCTCTGAGGCTTCTCTTTTGTAGAGATCTTATTTAAGATCAAAGGTCAAGCCCACATGCAAAGCATGAAGCTGGGCTGGAATGTGGTTTAAACTGCTAACCTCCGATGGACATGGCTACGAGAGGAACCGCTGTTTGAGGTCCGTGTAGTGCCGCAAGTTTACCCGTTTTCAGAATCTAGCCTCCGGTATGATTCTGGATGCCAATTTGGCAAGGGACGGACATAGGCGGAGCCTAAATCCATCTATAGGGAGCAAAAGAGAGGAACAGAGGAACCTTCTGCAAATAGCAGAAGGGGCGGAGTCTTCGTAGTAACAGAAGGACTGTGAAGGGAGACAGACCGGCCACTCGCCAATAGTAAGGAGGAGGACACCCGTGTCCTTACGAAAGCAGGAGTGGATAAGAAGAATAGCCAAGGAAGGTAAACTGGTAAAAACTATTGCTACAGATGATTTTCTTCTAAGTGCAGCTAAAAGGGTTGGTGCTTCGGAGAGCTCAGTTCAGAAACTTATAAGCACTCTCCAGGAGAATGCTTATAGACCTTTAGGAGGTAATGAACTGGATCGCTTATTACTAGAAGCTATCCTCGAAATTCTCGGTGCCCTATTACCTCAAAGTACAGGTCAAGACCTCAAAGAGGGGTTAGTTAAAGGGTACCAGATAAGAAAAGTTGAAACGCTCGATCTAGCTTCAAAGAAAAAACAACTATTTAAATTATTAGCCACCAAAGTCTTCGAAGAGAAATTTATTGATCTTACTTGGAAAACAGCTAAGATCAACGAAGACCAGGTGCTTTTAGCTTTGGCTCCGTTATTAAAAGGCAAAAATGAACTAGTGAGAGATGGACAATTATTGCAGTTTAGTCTCGAAGCAGAAGCTATTCCAATAATTGAATTTAGTGGTTATTTGGTAAGAGGCAAAGAAATTTCACCAACCAAAAATAGCCTGGAAAACTTTAAGAAGAAAATCAAAAAATTATCTGATCGCAGCATGACCGGCTATAGTGTTAAATACATAGCCGGAGCTCTAAAAAGAGAGGTCCTTAGTTGGCAAAAGGAATACGGTTTTTGTACAGATCGCCGGTTAGGACGCTATCTAGATAGTTTTATCCGTGAGCGAGTATATCTTTTTCTCCTGAAAAAATATGATAAGGCGGGGAAAAAAGAAGTTTACCAACGGTTCATGCTTGGCTATCCTACGCTTGAAGGAGTAACTATTCCTTCAGTTCATCCGGTGGGAGAGCCGTGTGCCGGGAAACTGGCATGCACGGTTCGGGGAGCGGGTAGATAACTCGACTCCACACGACACCAGGCGGTAGAGCTCTAAAGTTCTACGCTTCGGTACGCCTTGAGGTAAGGCGTATAGATTCTCTTAAAACGGGTAGTGATATTGTTGGTAACCGTACTAGAGTAAAAGTGGTCAAGAATAAAGTCGCACCGCCATTTTTAGTAGCTGAATTTGATATTGTTTATGGAACTGGCATATCTCGTGAAGGTTGTATTCTTGACGTGGGAACAGATTTAGGAATTGTTGCTAAAAGTGGTTCTTGGTTTTCCTATGGTGATATACGCCTAGGACAAGGCCGTGAGAACGCAAAAGATTTTTTACGCCAAAACCCAGAACTCTGCAACGAATTAGAAGCAAAAGTTCGCGAAAAAGCTGCTTTACCGGGTTACAAGGGACATATGGAATCAGATGAGGAGACTCCAAAAGTAGATGATGAGTAACAAGGCCAAAAACAGTCTTGCTCGCCTCATTGCTAAGCGACTTTATAGCGAGAGCGAACTAAGAAAGAAACTTAGCAAACACTCGGAAGAAGAAATAGAGGATGCTATAGAATGGGGTAAAGAGCAGGGTTTTGTTAATGACGAACGCTTTGCTAGAGCTTTCGTACATGATACTCTTCTTCTTAATCCCCAAGGAAAACGTTTGCTATATATAAAACTCAATCAAAAAGGTGTAAAGGCCTCAATCAGCGAATTAATCCTACAAGAGGAGTATCCCGACGAGCTCGAAGCTGAAATTATTACTAAAATAGCTAATAAATATGTAAAAAGTTTAAAGGAAGAAGATAATACAAAAAAGCTGAAAAAGCTCTGCGGTTATCTCCTGCGCCGGGGGTTTCCCAAACAGCTAGTTTATAGAACGGCAAGAGAGGCAGTAAACCTTGACATTTCAATGTAACAAGGAATATAATATTATTCAGCGATCTTATAGGAAAAATCTATTAAGATTGTTGCAGTGTCAAGCCGTATAAATGTCGCGTCGGAATGGGAAGGACCCCGGGGAGGGGGTGAAAACTGAATATATGTTGTGGATAATTATTGCAAGTATTATAAGTCTCCTCATTGGCGTTACTATTGGCTATTTTGTTCGTAAAGCTATTGCCGAAGCTGCTATTCGCTCTGCTGAAATTGAAGCAAAAAGAATCATAGACGACGGAGCAAAAACAGCTGAAAACAAAAAAAGGGAAGCCATAGTAGAAGCCAGGGAAGAAGTACAAAAGATGAAATTCGAGCTGGACCAAGAGATAAAGGAAAGACGTTTCGAAATCCAGCAAGTCGAAAGACGGCTTATTCAGCGTGAAGAGGCGCTCGACCGGCGCAATGATAATTTTGAGCGTAAAGAAGAAGCCGTTAATCGCAAAGAAATGGAATTGAAAAAGCAAAAAACAGAGTTACAAGAGCTCTACGATAAAGAAGTTATAGAGCTCGAAAGACTAGCTAACCTTACCAGTGATGAAGCTAGAGAGCTTTTACTTTCTCAGGTGAGGGTAGAAGTCGAAACTGAAATGGCTCATGTTATCAAAGAAAATGAAGAAAGAGCTAAGGACGAAGGCGAAAAGAAAGCCCGCGAAATTATTTCTCGTGCAATCCAACGCTGTGCTGCTGATCACGTAGCTGAAACTACAGTATCAGTAGTTAATCTCCCTAACGATGAAATGAAGGGCCGTATTATTGGTAGAGAAGGTCGTAATATCAGAGCTTTAGAAGCTTTAACTGGTATTAACCTAATTATTGATGATACTCCTGAAGCTGTAATTCTCTCTGGTTTTGAACCAGTACGTAGAGAGATTGCACGTCTAGCTCTAGAAAAACTAGTTGCCGATGGACGAATTCATCCAGCTCGCATCGAGGAAATGGTGGAGAAGTCCAAAAAAGAAGTTGAAACTATTATTAGAGAACAAGGCGAACAAGCTACCTTTGAAGTTGGTGTTCACGGGATACATCCTGAACTCATCAGGTACTTAGGTCGTCTCCATTACCGCACAAGCTATGGGCAAAATGTATTAAAACATTCTATCGAAGTTTCTCATTTAGCTGGTCTTATGGCCGCTGAATTAGGTGTAGATGTTAATGTAGCTAAACGTGCGGGACTTTTACACGATATCGGTAAAGCAGCAGATCAGGAAGTGGAAGGAACCCACCATCAGATCAGTGCTGATCTTGCCAAGCGTTATAAGGAATCTCCTGCTGTTATTCATGCTATCGCCGCTCATCATGGTGATATTGAAGCAAAGACAGTTGAAGCTGTTTTGGTTGCAGCTGCTGACGCTATTAGTGCTGCAAGACCTGGCGCTAGGAGAGAGACTCTTGAATCATACATCAAACGTTTAGAGAAGTTAGAAGCGATTGCCGATTCCTTTGAGGGAGTCGATAAATCCTACGCTATCCAGGCTGGTCGGGAGATCCGAATTATGGTTAAACCAGATCGTATTGATGATGTTCACAGCACGCTTTTGGCTAGAGATATCTCAAAGAGAATTGAAGAGGAATTGGAATATCCGGGGCAGATCAAGGTTACAGTTATACGGGAGACGCGCGCTGTAGAATATGCAAAATGATCGGTAGCGGAAGGGCAGAGTCCTTCCGCTTTCTTTTAACTGGATCTTAAATGGATAAGCTAAGTAAAAGTTAGCGTGTAGGAGGAGTAGCTTTGCGTTGTTTATTAGTGGGGGATGTTGTAGGACGTCCAGGCAGAAGAATCCTCTCATCCATACTACCTAAGTTGAAAAAAGAAAAACAAATTGATTTTGTTATAGTTAATGGTGAGAACGCAGCAGGTGGTTTTGGTATTACTGAAGAAACCTTCCAAGAATTAATCAAAGCTGGCGCTGATGTGATAACCTCAGGCAATCACATCTGGGATAAGCGTGATATTGGATTTTTTATAGATGCTGAAGCTAGACTTTTAAGACCAGCGAACTATCCACCGGGAACCCCTGGGTCTGGCAGCGTTATAGTTGAACATAAAGGTCTTAAAATAGGTGTTATTAATCTTGCTGGTCGCGTATTTTTAGAAGCAATCGATTGTCCTTTTAGAAAAGCTAGGGAAATTGTCGAAGAGATACGCCAAAAAACATCTTTGATATTTGTCGATATTCATGCAGAAGCTACTAGTGAGAAAGCTGCCATGGGTTATTACTTAGATGGATTAGTTAGTGTGGTGGTTGGTACACACACTCATGTTCCTACAGGTGATGAGCGTATTTTAAGTGGTGGTACAGCCTACCAAACTGATTTAGGTATGACAGGACCTAGAGATGGTATTTTAGGTGTTGATAAAGATATTATTATCGGTAAATTTCTTGAAGCAACACCTAGACGCTTTGAAATAGCCGAAGGCGCAGTGTGGCTTTGTGGTCTTATTGTTGATATTGACGAAGAAAGTGGTAATGCTTTACAAGTAGAGAGAATAAGAATGGAATGGGAAGCAGATAAACTACCTTGGTAGAGCTAATTGAATAATAAAAATAAAAAAAACCGCCATTCTAAAAGGAAATATTTACCAGATGGTTAATATTAAATATATATGCTATCAGGGAGGGCTTATCAGTGGCAGTAGAAGTACTTAAAGTTTCTTCAAAGTCTAGCCCCAATGCAGTAGCCGGGGCCTTAGCAGGTGTCTTAAGAGAAAAAGGTTCCGCAGAGATTCAGGCAGTAGGAGCTGGAGCAGTAAACCAAGCTATTAAAGCTATGATTATCTGCCGAGGCTTTGTAGCTCCAACAGGTATGGATCTGGTCTGCATCCCTGCCTTTGCTGACATCTCTATTGATGGTGAAGAACGTACAGCGATGAAGATTATAGTAGAACCACGTTAAGGGTAAGTTTTATTAAAGAGGCGGAGGCATCTCTGCCTCTTTAATCATTTGGAGGGAGAGTTGTGTTAAGTATTGATGGGCATTGTGACTTACTCTCCGCTTTGCTAGAAAGTGGGATGGATCTTTATTTAGGGCAAGAAGCACAGATAACTAAATCTAGATGGCATCTTGGTGGGCCGGATCTCTTAGTAACAGCTATTTATGTAGCAGAAAAATATTTACCTCATCAAAAAGAAGCTAAAGCACTACAGATGGCAGGTATATTTTGGCAATTAGCAACACAAAACGAGTTTACTCCCATTCTAGAGGCAAAGGATCTTGATAAACCAGGCAAAAAAGCGCTTTTAGCCATTGAGGGGGGCGAACCAATTTCTTCTCCCGAAGATTTGTATGCTTTTTATAGATTAGGTGTACGTATGCTATCTTTTGCTTGGAATCACCAAAATCATTTAGCAACAGGCTGTTTAGAAGAATATCAAGGTGGTTTAACTAAAAGAGGCTTGGACATCTTAGCAACAGCTTCTAAATTGCCAATAATTCTTGATGTTTCCCATCTTAGTGAAGGTAGTTTCTGGAGTGTTTTAGAGAAAGCTAATAATCCTGTGATAGCTTCGCATTCTAATGCCTACGTACTACATCCCCATCCTCGTAATCTCAAAGACGAGCAGCTAAAAGCATTAGCAGAAAAAGGTGGAGTTATTGCTGTTAACTTTTGTACAGAATTTTTAGCGCAGCCTACGATCAATTCTGTGGTAGAACAGATTAGTTATCTCGCAGAATTGATTGGTGTAGAGCATGTGGGTATTGGTTCTGATTACCTAGGCATTTCTAAACCTCCAAGTGGTTTAGAGCATATTGGCAAATGGCTTACCTTAGAAGAAGTATTAGAAGAAAAAGGATTTAATAAAGATGAATGTGCTAATATTTTAGGCGGGAATTTAGAGAGACTGTTCAGAAAAACAATATCCTTGTAGACAACCGATCGGTTGTCTTTTTTTATATCTAAACATAATCTAAAAAGTCGATAAAGGTCGATTGTTTTTATTGCTGAAAACTAATTTATGATTGTATAAAAGTTTTTCTGTTGCAGTTTTAATTGACGTAAAAATAGTTATTTATAACCTGACAAATTTAAGTCTGATCAAATTTAGGGGGAAAACAAGATGGGGTTATTAGGAGTTTATAGTGCTAAAGATATCGAAATATTGAAGACTACGAAGTTGGAGTTTATTTTTTGATATGACCAGGAAGATAATCAAAGTTATTTAACAAGCCTCTGTAATAAAATAAGCGAAAATGGAAACGAAGGTAAAGTTGAAACGATTGGTGTTGTTAAATTAAATACAAATTTAAATACCGTACAATATGCAGCAGTTGGTCAACAAGGGCAAATCATTAGTTCTGACAACACGATAATTAAAGAGTTGAAAACATCCACATTCTAAAAGGACCTGTTAAGATAGAAAAGTGTCATTGTTGTGAGCGTAAATTCTTGGATGGCGCACTAGAAATAAACTATTCCTCTGAGTCGATTAAATTATTTAAACGGGAAGACATTGACCATGACGATTTAGACTATCATTTGGCAGACATAGCCGAAGTAGGCATTGGCAAGTGTTTAAAACAATGGAATAAAGGGATAACGATTTGTCATCGGATAATAGAGTTTGCTACCTGGTTCAGACAGAAGGATATCAATATGTTTATCAAGTTCAAGATAGAAATATTTATTGTGGTGCAAGCGTATATAATACCTGTGACAAGGGAATGGTTGGGGGAGAACAATACTTCCGTATTAGATATAATAAGGGAGTTTTAGACTGGAAACAAAACATTACGACAGAGATAACGCATCCCTACATAAATGAAGATGATTTTATACCAAACCAATGTAATGTGAATCAGAAGATAATATATTGGCCAGTCGTAAGTTATTCAGAAAATCAAATTGTTCTCGAAGGGTGTAATGGAGATAAGTATTATTATTTTAAAAACCAGGTCATGATAGAACGTTTTAAATAATACCTAGCATTGTTTGTGCGTCAAGCTGAAGCCTAATTAGTAAAAAATTAGACTGCTTTTATTACACCTGCTTTATTGGTGTTAAAAGTTGAATTTCCTGTTCTTATCCTTAAACGAGTACAACAAATCTTCCAGATTTACTTTTGGACCCTAAACATCAGCCAGACAATATTAGCTTTGGTTTGCCTAAA
>DHDH01000028.1:108195-137502 GCA_002399235.1 Firmicutes bacterium UBA4881 | reverse complement strand
TAAAAATGGGAGTGTCGTTCACTACTTAATCAGTAGCTTAACGGCACCCCTTCTTTTCTTTATCGACATACATCAAAATAACTAGGATCGACATATATGCCACAGGGGTAGTATTCACCCATAACCTCGGGTGGTACAATTTCACCTTCAGGAACATTTCTGGGAACAAATGGGAAGTTAGGTGAAATTAAGGTGTTGCGATAAATAAGCGAGAAGCTAATTAAGGGAAGATGTGAAACATTGACCCAAGTATAACCATTATCTGCGGTGACAGATTTAGGACGCTCAGCACCAAAACTTATTACTAAGTTAACATAACCATATTTATCGATAAGAGTCTGAAAATCACTTATTGTGTATAGTCCTAAATAGCCGATTCTTGTGGTGAACATGAAACTCCAATAGCGCATGTCTTCGTTGCCAACAATACCGAAGTTGTGATAGGTATCTGGAAAGGTTGGTGCTTTAAAACGGATAAAAAGGAGCTTTCCAGGATCTCTTTGTAGCTGATTTGAGATTAGGTAAATAGTGTTTGGATTAGCCTGCAAGAGTATAGATTGTAGCCGATTAGTTTTAGACCAAACTAGGGTACAATTATTGTTATTTGGTAAGGCTAAAGTGTCTGGAGTTATATCGGAGATACTTGGTTTCTCGTCTAGCTCGGATATATTAACCATATCAGCCTTTACATTACAATATTCAATTGTTGGCAACCCAACACCACCAGTTTGGTCATAGCCTATGCTGGGTACATAAATGCGTAGCGTAATTAAACCTTGACTATTTAACCTGCCATCTGGCAAAGTACCAGCATAAACTGTATTCGTGCCGGCACCAGGAACGAAATGGTTAAATCCTGGAGGTGGTGCAGTAAAGCGTACAAGTAGTGTATAGTTACGGTTTTTTGCGTCCCAATTAGCACCTGGTAAAAAGGGGTTAGTACTGCCAGGATCTGGTATTAAAGCAACATCGGGAACCGAAGCGATTGCCACATCACCTTGGCCATTAATAGTAAAAGAAAGGTATCTTGCATGGGGGAATTGTCCGCGAATTACGATTTCTTTATCTGGGATAACTTGATAGGGAAAAAGATAATATGAAGCGTTGAAATCACCTAGGACAAACAACGAGTTACTAGGCTCATTAATCCAATTTTGCAAAACCAATCACCTCCAAAGAATAAGTTAGATAATGCAAATTAGATTAGGCGAAAATTAATGCCTAAAATATGTTATGTGCAAGTATCACTTTGAGAAATAAAAGAGTTCTCCTAACATAAACTTTTTGAAAAAAGTTAAAAGAGATAGAACCTTATTTGCAGTAGAGGTGATTTATACCAATCAATAAAACAGCTCCAAGTTATGGCAAATACTTATTATATTAAGTAATTTTTCCTCTGGTTTTGGCCATACTAAGCCTTGAGGTGATTTGATGAGGGAAAGAGAAAGTCCTCAAGCCAAACGCTATGCGCGCTTAGTGGAACAGGAAAAACCAGTAATATCTTTGGTTAATAATGTCTTTAAAGCATTTTTGGTCGGTGGAGGTATCTGTTTATTAGGCGAAATTATTAAATCAACGCTTATAGCCAGAGGGTTTACTAACGATATCGCTGGAGTGTGGATGTCAATAATTTTAGTATTCTCTAGTGCATTACTGACTGGTTTAGGTGTTTATGATGAAGTTGGTAGATATGGTGGAGCCGGAAGCGCTATTCCCATTACTGGTTTTGCTAACTCAATTGTCGCACCATCGATGGAATTTCGTTCCGAAGGAGCTATCTTGGGTTTAGCAGCCAGACTCTTTTTAATTGCCGGACCAGTGATAGTCTATGGATTAGTTTCGGCAACTGGTTTTGGTCTTTTAAGGAGTATCTTTAAATGAACAAAACATATCTAATTAATAATGTCTATGTTGAAGGAGCAGCTACAGTAGTTGGGCCAACAGAAGGAGCTGGACCCATAGGATCATATTTTGATGTTGTAGTCCCTGATAACATTTACGGTGAGAGCTCCTGGGAGAAAGCAGAACGTAAGATGTTATTAGAAAGTTTTGGTCTCTGTTTAAAAAATACTAATTATCAACCTGCAGATCTTGATCTGATCTTAGCTGGCGATCTACTTAATCAACTAATTAGTGCTAACTTTGCTGGCCGAGATATTCCTGTTTCTTTTGCAGGTGTTTTTGGGGCTTGCTCTACATTCGCCCTTTCGGTAGGGATAGGATCGTTATTAATTGATGGGGGCCATATGAATAGAGTTATGGCAGCTGCATGTTCTCACCATGAAACCGCTGAAAGAACCTATCGGTTTCCAACAGAATTAGGAGTACAGCGACCGCCAACTGCTAACTGGACGATGTCTGGAGCCGGTGCAGTTATTCTTGGTAGACAGGGGACAGTGGCGGTTAAAGAAGTTACTCTAGGTAGAGTTGTTGATTATGGCATAAAAGACTCTACTAATTTGGGCGCTGCAATGGCTCCTGCAGCTTTTGATACTTTGCAACTACATCTAAATAACTTGGGTAAAAAGCCTGAAGATTATGATCTAATTGCAACAGGCGATCTTGGTAGCATTGGTCAAATATGTTTAAAACATTTAATGGGGGATGCATCTTTGGGAGCAGGTAATTTAACTGATTGTGGTTTGCAGGTCTATGCTACTAGGCAAGATACCCATGCTGGAGCCAGTGGTTGTGCAGCGTCTGCTTGTGTTTTTGGTAGTTACTTCTACCCTATGTTGCAGAAAGGGATTTTGAAGAAAATATTACTAATTGCTACAGGAGCATTATTCGGTACCACAACAGCCCAACAGAAAGATAGTATTCCTGCAGTTGCTCACGCAATTGCTTTTGAGAAGGTGTAACTATGAATTACCTGTTAGCTTTTTTGTTTGGTGGAGCTGTATGTGCAGTAGGACAAGTAGTTTTAGATCGAACTAGGATCAAACAAGCAGATTTAATGGTAATTTTAGTCGTTATAGGAAGTTTTATTTCAGCTTTAGGATTCTACAATCCCTTAGTAAAAACGTTTGGTGCTGGTGCTTCTGTACTGGTAGCAAACTTTGGCCACGTGATGACTCAAGGAGTTATTAAAGGATTTGCGGAAAATGGTCTTTTAGGGGCTTTAGAAGGAGGTATTATCAGCGCAGCACCAGTTTTGGGTGTTGCAATCTTAATTGGTTTTATTATCGGGCTTTTATTTAGACCTAAAGGATAGGAGGCACACTATTTGTGTGCCTCCTTTTACCGTAGTGAAGTAGGAACGAAGATATCGACAATACCAATTAAAAAAGCGGCGATCAATGCTCCTAAAATACTCACCCTAAAACCAGGGACTATAAACTGGGTCGCGTAGAGCACAACAGCAGATACTAAAAAACCAACCAGACCTCTACCATAAGGAGAGATATTACGACCTACTGCGCTCTCAATAATATAGCCTAAAATAGTAATGACCACCGCAGCAAGCAAGGCTTGGCCGAAGTTAGCGACAGAAAATCCTGGCACGAAAGGGCTGAGAAGTACCAGAACAATTGCAGACACAACTAGTCGGATAGCATGCTTTAACCAATCGCCCAAAAACTCACCCCCTTGAGCCTTCGCTTTTAGTGTTAACAGGAGCAGGCAATAAAATACAAGGGGTGATTTTTATTATTTAAGTATGGTTAAAAATAAATGCTAAAAACCTTAACAACTTGTCCTAGCTTATTTACAAAAGGTTAACTATGGTTGCATTTTTATAACAGCATTAAAATAGAGCCTTAACAACTATCTGACATACTTAAGCTAGTGAAAAAAGGAGGTTATTTTATGAAAAAGTTTTTGACTATGTTTTTACTAGCTCTGGTTGCTTTTGGTTCTAGTGCTGAAACCATAACTATTGCTGGGTCAACTTCAGTAGCTCCCTTAGTAGAGGAGATTGCTACTGAGTACGAAGCTAAAAACAAAAATACAAAAATTGTAGTTAATGCTACAGGGTCCTCAGCAGGTGTTAAAGCTGTTTTAGATGGTACTGCACAAATCGGTATGGTTTCAAGAGAATTAACTTCTGAGGAAAAAGCTAAGGATATTAAAGCAATTTCCATAGCTAACGATGGTATTGCTGTAGTTGTCCATCCTTCGAACCAGGTAAAAGATTTAACCATAGAGCAAGTAGCTCATATCTTTACTGGTAAAATAACTAATTGGCGGGAAGTTGGCGGGAAAGATAGCAAAATTATTGTGGTTTTAAGAGATGCCGCTTCCGGTACAAGAGGTGCTTTTGAAGAGTTAGTTCATAAAGGGAAAAGAGCTGTTGAAACAGCATTAGTATCACCAACAACAGGTACAGTAAGAACCACAATAGCCACAACACCATCAGCAATTGGTTATATTTCCCTAGGGGCTCTGGATAAGAGTGTTAAGGCTGTAACAATTAATAGTGTGGAAGCTAACGAAAAGACTATTTTAGCTGGAACTTACAAGATCGCAAGACCACTAGCTCTAATCACTAAAGGAGAGATAAAAGGTTCTTTACAACAGTTTATTGAGTTTTGCCTTGGTGATATTGGCCAAGAGATTGCTTCAATGGACTTTATACCTGTAAATAAGGGCCAATAAAGCTCTATTAATAGGGAGGTGAGAGATTTGGAATCTACATTAAAATTAAAGGAAAAAGGTAAAAATATTTACTTGCACCAACAATATTTTCTAAGAGAGAAGTCCTTTACTGGTTTATTATTTCTAACGACCTTACTATCTGCTAGTATTATTATTCTTATAGCTGGTTTTGTCTTTAGCGAAGGTTATCCAGTAATAAAAAATGGCTTGGTAAAAATGATTACAGGTACTAAATGGTATCCTTTAGAAGGAGTTTATGGGGTTTGGCCCATGATCTTTGGTTCTTTAATGGTAAGTTTAGGTGCCTTGTTAATTGGTATACCTCTCGGTCTAGGTACGGCTATATTCTTAAGCGAATTGGCTCCCCCTAAAATAGCTGATTTAGTTAGACCAGCCCTGCAAGTTTTAGCTGGAATTCCTTCAGTTGTTTTTGGTTTTTTTGGTATGACAGTAGTGGTACCATTGATTAGAAACACGTTAGGAGGAAGTGGTTATAGTGCTTTATCAGGTTCATTAGTTTTAGCAATTATGATTCTTCCCACTATAATAAATATAGCCGAAGATAGTATCCGCAGTGTACCTAAAGAATTAAAAGAAGGATCATTAGCTTTAGGTGCTACTCATTGGCAGACCATTAGTAAGGTTGTTTTACCAGCTGCTAGTTCAGGATTATTAACTGCTATTATTTTAGCTTTAGGTAGAGCTGTAGGCGAGACTATGGCTGTGATGATGGTTACGGGTAATACACCACTTTTACCAACAGCAGAGACAAATTATTCACTCTTAAAACCACTTTTAATTTGGTTACAACCCGTGCGTACCCTAACTAGCAATATTGCTATCGAAATGGGTTACGCATCAGGTGAGCATGCCTCAGCTCTTTTTGCATGTGGCATTATCCTCTTTGTTTTGATTATGGTAATAAATGCTTCTGCTACTTTGCTCATAAAAAAGAAGGTGAGTAGATGAGAAGAACACTGTTAGTTAAAGAAAGCTTAATTAAAATATTTATCTGGATTACCGCATTTCTGGTTCTTTCTTTTCTTTTTCTAATTGTAGGTTATGTCCTCAAAAATGGTTTAGCCCACTTAAATCCTTCTTTCTTTTTAAGTAATCCAAAACGCTTAGGAAAAGAAGGTGGTATAGCTTCTATTATCTTAAGTACTTTTTATTTAACTACCCTAGCTATTATTTTTGCTTTACCTATTGGTGTTGGTTCAGCTATTTTTCTCAGTGAATATATGAAAGAGAGTGTAGGAAAAAAGCTCCTTACATTTTTAACCGAAACCTTAGCAGGGATACCTTCGATCATTTTCGGTCTGTTTGGTTTTGCTTTTTTTGTTACTTGGCTCAAGCTAGGTTTCTCCCTTCTAGCAGGTGGTTTAACCCTAGCTGTTATGATTTTACCAACGATTATTAAAACTGCAGAAGAAACACTTAAAGCTGTGCCTAAATCCTACAAAGAAGCGAGCTTAGCCCTAGGAGCAACTAAAAAGCAGACTATTTTAAGGGTGCTGTTACCGGCAGCGGTACCAGGAATTATAACTGGGTTAATATTAGCACTGGGTAGGGCAATTGGTGAGACCGCTGCTTTGTTATTAACAGCAGGATCCTCAGCTAAGACACCAACTTCGTTTTTGGCTAGTGGAAGAAGCTTAGCGGTGCACCTTTATATTTTAGCAACAGAAGGAATTTCTTTAGAAATGTCTTTTGCCACAGCTAGCGTTCTTATCGTTTTAGTATTAATCATCAACAGTCTAGCTAACGGATTGCAGAAAAGGTTCCAAAAAAAATTAGCCTAAGTGGTCTGTATGGTGATGCATACAGACCTATTTTTGTAATTATTAGAAGGAGTTTCTCGATCAGCCTACAAATTAAACAGGAACTTAGATAAAATAACTAAGCTAGTTTAGGAGTTTTTGACCCTTTACAGACTACTATGCTATGATAAGCTAAGAATTTGAGAAATTAATATTTGAAAGCGGGGAAAGATGAGTTGCTAGCTAATCTTCCTGTAAATAGTGCAGGTAATCTAACTTGGGGTGGCGCCGATACATTAGCTTTAGCTAAAGAGTTCGGGACACCATTATATGTTGTAGATCAAAACATGGTGGAATCACGCTGCAAAAGCTTTCGGACTGCGCTAAAGAAACGCTATCCCGATGGTGAAGTAATATATGCTGGCAAAGCACTTTTTTGCCGCGCGATGTGCCAAATTATCGCTGAACAGGGTTTAAGCTTAGATGTTGTTAGTGGTGGAGAACTATATGTAGCAGTAAAATCTGGTTTTAACCCTCAAAAAATATATTTCCATGGTAACAACAAATCAAGCCATGAACTAGAAATGGCTTTAGAATATAATGTTGGTACTATTATTGTGGATAATTGGCATGAACTAGAGATGCTGAACTCTTTAGCTGGTAAAACGACTAAAATGCAAAGAGTCTATCTTAGAATTGCTCCTGGTATTGAAGCTCATACACATGTACACATTCAAACTGGGCAAGAAGATAGTAAATTTGGTTTTACACGCGAAGATGCACCTAAAGCAGCTTTGGCGGTAGTTAATAGTAGTAATCTACTTCTTGCAGGTATTCACTGCCACATTGGCTCACAAATCCATAATTTAGATTCCTACGCTTTAGCAACTAAAACCATGATCAAGATAAAAGAGGAAATCGAGCAAGCAACAGGAATTCATTTAAGTGAGTTAGATTTAGGTGGCGGTATTGGAATTCAATATTTACCTGACGATCCATTAGTCACACCGGATGAACTAGTCGAGATCATTTACCAGAACTTACCAGATAGTAAGCTCAAAATTCGGGTAGAACCTGGTCGATATATAATTGGTCAAGCTGGTATTACCCTCTATACAATAGGCTCAAGTAAAGAGATTCCCGGTATAAGAACTTATGTAGCTGTAGATGGGGGCATGACAGATAATCCCCGGGTTGCTTTATATGATGCAAAATATCATGCAGTTCTAGCTGATAAGCCTTTAGCACAACCAACTAAGAGGGTCTCGATAGCTGGAAAATGCTGTGAATCTGGTGATATGCTTATTTGGGATATAGATTTACCGAAGATAGAATCAGGTGATATACTAGCCATCTTTTCTACAGGTGCTTATAACTACTCAATGGCTAGTAACTATAATTTATTACCTAGACCAGCAATGGTTTTTGTTAAAGATGGTGAACCTCGCCTGGTAGTTAGGCGTGAGACTTATCAAGATTTACTCACAAGAGATGTGAAATGAGGGGTTTCGATGGGAAGGGATAATAGCGTGCAGAAACTTTATCGCCAATGGGCGAATGCTATTAAATATAGACACAATCCTCGACATACTGAAGAGGAATTAAAGTTTTTGCAAAAGTATCTCTCTGATTGGGAACGTGCCTTATATAATCAAATGGGGACAATTGATCAGCGACACGCTCTAGATGTTGCTTCAACAGTAAAGAAAGATCCTCGTATTACTAACGAAGAGGAGCGTACGCTCTTAATCAGAGCAGCTTTGCTTCATGACATAGGTAAAGTTAAAGGTGATTTCACTATTTGGCAAAGAGTGATGGTAAAGCTAATCTATATGTTTTTCCCAAATTATAGAAAAAAGCTCTTAGTAGATGGTGAAAAAAGTAAACGTGGTACCTTACAAAAAGCAGTTTATGTCCAAGATGTACATTCTAAGAGAGGCGCACATATGCTTTGTTTAGGTGGAGCGGACCAAGAGCTAGTTCAACTTGTTAAAAATCATCACAGCATCCCCCGAAGTCGTTTAGAACGTTGTTTGCTAGATGCTGACAATCTAAATTAGGGGGCACTTATTTTGAGTCTGGAAGTTCGTCTCAATGCATATGAAGGACCTCTTGATTTGTTATTAGATTTAATCAAAGAAAAACGCATCGATATCTATGATATTCCTATAGCGCTAATCACTAAGGAGTATCTGGAGAAATTAAAAGCCTTAGAAGAAGCAGAATTAGAAGTAGCTTCAGAATTTGTAGTAATGGCTGCTACTTTAATGGAAATTAAAGCAAGATTACTTCTGCCTAAAGAAAAGAAAGAAGAAATCATCGAGGAAGATCCCCGCTTAGAGCTAGTAAATCGGCTCTTAGTTTACAAACAATTTAAAGAAGCAGCGATATTTTTTGTTGAGGCTCATAATGAGCAGAGTTCTATTTTCTCTAGGGAAAATCTCAATCAAGTATTTTTAGAAGAGTTGAAACCACCCGAGGATTTACGTAATATGCAGGTGACGTTATCTGATCTTTGCCAGGCTTTACAAGTTGCTTTAGAAGCTAGAGAAGAGGTACTTACAGAACTACCTAGGGAAAAAATTACTATCGAAGAGCAGATGAATTGGCTTAAATTGTATCTGCAAGAAAAAAAAGAGCTGCATTTCCAGGAGCTCTTCAGTTCTTTACAAAGCAAAGTGTTGATTATCGTAACTTTTCTAGCACTTCTAGAGCTAACTCATCGAGGTATACTGGGTGTACGTCAAAACGAATCAACTCTGGATATTTTTGTGTTTTATCTTGGCGAAAAGACTAAGGAGGGGCCAGAAATTGAAGCCACAAGAAGCTAGAAACATCGTTGAAGCTATCTTATTTATGGCTCCAGAACCTCTGTCTATAGAAAGAATAGCTACTTTGACTGGTTTTTCACCAGAAGAGGTAAATGGTCTTATCTCTGATTTAGAAAAAGAATTAGCTAACAGAGGAGTCAGAATGCAAAAAGTAGCTGGTGGTTATAGAATGATTACCTGTCCCGAAGCAGAAAAGTATCTTATAGAATTAGCTAGGGGACAAAAACGAAGTCCTTTATCACCTGCTGCTATGGAAGTATTAGCCATTGTGGCTTATATGCAGCCTATTACTAGAGTGGAAGTCGATGAAATTCGTGGTGTTTCTTCCGAAAGCGCTCTTTCAACTCTACTTGATCGGGGACTGATAATGGAAATCGGCAGAAAAGAAGCACCAGGTAGGCCGATTCTTTTTGGCACAACCAAAGCGTTTTTGATCTATTTTGGTCTAAAAGATTTAAATGATTTACCTCCGCTTACAGAATTTAAACCACCAGAGATGGCAGAGAATAGTGAACCCTCCTCCTTGGAAGAATAAAGCAAGGTAGGGGGTGTTTTCTATGTGGTGGCCTATTGGCATAGGCATTATGTTTATCTTTCTTAGCTGGCCTTATCGCCTTAGGTTAACCATAAAAAGTGACGGGTTTGGGAAAAACTGGCTACTAGAGATAAAGTATCCTTTAGCCAAAATTCATTTTACCTATAAAGATGGTGAAATAAGAGGCGAAAGGCGCCACTTTAGGCGCCGGCAGGGTTTTTTTATGCCTGGTGAGAAACTACTCGATAAGATTAATACGAGGGTAAAAAGTCATTCCCTAATTCCTGAACTAAATCTCTGGCAAAAAAGCTTTTTAGCCAGTTTCCATATTCAAAAGCTCCAACTTAAAATGGGCTTAAAAGGTGCTCTATCAGGCGAAAGCGCTTTTATATTTGGCATAATATTAGCCTTTTTGTATCCTTTTTTTGGTCATCTATACTATAAAAGGCCAGACTTCCGGCCTAAACTCTCTTTCGACAAAGAATCTTCCGGGTTTAGTCTTAGTTGTATAATCACCTTCTGCCTAGGTCAACTTATAATTGAAGCCTGGAAAAGATATTGGGCTTGGGGGAAGGAGAAGATCAGATGCAAGATAAACATCCTGTGGAAGGTTTAATGGATACTGCTATGCAGAGCATAAAAGAAATGATTGATGTCAACACCATTTTAGGCGATCCAATAGAAGCTTTAGACGGGAGTTTAATCATTCCTGTTTCTAGGGTCTTTATAGGATTCGCTGCAGGCGGTAGTGAATTTGGCGAAAATAAAGAATCAGCAGCTGCACCATTTGGTGGAGGTAGTGGAGCTGGTTTATCAATAAAACCGGTAGCTTTTTTGGTTGTAGGCCAAGGAAAAGTTAGGCTTCTACCAGTGGGTACCGAAGCTATGCTAGACAGAATCATAGACCTATTACCACCTGTAATGCAACGCATGACCAATAACAATGCAACTACTACTTATTAAGATTTTATGGCCTCAGGGTATAGCCTTGAGGCCTTCACTGATTAGTTAGGTAAAGCCTTAGCCTATAATAGCAAAATTGACAGACCCTAAATGACAAATTATACTAAGGTTATTAAATAAAAGGTATTACCATCCCGGAAGGAGACTTTGATTGTGAAACAATTTGCTGTTATCGGTTTAGGCAGATTTGGTACTAGTGTAGCTATAACACTTTATCGTATGGGATACGAAGTTTTAGCGATAGATTCATCTCCGGAAAAAGTACAAGCAATAGCAAACGATGTAACACATGCGGTAGAAGCTGATGCTACAGACGAAGTCGCTCTTAAAGCTTTAGGTCTAAATAATTGTGATGTAGTTGTTGTTGCTATTGGTCAGGATATCAAAGCTTCGATTTTAGCAACTTTAGTACTAAAAGGTGCTGGTGTACCTAGGGTTGTGGCAAAAGCTCAGGATGATCTACATGGCAAAGTTTTAGAAAAAGTAGGTGCAGATCAGGTTATTTACCCTGAAAGAGATATGGGTATTAGGGTAGCTAATAACTTAGTTTCTACCAATGTACTAGACCATATTGAACTATCAGCAGATCATACAATTGCCGAGGTTATAATTCCGGCTTCTTTTGAAGGCAAAACTTTAGGTCAACTAAATCTAAGAGCCAGATATGGCCTTAACGTCTTAGCAATTAAACGTAATGAACAGATAATAATTTCTCCTACTGCAGAGGATTATCTAAGTCATAACGATATCATAATTGTTTTGGGTGAAAAGGACCGCCTAGCAAAATTTCAACATAAGGAGTGAACCTATCTATGGAAAGGTTACAAAAGATTTTAGCTGAGGCGGGATATGGATCAAGGCGTAAAACTGAAGAATTAATTAAGCAAGGTCTAGTAACAGTCAATGACCACATTGCCGAATTAGGGGAAAAAGCTGATCCGAAGAAGGATCTTATCATGGTAAACGGTCAAACGATTAAGCTAGAGCAAAAGGTCTATTATCTTCTGTATAAACCTGAAGGTTATCTTTGCACACTTTCTGATCCTTTTAATCGTCATATAGTAGTCGATTTACTGCCTAAAGAACCGCGAGTCTTCCCTGTGGGTAGACTAGATGCTGATACAACAGGTGTTTTGCTGTTAACCAACGATGGGGAACTAACAAACCTCTTATTGCACCCACGTTATCATGTGGAAAAAGCTTATCTAGCCGAAGTGCAAGGGTTTCCTGAAGAAAGTGCCTTAGAAAAGCTAAGGAAAGGTTTAGTTTTGGATGATGGTCCAACCTTACCTGCTAAAGTAGAGCTGATAAGAAGAGGTAGAACATCTTCATCGGTAAGGATTGTTATCAAAGAAGGACGCAAAAGACAGGTTAAAAGGATGTTTGAGGCTATAGCTTATCCAGTTATCCAATTGCATAGAGAACGGTTTGGTTTCTTAGAATTAGGTAAATTACAAAAAGGCGAAAGTAGAATACTTAGTAAATCCGAGGTAGAGAGGCTTAAGGAGTGTGTCATTAAGTGATCGATTGTCTAATTGTAGGCGCTGGTGCAGCTGGACTAATGGCAGCTGCAGCACTCACCAAAAATGGCTACTCTGGTGAGATATGGGAGAAGATGCCAAGACCAGGCCTAAAGTTACTTATCACAGGTAAAGGTAGATGTAACATAACTAATGCTCGTTATGCCTCGATTGCAGATTTTCTAAGTAATTACACGCAGGGCGGTCGTTTTTTATATAGTGCTTTTAGTCATTTTACTCCAGAAGATACAATCACTTTCTTTACCGAAAAAGGTGTAAAATGTGTAATAGAACAAGGTGGGCGGGTTTTCCCCCAAAGTGAAAAATCAAAAGATGTACTTATAGCTCTACTAAAAGCTTCAGAGAAAAACTTTAAATTAATGACTCGTAGAAGTGTTGATAAAATTGAACCTAGAGAAGACGGTTTCTTGGTTACAAGCGGCACCAATTCTATAAAAACGAGAACTGTTATCTTAGCTGTAGGTGGAGCATCTTATTCCAAAACGGGCTCTACAGGTGATGCTAAAGGTTTATTAGTTCCTTTAGGCCATTCATTCACACCTCTAAAGCCTGGGTTAGTACCCTTAGAGTGTTTAGAACCCTGGGTTAAAGAATTACAAGGCTTGAGTTTAATTAATGTATCAGCAACCCTCAAACAACAGAGCCAAGTAATAGGTAAGGAGCAAGGCGAAATGCTCTTTACTCATTTTGGTGTATCAGGCCCTATAATTCTTACTCTAAGTAATCATGACTTTTCGGCAGCCGAACTTTACATCGATTTAAAACCAGCCTTAGATGAAGAACAGTTAGACAAAAGAATACAACGCGATTTTGCTAAGTATATAAATAAAGATTTCAAAAATGCCTTAGACGATCTGTTACCCCAAAGATTAATCCCCGTGATTATTAAACTAGCTCAAATTGAACCTGAGAAAAAAGTCAACTCGATAACTAAAAAAGAGCGACTTCGTTTGGTATCGCTACTAAAAGCGTTACCCATTACAGTCACGGGTAAAAGACCTTTAGAGGAAGCCATTGTTACCATAGGTGGCCTAGAGATAAAAGAGGTAGATCCGAAGACAATGGAATCGAAGCTCTATCCTGGACTTTATGTGGCTGGAGAGCTTTTAGATATTAGTGGTTATACAGGGGGCTATAATCTACAAGCAGCCTTTAGTACAGGCTATCTAGCAGGAGAATCCACTGCTTGCCATTTGAGGGATAACGTAGTAAAATAGTTAAAATACTAACCTATCTTTTAGGTGGTTTGTAGATACTCTCTGAGATCTTTTGCCTTAAATGTTCTAGCTTAGAGGCACTCTGAAACGGAGACACTCTTTTATAGAGACACTCTGTTACAGGGACATACCTTTTGGAGAGACACTCTCTGCCTTGGCAGGGAGTTTTTTCATAATGGACGTAGGAGGTTATTATCATGATTTATGGCTTACGAGCAGCTACTACAACTAATGAAAATACTCCTCAGGCTATAAATGAAGCCATGGTGGAACTATGGCAGTCCTTCATCAGTCTAAATAATTATCAGGAAGAAAATATTATCAGTGTAATCTGTTCGGTAACTGAGGATTTAGATTCTTGTTATCCTGCCTCTTTCATTAGAAAAGCTGGATTTTATAACACTGCTTTATTAGATGTAAAACAACATCATGTAGAAGGTGAAATACCTCGCTGCATTCGTCTATTAATTCATACTAATAAACCTGGTAAAAACTTATATTTAAGAGAGGCTATGCGCCTTAGACCAGAGTGGGGAGGAAATGAAAGTGCTAAATTTCAATCCTAGAAAAGCTTTAGATAAAATTAAACCCTATGTGCCAGGGAAACCTATCAATGAGGTCAAAAGAGAGCTAGGGTTAACTGAGGTAATTAAACTAGCTTCTAATGAAAACCCTTATGGTCCATCGCCTAAAGCTAAGGAGGCTATGGTTAAGACTATAAGTAATGTTCAGCTATATCCAGATGGTCGTGCTTATGAACTAAAAGAAGCCTTAGCTAAATTCTATAACTTAAAAATGAATCAGATCGTTGTAGGAAATGGCTCAGATGAGATAATTAAGTTGTTAAGTGAGGCTTTTTTAGAAACTGGAGATAATATAGTCCAAGCTGAACCTACATTTAGTGAATACGAGTTTGGTGCACTTTTAATGGGGGCTGAAGTTAAGAAAGTTCCGCTAAAAGATTATACACATGACCTAGAGGGACTTTGGCAAGCTATAGATAAGAAAACAAAATTAGTTTATATCTGTAACCCCAATAACCCAACAGGAACAATTATTGATGAGAAAACATTACTAGAGTTTTTAGATAAATTACCAGAAGGTGTAATTGCTGTTTTGGATGAAGCATATGCAGAATATGTTACCTCTGAGGCTTATCCTGACTCAATTAAACTTATAGATCGTTACCCTGTACTAATTTTACGAACATTTTCTAAAATCTACGCTCTAGCTGGCCTGCGAGTTGGCTACGGACTCGGAACAGAAAAACTAATCTCGCTTCTGGAAAAGGCCAGAGAACCGTTTAATGTCAATTTATTAGGCCAAGTAGCAGCTTTAGCTTCTTTGCAGGATACTAAATATAAAGAAAATTCTAAGCAGAAGAACAAACAAGCCAGAGAGTTATTTTACCTGGAGTGTGAGAAGAGAAAGATTAATTACGTGAAAAGTGAGACCAACTTTGTTCTAATGGGAGTAGAAAACGCTGACTCCGCTTTTAAAGGACTACTTCAAAGAGGGGTTATTGTAAGAAGTGGCAGTGTTTTCGGACTACCCCATCATCTGAGAGTTTCTTTAGGTACTTCCAACGAAATGGAAAAATTCTGGCACGCTTTCGACGAGATGGAGGTTAAATAAAAATGATTATTGTCATGCGCTCTAAAGCGACAAAAGCTGAAATAGATGGAATCCGTAAACATTTGGAAGAGATGGGCTTTGGTTCTCATCTTTCCGAAGGTGTAGAACGCACTATTATTGGTGCTATAGGCAACCGTGATGTTTTACTCGCAGCTAATGTAGAAGCTTGGCCAGGGGTAGAAAGAGTTGTACCAATTCGTTCGCCTTACAAGCTTGGTGGTAAGGAGTTTCATCCTACACCTTCAGTGATCGAAGTAGGTAAGGTGAAATTTGGTGGAGGTCACTTTGGTGTGATCGCTGGACCTTGTGCTGTAGAAAGTGAAGAACAGCTTATGGCCGCAGCTAAAGCAGTTAAAGATGCTGGTGCTGGTTTACTACGAGGTGGTGCTTTTAAACCTCGTACCTCACCCTATTCATTCCAAGGTTTAGAAGAAGAAGGCTTAAAGATCTTAAAGAAGGTAGGGAAGACTACAGGCCTGGGTATAGTTACTGAAGTTGTTAACCCCAATGATGTTACCTTAGTAGCTGAGTATGCGGATATGTTGCAGATTGGTGCTAGAAACATGCAAAACTTTATTCTGTTAAAAGAAGCTGGTAAATGTCAAAAGCCAGTATTACTTAAACGCGGGCTTTCGGCAACTATATCAGAGTGGTTGATGGCTGCTGAATATATTATGAGCGAAGGCAATCATCAGGTTATTTTATGCGAACGTGGTATTCGTACTTTTGAAACATCTACTCGCAATACCTTAGATATTAGTGCTATTCCTGTGGTAAAAGAGCTGTCTCATCTACCTATAATCGTCGATCCTAGCCATAGTGGCGGGCATAGACAGTTTGTAAGACCACTATCTCGAGCTGCTATTGCAGCTGGTGCTGATGGTTTAATTGTTGAGGTTCACCCCCAGCCCGAAAGAGCATTGTCCGATGGTCCTCAATCACTAACACCGGAAGAGTTTACTGGCTTGATGCAAGAACTAGTAGCATTTAAGGAAATTATGCACTTGTCATGAAAGTAGGCGTAGTAGGCTTAGGTTTGATTGGGGGCAGTATTGCTCTGGGCTTAAAAGGGAAAGCAGAGATTATCGGTGTAGATTTAAATGAAGAGACCTTAAAGATAGCGAGAGAACGAGAGATCTGCACTACTGTATCTAACGATCTCTCAAGCTTAAAAAGTGCCGAGGTGGTTTTTGTCGCAGTACCACTTAAAGCAGTTACTGGTATTGTCAAAAAGCTCAGCTCTTTTCCCTGTGTTATTACTGATGTAGGTAGCTTAAAAAGTGATTTAGCCAGAGAACTGGCTGAGATACCTAATTATATAGGCACCCATCCTATGGCAGGAAGAGAGTTAGGCGGTATTACTGCAGCTGATGGTGCTCTTTTCGAAAATGCTCTCTGGGTAGTTGATAGTACTAGAGAAACTAAGCTAATAGAAAAAGTAACCCCTATCATTGAATCTTTAGGTGCGTATACATTTTTACTTGATCCTCTAACTCATGACAAGATGGCAGCAACTGTTAGTCATTTACCTCATTTAGTAGCTGTAGCTCTCACCTTAGCTGCTAGCAAACTTTCTAATTATGATGATCGTTACTTTTTAATGGCTGCAGGTGGTTTTCGAGATAGTACTAGGATTGCTAGTGGCGATCCTGAGCTTTGGCATACTATTTTAACCACTAGCCCTTATTTACTAGAAGCTGCTGAGACTTTTCAGGAGATCTTAGCCGAATTAATAGCGACTGATAATTTGAAAAAACATCTGCAAGATGCTTGTCTAGTTAGAGAGAAGTTACCTTATCGTGGTCGGGGAGTAGTAGGAGATGTCTTTTCATTAGTCATAGCGGTAGAAGATAAACCAGGAGCTATTGGCGAAATAACATCCTCTCTAGCTAAAGAGCATATCAATATTAAGGAGATAGAAATCCTCAAACAAAGAGAGGGTGAAACTGGTCCCCTACGTTTAGGTTTCCAGTCTAGCCAGATTGCACTACAAGCGTTAGACCTTTTGCAGAAATTAGGTTATGCTGTTGAAGCGAGGTGGTAGAAGTGAATGTTAAGGTCAGCAAGGCCTTAGCTCCACTTAAGGGTACAATCAGGGCAGAAAGTGATAAATCAATTTCCCAACGTTTGATTATTTTCTCGCTTTTAACCGAAGATAAGTGCCAATTAAAAAATCTTAGTAAAGCCCTTGATCCTCTTTCAGCTTTAGAAGCAGTAAAGCAGTTAGGTTTATCCTCCACTTACAAAAATGATACTTTAGTTACTCAAGGTGTTGGTTTAATGAAGCTGAAAGAAGCTAACCAGCCAGTTAATTGTGGAAATTCAGGCACCTTGATGAGACTATTGTTAGGCCTTTTAGCAGGCAGCAATGCATTTACTGTTTTAACAGGTGATGAATCTTTAAACAGTCGACCTATGCTAAGGGTCGTGGAACCATTAAAAGAGATGGGGGCAACTATTTACGGCCGTGAAAATGATAGTAAAGCGCCTCTAGCGGTTAAAGGACACAACTTAAAAGCTCTTAATTATTCCCTAAAAGTTCCTTCAGCCCAGGTAAAATCAGCCTTAATCTTAGCGGCTCTTCAAGCTACAGGCATAAGCAAAATCGAAGAGAAGCTACCTTCGAGAGATCATACCGAAAGAATTTTAACAGCAATGGGAGCCAAAATTGAAAAAAATGGTTTATGGTTAGAGATACAACCAGCAGCTAAGTTATCAGGTTTGGATTTTGCAGTGAGTGCTGATTTCTCTGCCGCAGCTTTCTTTCTGGGGGCAGGTCTTTTAGTTGATGATAGCGAAATATTAATAAATGATGTAAATCTTAATCCAACCAGAACAGGCCTATTAAAGGTTATCGAACGTATGGGAGTACGTACCGAAAAAGAAGAAGAAGAAAATATAGAGCCAGTTGGCAATTTGTTAATTAAACACCAAAACCTTAAAGGAACAGTTGTCCTAGAAGAGGAATTACCAACTTTGATCGATGAAGTTCCTCTACTGGCTGTTTTGGCCGCTAAAGCTGACGGCGAAACTATAATCAAAGGGGTAAGCGAACTGCGAGTCAAAGAATCCGATCGCTTACAAGGTATAGTTGATCTATGTCGTTTATTAGGCAGAGAAGCAGAAATACAAGGTGATGATCTGATTATTTTCGGCCAAGCGGGATATTTTGAAGGTGGAGTTTATGATCCTAAAAAAGACCACCGCCTAGCTATGGCAGCAGCGGTAGCTGCTTTAAACTCTAAAGAGGGGATCGAGATTTTAGATGCAGATTGTTGTCAAATATCTCAACCTTCTTTTTTCCCTCAACTAAAAGAATTAGGGGCTACGTTTGAAACTGCCTAAGGAGTGATAAGATGTCCCCAGAAAAAACCTTACCAGTTATAACTATTGATGGACCTGCTGGCTCTGGTAAAAGTACTGTAGCAAAGTTAGTTGCCAAAATCCTCCAATTAACTTATCTTGATACAGGAGCTATGTATAGAGCTTTAACTTTGGCAGCTTTTAACGAAGGGATAACTCTAACTAATAACAATAATAATATCGAACCCCAACTTTATAGCTTGGCAGAAAAAACTAAGATTGATTTAGATGAGGAACAAGTTTTTCTTAACAATCAAAATGTAAGCCAAGCAATTAGAGAACCTAAAATATCGGATCATGTTTCTATAGTAGCCAAACAACCCTTAGTAAGAAAGATTATGACTAAGTGGCAGAGAGATAAAGCTAGTTTAGGTGGGGTGGTTCTTGATGGCCGAGATACTGGTTCTGTAGTATTTCCTGATGCTGAATATAAATTTTTTTTGACTGCATCCATTGAAGAAAGAGCAAGAAGACGTTATTTAGAGCTACAAGAAAAAGGAATCGAAGTTGATTATGCAGAAATTATGCAAAAGATTGCTTCCAGGGATAAGATCGATTCAGAACGTGAAGTAGCTCCATTAAAAATACCTGAAGGTGCTTATGTCGTAGATACGACAAATCTGACTATTGATGAAGTTGTGCAGGAAATTGTTAAAAGATGTAGAATTAGGTAGGGGAAGTAGCGTGTATTATGCTATTATAAAAGCTATAGCTAAGTTTTTATTAAAACTATTTGGGCGTATGAAGGTTGACGGTGGAGAACTCCCGGAAGGTGGAGTTATTCTCGCAGGAAATCATATTAGCGACCTTGATCCACCGGCCATGGCCTGTGCAGCTAAACGGCCGGTCTATTTTCTTGCCAAAAAAGAATTGTTTAGGAATAAAGTACTTAGCTGGTTCTTGCATAGTTTTAAAGCTTATCCCATAAAACGAGGGAAAGGCGATTTAGCAGCTATTAGGCAAGCGCTCACAATCTTAAAAGAAGAAAAGGTATTGGGAATATTTCCCGAAGGTACCAGAGTTAAAGATGGTGAGATGATTGATCCTAAAAATGGAGCAGCCTTTTTAGCCATGCAAGCCAAGGTACCAATTGTTCCTGTTGCTATTAGTGGTACCGAAGCTGGTATTAAAGGATTGTTTTTAGGCAAGACGAGAATTCGTATTACTTTTGGGCAACCTATCTCAGTTAACGAGATAGAAGAAATTTCTGCTCAGAAAGATTTGGATAAACACCAGAAATTGGATATGATAAGTAATGAAATCATGAAAAGGATCCGCATGTCGTTGGAGGTGTCTAGGTGAAGGTAATCATAGCTAGACATGCCGGCTTTTGCTTTGGCGTACAAAGAGCTTTAAAAAAAGCAGAACTAGCTGTGCAAAATTCCTCTGGCTCAGTCCAGACTCTAGGTCCTCTAATTCACAATCCTCAAGTTATTGGGCGATTGGCAGACAAAGGTGTCTCCGTAGTTAATAGTGCCGAAGAGGCAACTGAAGGTACCTTAATAATTAGATCTCATGGAGTAGATCCTAAAATAATCCAGAGAGCAAAAGCGCGGGGCCTTGAAGTAATTGATGCCACATGTCCTTATGTTAAAAGAGTTCAGGATTTAACCAAAGAGCTCAAAGATCAAGGGTTTCAAGTTGTTATCGTAGGCGAAAAAGATCACCCAGAAGTACAAGGTATCTTAGGTGCTATCGATAATGAAGGTTATGTAGCTTTAAGCAGGAATGATCTAACTGACTTGAAACTAATTAAAGTGGGCGTTGTGGCGCAAACTACACAATCATATGCTAATCTTCGCGATTGTGTAGATTATTTAGTTGGTACAGCTCGGGAGATCCGGGTTTATTCTACAATCTGCCAAGCCACAGAGCAGAGACAAAAAGCAGCTATTGAGCTAGCTAATAGAGTTGATGTCATGCTAGTGGTTGGCGGAAAAGAAAGCGGGAACACCAGGCGGCTATATACGCTATGCTGTGAAGTGATCCCGAGAGTGTATCATATAGAAAGGCCAGACGAGCTTGAAGCTGCTTGGTTTAAGCCTACTGATGTCGTAGGGATAACTGCAGGGGCTTCCACGCCCGACTGGGTTATTGAGGGGGTTGTCGAGAGAATGAGCGAACTGGAAAAGAATCAAGATTTGCAGGTCGTTGAATCTGCAAATGAAGAAACTGTCACTTCCGAAGAGAATCAGGAAGCCATGATGCAAAGTTTAGCACAAAGCGAACTAAAAAGAGGCGAGGTTCTCACAGCAACAGTGGTTAGCGCTGACAACGATGGCGTTTATGTCGACGTTGGTCAGAAACAAGAAGGCTTTATCCCACTAAGAGAACTGAGCTATCGCCATATAGAAGATCCGCTAACTGTTGTCACTATTGGCCAAGAAATTAAGGTTGAAGTAGAAAAGATGGAAGATGATCGTATTATCCTTTCCAAAAGAAAGGTTGATGCAGCAAGCGCTTGGGAATCTTTGCAAGATGCTAAAGAAAACAACAAAACAATTACTGCTCCTGTAGTGGAGAAAGTAAAAGGCGGTCTCTTGGTTGATGTAGGTGTACGTGGTTTCGTCCCTGCTTCCCATATTTCTCGCCAGTTTGTTGAAGATCTAGATCAATTTATTGGTCAAAATATGACTTTAAAAGTATTAGAGCTAGAGACTGAGCGCAACAATGTTGTTCTTTCTCATCGTTTAGTTGAGGAAGATGAACTAGATAAAGCCAAGAAGAATGTTTTCGAAGAACTAGAGGCTGGTAGCGTTGTTGATGGCGTAGTAAAACGCATCACAGACTTTGGTGCTTTTGTAGACATTGGTGCTGGTGTAGAAGGTCTTCTACACGTTAGCGAAATGGCTTGGAGCCGTGTTGACCATCCTAGTGATGTAGTTAGCGAAGGCGAAGAGATTAAAGTTAAGATTTTAGGTGTTGACAAGGAGAACGAAAGAATTTCTCTTGGTCTTAAACAAACAAGACCAGATCCTTGGTCTGAAGTAGCCAGCAAATATCATGTTGGTGATATTATTGAAGGTACAGTTACTCGGGTAGTTGATTTTGGTTGTTTTGTTAAACTAGAAGATGGTGTTGAAGGTTTAGTGCATATCTCTCAACTAGCACATCATCGTGTAGCAAATGCTTCTGAGGTAGTAAAACCTGACGATACCGTTAAAGTTAAAGTTATCAACGTCGACCCCGAAGCACGCCGTATCGGCCTTTCTATTCGCGAAGCTACTCCAGTTGCAGATAGACCTGCAAAAATAGCATCTAAAAAACAAAAAGAGCCTAAACAAGCTAGACATGCTGAACAGCCTAAAGAAGAAGTCTTTGGTACAACCATTGGCTCTCAGTTCAGTCAACTAGAAGAACTGAAAAAACAACTTGAAGGCGACAATAAATAATAATAAAGCTGCTGACTCGTCAGCAGCTTTTCCTTTTAAGCAGAAATGTTTACAGCAAGTATAGCTTTAGTCAAAAATGGAGAATCTAGCAGAAGAAAGCGGAGGTGATGGTATGACAACCACTTCAACAGCTCTTCTTGCTATAACTGCACTTCTTGTCATTATATTAGGGCATCGAGCACTAGATCGGACAGGATTAACCGATAAACAAGCACTATTTGTAATTGGCCTTATTTGGGCAGGAAGTTATTTTGACCTGCCTATAGGGCGTGTCTCTGTAAATATTGGTGGCTTTATCATACCAGCGATTTTAGTAGTGTTTTTATTGGCGAAAGCTTCAAGTAACACAGAAAGAGTTCGCGGTGTATTAGCGATTGTCATTAGTGCGCTTGTAGTATTTGGGATCAGCTATTTTTTTGATTTTGGTCCCGAAAATCCTAGTTTTACTTTTATCGATCCCATGTACCTTTTTGGTGCTATAGCAGGTGTAATTGCCTATTTATTAGGCCGTTCGCGAAGAGCGGCATTTATTGGTGGCTTAGGAAGTATGTTACTATTAGGGGCAGCTAGCCTAGTTTATCAGCAAGTAACTGAAGGGGGACCGGCTAATTTGGGTACGGCAGGATTTTTCACCGGTGCTCTCATAGCAGGATTAGTAGCGATTATCTTAGCTGAGGTAATCGGCGAAACTAGAGAGATGATTCAAGGTGGTCCAGAAAAAGGTGATAATTATCCGACTGGTTTAAAAAAGGGTAATGCACCAAGGGATGTTGAACAAGCGACTCATGCATTTCGAGTAACAGAGCCTTTTTTAGTGATGGAAATTGGTGATAATGGAGATGTACGGGTCTTTTTGGAGGAGAATAAAATATGAAAAGTAAATTGATTCTCCTACTAATATTGCTCATTGTGGCGCTTCCTAGTTTGGCAGAATACAAGATATATGATCTTATAGACGAAAAGGGCAATAAACTTACCCAAACATCTCTTGAATTAACTACAGGTGATGTTTACATATCAGCCGATAACAAAGAATATGAAGTCGTTAGTGTAGAAAATGGCCAGGTTAAGGTAAGACAAACTGGTGTAGTGGATCTTAGCACCTATTTAACAATGCCTTTAGATATTCAAGTCGGGGGTTCAAAGCCAGTAATTGGTATCTATCACACTCATAGTGATGAATCATATTTACCAGGAGAAGCTAGTCGGCCTTATCCCGGTGAGATCTATGATGTAGGTAAAGCTTTGAAAGAATCGTTAGAAGCTGAAGGTTTTGAGGTTAAATGGTCACAAGCTAACCATAATCCTCATGATGGCACAGCTTATAATCGTTCGCGAGATACAGCAGCTAAGCTCTTACGCTATAATCCTGTTACATTAATCGATGTCCACAGGGATGCAATTCCTGATCCAAACATCTATAAAACCGATGTAAATGGACAGTCAGCTGCTAAGGTAAGGATTGTGACTGGCAAACAAAATCAAAATCGCACTAATAACTTTGAGTTTGCTAAGGCTATTAAAGCTCATGCTGATAATAATTATCCTGGTATCATTGAAGGTATCTTTTGGGCTAAAGGTAATTATAATCAGGATATTGGCCCTAGGACAATTCTTTTGGAATTTGGTACCCATGTTTTAACTTTAGATGATGCTTTAGTATCTGCCCGAAAATTCGGTGCAGTAATTGCACAGACCTTACCCCAAGGTGGAGGACGTAGTGAGAGGTCGGGTGCTCGTAGTGGTATCTTTTGGGTTTTACTCATAGGAATTGTAGGCACTGCAATATTCTTATTGATCAATAAAAATGGTCTTGAAGCCTTTAAAAACTTAGGAGAGAGATTGACTCATTCTCTAAGGAGAAGACGGAGAGAAAAACCATGATCATTGTCTATCATTGCTATGGAGGCACCCACTCTTCGGTAACTGCCGCTTCTTTGCATACAAAAAAGATAAATCTTCATTCACGTGGGGAGGATCTATTAGCATTACCACTATTTGATAGGCTAACTGCGGCCGCTTGGGGCCGCCTTTTTTATCATGGCTCTGATGAATGGGGTAATAGAATTTACTCCTTAGGACGGGGTAATCGCTTTTTAATGATCTATAATTTTTACAAAAGTTTATGTCTGGAAACCCCAGCTATTACACTTCTTGAAGATATCGTCTTTATTGATACACTGCCATGTGTTAATATAAGTATGCGGGTAGGAGGTTTCCTTTCCCGTTACCTCGGCCTTGCCTTTCTAGGCCGACCTCTCTGTGTTAAAGGGACTTTGAGGGCTCTGCCTAGTATTATAGAATTGGTAGAGAAGGTAAGGAACAATTACGGCAGAAAGAGGTGATTATATGCCTAAGGGAATTGTAGCAATCGTTGGTCGACCGAATGTTGGCAAATCAACTTTGTTTAATCGACTGTGTGGAGAACGTAAAGCTATAGTCGAAGATTATCCTGGAGTTACCAGGGATCGCATATATGGTGAGTCTGAATGGAATGGACAAGTATTTACCGTAATTGATACTGGTGGTATTGTCCTCAAAGAAGATGGCCCCTTCTTGAAAGAAACCAGAATGCAAGCTGAACTAGCTGTAGAAGAAGCAGATGTTATAATTTTTGTAGTTGACGGTAGAGAAGGAGTTACAGCAGCAGATGAAGAGATTGCCCAGGTGCTTAGAGCAAAGGGTAAACAAATTGTTATTGCAGCCAACAAACTAGAAAATGCCACAGGTCATGAGCTGTGGGATTTTTACTCTTTAGGTCTAGGCGATGTTGTACGTGTTTCAGCTGAACATGGTATTGGTACTGGTGATCTACTAGATAAAGTTATGGAATTGATGCCAGAGATCAATATCCCTGATTACACAGGTTCAATTAAAGTAGCAATCGTTGGTAGACCAAATGTAGGGAAATCGTCTTTACTAAATAACCTTTTAGGTGAACAAAGAGTTATAGTCAGTGATATCCCAGGTACTACCAGGGATGCTATTGATGTACCTTTTCAATTTAACAATCAGAACTTTGTTCTTATTGATACAGCTGGACTTAGGAAAAAAGGACGCATCTGGGAATCGGTTGAACGCTACAGTGTAGTACGCTCCTTAAAAGCTATTGACGAAGCCGATGTAGTAGTTCATATCATTGATCTAGTTGAAGGTGTAACCGAACAAGATACTAAAATAGCTGGTTATGCACACGAACAAGGGAAAGCTCTTATATTTACTGGTAATAAATGGGATCTGATTACCAAAGAGACAGGTACTTTTGAAAAGACTGTGGAAGAGATAAAGAATAAATTAGCTTTTGCTACTTATGCACCAATAACGTTGATCTCAGCTAAAACGGGTCAAAGGATTATTGACCTTTTACAGCTGATTATTCAAGTTAATACAGAGGCCTCAATAGAAGCACCTACAAGTAGAATTAACGAAATCATTCGTGATGCGATGAGAATGCAAGAGCCACCCTCTGACAAAGGTCAGAGACTAAGAATCTACTACGCAACACAATCAGGAACCAAACCACCTAGATTTACTTTGTTTGTCAATGATCCTTTGCTAATGCATTTCTCTTACGAACGTTATTTAGAAAATCGCCTTAGAGAGGCCTTCGGCTTTCTAGGTTCAAGAATTACCCTTAGCTATAGAGCACGCAACGAAGAAAACGCCTATAAAGGGCGGGGAAAGGAGTAGCGTATGCTTGTAGTCCTAAGCATTTTAATCGGCTACTTTTTAGGGTCGATCCCCTTTGGCTTACTTTTATGTAGAATTTTCTTGGGTATAGATATCAGAAAGTTAGGTAGCGGTAACATCGGTGCAACTAATGTTCATCGGAACACTGGTGCTAAGTTAGGGATTTCTGTTTTAGTACTTGATCTGTTAAAAGGTCTTTTTAGTGCTATGATCGGTTATTATTTGGCTAAAGAAATTGGGGCTGTGCTAGGAGGACTAGCCGCTATTGCTGGCCATAATTGGTCTGCTTACCTAAAATTTGTCGGGGGAAAGGGTGTAGCTACTACAGCTGGTGTAGCATTATTCTTGTTCCCTAAAGCTTTCTTAATTCTCTTTCCCTTATGGGTAGTGACTGTTGCTGTTACTAAATATGTTTCTTTAGCTTCAGTGATCTCGGCTATAGCTATGCCTATCGTAGTTTTCTTTTTTGGTTATTCACTTCCATATGTGCTAATGAGTATCTTTGCGGGAGCTTTTGCTGTTTATCGACATAAAGGTAATCTTCAGCGGTTACTTTCGGGTACTGAGTCTAAGTTTAGTTTCAAAAAAAAGCCTTAAGGGAAATTGCGTTTCTCACTAGAAAATTATAGGGGAAGTTTAATGAGTAGGATTAAATTGAATCTAGAAGTTTTAACAGGCGAGTTTGCGGTTTGCCAGCTAGAACCAGAGGCAAAGATACCTAACTGGGCTTTACAGGGCGATTATTACGCTCTTACTAAAACTAAAGAAGAACTTTCTCTAGTTTGTTTACAATCTACTGTACCTTCTAATGTGAAGAGTGAAGGAGATTGGCGAGTCATAAAAGTTTTAGGACCGCTAGATTTTGCCTTAGTTGGTATCTTAGCTTCGCTGAGTACGACTTTAATGAAGGCTAGTGTTAGCATCTTTGCTATATCTACCTTTGATACCGATTATCTACTTGTAAAAAAGAAAGATTTAGCGAAAGCTTGCGAAGCTTTAAAACAAGCTGATTACAATATTATAAATTATTAATATCAATTGAAGGGCTACTACACAACTAATTCATAAATTTGTTGTGTAGTAGCCCTTTTTTATTAATGGAAAAATGAGCTTTCAAAAAGCCTACTTAATGGTATGCAAAAAAGCTGTTAAGAAGGTATCTAGTAGTCATTGGGTATTGGCTCAGTTAGAATACCACAACAACACTAATGTCATAATTCGCAATAACTTTTAAAAAGTACACTGAAAAGGATAAAGGTGACAAATAGGGAAGTAAAGTACCAAAATGGAGTAATTGTGCAAAAAGACATATTAGCTATTTTGTTTTGACTATTACATCAACCATTTTTGTACAGAAAACGATATTACTTCTGGAAAGGAGATCTTTGGGTTGAGTATTTTTGGGTGGAACACAAAGGATAGATCTCAAGCTAAATGGACTTTGGCAAATAACCTTACGATTTATCGAGAGGGTACACCTAGAGATGTTTTACAGCAATACATAAATCCTAAATACCCTGAAAGCATTATCATTGGTGGATTACTGTTAGACTGGCCGACAGAGCGCCAATACCGAATTGCAGTAGACCATATGCGTAACAAACTAGCTCCTACAGATCTGACACCTACATGTGTTTTGTGTCATAAGACGAATCCAGAAGGAGTCATGATTTTTTTGCCTCTGTTTAAGAATCGATATAAGGGATATCCAATTATTGGTATAAGTTGGGAATTAGCTAGGAAAGAAGGTTTAGATAGTCCTTTCTTTATGGACCCAGACGCTAGAGATGCTACTCCCGAAATTGCAGGTTGGGGCTTTTTTTGCGAAGGAAAGTGCATTGTTGAGTTTAGTCAAGCACATCCCGAGCTGATAATTCCAGTGTGGTATAATGGCTAGGCTGTATGATGTTAAGATTCTGGTTTTTAATATATGAAAGATGTTTTATACAGCTCTAATCTCTATAAGACTAGGGCTGTATTTTTGTTTGCTAAATACTTAAATTATTTATTTGTAGGTTGTGCTTAAAATCGCTGGAGTCAATAACTTACAATTCTAAGAGAACAATGTAAAAGCTTGTTGCAGGTGGTCACTTTAAGATTTTTGCTACCTAGTTTTTTTTTCGTTTTTAATAAAACTACTAATAAAAATTAGTACAACCAAATAAATTTAAAATGTGACTTTAAAATCAGATTAAATTTGTCACCTAAACGACTTAGAAGCTATTTTTGGTTCTCATTAATTACTTAGTCGCATATTTTTTAGAGAACGAAACTGTTTATTAAAAGCCAAAGAGGCTAAAAGCCTGGGAGGGAAGTAGAATATGGAAGCCACAGCGGTATTTAGGGACATAGTGGCCCGTACCAGGGGGGATATCTATATTGGTGTAGTAGGCCCTGTGCGTACAGGCAAATCGACATTTATTAAAAGATTTGTAGATCTAATGGTATTGCCATTAATTCGCGACGAACAACTAAAAAAGCGTACCCGCGATGAACTACCTCAGAGTGGTTCAGGACGCATGATTATGACCACAGAGCCTAAATTTGTTCCAGATGAAGCAGTTACTGTGGAGTTACCAGAGGGCATCAGGGCTAGTTTGCGGTTAGTAGATTGTGTTGGCTATACAGTTAGTGGCGCCGTTGGCTATTATGATGAAGCAGGGCTTAGATTGGTACGCACCCCTTGGAGCGAGGAAGAGATGAGTTTTGAGAAGGCTGCCGAGATGGGTACCAGAAAGGTAATTCAAGATCACTCTAATATTGGTCTTGTCGTAACTACAGATGGCTCTATAACTGATTTACCTAGAGAGAGCTACCTAGAAGCCGAAGAGAGAGTTATTAGAGAGTTAAAGGAATTAGGTAAACCTTTTATAGTACTCTTAAACTCAGTAGAACCAGAGGGCGAAAACGCAACGATGTTAGCAGCAGAGTTATCGATGCGTTATGGTGTTTCAGTAGTGCCAGTTGATTGTCTTCACTTAACAGAAACCCAAATTGCTAACATCCTCTCCAGCCTTCTCTATGAGTTCCCTTTAAGAGAGATTGCAGTAGAGTTACCTAATTGGATTGGCGAGTTACCTCTTGAACATGACTTGAGGCAATCATTAGAAAAAGCGATTTTTGATAATGTAGCTAATATAAATAGGGCTAAAGAAGTTGCTTGGGCGAGAGAAAAACTCTACACAGAGATCGATCTACTTGAAAATGCTCTTTCACCAGAGATGGACTTAGGACATGGTAGAGCGAGAATTAAACTTAATCTTAAAGCAGAGGTCTTTTATAATATACTCACTGAGATGACAGGTTTTGCAGTAGAAAATGAAGCTGGTTTATTTAGCCTTTTAATTGAACTTGGACGCTCGAAAAAAGAATATGATAAAGTTGCTGATGCTTTACAAGAAGTGAAAAACAAAGGATATGGAATTGTTAGACCAGGCAAAGGAGATATAGTTTTAGAAGCACCAGAAGCAATTAAACAAGGCCATAGGTTTGGACTCAAATTGAGAGCTTCAGCTCCATCTTATCACATAATTAAAGCAGATATTTTTGCTGAAGTAACACCATTTGTTGGCACAGAAAAACAAGGTGAAGAACTTGTAGGGCAACTAGCTGATGAGTTTGCTAAAAATCCGTCTTCAGTCTGGGAAAAAGATTTCTTAGGTAGATCTTTATCGGATATGATGTTAGGAGGCATTGAAAGTAAGCTCTATCGTATGCCATTTAACGCTCAAGAGAAACTACAAGAGACCTTAGAACGCATCCTTAATGAAGGTAGTGGCGGGTT
>DHDH01000028.1:102848-108101 GCA_002399235.1 Firmicutes bacterium UBA4881 | reverse complement strand
TATTTTTTAGGAAGAGCTAAGGCTCTTCCTTGTTTTTTATTGGAAGAAGAAGGAAATATCAATGAATATGCGAATAAGTTAGCAGACAACCTTTTTAAGGTTGCTAACTAGGGACGGGAGTTCCGAGGGGTTAGGCAGATTTTGCGGGAGGTGAATTTTATGGGCAAGGCAGAATTGGTGGCTAGTATTGCTGAAAAAGCTGGTCTTACCAAGAAAGATGCTGAGAAAGCTCTAGAAGCAGTACTGGAAAGTATTACCGAATCTCTGGCAAAGAAAGAAAAGGTTCAGCTAGTCGGGTTTGGTACATTTGAGGTAAGACATCGCGAAGCTCGTACAGGACGTAACCCGCGTGAACCAGGCAAGGCTATTGACATTCCTGCAAGAGATGTACCTGCTTTCAAACCAGGTAAAGCTCTTAAGGATGCCGTGAAGTAACATTCTCCTAACTATCTCTTGTGAGATAGAAGCTGTCCCTTTTTTGGGACAGCCTTTTTTTACCAAATTTCTGAGCAAGTATACTCTCGATTAAGTATGTTTTCCGGTTACCTTTCTCGGCTAAATGTGGTAGAATAGGAAAAACTATCTTATCGGAGTAGGAAAGAGGAAAGGTGGTGTAGGCAGTGCCCTTCAATGGAGCTGCCGAGATAATTTGAGAGAAGGGAAAATCGGCGTAGCAATATTAGGCCTTGGCACAGTAGGAACAGGCGTAGCAGAGATTCTTTCGCAAAATAGAGCTCTGATCTTTCGCAGAAGTGGTATGGATCTAGAATTGAAAAGAGTACTTGTTAAAGATCCTAGCAAAAAAAGAGATATTGAGCTTCAGCAAGAGATCTATGCTAACGAATATAGGACAATATTAGAGGATCCCCAGATTCAAATCGTAGTTGAACTAATGGGCGATCTGCATCCCGCAAAAGAATATATTATCGAAGCTTTAAAAGCAAAAAAAGCTGTGGTTACAGCTAATAAAGCAGTTTTAGCCAATTTTGGTTCCGAGCTTTTGGAGGTAGCTAGACAAAATAGTGTACCCCTGTATTATGAAGCTAGTGTTGCAGGCGGTATTCCATTAATTGCTCCTCTTACAGAATCATTAGTTGGTAATAATATTAGTAGTGTTATGGGAATTATCAATGGAACTACTAACTATATATTGACTAAAATGAGCAAGGAAGGAAAAGCTTTTAATGATGTTTTACAAGAAGCACAAGCTTTAGGTTATGCTGAAGCAGATCCAAGTGCTGATGTAGATGGCTTGGATGCTGCGCATAAACTAGCTATACTCGTTGCTTTAGCTTTTGATGATCATATTGATCTAAAGGATATTTATTGTGAAGGCATTCGCTCAATTGATACTATGGATATCCGTTTTGCCCGTGATTTTGGTTATACAATTAAACTTTTAGCTATAGGCAAAAAAACTAATGCTGGTATTGAAGCTAGAGTTCACCCTACCTTGATACCAGTTAATCACCCCTTAGCTTCAGTAAATGATGTTTTTAATGCTGTCTTTGTAAAAAGCCAAGAAGTTGGCGAATTAATGTTTTATGGTAGAGGTGCTGGTCGTTATCCCACTGCTAGTGCAGTAATTGGAGATATTGTTGCAGTAGCTAAAATTATGGCTGGTACAGGCAAGGCCTTACCGCGGAAGTTTGGCTCTGCTAAAACCTTACCAATAACAGAGAGCTCGGGGAGCTTTTATATTCGTCTTATGGTAGAGGATAGGCCGGGTGTTCTAGGTGACGTAGCTGCGATATTAGGCCGAAATGGTGTCAGCGTAGCTTCCGTTATTCAAGAGGGTAGAGCCCAGGACCAGGTACCACTTGTTTTTGTTACCCATGAAGTTAAACAAGGTGCATTAGCTAGTAGTTTAAAAACAATTAGCCAACTAACTTGTGTACACGAAATTGCAAATGTAATTAGGGTTGAGAAAGGGGATTAAAATGTACAAAGGCTTACTTGATCGCTATCGCCGTTATTTACCTGTGGAAGATGACATGGAGATTATCTCATTATCAGAAGGTAATACTCCTTTAATACCAGTTCCAGAACTAGCCAAAGTTGCTGGTTATCAAGGTGAACTCTATGTTAAATACGAAGGCCTAAACCCAACCGGCTCATTTAAGGATCGCGGTATGACTATGGCTGTAACCAGAGCCCACTACGAAGGCATGAAGGTAGTTATGTGTGCATCAACTGGTAATACCTCGGCTTCTGCAGCGGCTTATGCTGCTAGAGCCGGGATGCAGTCTGTCGTATTAATCCCTGATGGAAATATCGCCTTAGGAAAATTAGCTCAATCCATGATCTATGGGGCCAAGGTTGTGGCTGTAGAAGGTAATTTCGATGATTGTCTGCGTTATGTGCGCGAGCTTTGTGCCAAACATCCTATTGCGCTTGTCAACTCCATCAATCCTTATAGACTGGAAGGTCAAAAAACAGCTGCTTTTGAGATAGTAGATGATCTAGGTGATGCACCTGATTATCTTTTGATTCCTGTAGGTAATGCAGGTAATATTAGTGCTTATTGGTTAGGTTTTACCCAATACAAAGAGGCTGGCCATTCTACTAAGTTACCTAAAATGTGGGGCTTCCAAGCAGCTGGCGCAGCACCTATAGTCGAAAATAGAGTTTTTGAAAACCCAGAAACTGTAGCTACAGCAATTAGAATCGGTAATCCTGCTAGCTGGGATAAAGCAGTCAACGCTAGAGATAAATCACAAGGTCGGATTGAAAAAGTTACCGACGGAGAAATTTTAGCAGCTTATCGACTAATCGCTAAAACAGTTGGTGTTTTTTGCGAACCTGCTTCAGCAGCTTCTGTAGCTGGCTTTTTAAAATATGCTAAGGATCTTGAACCCAATAAAAAACTGGTTATGGTACTTACAGGCCATGGCCTAAAAGATCCTGATAACGCTATTAAGCAAGCACCAGCCATTTATCATGTTAAAAATAGCCTAAAAGCAATTGAAGAGGTTGTCCTATGAAAGTCTTAGTACCTGCCACAACAGCAAATATGGGGCCAGGCTTCGATCTTCTGGGAGCAAGCTTGAATCTAGATAACGAGCTAATAGGCGAATTTAATCAAGAATATTCGCTAATTGAAACAGGTTACTTAGATGGTAAGCCTTTCGAGGAGAATTTAATAGCTCAGATCGTGTTAGCTTTTTTAAAAGAGCATGGGGAAACAAAACCTTTTAAGATTGAGGCTGTAAATCGCATTCCGTTTGCTAGAGGACTAGGTTCTTCATCTGCTGCTATTGTTGGCGCACTTTTCTTGGCTAACGAAATGTTAGGTAGCCCTGAGGATAAATTAGCTCTATTAAGACGAGCAATAGCTATAGAAGGCCATCCTGACAATGTAGCCCCCGCCTTGTTTGGTGGAGTGGTTTTATCTAATCAAGATCAAGTATTGCGTTTACCAGCTCCTATGGTGGAAGCTTGTGTTATAATTCCTGATTTTAAGTTAGAAACGAAAAAAGCTCGGGCTGTTTTACCCCACCAAATAGACCACCAAGTAGCAGTTAGAAATAGTGCTAATCTTGCTCAACTAGTTCTCGCTTTAGAGCGAGGTGACAGCGACTTATTTCTAGCTTCTTTAGAAGATAAGCTACATGAACCTTATAGGGGTACACTAATACCTGGCTTTTTTGAACTACGAGAATTAGCTAGTAAAAAAGGTGGCAAATTGATCATTTCAGGTTCTGGACCAACGCTTTTGTATTTAGCCAAAAAGAATGCTTATAACGATGCTAAGGAACTTTCTAACTCTTGGTCTCTAAATAACGAAGTGGTTCAGGTTCAGCTAGGTTCCCAGGGAGTTAGATTGGCAAACTAGTCTTTGTAGTCAGACTTATTAAACTTCTAGTTCCCTCTTGCATTTATAAGGGTTTGTGTTAGAATATATCTGTGCGAGGGCAAACCTCGCCAAGTCGGGCTGTAGCGCAGCTTGGCTAGCGCGCATCCTTGGGGTGGATGAGGTCGCTGGTTCGAATCCAGTCAGCCCGACCATTTTTTTTACGTCCTTTAAGGGGCGTTTTTTTTATGTCAAAAAAGGTCTTATTTATTTAGATGCGAAATCAATAAGTGGCTCTCTTTGCATTTAAGAAAACGTAATATGGATATTAGATGGTGAAAGGAGTGCTAATATGGAGAAAAAGTGTTTTTGTTCAACTAATCCCTTAGATACAATTAACCAAGAGTTTAAAGCTATATTAGAGGCTTATCCTTTAGGTAAGCCTAAAGCTTTAATTCCACTCCTCCAAACCATCCAAACAAAATACGGTTACTTACCAAACTCAATGTTATCTATAGTTAGTTACTACCTGCAAGTACCATTAGGTCAACTCTATAGTATTATCACTTTTTATAACCAATTTCGTCTCGAACCACCAGGAAAGATACATATCGAAGTATGCACTGGAGCTGGTTGCTATGTGCGAGGTGGCAACGACCTTTTAAGAACCTTAGAAGCTGAATTAGGTATTAGGGCAGGTGAAACTAGTAAAGATAAACTCTTTACCTTAGAGACTGTTTCCTGCCTGGGAGCTTGTGCATTAGCTCCAGTAGTAAGGTTTGGTGGCACAATATATGGCAGACTGCAACCAAAGGATATTGTTCGCTTACTTAGAGAATATGAGGCTAGGGAGTGAGTTAGATGAAAAGTTTATTAGAACCTTGTTGCCATCTTTGTACTCATTCACCCGAGCACCCTTGTGTTGATTTTATTATTTGCCTCAAAACTGGACCTCTTTGCCATGACAGTAAAAGTTGCCAACAAGAGAAGGAAAAACAAAAGTTATGTGTTAACGAAGAAGCAGAAGATGTTGTTTATGTCACTATAGGTATGGCGAGTTGTGGCTTAGCAGCAGGTGCCCAGAAAGTATATAATTTTTTTCAAAGACAACTGAAGCGAAGAGGTTATCAAGCTTATGTGAAAAAAACAGGTTGCTTGGGTTTTTGTAGTGAAGAAGTGCTAGTTAGAGTTAAAAAACCAGGCAAAACTACGGTTATCTTTTCTAGGGTTAATGTAGAAAAAGCCTCAGATATAATCGATCTTTATCTTGAAAAAGATATTTTGCCCGAGGAGTATGTCTGGGGAAGGGATTTTTATAAACCAGGAAATAGTAATTTTGCTAAGGGAAATGAGATAATCCTTGGCAAGCAAAAACGCTTGATTATGAAAAATGCAGGTATTATAGATCCTACTTCATTAGAAGCTTATATTTTACAGGGCGGTTTTACAGCTTTTAACGA
>DHDH01000028.1:50880-102726 GCA_002399235.1 Firmicutes bacterium UBA4881 | reverse complement strand
TACAGCTTTTAACGAAGTTCTAAAAGAAAAAGATCCCGAGAAAATTATAAAAACAGTTATAGATTCAGGACTCCGGGGTAGAGGTGGAGCTGGTTTTTTAACTGGCGAGAAGTGGCGTCAATTTCGTGAAGGAGCGAAACCTAAGCTAGTTATTGCTAATGGACATGAAAGTGATCCCGCTGCGTTTACTAACCGTGCTCTTTTAGAAAGTGATCCACTTTCTGTACTTGAAGGACTAATGATCGCAGCTTTCTGTGGTGGAGCTGAGCAAGGTATAATATATGTTAGAGGTAACTATGATTTAGCTATTTCGCATCTCACTCAGATTATAAAAACGTTGAACCAAGCAGGACTTTTAGGAAAAAATATTTTAGGAAGTGGCTTTAACTTTAATGTTAATCTAGAAATTAGTCCAGGAGCTTTTGTAGCTGGTGAAGAAACTGCACTGATAGCTACTTTAGCTGGTGAAAGGGGTATGCCAAAGCCCAGACCTCCTTATCCCACAGAAATGAGAAAACCAATCTTAGTTAATAATTGTGAGACTTTAGCCAATATCCCCGCCATTCTAAACTTAGGAGTGGAAAAATACCGCGAGATAGGTAGTGAAAAAAGTCCTGGTACGAAGATCTTTTCTCTCGCAGGCAAAGTGAGGCAAGTAGGCTATATTGAAGTACCTTTTGGGATGTCGTTACGGGAGATTATCTTTGATTTAGGCGGAGGATTGCGTAGTAATCGTCCGTTTAAAGCAGCTCAGGTAGGAGGACCATCGGGAGGCTTTTTAGCGGCTTCTTTTTTAGATACACCCATGGATTATGATTCTTTAGAAGCACTAGGCCTATCTTTAGGGTCAGGGAGCATTGTAGTTATTGATGATGAATCCTGTATTGTCGCTCTCAATAGGTTTAATCTGGAGTTTATGAGCAAAGAGTCTTGTGGTCGCTGCATTCCTTGCCGAGAAGGAATTTATCGACTTTTAGAGATCATAGATAGCATCGTTACTAGAGACAATTTAGGAACTGAAAATGGTTTGAAACGCTATCAGACCCTTAGTCAATTAGAAAAGTTAGCCCAGGTGATCGCTGATACTTCAGCATGCGGTTTAGGCCAAGGTGCACCTAATCCAGTTCTTTCAAGTTTGAAATTTTTTCGTGAAGAATACGAAGCCCATATTTTTAGCCAAAAATGCCCAGCCAAACAGTGCAAAGGCTTGCTCACTTACCGTATAGATGCTGATTTATGTAAAGGTTGTTCTGTCTGTTTAGAACGTTGCCCCGAAGGAGCAATCGTGGGCGAACGTAAACACAGCCACTTTATTTTGGCAGACAGATGTACTCGTTGTGGCATTTGCTTAGAATTCTGTTCCTTTTCAGCTATTATTATCTCTTAAGGGGGGAGCAGGTGCATGGATACAATTAAGATTTCCATCAATGATCTAGCTGTAGCAGCTAAAAAAGGGCAGACTATTTTAGAATCTGCCAAAGAAAATGGAATTTCCATCCCTACTCTTTGCCATTTAAGTAGATTAGCTCCATCGGGAAACTGTAGGATTTGTGTAGTAGAAGTTGTTGGTAAAAAAAGATTAGTGCCAGCTTGCGCTTATCCTGTTGAAGAGGGTATGGTTATCTATACTCATTCAGAGAGAGTACGAAGAGCACGTAAAACTGTTGTGGAACTACTTCTTGCCAATCATCCTGATGATTGTTTAATTTGTATCCGCAATAGCGATTGTGAGCTACTAAAACTAGCCAGCGAATTTGGTATTAGAGAAAGACGTTATTTAGGGAAAAAACGTTCCCGTTCGCTTGATTTATCTAGTGTTGCTATAGAAAGAGATCCTAATAAATGCGTTCTCTGTGGCCGTTGTTTGCGGGCTTGTATCGATAGACAACAAATTGGCGCAATAAATTTTGCTAAACGTGGCTTCGAAACCACTATAGACACTGCTTTTAGCCTGGAACTGAAAGATTCAGAATGTGTTTTTTGCGGCCAATGTGTTCTCACTTGCCCAACGGGAGCTCTAAGAGAGCGGAGCGCTTTAAAACATGTTTGGGCAGCAATTCATGATCCAGGTAAAAAGGTAATTGCTTTGGTTTCACCAGCAGCAAAAATTGATTTTGTAATGGGAAATAAAAGTTCACTAATTCATGTTGAGGGTCAAATTACCGCAGCTTTAAAACGTTTAGGTTTTGATTATGTATTAGATCTAAGTTTAGCTAATGACATTTATCGAAAGGAACTAGCTAACGAACTATTAAAAAACAAAAAAGAAGGTAGTGGCACTCTAATTTCCTCTTTCTGCCCTAGTGTAGTTAAATTGGTTGAACAATCTTACCCAGAGTTAGTTGCTAATTTAAGCCGGATTAAATCACCTCAACAAATAGCAGGGGATTTAATTAAAACGGAGTTTACCAGAACTAATGGTTTTAACCCCAAAGATCTTTTTGTTGTTGCTATTCGTCCTTGTACAGCAGCCAAATATGAAGCAGCACGGTTGGAAATGGGTAGTGATGGTCTAAGAGATGTAGATGCTGTGCTAACTACAAGAGAACTTCTCCGAATGTTGCAAACAGCAGGTGTCGAATATGAGAGACTCGCCGCAGAAGATATTGCTAATCCCTTTATAAATGCTAACCCCTTTTTGGGAGTTTTAGAAGTGGCAGGAGGTCTAGTCTCTACCTTAGGAGTCTCTACTGGAGAAGATTTAGAGAAGGAGCTTTTATGTGCAAAAGAGTTTCGGGAGAAAACTATTAAAATAAATGACGAGGTAATTCATTGTCTAGCTTGTGATAACCTAGGTAAAGCAAATAAATTGTTATCAGATAAAGCCAAACTAGAAAAGCTTGATCTAGTTGAGATACATGCCTGTCCTAGTGGCTGTTTAGGCGGAGGCGGATTGTCCTTACCAGGAATTGATGGTATACCATCAAGGATAAAAGCTTTTTTAAGCTTATGTGCTCATAATAAACAAAAAGTCGATTTACCAAACTAAATTTTTCCCCCAAACCCTAGAAAAACGTTTCTCAGACTAAACCATTAGTTCTATTAAGTAAAAATAAACATGAAATGATTCAGAATAAAAGGAATGTAACCCTTAATGTATAATCTTAATGCTAAGACTTAGACATTGTAGGGAGGAGCAACAATGAAAAAAGCTATCTTGCTAGTGGACCAGTGCTCACAAGCTAGCGTTGTTTATCGAACAGTATTAGAATCGTATGGTTACAGAGTCCATTTAGCAGGTAATCCACAACAGGTTCAGACAGCTCTAAAAGATGATGCCCTAGTCTTAGTTATTGGTATGTGCCTGGAAAACGCTGATAAATTAAAACTTTCTCTATATCAAGAAAGACCAGAGATACCACTTTGGTTATTAAATAATGCTAAGGAAACCATCAGTTCCAAAGATCTATTAGCTAAGGTCAAGCAGTTAATAACTAAAGAGGATAATAATTGAATTATTAATTATGGTTAAATAAAGTAATTAGCAGGATTCACAGCAGTTTTTAGGGAAGATTCACCTAAAGTGAGCCTGCCAGGTAGTTGTCTGACCGGCACCAGTTTCGAGTCAGATGCTATTTAATTTATTGAACGCAAAAAGCCAGGACACCGAAGTCCTGGCTTTTCTTAAAAAGTGTTAAAAAACTAAGAAAACATTCGAGAAAGACACGAAAACGTAAAAGAAAAAAACTATAAAAAGGGGGTGTACCTGCTATTAGACAAATATCCTTAAACTAGCCAAAGTATAAAAAATAACTAAGAACTGAGTGTTTGTTAAGGGGTTAAAAGCGATCAGTTAGTAATTTTAAGAGAAATAACTTTGGTTAGCCAGGTAGAACGACCTTCAGAGTGTAAAAGTAAGGTTAGTAGAATTATTGATTTATTTTTTAAGGGCACGAAGATGAAGGAATTATCTTTTAGAGGATATGATTGTCTCTATTTTAGTAGCAGGAACTGGATTAATGGAAGTGTTTACCCAAAAAGTTGCAGCCTTAAAAGAAATTAAAGAACGTCCACTTGTGGGTCTTGCTTTAGGCAGTGGTGCGGCTAGAGGCTTATCGCATATAGGTTTATTGCAGGTTTTTGAACAAGAGGGAATACCAATTGATGTAATAACGGGAACTTCTATGGGTGCTTTAGTTGGAGGCTTGTATTTATCTGGTTGGGAACCAGATTTTTTAGGTAAATTTGCCAAAGCGATAAATAAGCAACATATAGTTTCTACATTAGATTTTGTCTTACCACCGAAAAAAGGACTTATCGATGGTTATCGGATTGAAGCAATGCTAAAACGGATGTTAAAAATAAAAAACATCGAAGCATTACCCAAACCTTTTGCTGCCATCTCTTCAGATATAGCTACAGGAGAAAGAGTGGTTCATGATAACGGGGATCTTGTAAAAGGTATCAGAGCCAGTATCTCCGTACCAGGGGTCTTTGTGCCAGAAAGATACGCAGGAAGATTGCTAGTTGATGGTGGGGTGGTCGATCCTGTACCCATGGATGTACTTTGGGAAGCTGGTGTCGATATCGTTATAGGCGTTAATGTGATGAAACGACCAACAGCAGGAGCTGAACCAGAAGGATTAATCGATGTTTTACTTAACATGACTGATATAATGGGCTTTAAAATCTTTGAAAACCAGCCGTTAAACGAGGCCATTATTATTGAACCTCTTAAGGAACATCATATTGGTGGTATGGAGTTCGATAAAGCTGAACTACTGATTGAGTTGGGTAAACAAGCTGCTCTCAAGGCTGTGCCCCAAATTAAAAATAGATTAAAAGCAGAGGGTGGTTTAGATGCTAACCATAGCTGAAATAACAAAAAACGCTAAAGAATGTCACCTCTGTCGTTTGCGCGAAGGAGCTAAGCAGGTAGTTCCGGGCGAAGGTAACCCGGAAGCTAGGTTAATGTTAATTGGTGAAGGTCCAGGTCAAGAAGAAGATGAAAAAGGACTTCCATTTGTTGGTTCAGCTGGACAACTTTTGGATAAAATATTACTTGCTTCTGGAATAAATAAAGATGAGATTTATATAGCTAATGTTGTAAAATGTCGTCCACCTCGTAATAGGACACCAGAAGCTGACGAGATAGCTACTTGCAAACCCTGGCTTGATCTGCAGATTGCGGCTATCAGACCTGATTTAATTGTTTGTCTTGGCTTAACTGCAGCTAGAGCAGTATTAGAAGTTAACGATTCTTTGCAAAATCTACGTGGTAAATGGCATACATTTGGCGAAATTAAGGTCCTTTGCACCTATCACCCAGCTGCACTTTTAAGAAACCCCAAGCTGAAGGTGCCAACATGGAGTGATTTTAAAATGGTCATGAAAGAATATGGCTCTACTTCTCCGTTTGAAAGAATAGAATAGAAGTAGCTACAAGCTTTCGTCAGAATAATAACCATATTTGAAATTTATTTAAGGTAATCTTTACCAAGTTTTTTGCCTAAGTCAAAGGGAAAATCAGAGTTTTGCAGAAGTTTTGAAGAGACACAGTAACTGTGGTTTTAGTCTTACTGCCAAAAGGGGGAGAAGGGTTTGAAAAAGTACGAAACTTCCCAGATCAGAAATGTCGCAATTATTGGCCATGGTGGAGTGGGAAAGACACTCTTAACAGAGGCGCTTCTTTACCGTGCCGGAGCAACTAAGCGCAAGGGTTCCATCAATGAAGGTAACACAGTAACTGATTTTGATCCTGAAGAGATCAAAAGAACAATTTCTATCTCCACAGCCTTAGCAACCTGTGAGTGGAAAGAAACAAAGATCAATCTTCTCGATACTCCAGGCTTCTTTGATTTCGTGGGTGAAGTTGTTGCTGCCTTAAGTGTTGCTGAAGGCACTCTGAGTGTTGTTGCTGCTCCAGATCAGCTACCAGTTGGTTTCTTTACAACCTGGAAGCTAGCTGAAGAAAAGAATTTAGCTAGGATGATCTTTATCAATAAAATGGATAAAGAAAATGCTTCTTTTGAAAAGATCTACGCCGAACTCAGGGATAAACTTGGCAACAAAGTAGTACCAATTAATATTCCTATTGGTAGTTTTACTGATTTTAAGGGTGTTGTTGATTTAGTAACTATGAAAGCTTATTACCAAAGAGGTAATGAGGTGGTTGAAGAAGAGATTCCGGCAGAGCTTAAGGATGAAGCCTTAGCTCGTCATGCCGAACTGGTTGAAGCAGTAGCAGTTGCTGATGATGAGGTATTAATGGCGTATTTAGATGGCGAAGAGATTTCTTCTGACGATATTAAACGCTGTTTACGTGTTGGCGCTGCTAACAAAGAAGTTTTTCCAATAGCTTGTGGTTCTGCTGAGCTAAGTATTGGCCTACAGCCACTCCTTAATATGTTAGTTTATGGTATGCCAGCACCAACAGATAAGGTTAAAGTAACTAGTGGTGGTAAGGAAGTGGAGTTAACTCCAGATGGCAAACAAACTGCTGCTTTGGTATTTAAAACCCTTGCCGACCCTTATGTTGGTAAGATGACAATTTTTAAGGTATATAGTGGCTCCTTAAAATCTGACAGTCAGATCTATAACTCTACAAGAAGCGAAACCGAAAGACTAGGACAGCTCTTTTACATGCAAGGAAAAGAACAGATTCCTACTAGTGAAGTAGTAGCTGGCGATATCGGTGGTGTTGCTAAGTTACAGTTCACAGCTACTTCTGATACATTATGCGATAAAGATAAGCAAGTTTTCTTTAATAAAATTATGTTTCCTAAACCAGTTCTTATGTTAGCTGTTTATCCTAAGGGTAAAAGCGATACAGATAAAGTCGCAAGTGGTTTATTGCGCTTGGCTGAAGAAGATCCAACGATCTCTTTGGAACAGAGTAAAGAAACCAATGAATTCCTCCTTTCGGGTATGGGAGACCTCCATTTGGAAATTATTGCTAGCCGTCTTAAAAAGAAATTTGGGGTAGAGATGGAACTAGAAGATCCAAAAGTACCTTATAGAGAAACTATTAAAAGTAGTACAAAGGTTGAAGGCAAACACAAAAAACAAAGTGGTGGCCGGGGTCAGTATGGTCATGTATGGTTAGAGCTATCACCAATGCCTCTTGGCGAAGGTTTTGTTTTTGAGGACAACATCTTTGGTGGCTCAGTTCCCAAACAATATATCCCAGCAGTCGAAAAAGGCGTAAGGGAAACCATGGTAGATGGTGTTATAGCTGGATATCCTGTAGTTGATATTAAAGTTAGCCTTTTCGATGGTTCCTACCACGATGTAGACTCTTCAGAAATGGCCTTCAAGATCGCTGCCTCAATGGCTTTTAAAAAGGGTTTTGTTGAAGCCAAACCTATACTTTTAGAGCCTATTATGAACGTCGAAGTTATAGTTCCCGATGAGTATATGGGTGATGTCATGGGAACACTCAACAAAAAACGTGGTAAAATTTTAGGTATGGAACCTGTTGATGGCCAACAAGTAGTTAAAGCATTAGTACCAATGAGCGAGATGTTCCGGTTTGCTCTAGAATTGCGAGCAATGACTCAGGGGTGGGGTCAGTTCACTAGCACTCTAGACCATTACGAGGAACTTCCGGCTATGGTAACAGAGAAAATTATTGCTCAGTATAAAAAAGCTGACGAAAATAATAACTAAAAGACAAGGTGCTGCTTACCCGCGGCACCTTCTTAAAGGGAGAATAGCTATGAAAAAGATTATCGTTATCTGTATGGTTTTGATAATCGCCTTAGGAGGCACAGCCCAAATGTTAGAGGTAACCCATTATAGTGATAGTCTTGGTAAAGAAAAAACATTTCGTATTATTCTACCTGAAAATTATAACGATGAGACCCTCTATCCTGTACTATATCTCTTACATGGAGCTAGTGGTAGCTATGTCGATTGGCATAAAAATGGCATTTTAGAAAAAGAAGCTAAAAATTATGAGCTAATTATTGTAACTCCTGATGGTGAAAATTCCTGGTATGTAGATAGTGAGATTAAAAAAGGATCTAATTATGAATCTTATTTAATAAAAGATTTAATCCCCTATGTGGATGCTCATTATAATACTATCGATACTTTTCGTGGTAGAGCTATCGCTGGATTATCTATGGGAGGCCATGGAGCGATTACTTTAGCTTCAAAACATCCTGATCTATTTGGTTCGGCTAGTTCCACTAGTGGTGTTCTTGATTTAGTTCCGTTAGGTGATGTTACTGGTAAAAAAGAAATCTTCGGTGATCCCAAAGCAAACGCTGACCTCTGGGTAAACAATAGCGCAGTTACTCTGGCTGATTCTTTGAAAAAGTCTAGACGTAAACCGAAGATTATGTTTGATATTGGGTTTTCTGATGTCTTTTATAAGACTAATCTTGATTATCACCTTAAGCTTTATTCTCTGGGTATAGAACATACTTTCAAGGTCTATCCTGGCAACCATACTTGGGAATTTTGGTTAGGTCATTTGCCAGAACATTTAGCTTTTCATGTAAAAAGCCTCCGCAAACCTATACCTAAAGAGGAGGAATAAATTTCTAAAGTCTTAATCATTAATATCACTCGAATTAGGAGGAGCATTTGTGAGGAATTTATCCAAACCTTACGTAATTGGTATAGCAGGAGGTACAGCCTCCGGAAAAACTACTTTTACCAACCTCCTTACAAAAGAGTTAACCACCTTTAATCTTCAATCTTTTCACACCGATTTTTATTATAAGGCTAATTTGCCTAAAATGATTTCGCCTTTATCTGGTAAAGAATACGATGACTATAACCATCCTGATGCACTCGATAAAGATAGATATCTAACCGATTTTACAAAAGCTCTAAAAAGAGATGATCTCGATGTAATTATTTTAGATGGTTATATTATCTATTACTGGCCTGAATTGCGCGCTAAAATTGATCTCAAAATCTTTATTGAATTAGACGCTGACGAAAGAATGTATCGAAGAATCAAACGCAATATGCGTATTTTTGGTTGGGATCAGGAAGAGATTGCTACTTATTATTTAGAATCAGCACGTTATCAGGAACAAATCTATACCTTGCCTACAAAAGCTTATGCTGATTTTGTTTTAAATGGTAATCGTCTTGACGGAGTAGCTCTACAAGTAATCGTTAATTGGGTAAAAAGCCAAGTTAATTCCCAATAGCATTAATTACAGTCCAAGAACAGGTCTCTCACTATTAATACTTTAATTAAGGTATTAAAATAGTTGAGACCTGTTTTTTAAAGGATGTTTTATTAGTTAGAAAACGTTTTACATTGCTCATTACTCAGGTTAGCTACAAAAATAAAGATGTTAAAGGTGATGTATAGTGAAGAGAATAGGCCCTGTTTTGCTTAGTTTATCTTTATTATTCCTTTGGAGTATTAACATTAAAGCTCAAGAAAGGTTTATAGAGTTAAACCATCAATCAAATATTTTAAGCAAGGAGAAAAAGCTTGCTGTTATTTTACCCAGAGATTATACCGAAGAAAAACGCTACCCAGTTTTATATTTGCTGCATAGTGCCAATGGTAGCTATTTGACTTGGCATAAAGCTGATGCTAAACTATACGAATTATCGAGACAATATGAACTAATAATTGTCACGCCTGACCTAGAAACTTCCTGGTTGGTGGACAGTCCAGTAAAACCAGAATCACAATACGAAAGTTATTTTGTAAAAGAACTGGTGCCTTTTATTGATGCAAACTATAGTACTATAAATAGTTATCGAGGACGGGGTATAGCAGGAATGTCTATGGGGGGTCATGGAGCTATTGTCTTAGCCAGCAAATATCCGGACCTATTTGGGGTTGCTAGTTCTATGAGTGGAGTGTTAGATCTGCGACTTTTACCTAATACAGCTGGTAAAAAAGATGTTTTAGGTGAGGTTTATCAACATCCCGAAGTTTGGAATAATAATTCAGCAGTATATCTGGCAGACAAAATAAAAACGTCTAGGCGAAGGCCACGTATTATGTTCGACGTAGGGTTAAGTGATTATGTTTATGATACAAACTTAACTTATCACACGACTTTGAAAAGGTTGGGTATCGATCATATCTTTAAAGTTTTTCCTGGGACTCATGATTGGGGATATTGGGTAACAAGGTTACCAGAACATCTCGAGTATCAGGTATTAAATTTGAAAAAAACCGAACTACAAACAGAAGAATAATACACTGCAGGCTGGCGTAATGTACCTTAGGAGGTGGGAAAATGCGCCAATCCTACTGTGTTTTATCCGGAATTGTTTTAGCGTTAGTTCTATATCTTTTAGTTTCACTAGTATTTGGTATTATTAATGTCACTAGTGTTTGGGATCTTGGCCGCTTCGTTTACGATATCTCTCACTATTTAATTGTAGCCGTGGCGGCAGTTTTTGCTGCAAAGAAGGCCGCTGGGCAAGGCTGGTTAATTGGCTTTTCGTTAGCCTTGATTTTAGCGGCCATAAGCTTAGCGGTGCATTGGTCAATTGGTGAACCCATATTTAATCAGATTGTCAGATCGTTAATTACCTTAGGTGTAGGTACAGTGGCAGGTATTTTTGGTGTTAATATTTGATTAAGCGTATGTCGCCTCGATCTTCAAGGAGTTTTACAGCCTCATCGAGTTTATCTTTAGGAATTTTAAAGGCATAACGATAGTGGCCTGCTGGTTCTATGGGTGGACCGTCGATGAGACTCATGTCTACAGTTGTGCTGTTACCAATTAATAATGCACCAGTAGAGGGCATGGTAAGCACAAGGCGTCCCATTATTCTGGCAAATCCAAGAGGGTCATAACCGGTGGGCATCTCGTCTGGTGTACGTAGACCCACCGGTTCTATTTTATGTGGATAATACCCCAATTCGTTTTTTAATTTTTCTGGATTGCCATAGTAGTCGCCAATAATTAAACTCACCTATTCACCCCCCTATTGTATTGTTTCAGAGATAGAGAGGAAACTTGCAAAGAATTAAGCAGGAGAAAACTCTGCTATAGTAGAATAAAATCAGGTGGTACTGGAAGATATTATCTTACCAGTACTTTTGCCAGTATATGTTGTAAAGAAAGGAGTAGCTAAAACCTTCAAGGGTTTTGGCGTGTGATTTAAAATGGAAAAAATAATTCCCGTTGGCGTTAGCGCCCGTCATGTACATTTATCTGCAAAAGACTTAGAGGTACTTTTTGGTACTGGTTATAAACTTACAGAAAAGAAACCTTTATCTCAACCAGGACAATTTGCTGCTGAGGAATGTGTAGAAGTAGTCGGTTCTAAGAGAAGTTTTCCTAGTGTAAGAATATTAGGACCTGTAAGAGCACAAACTCAAGTTGAATTAGCTTTAACCGATTGTTTTTCAATTGGTGTAAAAGCTCCTGTTAGAGAATCTGGAGATATTGCTGGTTCTGGTAGTGTGAAAATAGTTGGACCTAAAGGTGAAATAACTATTAATGAGGGTGTAATTGTAGCTGCTAGACATATTCATATGCACCCAGATGATGCTAAGAAGTTTGGCCTAAAAGATAAACAGAAGGTTAGTGTGCGCACAGAAGGCGAAAGAAGCATTGTTTTTGATAATGTAGTTGTACGTGTACGTGATGATTTTGCCCTAGAAATGCACATTGATACTGATGAAGCTAATGCAGCTGGTTTGCAAAATGGTGCTAAAGCAACAATAATTGACTAGCACTAATTGAAATTAGCACTTCCAAAATTTCACGAAACTCGTTAAATTATGCCAGCAATTACTAAAACTGGTTATTTAAAAAGTTAAAAGGATTAATACCTAAAAAGTGCTAAAATCTAGACGTTGAAAAGAAAGGATGGTGAAAACCGTTGTAAGGGAAATAAACTTATTTAACTAAATTTGTAAGCTCTCTTGATTAAGAAAAGGATGTTTAAGTTAATAACTTAAAACTTTGTAGAACTTATGAATTTAGAAAGGTCTCTTGCAACGGGATTCCCGTGCCATTAAGGGAATTTATCTGCGAAAAATGTGGACACGCTTTTGAATTACTTGTCCGATCTCAGGAAGAAACTATAAAATGTCCTCAATGTGGTAGCAGCGAATTAAAGAAAAAGTTTTCTAAATTTGCAGTTCCAGCCAAACAAGGCGGCTCAACTACTAAATCTTGCTGCTCTTCTGGCTCTTGTGGTTCTTGCTCTGGATGCTAGGAAAGAATTATCAATAAAGTGGTAATACTAGATTCAGGGGTGTAAGCCTTGTCCGATGAACAGCAACGCATGGCCATAGCACTTACCTGTAGTGAGTTCGAGCCTTGCGAAGCAATGTTAAGAGGGTTTATAGTCGAAGGTGATGTCAGCTGCAGTTATTGTCAGCACTGGGCTATGGAACAAGATGATTGTATGCTCGACATCTTTGATAGCCAGTTAACGAGTCTTGACCAGACGTAAACAGTAGGACGTCAAAACGACGTCCTACTGTTTGCATTTTAAAAAATAAATAGGTAGAAAACTAGGGAAAGCTACCTATTTATCGGTGTAGTTAAATTAAAACAGCAGGTATTTTCTCGCATATAGCTAATAACCCAATATCATCGCATTTCAAATTAACTGAAGTTATTAAATGGATCAATTAAAGTTGGAGGTTATAAAAGTGAAAAAACTTTCTTTAGTTTTGCTTTTAACTTGCCTGTTAACAGTGACTATTTTTGCCCAAGCAAGCGAATGGCAACTAGGTGTAGGAGTTAAGGAAATAAATGATCAATATTATGGCTCTTTGAGTTTTCGTCCCGATATTGATTTAGGTAAACTTGGATTTGGTCTTTCTTTTACCTTGAACTTTAACCAAAATGGTATCCGTGTTGAGGATTGGCAAGAAAATGATCAATTTAGCTTTACCAAGTCTGTTGCTAATATTGTTAGGTATGTACGTTGGGGTAGACTTGGAGACCCATTCTATATTCGCTTAGGCGAACTAAATAATGTTACTGTAGCTAATGGTCTATTAATGGATGGCTATAGAAATCTTAATTCAGAGGAGATCAAAGCTGATATTAGACGTTTAGGTGTAGATCTAAGTCTTGATATTGGTTACGCTGGAGCTCATTTGATGGTAAATAATGCTCTGAAACCAGAAATATATGCTCTAAATCCTTATATAAGACCTCTATATGGTAACCAATATTTACCTGGTTTTATTAAAGGTATATCTCTAGGGTTTATTTATATCAATGAAGTTAGAGAGAACTACAGCATGCCTTATGCTTACGGTGTTGATGTTTCGATGCCTATAGTTCGTCCTTTGGTCCTATATTGGCAAGGTGCAGAGTTAGCTAATAAGGCAAGAGGCTATTCTGTTGGTGCTCGTGCTTCTTTTGGCCCCCTCTATCTAAGAGGTGAATATCGTAATTTTGCCCCAGGATTCCAACCTGCGATTTATAATTGGCAATATGAAGATGTTGGTAAAGAACTGTTCTTCCCAAATGTCAAATCTGCAGGTTATTTAGCCGAAGCTGGTTTCCAAATTATGAATGATGCTATTAATATTGGTTTGAAATATGAAAATATGTTAGTCGGTGATAAGGAACCTATTCCAACTTTAACTGGTAAAGCAGTGATTGGACCGGAACTATTTGTTGCAACATTAGGTAGGAAGGGACAAGCTGAAGCTTCTTACACCCAAACTAACTACATTCAACTAAACGATCTAACGAATGCTCGTTCCCGAATAGATGCAAAACTATCTTTGGAATTATATAGAGGTGTATTTGGTAGTTACGTTTATAATATTACCTATGATACAAACAACACACCCATAAAGTTTCAAGCTGTTGAAGTTTCTCTTGGTGGTTCTTTTTAAGTAGTAATTTCTAAAATATCCCCCTTTGAACGAGAAGGATTTAGATTAATTATTGACGTATAATTCTAATAAAGCCATTTTATGAGGGGGGTTATATTGTGGAAAGTAAAACTGCGGTAGTGATCATCTCGATTCTAGCTGCTTTGTTAGTTGCGGGTGGAGCTTTCTTCTATGTAAAGAAAACTAGCGAGCCTGAAGTAGTTAATTTCAACATTGATCTTGGTTATGAAAAAGCAGTTGCTGATCTAAAGCTACCTGGTATATTAAAAGACAAAAAACCAGTTTTAGTTGATGATCTAAACGATCTAAACAAATGGGTTGAAGAAGAAGACTACGAATATAACAAATGGGCCATAACTACCAAAGGTGCACTCGAAGTTAAAAACGGCGTTCTTTCCAGGAAAAATGCTGGTAATTCTGGTTTGAAGTTAAAAGATTTTGAAATAGTTGATGGTGCGATAGCTGTAAGAGCTAGGGTTACTTCTAAGCCAGAGACGGGTGCTGTTGGTTTCAGAGTCCATGTTAGAAACGGTGAAGAACATTGGAGCCATGGTTATGGTTTAAATACTTCTTCTTACAGTTATGAACTTTCAGCTTGGCATGGAAAAGATAAAGGTAAATCTGCTACCTTAGCTCCTACACCTGCTAAAGCTTACCTTGTACCTGAAAGTGGCTGGATGACTGTAGTAATTGTTATTCAAGGCAATAAACTTAGCTATTATCATGATGGCGAGTTAGTTGCTGAAGTTACTGATGAAGAAAAGAGTTATGCTAAAGGTGGAGTATTTCTATCTTTAACTCATTTTGTAGAGATAGATAAGGTTTTAGTATATCAATTCTAGTCAATTGTAGTTTTAATAAGTAGAGCGGCTTTTATTGTCCCCCTTATAGTAAACAGTAAGAAATGTTTATTGTAAGGGGGCATTATTATATTAAGATCAAGTGTTCAATTGATCTTGGAGGCTAAATCATTTAGCAATTTCATAGTTTATATTTTGTTGCAAATTAACTCAATTAGGGGAAGGAGTTTATTTATATCAATGGAATAAATAAGCAAGAAAGGGAAATTAGTTCATAATTTAATAGGAGGGTGAAGGGTATGCGTAAGCTAATAGCGGTTTTGCTTATAACACTTATTGCCATATTCAGTGCCTCAGCAGCTTCAGTTAATTTAGCTATAAATAAGGAATATATCTTCAAGGATAATGCTGATCCGAGTTATCCGGATGATGGAGTTAAACTTACTGATGGCAAGTTTGCCAGTATTGGTTATAAAAGTCCTGGTTGGGTAGGTACTACTAGTAAACAACAGGTTATAGTAGTTGACTTAAAAGATGTTTACCAAATTGAGAACGTCGCTAGTAACTTTCTCAAAGATTTTGAAGCAGGAGTTTATATACCCAATGGGTTAGCCTTAGCTGTATCTGAAGATGGAATAAAATGGACTTTTATAAATCAAGTGGCTTTTAAGTATAGAGAACTACCCCAAGAAAAGATGATTACCTTTAAGTATACTTTTGAAAAAGTTAATAAAAAAGCACGCTATATAGCTTTAAAAGCAGGTAGTTCGGTTTGGTTATTTATGGACGAATTTGAGGTCTGGGGTGATAGTTCGTCTAAACAGAAAGCACCTAATGGCGTTTTTCTTGATGAGATAGAATTTGATTTTATCGATTTTGGTTCCTAAGTGAAGGGAAAAAAGTATATATCGTCTAACTTATAAGGGGTTTAAACTTTTTAATTTGATTAACAAATATAGTTTTCTAAAGTGGCGACTAACCTCGCCATTTTTTTGGGGTGATAAATATGGAATGGCAAAAGTTAATTAATAATGTTCCAGCAGATTTTGCAAATCAGGGTTCTCTTCAATTGGTTGCTCCTGGAGAAACAATAGCGACTTGGGAAAGCAAAAGTGCAGCCATCAGAAATAATTGGCAGAATTTTCTCGGGTATCCACCTTTTACACCATTTAAACCTAAATATCTAGAAGGTGAATGGGAAGAAAGCGATATTTATAAGGGAAGGACTGTTTATATTCAGACAGAACCTGACTACTTTGAGAAAACTTATCTTTTAATCCCTAAAAAACTTAAACCAAAAAATGCAGCAGTTTTAGTTTTTTATTACGATGTTGATACCATGATTGGCGAAGACCGTGGGGGAAAACATTTTATGAATACACCTAACCGGTTTTTTGCCCGCGAATTAGTTAAAAGAGGTTTTGTAGTCCAAGTAATGCGCTGGTTTTACCAAGGATTTGGTAATGAATATTTAGATGGTGTTGCTAGAATAAACAAGTTATACCCGAATTTAAAAGGACTTGGAAAGATTGCTTTTGATGCTAACAGAGTACTTGATTACCTTACGAGTCTACCTTATGTAGATACAAATGCTATTGGTGCAATGGGGCATTCTTTAGGGGGCAAGATGGCTCTCTATGCTACTGCTTTTGACCAGCGTATAAAAGCTACCGTGGTTAGTGAATTAGGTATCGGGCTCTCTTATTGTAACTGGGATGCTCCTTGGTATTTAGGTGCAGAGATTAAAGAACCAGGTTTTGACCTGGATAACCACCAAATACTTGGCTTAATTGCACCAAGACCTTTATTATTAATAGCAGGAGATTTTGCCGATAATAATCAAAGCTGGTATTACATTAATGCAGCTAAAAAGGTATATGCTTTATTTGGTAGAGAAGATTATATTGGTCTTTACAACCATCATAGTGGTCATGATCCAGAAAAAAAGGCGATGGATCTAGGTTATACGTGGTTACAACACTATCTACAAATTAAAGGTAAAATGATATGATTTTAGATAATCTATCATGCTGGAGTAGATAGATATTTAGTAGGTCTAGATTAGTTAGTAAACGAAACCCCTTTAATTTAACTTAATGACCGTACAGTTCAGTTGAGCCAACTTTCTTTAGCATTTTTTGCTTTAAATACATTTTCTAGCAGGAAAACCAACGTTCTAATGGAATAATAAAAGAAAAAGGGGTTATGAAGAATTTTCAAATTGATAGTCTAACTGTTATATAAAAGCATTAGGCTAGTAAGTTGGGTGAAATCGAAATTCAGGTTAAAGCCATCTGGAGATAAAGAATTTACTAGTATTTCTTAATAACAGATGATTATAATAACTGGATTTCGGTTCATTATAAATTGGGGGTGTCTTGAAAATGAAGAAAAATATCTTTATGGCTATGTTCCTGGTTTTAGTTTTGGCAAGTGCAGTTTTAGCAGCACCAACAAATTTAGCTCTGAAAAAAGAGTACATTGTTAATCGCGAAGCTAATCCTACTTACCAAGATGATGCTAAACTAACTGATGGTGTATATAGTAGTGCTATTAGGTATAGTAGTCCAGATTTTGTCGGTTATAACGGACAAGATCCTATGATTTGGATTATCGATCTAAAGGATGTTTACAAAGTTGACACAGTTTTTGCCAACTTCTTAAACGAAGATGGAGTCGGTTGCTTACTACCTAAAATGCTAAGTTTAGTAGTATCTCAAGATGGTAAGAGATGGAAAGCAATTGATTACCAAGAATATACTGAAGATGATCTACCCAGAGAAGGTACTTACCTCAATAAATATGAATTTAAGATTAAGGGCGAGAAAGTAAGATATGTAGCGTTGAAAGCTTCTTCCCAGTTCTGGCTATTTATCGACGAATTCGAGGTTATAGGTGATGCTAGCTCTAAGGAAGACGCCTCAAAAGGTTATTCTCTTGACGATCTAGACTTTGAAGAGATCGATTTTGATTTCTAAAAAAAGGTGGTTTATACAACCACTTATAGAAAGAAGCCACAGTAATTCGTGGCTTCTTTTTTGAAATTTAAAGCAAGGTTTAATAATCGTCTAAAGTACTTTAAATATAATTGGCAAGTAGAACATCAATAGTAGTTATCCTAGGTTAATGCGATTAATACACTTATAAAAGGTAGACTTAAATCTAAAAAATATGTTTACCATCAACTTGACTATATTATAATATAGTAATAAACTTAAATGGTAAAAGCGAGGGATGTAAATGAAGTCAGCTTTAGAGAATGAAGAGATCAATCAAAAGGCAGAGATTCTAAAAGCTTTAGCTCATCCTATAAGGCTCTGTATTGTTAAAGGTCTAATAGAGAAAGGCGATTGCAATGTAGGTTATATGCAAGAATGTTTAGGGGTGCCTCAAACCTCGGTATCTCAACATTTAGCTAAATTACGTTCTCTAGGTATTGTGGCTAGTGAACGACAAGGTTTAGAAGTTATCTACCGGATAAAAAACGAGACAGTAGCTCGAGTTATAAAAGCATTGTTTGCCGATGAATAGGAGGAATCCGGGTGAAGATACTCATAGTAGGTGGAGTAGCTGGTGGAGCAAGTGCAGCCGCTAGATTAAGACGATTAAATGAAGAAGCAGAGATTATCCTCTTTGAAAGAGGTGCCTATATCTCCTATGCTAACTGTGGGTTACCTTATTATCTAGGTGGTGTTATCTCTGAACGGGAGCGTTTATTCGTGCAAACACCAGAGGGAATGAGAGAACGTTATAATATTGATGTTAGAGTTGAAAATGAAGTAATAGCTATCGATCGACAAAATAAGGTAGTCCAGGTTAAAGAAAAGAAAACCGGTAATATCTATCAAGAATCCTATGATAAGTTACTTTTATCCCCTGGGGCAGAACCAATCAAACCAAATATTCCAGGGATTAATCAGAAAAATGTCTATTTTTTAAGAACGGTCTATGATACCGATCAGTTGAAAAAAGCTATCGAAAAGAACCACCAGGGTAGAGCGGTTGTTATAGGTGGCGGCTTTATTGGGGTAGAAACAGCTGAGAACTTACGACATGCAGGGTTAAACGTTACTTTGGTAGAAGCGATGCCCCAAATTTTTAATAATCTAGACCAAGATATGGTAGTTGGTTTACAAGATCATTTACGTGCCAATGGAGTTCGCCTTTTCTTAAATGATGGTGTAAAAGAAATTAATACAAACGATGACGGTAGTCTTTCTGTAGTTCTACAAAGTTCTACGACAATTAAAGCTAATTTAGTTGTTCTAGCTGTAGGAGTTAGACCAGAGACTAAACTCGCGGTGGCAGCAGGTTTAGAGATTGGCGAAACTAAAGCAATTGCCGTTAACGAGTATCTGCAGACAAGTGATTCTGATATCTACGCTGTTGGCGATGCAGTGGAGGTTATTAGGCGTGTAGATAATAAGAAAGCTTGTATTCCACTAGCTGGCCCAGCTAATAGACAAGGCAGAATTGTTGCTGATAACATTTTAGGTCAGAAGATACCCTATCAAGGGGCTTTGGGTACAGCTATTGCCAAAGTATTTGCCATGGCTGGTGGGTCAACTGGTTTAAATGAAAAACAAGCACTCCAATTGGGTATTCCATATAGAGTCTCGATAACACATTCTGCTTCACATGCTAGTTATTATCCTGGAGCTTACAGTTTAACAATAAAACTAGTTTATACTCCCCAAGGTGATCTTTTAGGCGGTCAAGTAGTTGGTTTTGATGGTGTTGATAAGCGTTTAGATGTTATTGCCTCTTGCCTTAAATTTGGTGGGACTGTAATGGACCTTGCTGACTTAGAGTTAGCTTATGCACCACCCTTTGGCTCAGCTAAAGATCCTGTTAATATTGCTGGATATGTAGCAAGTAATATAGTTAAGAGCGATTCAGAGGTTATTATGTCTGAAGATATTGAAACGCACCAGAAAGCGAAAGCTCTTATTATTGATGTAAGAGAACCTTTTGAGTATGCTTTAGGTTTCATACCTGGAGCAATAAATATTCCCTTAGATCACTTGCGAAAGAAAATTACAAGCTTACCCCAGGATAGAGAGATAATTGTCTACTGCCGTGTTGGGCTTAGAGGTTATTTGGCTGAACGAATATTAAAACTAAATGGTTTCTCAAAGGTAAAGAATATCACTGGTGGATATGTTACCTACCAAGCTTTAGAAAAAGAAAAAAATAACCATATAGCACCAACTGATTTCACTGAACCTAGAGAGATTAAATCAGAGACCGAGGCTCAGCATTTAAATCAAGAGACTAAAAGTAAAACAGTTAAACTTGATGCCTGCGGTCTACAATGCCCGGGTCCAATTAGTAAGACTTTTATGGCTATGGAAGAGTTAGCAGTTGGTGGTATTTTAGAAGTTGAAGCTACAGATCCTGGTTTTCTTAATGATATAGCTGCTTGGTCACGTACTACAGGCAATATGCTGTTAGAAAAAGGCCAAGAGGGAGCAAAAATTTATGCTCGTCTACAAAAGGCTGTTCCATCAATTACTCAAGCTGATAAAGTTGTTAATAATAAAACCATCGTGGTTTTTAGCTCGGATTTAGATAAAGCTATAGCGACTTTGATTATAGCAAATGGAGCAAGTAGTATGGGCAGACGAGTTACCCTCTTTTTCACTTTTTGGGGCTTAAATATTCTCAGAAAAGCTCAATATGTGCCTGTGAAAAAGACCTTGGTAGAGCGGATGTTTGGCTTCATGATGCCAAGAGGGACCAAAAAGTTAGGCTTATCTAGATTGAATATGGTGGGAATGGGACCTAGGTTCATGAGAAAAGTTATGGAGAAGAAGAACATCGATTCCTTGGAGTCTTTGTTGACACAAGCGCGCTTAAACGGTGTTAAGCTTGTAGCTTGCCAGATGAGTATGGATGTTATGGGAATTAAACCTGATGAACTACTAGATGGCGTAGAAATAGGTGGAGTCGCTTCTTACTTAGAGGCTGCCGAATCAGCTAATGTAAATCTCTTCATTTAAAATAAGAGAGAGGATTAAGCTATTTAGTTTAATCCTCTCTCTTGAATTTAGACAGATTCTTTTTTTACAGTAATTTTAGGTGGGAGAAAACCAAATAGGTAAGGAGCTAAAGCTGTTACCCAAACTCCAATTGATAAGTAGCGCAGAGCATCGCTTAATAGAAGCGAAGGTAAGAGTAGCTTTAGGCCTTCTTTTATGGCTAAAACTCCTGCTAAGCCAATTATTACTTTTAAAATTTGTACCCAAAGAGGAGCTTTTTCACAATAATTTACATAACGTTTTTCTAACAAATAGCCAATAATTAACCCTAAGACAGTACCACCAACTTTATAAAAATCTGGTAAAGGTAAGAAAGGCATTAACACAATAATTAAAGCTCCCAGTAGATAAAGATAAGTAGGTTTTTTCTCGAGAAGACTAAGAAGATAATCAGCCAGGAAAGCCCAGATTATACCAATGGCTAAGCCGGCGATAACATCACTAAAAAAGTGAACACCAAGATAGATTCTAGACAAACCTACTAAAGACATAACTATTCCAGCTAAGAAATAAAACCAAGATTTATCAAGGTATTTGGCAATGGCAGTCCAAATACTCGCTGTAAATTGGCTGTGACCAGAAGGAAAAGAATAACCACCAGCAGTCTCAAGTCGCAAGGAGCGAATACCATACCCACCTATTGGTCTTTCAACTTTAAATATCTGTTTGAGGCCTGCATTTAACGCTGCGGAGCTAAGGGCAATCATACTTAAGCGCCAACCGATTTTTTTGTTGATACACCAGATAGTGATAGCTGCAATGAAGATAAAAAAGTAGTCTTCACCTAATGAGGTAATTAACTGAGCTAGGGTATCAAGAAAGGGTGAGTGGAATGATTGTACAAAACGAATAAATTCCACAGAGCTCTACCTCCTCTATGATATTAATTAAACTTTCACTAAAAGATATATAATTCCTGCAAATGCTAGTTAGTTACAAAGATAGCTTCCTATGGTATGATTATTTTAATGGAAAAGATTACCAACCGAGATGAGGGACTGCAAGTGAACGAAGAAATTGAAATGCTTACTAAAGCCATCTGGCAGGATGCAGTAAATACTTGGGAAGAGTTGCAGAAGATCAGATGCACTTTAATTAACATTAAAATAAGTGTAGCCAGAATCGATTCTCGTGAAGCTGCGGCTTTAAAGGCTGTAGCCGATCAACTAGAAGAAGCAATTAGTGGTATAAGTAAAAACACTGGGAGAATTCGCGATAATGCTAAGCAAATTGGTACTGTCAATAATCAAAACAAAGGGTAACAGATTTTATTACAGCGCAGAGATTAGCCCTAAGAAAGAGGCCAAAACTAATGCGCATGTGGGTTATTATAGTATTTATTTTGTTTCATGTCATCTCTGGCAGCTTGCCTGGAAAGGGGGGAGCTTCCACGTTTATTATTGATCGCTTAGAAGGCGAAATGGCTGTTATCGAGTGGGAGAATGGTGTATTCAATCTGCCAAGAGAACTCCTGCCATTAGGCGCTAGAGAAGGAGATGTCTTACAGATATTAATAGAGATTGATAACGAGGCCAAGAAAAAACGCCTTAAAATAATCGAAGATTTAATGCAATTTGATGAGTAAAAGGGAAGGTGTATATGCAAAAGTCAGCTCAGAAAATCATCGTAGTTCTTTTGCTCACGCTATTTTTAGTTTTTGGTGCGCAAGCGAAGCTATTGGTTCATTATATTGATGTTGGTCAAGGCGATGCGATTTTAATACAAACTCCCCAAGAAAAAAATATTCTTATAGATGGAGGCCCAAGGGTAGCAGGCGATATTGTTGTTAATTATCTTAAAGAACATAATGTGGCTACCATTGATGTCTTAATTGCTACCCATCCCCATGAAGATCACATTGGTGGTTTATTAGCTGTTCTAGATGTTTTTCCGATTAAAGCGGTCTATTATCCCCAAATATCTCATACTACAAAAACTTACGAAAACTTTCTTATTAAAACAAATTTGTCTGGAGCAAAGCGCATTCAGGAGAAATCAGGTGTAGAAGTGGAAGTAGATCCGAAAATAAATTTAGTGTTTTTAGCTCCTGAAGAAAGAAACTACGAAGAGGTAAACCACTATAGCATTGTCGCTAAACTAACCTATGGAGAAACTAGTTTTCTCTTTACCGGGGATACAGAAGTTATCAACGAAGAAAAAATGTTAGAAAATAAAGCTAACTTACAAGCGGAAGTACTAAAAGTAGCTCATCATGGTAGTAGAACATCTTCATCTGAAGCTTTTTTAGAAGCCGTAGACCCTGATCTAGCTATCATCTCCTTAGGTAAGGATAATTCATTTGGTCATCCTCACCAAATAGTCCTAGATCGGCTTATTCAAAGGGATATTACTGTTTTAAGAACAGATGAATTAGGTGACATTGTCCTTGTTAGTGATGGAAAGAGTATTAGTATAGAACCTAACGATATGATGTTAGTTCATGTTACACCTACAGGAAAAAAGTTTCACCTAGTAAACTGTAGAATGCTAAGAGATAATAAAATACCACTTGAGAGAAAAGAAGCATTACTAAAAGGATATGAACCTTGTGAAATATGTAAACCATAAATCCCCTTTGGGGGATTTTTCTTTTTCTAGCAGGAAACATTTGTTTTCTAGCTAAAACAAAGAGACAGGAGGGAAAAACTAATGGACACAAATTCCACTTCTATAGGTAGTATGAATGAAAGCTCCTTACATAATGAATTAAAACTTCATTATGCTAAGAAAGGTTTTATCCCTGAAGAAAAAGTTTTAGGCTTTGTGGTTGATTTGAAGAAGGAGGATAAAATAATTGAGATTCAGACTGGTAATTTTAGTAGTTTACGCAAAAAACTAAACCTGCTTCTCCCTGAGCATCAGATCTGTGTAGTTTATCCGATTGCCCTAGAAAAGTGGATTGTGCGTTTAAGTGAAGAAGGAGAGGTTCTTTCTAAAAGACGTTCACCTAAAAAGGGAGAATATGTTCAGGTTTTTAACGAATTGGTTTATCTAACTGATCTTCTCATGCACCCCCACTTAATACTGGAGCTGGTATTAATAAATGAAGAAGAGATTCGTTTAGAAGATGGTAAAGGTAGTTGGCGGCGTAAAGGCGTTAGCATTAAAGATCATAATCTTCTAGAGATCAAAGAAAAACAAAGATTAACTACAGTTAACGATTATCTAAGCTTTTTGCCTAAAGATTTACCTGAGGTTTTCACTAACAAAGATATCTCTGCTGGTAGTAATTATCCGATAAACCTAACAAGAAAGATAACTTATACCTTAAAAAATATGCAGCTTATTGAAATAATAGGTAAAAGACAGCGCGAAAGACTCTATCAAATTAGTGGAGGAGGCAATTAATTTGGCCCTCAAACTAGTAATATTAGTGTTTAGTTTAATCATTTGTAGTACTAACAGTTATGCTAACAACGATTACAAGCAGACAATAAAGACAATTAATAATGAAAAGCTTGCAGTGGAAGCGTTAATAGACCAGCATAGTGCACTTTTTGAGCCCGAACGTATTAATAACGCTAGAGAACAAATCGCAAAGGTAACAGAATTTATAGCTAAAGCTACTGAGTATACAACGCTAGATGATCCTATGGAAGTTGAATTAAATCTGGAGCTTGCTAAACTGTTTTTAGGAAGGGCTTATGCCCAGGCTAGCCGCTCTTTTACTGTTGAGGAACGTATAATCTCTTTAGATGCCCATACCCTTTCAAGGTTAGCCCTTGTAGGTGAGATGGAAGTAGTTATAGATAAGATTAAAAATGCTGGTTTTAATACTATCTTTGTTGAGGTTATTCGGGATGATGGCTATGTGGTCTATCCCTCTGAAATAATGAAACAAGCCACAGAATTAGAAGGAAAAGATCCTTTAAGGGATTTAGTTCAACTAGCACAAAAAAGAGATCTGGATGTCTTTCCCTGGCTAAAGGTTTTTTTCGCTGCAGCTAATGGTACGCCAGGCCCGATTCTAGAAGAGCACCCAGAGTGGACAGCTCTTGACCGAAATGGTAAGGGACTTGATGCTTATAATCTAGCTTGGTTTAGCCCAGCGAATATAGAAGCCAGAACCTTCGTTAAAAATTATGTTTTGGAACTTTGGTCTCAATACGACTTTGCAGGTTGCCAGCTAGACTATGTTAGAAATGCTGTTAACCCTTTAGAAGATAATGATTTTAGTTATGATCAAGCTTCCTTAGATCTTTTTTATAATCTCTATGGCTATAATCCGCTAACCTTAGCTTATCCGTCTGCTGCCAAGAGAACCCAACTTGAGTATATAGCTGGTGACTTTGGTTCTAGATGGGAAAACTGGCAAGCTTTTCGCGAGGAGTTAGTAACATCTTTTGTAGCCCAACTATCTTTACAACTAAAAGAGGTTAAACCAGATAAATGCGTCGGAGCTGGAATTATGACTGCTCTTTGGGGCGGGGGCACTTTACAGCAAGCGTTATTTAGACAACAAAACTGGCCTATTTGGGTCGAGAGGCATCTTCTTGAGTATCTTTCACCCCTTGTCTATCAAAATGAGACTAGAGTAGTGATAAGAGAAGTAAAAAGTGTTAGAGAGATAGCTAAAGAGAGGGTTCTTATTTACCCTAGTCTGGGAGTCCAAGCAATGGACGCTCCCTATAACCTACTGCAACAGATCGAAGCTGTTAGGGACCTTGGTGAGGTTGGAATGCGTGTTTTTGCTTATCCCCATATGCAAGAGGAACATTTTAAGTTACTAGCCGAAGGCCCTTTTAGAAATAATGCCTACCCACCTCACAGAGACCTTCTTAAGAGTAGTTATCAACTCTTAGGTGAGATTTTGGCTAACTTCACTTTAGATGAAGAGGATTATAATGATTTGGATAGACTATTTAAAAGACTAGAATCAGCCCTCGATGCTAGTCCCAAACAAAGATACAATTTGATACGACCATTTGTGAAAAGAACTACTCAAATAGCTGAAAGAACTATTGATAAAGACTTACATTTGCAATTAAATCGCCTTAGCTTAATGCTCACTGTTTACGAATACACTAATCGTTCAGTAATTTAATAAGTGGTCGGCTAAAGCCGGCCACTTTACCTTTATCAAGTGGAGAGGATTCTGGGGGTTAAAAGCAGAATTTTGGGAAGGTAGAAAAGTCAGGAGGCATATTATGCTAGATGTTTGTGCAGGAGTTATTATAAAAAACAACCAAGTTCTCTTAGCTAGAAGACCAAAAGGAAGTCATTTAGCTGGTTTTTGGGAATTCCCAGGTGGTAAAATAGAGCCAGGGGAAACCCCAGAGGAATGTTTAAAAAGAGAATTAAGAGAAGAACTTGCTATAGAAGCAAAAATTGGCGACTTTATCTGTGTCAGCGAGTATGATTACGTAGAAAAATCGATTAAGCTTTTAGCTTATTATGTAGAAATTACTGGTGAGCCACAGTTAAAAGCCCATGATTCGCTAGCTTGGATTGATCTAAAACAAATCGATCTTCAAATTCTAGCACCAGCTGATAGGTTAATTGCTCAGAAGATTAAGCGTGATAATTGAGAGGGGGAATCCCTAAAAAGGGGAACCATTGAATTTATATCAACTTAAACTTGGCGATATGGAAGAAGCAATGCAATTAAATGAATGTCCATTGTGTTTTCTCGATGAAGCTGTTAAAAAGATGTACCTTAATAGGTTAATCAATAATGTCTTAGACGATGGTTACCGTGAGGAATGGCAGGAAAGTGGTGGACTTTGTCCTGAACATGCGCTTTTACTTCTAGAGCACGGTTCGGCAACAGGCCATGCTATTTTATATCAGGATCTAATCCATAACTGGCAGGATATTTGGTTAAACAATAAAATTAATTGCCCTGTCTGTAAGCGCTTAACAGAAAACAAACAGGATGCGAGTAAAGCGTTTATGTGGGGGATAAAGAATGCACCAACATTTAAAGAACGTTATAGTACCTCTGCTGGGCTTTGTAAGGAACATTTTAATATAGTTTATAACCAAGCAGACGTAGAAATGCAGAGCTTTCTAATCACAGTTCAAGAGAGGGCTTTCCAAGAATTAAACAGTAAATTAACCCTTCTATTAAGACAACACGATTACAATTTCCAAGGGAAAAAAGATCCAGAAGCAGCCAAAGCTTGGCGTAAAGCTGCTAGGTATTGGAGTAGCGGGGTAGAGAAAAAGTGGCGTGTTTAAGATTGAATTTGGAGTGAAGAAAAATGAAAGAGACTTCAGAATTTTATAATTCTGATATTAGCCAAAAAATACGCGCTAATGCCAATAGAATGGCTGGTTTAAGAGATAACCAGTCCTTTAATGAGATCGAGCTAGTGTTAGGATTTGCTTCATATATTTACTGGTTAGCAGGTATGATTAAATTAGAAGGGACTAAAGAACAAGACACTTATCTCGAAGAAGTTAGTGAAACTACTAGAGAGGTCGCCTTAGAGTTTACCGGACTAATGAAAAATAGCGAACACTTAAAAAAAGTAATCCAGAATAAGATACCCTTTAATCCAGAGCAAGAGATCGAATGGGGCTGGAGTAAAGTAGAGCATAATAACTGGAAATATTGTCTAACAAGAGCAGTTATTCTCATAACCAGACAACTGGCATATGCAACTCTTGATTATTCAGATGAAATAAGTGCAGAAGATCCACCAGAAAAGCTAGATTTCCTTAGTTTTGTTGAGTTACCTGACCTTTATCAAGAAGCACTTCTATGGGGGAGTATAGTCTTAGGACCAGAAGCTGCTGGGGAGCTATTTCATATGGAGTTATGAACTAGAAAGGGTTTGGGGGGATATTTGTATGGAAAACTATATTTTGGCTTTGGATCAAGGTACAACAAGTTCTAGGGCGATTATCTTTGATCATGGGGGAAGAATTGTTTCGGAAGCTCGTAAAGAGTTTAAACAGATCTATCCACAACCCGGCTGGGTTGAACATGATCCGATGGAGATTTGGGGTACTCAAATAGGTGTGACCTATGAAGCTATTGCCAAAGCTAATATAGCGCCTTCGCAGTTAGTGGCTATTGGCATAACTAATCAACGGGAAACTACTATTGTTTGGGACCGAGAAACTGGTAAACCAATTTATAATGCAATAGTATGGCAATGCCGTCGTACAGCTGAGATCTGTGATGAATTAAAAAAAGAAGGATTAGCCGAGGTTATTCGTGCTAAAACAGGGTTAATAGTTGATGCATATTTCTCTGCTACTAAGATTAAATGGATTTTAGACAATGTGGAAGGGGCTAGAGAGAAAGCACAACGAGGAGAGTTATTATTTGGTACTGTTGACACTTGGCTAATTTACAACCTAACCAAAGGTGCTGTTCACATAACAGATTACTCTAATGCCTCCAGAACCATGCTTTTTAATATTCACTCTTTAACTTGGGATGACGAATTACTAAGTTTATTGGATATTCCCCGGTCTATGCTTCCTAAAGTAGAATCTTCTAGCTATGTTTATGGAAAAACGGCTGCTTCGGTTCTAGGAACAGAGATACCCATAGCTGGCTGTGCAGGTGATCAACAGGCAGCCTTATTTGGCCAGTGCTGTTTCAAAGATGGTGAGGCTAAAAACACTTATGGAACCGGTTGTTTTATGTTACTTAATACAGGTAGAAAAGCTATTGATTCCCATAATGGACTTTTAACCACAATAGCTTGGAAGATAGATAACGAAGTTTATTATGCTTTAGAAGGTAGCATTTTTATCGCTGGTGCTGCTGTAAAATGGTTACGAGACGAACTGCGGATGATCAAATCCGCTGAAGACACAGAAAGATATTCTCTTGCAGTACCCGATACTGGTGGTGTTTACTTCGTACCTGCCTTTGTCGGTTTAGGAGCACCTTATTGGGATATGTACGCGAGAGGGACAATGGTAGGGTTAACTAGAGGTAGTAGTAAAGAGCACTTTGTTCGAGCGGTAATGGAGTCAATAGCTTATCAATCATTAGATGTTGTTCGAGCTATGGAAGAAGATTCGGATCTTTGTTTAACAACTATGAAGGTTGATGGTGGAGCTGCTGCCAATAATTTTCTTCTTCAGTTCCAAGCTGATATTTTAGGAGTCCCAGTAATAAGGCCTGCTGTAGTAGAGACTACTGCTCTTGGCGCTTGTTATTTGGCTGGTTTAGCTGTGGGATTTTGGCAAAGCAAGGAAGAAATAAGGAATAATTGGGGACTTAATCGAGCCTTTAACCCAGAATTCACAGTAGGAAAAAGGGAAAAACTGGTTAAAGGTTGGCATAAAGCAGTAAAACGTGCTAAGAGTTGGCTTGATGCGGATGAGGAGGCAAATTCATGATAGATCAGTATTTAGATTTTGCAGTAGAAGAAATCGTAAATTTAGTTAATATTCCTAGTCCTACTGGGTTTACTATCCAAGCTACCAATTATATTTTTGCTGAGTTAAAAAAGATGGGGTATAACCCTGAGAAAACTAGAAAAGGTAGTGTCCTTTGTCATTTAGGTGGTGATGGCGAAGGGGTTATACTAGCCGCTCATGTTGATACACTAGGAGCTATGGTTAGAGCCTTAAAAAGTAATGGTAGGCTTCGTTTTACTAAATTAGGCGGGTACCCAGAAAGTTATATTGAAACAGAAAACTGTCTAATTCACACTCGAGATGGCAAGAAGTTTAGTGGCACTATTCAGATGATTAATCCAGCAGTCCATGTAAATGGTGAGCTACCTAATACCAAAAGAGACGATAAAAATATGGAAGTAGTTGTTGATGCTAAGGTATTTTCCCAAGATGATTTAATTAAATTAGGTATCAGTACAGGTGATTTTATCTCTCTCGATCCTCGCCTTGTAGTAACAGAAGAAGGCTTTATTAAAAGTCGTCACTTAGACGATAAAGCGAGTGCAGGACTGTTGTTAACACTTGCTAAAATTGTTAAAGATGGCCTATTAAAGTTAAAACAAAGTACCTATTTGCTTTTTACTACCTATGAAGAGGTAGGCCATGGTGCTTCGACAGGGATTCCCCGGGATGTAGTAGATTTTATCTCGGTGGACATGGGGGCAGTCGGCGACGATTTAACAACAGATGAATACAAAGTCTCTATCTGTGCGAAAGACTCTGCAGGTCCTTATGATTATGCTTTAACCACAGAACTTATCAATATTGCTAAAGTAAATAATTTAAATTATGCAGTAGATATCTATCCTCATTATGGGTCTGATGCTGATGTGGCCTTAAAAGCTGGTTACGATCTCAGGCATGCTCTCATTGGACCAGGAGTAGCTGCTTCTCATGGATATGAGAGAACTCATAGAGAAGGTTTGCAAAACACCTTAAATCTACTAGCACTTTATGTGGGGAGAAATTAAGGTAGGTCATTTGAAGTTATATTTATTTCTGAAGGAAAGCCGATAAACCTAACGAATTACTAAATATGGTTTGCAAGGTATTTTTTACAGGGTGAAAGGAGGAAGGTGCACTAGGGGTTGTGCACCGTGAAAAAAATGAAACGTTTTGTTACTGTTTTAATGATTTTGTCGCTACTTGCTATTGGGGTATTTGCCGATGATCTACGGATGGTAAGAGAGGATGTTCCTAATAAACAGGTGGTAGGACCTGACGGTATTTACATGATGCTCTCAAATTATAACCGTAATATCTCTCGCAACGATGTACAAGGTTATGAATCAGAACTTCAAGTTTTCACACCAGAATTTAAAGAAGATATTAAGATTTTCCCTAATGCTCTTGTAGGTATCTTTGTGGTTAAAGGCGATAAAATCGACTCAATTATTGCTTCAGCTACTTCTGTTCCCGAAATTCCCAAAGACGGTTATCTGATTATTGGACATGGACGTGCATCTGTTGGTTTTATGGTGCAATTTGAAGAAGGAGATAAAGTTTCTATCCGCGACTATACACCTGTTACTCCAGCTGAGAACAAGCTTAAGACAATAATTCTTTTACCAAATGGTGAAGAAGTGGAAATTGCTGGCTGGAATAGAGGACGCTGCGCTGACGAGATTGTTGCCTATAACTCAGACTATGCTGATAAGACCTACACTAACGAGTGGGGCAAAGAGATAGCTGTGGAAGACGACGAAGTTATTCAAGTAAGAGCCATGGGCGATACCTCAGAGTGTTTTATTCCTAAAAAAGGTTTCGTTCTCTCGGGTCACGGTATTGCTGCTGGTCTCTTAGCCGCTATGGAAGGCGATCTTATTGAATTAGATTAATAGAAAAGCTGCCTTTGCGGGCAGCTTTTAAGTTTCTGCAAGGAATAATTTGAATCAAAGAAAGGTTGCCTTGGGCAGTAATGAATTCTCCAGGTTAATTGTCAGAATTAAACCATGCACATGCCACTAGCTTAATATAAAGCAAACCTTTTGCAACATTTTTTTCCTATACTGTTGACGAGATATGGTTTGTGACATATTCTCTAACATCCATGTAGTTATTATCGATTGAGTAAATCTTATTAAACTGATTATTTGCTTTTTTGGTATCTCCTAAAACCAGATATGTTTTACCTAACCAGTATTTGGCTTCGAGCATGTTCTTATCTGGATTACGTCGTCTTGATGGTCCTACTTTTAAAACTTCTAATGCTGAGTCATAATATCCTTGTTCGTAAAAAGAACGTCCTACCATTATTCTAACATCATCGTTGTTTGGATCAATATTTAGTACTGCATGCAAACATTTTAAGGCCTTCTCATATTGTTTAGCTTTGAAGAAATATAAGCCTTTCATGTAGTTAAACTTATCAGAATCTGGTAGTTGATCTAGCAAAGTAGCTGCTTCTTCGTATCTGTTTAACTTATAATAACAAACTGCAGCAAGAGCAATATGATTAAATCCTGTAATAGAATCATCTTCAACTAAATTCTCGATTTGTATAAGCGCTTTTTCATAGTTATTGTAAGCATTGTAATAAATATAGGCCAACAATATATGAGCCTTTTTGTGTTCATTATTAAGATTGAGAAGAGTGTTAAAGCGATTTATGGCAGACGACCATAAGCCCTTACGAGTTTCAATAAGTCCATTGTTAAACATTTTCGCTTGCTGATAAGAAGGGGCATTTTTTTCTTTGTTTATTTGATACAATCTTACAGTGGTAATTGCTAATCCCAGAACTAAACCAAACGGAAAGGCTACAAAGCAAAGAGGTATAGTTATAAATAAAAGACATCCTAAATTAGTACTAGTGGTAATTTCATCTGGTTTTATAATCTCTAAAAGTTCTTGTATACTATGTACTTTTACAACCTCGGTACGATCGGTTATAGGTTTTGTAATGGTCTTCGTAGTAGATTCTTTTCGTGCTTTAGGGGTTGTTGTAAGTTCATTGCCCACAGCCACTTTATCTGGTATAGCATACGCCATGGCTTTTGCTAGGTCTAAAGTAAGCATACAGTCAGCATGAGATCTGTGTAGTTGTTCCTTGTAAGTTAATCCCATTTGGTCTGCAGCTACTTCGAGTTTGTGCCATTTATTAGCGCTACCCCTAAATACAGCATATGTTTTCATTGCGCAAGCCCAAGTCCCTGGAATATGTTCTAAGTTATACTTATCATTCGTTTGATTTAGCATTCTATAATCGAAGCTGGCATTATAAGCGATTATTAACCTATTCTCGATTATACCTCTTACCCGATCATAAACATCAGGCCATCTTGGAGCTTTTTTAACATCAATATCTCTTATCCCGTGAATTACAATAGATTCGTATGGAATACGCATGGTAGGCTTTATTAAAGAATTAAATAGAAAGTTGCCATTACAATCTACAATACATATTTCAATTATTTCGTCGTATTTGGATAATCCTGTTGTTTCTGTGTCCAAAAATAAAGCATCTCTGTCAAACCATTCTTTTGCTCTTTCTATAACTTCATTCCGCGTTTTTGGGAGACGTGAAGCCATTAAACACACACCCCGCTTTTTAATTGTTAAAACATATTTAGCAATAGCGATTTGAAGATGTGGCATTTATTGCGAATGTAAAAAGGCTCAACATAGAAATAATCTATAAGTTCGTGCTAATGGGCAGGTATGTAATAATTATCTGTATGTACACGAGTTAATCAAGTAATTAGGACAAAATTGAATTTCTGTTAGCTAAACTATAACATTTGTAGCCAATTAGGTAAATACTTTATAACCTCAGTTATGTTATTATGTATTTGAAATAGTACCCCTTGCTTCCACCATATAAAAACGATAATTTTGCTCCATTAAAAAATCTTTAAGATAAAGTTTTCTCTGTTTCGTAAAAAAAGCTGAGTTAATATAGGACTGATATTAAATATGCACACCCTAGGAACAAATAAGAATAGGGGTATGCATTTTATTTGGAAATGTTCTTATTAAAATCGATAGATTACCTACTCGAGTGTGCCAGGGAAAGGACAGAATTAGTGTTGATACTAAAGATGGGTACTGACGTGGATGATGGTAAATTAAGAGCTGGTGTAATGAATTATTGCAATTGATAACTATATCTTTATGGACAAGTGATAGACAATTATAAAACAAAATGATCTCTATCCATGTTTGAACCAAACCTTAAATAAAAGGTCAGAAGCGATCCTTTGACAATTGGATATTGAGGAAAGGGAGTGTCGTTTCCTACTTTTTCAGTAGTTATGCGACACTCCCTTTTTGCTTATACATACCGTCTTAATAGTTCTTTGCCTTCTTCAGTAAGATAATAGATGTTGTTTTCTACAGTAAGAAGTCCAGCTTGTTCTAGAGAACGTAAACCACTACGTACTTTATAGAGTGGTAAGGATGAATGACTTTGAATGCCAGCTTCATTGCTAGCTTTGGCAACGGCTTTTAGTAAAGTTAAACCAGAGCTTGATAGGGAGCCGTCATCGTTAACGCAAGGCATATTCATTCCTCCCTAAATTTGGCGTTTGCAAAGATACCAATCGGTACACTCGTAACCCTGTTGTACTCTAGCTTCTGCATCCTCCTGAGTTTTTGGAGGTGGAACAATTACTGCCTCACCTGGTCGCCAATTGGCTGGTGTGGCAACTTTATGAGTGTCAACAGTTTGCAGGGAATCGATAAGTCTAATGATCTCATCCATATTCCTACCTGTGCTCATCGGGTAATAAATCATAGCTCTTACTATTCCTTCTGGATCAATTACGAATACACAACGGGAGGCTTCAGTAGAGCTTTCAGCTGGGTTAATCATACCATATGCTGAGGCGACATCTTTATTTAGATCAGCAATAATGGGGAAAGGAATCTTGACCTTTAGTTTCTCTTCAATATTCCTTACCCAGGCAATATGAGAGAAGACACTGTCGATACTTAAACCTAGGAGTTCAACATTACGCTTTTGGAGATCAGGATAGATCTCGGCAAAAGCTACAAATTCTGTGGTACAGACGGGTGTAAAGTCAGCTGGGTGGGAAAAAAGTATTAACCATGAACCTTTATAGTCATCAAGTCTGATTGTTCCATGAGTTGTAGGTGCTACAAAGTTAGGAGCTTTTTCACCAAGCCGGGGTAATGATTGTATTTCAACATTATTATTAATGTTTTCCATAGTGAGTCCCTCCTTTTTCTTAATGGCATTAATCGATTACCCCTAAAAACAGTTAATGAAACTAGGAATCATTACTAGATTTATTAAAAAAGATATTAGCCACATTTTCTGCTTGAAAAGCTAAAAGTTCTGCTGCATTTTGGATAGAGTACTCTAAAGAAATAGGTCCTGGAGCAATCGAAAAGACAGCGAGGAAACCGGCATGCAGAAAAACTGTTGGTAACACTGTAACAGAACCTGCAAGCGCAATCACAGGAATCTTAGTTTTCTTTGTGCGATTGACAATACCTATAGGTGTTTTACCGCTAAGGCTTTGCGAGTCAAGTGAACCTTCACCAGTAATAATAAGGTCTGCACCTACGATTTTAGAATCAAAATCTAAAAAATCTAGTACTAAGTTAATGCCACTAACTAGTTTAGCAGCAAAGAAAGCCATAAAGGCTGCTCCTAATCCACCAGCTGCACCAGTTTTAGGCATAGAGAGTAGGGGCAATGAAGCTTCTTTTTCGTAGAGATGACCAAGTTTGGCAAGCATTTGATCGAGGAATTGACAATCAGACAAAGAAGCACCTTTTTGGGGACCAAAGGTAAAAGCAGCTCCCTTTGGTCCAGTTAAAGGATTATCTACATCACAAGCTACAGAAAACTTACATTCTTTGACTAGGGGATGCAGATTAGAAAGATCAAGGTGTGTTACCTCTATAAGTTCTTCAGGTAGAGGTTTTAGTTCTTTATGTTCAGAGTAGAAACGGGCGCCTAAAGCTGCTAACATTCCTGACCCACCATCGGTTACAGCGGAACCACCTAAACAGATGATAAAATTTCGTACTCCTAAAGAGTAAGCTTTAATAATCTGTTCGCCAACACCAAAGCTTGTTGCTTGGAGAGGATTTCTTAGATGAGGCTCAACTAAGGTTAAACCTGCTGCTTTAGCGACTTCAATAAAGGCAGTTTGACCATCGCCGGAAAGACCAAAGTTAGTTTTAATTGGTCTCAAGAGAGGATCGTGAACCTCTGATGTGATTAGTTTTCCCTTAGTAGCAGCAACTAAAGATTCTATGGTTCCTTCACCACCATCAGCAACTGGTATTTTGCTAATTTCTGCTTGAGGTAATACCCTTCTTAGGCCATTTTCTATACTTTGAGCAGCTTCTAACGAGGAGAGGCTACCTTTAAACGAATCTATAGCTATAACTATCTTCGGTAGCATTAGTCTAAGAACTCCCTTCTTTAATCAGTATTATGAATTTAGCTCTTGAAGATACTCTATCCTGCAAAAAAACGGCCTTTTAAGGCCGTTTTAAAGCATTTATTATTTATATTTTAGCATCGCCGGATTTAATAAGAGCAAATTTAGCAAGTGGTGGACCGATCAATTCATAAATAACTGTAGCCGAGACAATGACTGGATGTATAAAGTTACCAATCTCAGGCATGGTTTGTTTAGCAATTAGAGCAAGACCTAAAGCTACGCCTGCTTGTGGGACTAGTCCTAGACCCAAATATTTTTTGATTGTGCTGTCTGCATTAGAGATATAGGCACCGGCAGTTGCTCCTAGTATCTTACCGATAACTCTAGTAACTACATAGACAACGCCTATAAAGCCAATGTTTTGCAAAGCGGAAAGGTGTAATGAGGCACCAGAAAGAGTGAAAAAGAGTACATAAAGAGGAGTATCCAAAGCTTTAATCTGATCTAAAACTGAATCAGCTCGGCGCGAGAGGTTAGCTACTAGAGAACCTAAAGCCATGTTAACAAGTAAAGGAGAAAGATTCCAATGGAGAGCTAGCCCTGCTCCTAAAAGTATAAATCCTAGAGTGAATGTTTGCAGTTCGGCAGGTGTCTTTATCTTAGGAATGACCTTAACGAGAATAAAGCCGAAAAGTGCTCCTAGACCAAGTGCATAAATTACCCCTAAAAGTGAATCAAGTAAGACAATAGCTGGGGAAATATCCTTAGCACTTATTGTCATGGAGGCAAAACCTGTAGCTAAAGCAAAGAGAATCACGCAAAAAGGATCATCAATAGCTACAACTGCTAGTAGAGCATCAGTGAATTTACCTTTAGCTTTGGTTTCGCGAACAACCATAATGGTAGCTGCTGGAGCGGTAGCAGCGGCAATTGCACCAAACATAAAGGCGATATGCAGAGGTTGACCTAATAAAAAGATCATGCTTAAGGTAACAATTAAAGAAGCACCAGTAGCTTCTAAAAAAGTTATCCAAAGGATACCAGAACCCAAAGATTTTAAGGTTCTAATTGTAAACTGGCTACCGATATTAAAAGCAATGAGACTTAACGCTATATGGCTAAGCCAAATAGCTGCTTCGCTCATTTCCGGTGTCATTAGATTAAGAATAGAGGGCCCCAGGATGATACCAGCTATTAAATACCCGGTTACAGCGGGTAGTTTAATTTTATTCACTAGCTTTCCTACTAAAAAGCCAGCGATAAGTAAGAGTGCACTATTGAGAATTACATTAATCTGCAACAAGCTAAGGCGGCGCCCAATTTAGCGCCTCCCTCCTTCCAAATACTATAAATTATTTTAGATTACCAAAGCCAAATGCTTTAATTACTGGAACCACGAACATCATCCCTGTGCCATCAGCTTCAAAATCGCCAGTGATCTTTTCTAGTTCTAAAGCTAAATTATCGATCAGAGCTTCATCATCAATAAGTGCATAGATAGTATAATTATAATGATGTTCGCCTTGAAACAAGGTTCTTAGATCCGCAAAAATAGAGGTTTCATTGGCCAAAACACGTCCCATGCCAGTACTGTTAAGTACAGTTGCACCTTTTACACCACATTCATAAAAAGTTCTTAAAACAGGTGTTAATAGCTCAGGATTATCGAGAACAAAAAATAAAGCCTGCATAATGTAGTGTGCGGTAAAGAATACCGCTACTCCTTTCTTTATTCATTTACTTCTCTATATTATAGCACTTTCAAAAAGGACAGAGCATTGCCCAAGAAAAACTAGTAAAAATTAGTGAAAAACCTGTTAGGTCTGGATCCAATAATTGTTATTAGACATATTTTGTACAAGAGATTTTAAGAGTTTATTAGCAGTTAATGCTAGTAGTGGCAGGAATTAGTTCGAAATTGTTGAAACAAAAAGAAACAGAGATTAATCTTCTGAAACAAGATCGATTGGGTAAAGTAGATAAAATAAACCCTAAAGGAAAAGAGGTGGAAAAGCACTATGGCGGGTATAGTGCAACTATATGAAATCAACTATTCGAGATGTTGCTAAGGAAGCAGGTGTATCTGCAAGTACTGTATCCCGAGTTCTGACAAAATCGGCATATGTTGCCGAGGATAAAGAAAAACGGGTATTAGAAGCAATTGCAAAATTAAATTTTAAACCTAATGTAGTAGCAAGAAGTCTACGCTTAAAAACTACGAGAATTATTGGCCTTTTGATTCCCGATATTACTAACCCATTCTTCCCTGAAGTAGCTAAAGGTGTGGAAGATGTTGCTCATAGGGAAGGCTACAACATTATGCTTTGTAACACAGAAAACGATATTAAAAAGGAAAAAAACTATATTGAACTGCTAAAGGGAAGACAAGTTGATGGGCTAATAATTGCTAAAGCAGGCGATGAAATAGTTCATCTTGAAGAAGTGGTTAAAGGTGGCATTCCAATATCATTTATCGATCGACCAGTAAATTTTGTTTATGCTGATCAAGTTCTTTCCGACAACCGAGCAGGTATGAAATTAGCTGTTGAAAAACTATACAGTGCAGGACATCGCAAGATAGGTTTTGTTGCTGGGCCAGTTCATTTAAAGGTAGCTAGCCAGAGACTACAGGGCTATGAGGAAGCTATGGCTGGGAAAAAACTGGCAACTAATCCTGATTGGATATTTTACGAAGAGTTTTCGGTAAATGGTGGCCGTAATGCTGCTTTGAAATTAACGAATTTAAGAGAGCATCCCACAGCTATAATTACCTCGAGTGATGTTTTAGCCATTGGTTTGATTGATAGTCTCATTGAAGCTGGTTTAAATGTGCCTCAATATATCTCTGTAGTAGGCTTTGATGACATTTCTTTTACTAAGTACCTAAGACCTAAACTCACTACAGTTAAACAAGCTAAATACGAAATGGGTGCCAAAGCGTTTGAACTATTATTAACTAGGATTAATAATAAAGACGTTTCTCCAGAAAAAATTATTCTGCCAGTTGAACTTAAAGAAAGAGCTACAATAGCTAAACCTAGATAAGAGATTATCAAGTGTAAATCAGTAGTTTATTAAAACTGGTATTAAGGAGAGGGTAGGTAAGTGTACTTTGGTCAAGAATATCCCTTTGCAGTTAGACACTTTCCTGTGCTATTTGATTTAATCTTTTTTTTAATCCTAGGTGTGTTTATTTTTGTTATTACCTCCGCTATTATCCGTTTCTTACGTAACCAGGCTAGTCCGGAAATGGTTGAGGAAGCAACTGTAGTAACCAAAAGGATGGAAACACGTTCTTCTGGTGGTACGGCTATGCATTATGGATCTGGTCATCACCATGGTACACATCACCACACCTACACTAGGTACTTTATAACCTTTGAATTTGCCGACGGTAGAAGACAGGAATTTCAAGTAACTAATAGAGATTATGGACTTATAGCTGAACATGACGAAGGTCGCTTAAGTTATCGTGGTACTCGCTTTAATGGTTTTAGTAGATATTAAGGAGGCACTCTCGCTATGATTACACGTGAAGTCCTAGATAAACGAGGCATTTATTGGGAAAATCGAATCAAAACTTTTATGACAGAAAAAGTACCCGATGACCCTATTATCTTTGCTGGAGATTCATTAACAGAAAGATTTCCTTTACAAAAGTACTTTAACGAAAGCTATATAAATAGAGGTATAGGAGGCGATCATGCAGATGGCCTCGTGGAAAGGAAAGAACTGATGGGGCTTGAGAAAAACCCCAAGGCTATATTAGTAATGGCTGGTATTAATGATTTGCTTTTTAACTATCAAAGAGATCAAATCCCAGCAAATATAGAAAAGTTCTTAAAGTATGTTTTAGAAAAAACTCCCAATTGTACCATCTATGTGCAATCAATCTGTCCTGTTAGTGAAAAGCAACAAACAACGACTCCTGCAGAAATTCAAAGTGTTAATGCTGAATTAAAAGCCTTAGCAGCTAAGTTGGGCGCAAAGTATCTTGATATTTATCAACATCTTGCTGATGAAAAAGGCCATATCAAGAGTGAATATACTGTCGATGGAGTTCATTTATCATCAGCTGCCTATGATATTTGGGCAGAACTAGTAAAACAAATTATGGCTTAAAGGTAGAGTAAAGGAGTAAGACCCTTTGAAAAAATACTTTGGCTTATTAGCAGTGTTTTTGGTAGCGGCACTTTTATACCAAATGAGTTTTGCTAAGACCATGAACAAGCTTAACAACCAAAAAAAAGATTCTCTTATAGAACAAAGCGAGGCTTATGGAGTAGTAAGAAGCTTCATTACTTTAGCAAACAAAAAAGAACAAGTGGAGTTAGAAAAGCATGTTACTAATAGAGGTCTAGACCTAGGTTTTGATATATTACTTAATCCAGATATAAAGCTAGTAGAAGTGGTTGGAGTCCCCCATGTTTCCGAACATGAGATTTCTAGTTTAGTTTTAGCTTTTGATCAAGTGCAAAATAAGTTTTCCCATTACGTTTTATTTTTTATTAAAGATCAAGATGATTGGTATCTATATGGGCTTTTTAGACAAAAAGAACAACATGATTAGAGGCGCGTATAATGAAAAAACTTAAATTAGTTAAAAATGATGTTATTGTTTTCCAGGGAGATAGTGTTACAGATTGTTTACGTTCTACAGCTGATGACAGTTATCTTGGCAATGGTTATGCCAATCTAGTTGCAGCTAACCTACAAGCTAAATATCCTGAGTTAAATTTGACTATCTATAACCGGGGGGTAAGCGGTAATAGAATATATGATGTAGAAAACCGTTGGGAAACAGATTGTATCCAACTTTCTCCAACAATTGTTAGCATTTTGATTGGTATTAATGATACTTGGCGACGTTTTGATAGTGGAATACTTTCACCTATTGCTGATTATCAAGCTTCCTACAGAAGAATCATCGAAAAGACACTAACTAAAACTAAAGCTTCTCTAGTACTCATGGATCCTTTTGTTTTGCCCTACCCTGAAGATAGAATTGCTTGGCGACAAGATCTAGAGGAAAGAATCTTTGTGGTTAGAAATCTGGCTAAAGAATATAATGCTATTTATATTCCTTTAGATGGTTTATTTGCAGCTGCTACTGTAGGCAGTGATTATAGTTATTGGTGTATAGATGGTGTCCATCCAACTTTAGCTGGACATGGCTTAATAGCTAAAGCTTGGTTAGATATAATAACAGATTGAGATGAAGGAGGAGTAGTTTTGGCTTTAATTCTTGTGATTGCCCTATTACTTAGTTTGACAACACAAGCATACGAATTTAATAGTTTTGCAGCTTGGGAAACACCTCAGAGTATCATGCAAAAAACAGAATCCACACTCGTCTTGAAAGATCCAGGTTATGCTTATGCTTCTATAGGTGAAAACAACTGGTCTGATTACCAGTTAAAATTAAAACTTAAGCCACTAAGTTATGGTAAAAATAGTGTGTTACGTTTATTTTTTAGACAGGATTTCCTTTGGAATAGCTATTCTTTAGATATTACCTCTGAGAAATCGCAGATTGTTCGCTATGATGGTACTTGGGAGAAATATAAAGTTCTTACTAACGGAAGAGGTATTAAAGCAGGGGAAGAGGTTGAGATAACTTTAGAAGCGAAGGAAGATTTATTTAAAGTTTATTTTAATGAAGAGTTAGTCATGGAAACTGATAGTACTAAGTTCAAAACTGGTAAAATAGTCCTCTTCTCCGAAAATGTGGCATTCGAAGCTAAAGATCCTCGTTTGCAGGGAACCTTTGATGAGGAATATTCCACAAGAGATCTGGGCTACTTTCCTAAAGGAGACCCCCAAGGTGGAGGGGTAGAGCATATGGTGCTAATCTACGGAAATGTGGGCACAAAATGGGGACTTACGGAAGCGTATCCCTATGTAGGTTATCTCACTTCTTTAGAAGAAAGTAATTACGAGATTGATTTTAAAGATTATATGTTTGACAGTGCTCTGTTTTTAGCTCTTACTGCACCTGATGGTCACGCGTTTGATTCTCCTAACCGAGGGAAGCCAGCAGTGAAAGAGCATTGGCAGTGGTACATGGATTCATTATTTGCTGAAGGACAGCAGTTAGCTGCATTTAATGAAGCAATTGGGCTGGTCAATGAGCAACTAGGTCAGGAGAAAAAACTAAAAATATATATAATGATTCCTAATCCCATGGCAGAAACTAGCAACTTTGGAGATGTAGATGGTACAGGCTCTTTAAACTTTACTCTCAAAGACGCAGAAGCTAATAAAGAGCAACGCTTTAAAGCTGTTAAATGGTATGTTGATTCAGTTCTTGACCGTTATAGAACGGCGCAATACGAAAACCTTGAACTAATTGGTTTCTACTGGGTTGAAGAAATCATAAATCGAAGGATTCCGGGCGAAATAGAACTGTTAAAGACAATTTCTGATTATCTACACACTAAAGAATTAAAATATTCTTGGATACCTTATTTTGGTGTCGATGGTAGAAGAGAATATGAAAAACTTGGCTTTGATCTATGTATCTATCAGCCTAATTATATGTTTGGTGCCGATATACCACCTAGTAGATTACTAGAAACTGCCAAAGAAGCATATAAATATCGTTTAGGAGTTGAGATTGAAGCTGATTACACAGTCCTCTCAACTTTAAAAGGACGCGAAAAGTTCAGAGATTATCTTCGCGCAGGATTATCGTACGGATTTATGAATGAGGCTACAGTAGCTTATTACCAAGATGTGAAGGTTTTTGGTTCTGCAGCTTTAAGTTCGTCACCAGAGCAAAGACAAGTTTATGACGATCTTTATAAATTCATTAAAGGCACTTGGGAAGAACCACTCGAATCTAGAAAGTAAATAATAAAGCCAGGCTTGGTGCCTGGCTTATCTTAAAGGAGAAATTTTATAAATCTCTTAGGTTAAAAAAAATTATGAGTTTAATGGTTTAGTAGCTTTAACATCCATTCTAAATTGAAGTCAAGTACATCCATCCAGTTAGCTTCGTTATGGGTTTCGTGATATAAGCCTTCCCATACCTTAAAGGTGCAATGAGGAGCTTTGTTAGCAAACTTTTTACTAGCAGCAAAAGAGGTTATCGGGTCAGCATCGCCATGAACTAAAAGAAGAGGTAGGGGGAAACGAGAAGCATTCGCTGAAGCGAAATGAGCAGCACGTTTAATTTCCGTATACATATTAACTGTGATTAAACCATGGACGTACTCATCGCCTGTATAGTTACTGGCAACGGTTTTTTCTTTAGCTAGTCCTTCTGCATTTAAACCAGTTTTTAAGGTAAGACTTGGAGAAAAGACACAAGCAATGTGTGCTACTAACTCTTGTGATTTAGATGGTGGAGTAGCTAGCTCAAGCCAGGGGCTTGTAGCTATTACACCACGGAAGTTAGTTCTCCGACGTAAGGGATAATTAAGAACAAGGTTACCACCAAAACTATGACCATATAAAAAAGGTATTAAATTGCCATTTAACTTCTGACCTTCGCGAATAAATAAATCTATATCTTTAAGTAAAGCTTCATAACTAGGTGTATGGCCCCTTTTACCCTCGGAACGACCATGTCCTCTTTGATCAAAACCAAAACAAGAAAAACCCTTATCGTTAAAATAGTGAGCTACATGCTCGTATCTTCCTGCATGTTCTCCCATACCATGTACTAAATAAATAGCACCTTTAGGGTTATTAGCAGGCCAATAATACCAGTAGAGGTTTTTATGATCAAAACTTTTCAGGTAACCATTAATTACAGCCACTGCACTTCCCTCCTTCTCACAACAATAAACTTCCTAATGAGAAGTAACTTTCCTGCAGAAAAAGTAAATATAGTTTTAGCTTAGCTTAAGATTTATATGGGAAAATTTGTCTAAATAAACCAGACTTTGGTGCTACCTAAAAAAATACTCGTAACTTGCGAAGATTAAAATAATCTAACTATACAAGACTTATTTGGCTCTAAAAAAGAGTTCTAAATTGACCCTACTTTGAATCGATTAGAAGGGAAAAAGGGTTAAGGCGAGAAATTCTATAAAAGGTAGTTAGTACTAGTGAGGGGTGAGAACCTAGATTTATTGGATGTTGGAATATGGTTAAACGTTAATCCTGATCTGGCAAGGGCTTGGTTAGTGATTAAACAAAAAAGGAGGTTATTTTAATGGTTTCGAGAAAAAAATGGCTTTTAAGTATTAGTCTAGTCCTGATTTTAATTTGTGGTGTAGCATCTGCTGAGAAGATTACTCTGTGGACTTGGTATGGTGCAGAATTAGGCGAAGTTCTCAAAGATATGATTAAAAACGATTTTACCGCTAAAACTGGTATCGATGTTGAAATCGTTCTCGTACCTGTAGAGGATATCAATAATAAACTACTTTTAGCTTATTTAGGTGGAGATGCACCTGATGTTGTCGAGCTATATTCTAACCAAGCTGTTGAATTAGGTGTACGCAATGCTTTGGTTAATCTTAATACTATGCCTAAAATTAAAAATATCACTAGTCAAATGAATCCTATGCTTTTGCCAGCAATCTCTTATAAATCGGCACTTTTTGCTTTACCAGGTGAAGTGAACTGGACCTGGACTTATTATCGTACAGATATCTTCAAGGATCTTGGCCTTGGCGTACCAGAAACCTGGGATGATATTAGAGCTGCTTCTACCAAACTTAGAGCTCGTAATATGGATACCTACTACTATTACCAAGGAGACGGCCCTATAGTTGGTAAATTACTACCACTTGTTTTCCAGAGAAAATCCGATATCTATAAAAATGATGGTACTGCTTCTAACTTAGACTCAATTGAAAATATAGCTGCTTTCAAAGAACTTACAGCTCTTCATAAAGAGTATAAATTGGCTTTAGATGATCCTAGCTTTACTACCTTTGCTAGCGGTCAAACACCGTTACAGATTCTGCAAAACTGGTATTATCACGGCTTTGAAATTACATCTCCACAAATCAATGGTAAATGGGATATAACCCTCTTTCCTGGAACCAAACAAAAAGATGGTTCTCTAGATCGGACTAATACAGGAAAGATGCTTGTCTGGTCCATGGTAAGTTCAACTAAGAAAAAGGAAGCTGCCTGGAAACTATTAGAATGGCTAAGTTCTACTGAGTTTGTTACCAATTTTATCCAAACCAGTCATAAATTACACAAAAATAGACTATTCTTTGCTAACATTAATGCTTTAGATAATGCTCCATTCCCTCAAGAAAAAATGCATATAGCGAGAGAAAGTTTAGCAACATTTAGAATGCAGACAGCTGTTATTGGTGGCCATGTAGCTAATAGGTATATCGAGTTTGCTTTTAATAAAGCTGTTGTGGAAAAAGCTGATCCAGAAACTGTTATAAAACAAGCAGCCAAGGAATCTACTGACGAAATTCAGAGAAAACTCAAAGAGTTTGACAAGTATATTAAAGACCTATAAGCCAAAACCTACACTCCAAATAGACCCCTAGAAAGGAACATCGAGAGTTTTTATGCCCTCGATGTTCTTTTCATATTTTAATTAAAGATTGAATGTCTAAGAGGCTTTTAGTATTGCTAATATTAGTTTGGAAGGAGTTTAATTAGTTCTGGGTTTAACAGGGATATATTCTTTAGAACTATTTTGATAAAGAAGTATGGCGGAGATTCTTTCTACTACGATAAGTGGACTAGATAAGGCTTCATATTCAGGTGCTGTCAATTCACGCTCTTTTCGAAGTGTCTCGAGAGTTTCCAATAGAGGTTTGATACTTTCGCCTAGTTTAACAGCGTTAGCAGAAGTAGTTACCCATAAACTAACTGTTTTTGATAGCTCGGAAGCGGATAAAGCTTCTTTTTCTAAACCGGCTTTTTGTAGCTTGGAAGCAGTTTCTCCTAAAAGCAGAGAGGCGGCTTTAAATGGTTCCCTCATTGGAATTACAGCTTTTTCGCGGAATAAACCATTTTTGCTATCGGCATATTTATCTTTAGTAAAGCTAATGTTAGAAAAGAGAGCTACACCTGTAGCACCAACCTGTCTAGTTGCTTTGATCTGACCTTGGTTATTTATTCTATCATTTACATATAGACCAAGACCAGGATATACCCAGGCTTTATCTTCAACCATATCCAAGCCTTTTTGGGCTTTAGCTTTAAAAGCAGGTGTGTTGTTTTGATAGTCCATAGTCATAACAAAATCTAGATAACTATTATCTACCCAATGCTTCCAGTTTTGCATTACATGGGCTCTTGAGTATTCTGGATCGGGAACAACAGCAGCCGAAAGTAAAGCACCTGGCTTAGTAGAGATAAGCATGTTTTTTACTTCTTCAACAAAGGTAGTAACATTGTTTTCTCGCCACTCATTAAATTTGATCCACTCTCTACTACCAATTCTAATCTTATCTAGATCCAGACCAGAAGTAGTTTTGAAATCTTGTTTGCTATAGTCGGAAAAACCGAAGTGGCCAATATCATCTTCATTATAACGAATATAGTCGATATGCAAACCATCTACATCATAATTGGAGACAAGTTCTTGGTATAGATTTAGAAGATACTTTCTAGCTTCTGGGTGAGAAGCATTAACCCAAGCAGTTCCCCAAACCCAGTTAGAAAAGGTACGACCAGCTTCGTCTAGCTCAATCCATTCGGGATGATCTGTTAAAATTGGCCCTAGTTTATTCCAATAACCACCGCAAAATACCCAAACCCAAGGATGTACTTCAATACCTACTTTATGGCACTCAGAGACAAGAACAGCTAAAGGATCAAAGTTTAGCTCTTGATAGATGGCATGTTGTTTGCCAACTTTAGTAGGATAGATTGTTGCACCCATATAGTAAGTTTCAGGGAAAATCATATTAATACCAGCATCACTGAGTTTTTTTACAATAGCTTTCAGATCAGCTTCAGTCTTTGAAGCTTCAATACTTTGATAATCGATCCAAACAGCTCTTGCTTCTGCTTTACGAGTTGGTAACGTAGCTTGTAACATTACACTTGTGAGTTCTTTTAAAGTGCTTAAGTAGGAAACAGCTTTATGGCCTAAGTTCTTATCAAGAGCAAAGGTAATAGCTTCATAATACTTTTCTGCCTCTGCATAGGCATTTTCAGCTTCAGGTGAAATTTCCTCAAAGCTACGCTTTGCTTTTCTAAATTCTCTTTCTGTAATTTTATAACTAGAGCGGACTTCATCAATCATTGGTTTTAGATCATCTACACTCATCGGTATAGCACTACCGGAGTAATCTTCGCCTAGAAAGAATTCACAGGCCATTACCAATGCTTGGTTGAGTTTTTCATCGCATTCTTCTGAAAAAAGGTCTTCAGCAAAGTACATTCCTGCCTGGTTAAGAACGATCGGGGCAATGCCCTCAATTTTGTTACCCTGAGAAACATAAGTAGCTTTAGCTGAACCAGATAAAAGGGATTTTACTGGTAAAAATTTATTTGCTGTTACTTCGCTTGAATCGCTAGGGAAGAGAGATTGGTCAGTAAACTCAATATTTATAGGTTTAGCTAATTCATCCTTAAGTAATGTGATCTCAAAAAGATCGCCTAAACTAAAGTCTTCATTTAATTTACCAGTGTCATCTCTTAACGAAGTATCATAAGTAGCTAGAAGGTGTCCACCGGATGTAACATAATCTCTGTAAACAGTTTGTTCGCTTAAGGAAAGACAACTGTCACCAAGGAATATAGCTAATTGATAGTAGTCTAGAGCGCCATTTCGTACATCAGTAGTAGTAATAAGGTCAGCGACAATTTGATTATCTTCTAACGCATAAATCGCCTTTTGCAATTTCGAGGTATATTCGCTTTCCCCAACAAAATTAGCTGTTAGGGGATTGTAAATAATCGCTACGCCATTTTTGAGATCGATTGCTAAGGTAAGAGAACTTAATAAAAATGTCAAAACGAGCACGAAAATTATTGGTTTGTTACTAGAGAATGATGTCATAAATAAAAAGCCCCCCATTACATTTTCTCTACATCTAAATAAATTTTGGCTATAGATCAGTCGATTCCTTCTATTTTAAATTAAGTGATCAGAGAAAAGTAGTAAAGATAGGCAGGAAGATAGGCTTCGATAGATAATAAGATATAAGTAATCGATTTCATAATTTCGGGGGGTTTCCTTAATGCGTGACATAATATTAATAGTTTTACTAATCACTTGCTTTTTAGGTGGGACAAACTGCCTAGCCAAAGCCGAAGGTTGGCCAATTGCTGATGGAACCTTTATTCAAGAGAATTTGCTTATCAGTTGGGATGATGAAACCTTAGATAAGGAAATGGCTTATATCAAAGAACTAGGTATGACCTATGTGATTTTTGCCCCGACTGCCATGGGCCAAGGAAATGACAATTATCTTACCACCCTTTATCCGACCAAGGTAGATGGTTGGTTGGAAAAATATCCTGGCAAGGATTTAGTGGAAAGATATTTTGTTGCAGCTAAAAAAGCTGGCTTAAAAGTTATTCTAGGGCTAAACTTTAACGATTTATGGTGGAAAAAAGGTGGAGGAGACTCTAAATGGCTTAACGACCAAATGGAGTTAGGTAACAAAGTTGCTAAAGAACTTTACGAAAATTATTACTCTCGTTACCAAGACACCTTTGTTGGTTGGTATTATGTTTGGGAGATTGATAATATAAGTTTTAAAGGCAAAGCTAGAGAGAAAGCTTTGATCGATGCCATGAACATTCAGATAGATTATTTAAATGAATTAGATCCCAATCTCTTTTTTATGTTTTGCCCTTTCATGAACGCTAATCTAGGAAGTAAAGAAGGGTACCGCGACTTTTGGATTAGGGTCTTTAATGAAGTACATTTACGTCCAGGAGACATCTTTGCTCCGATGGATTGTGTTGGTGGCGGTGGCTTAAATTTAAATAACTTCCGTGATTGGTTCCAAGAATTAAGAAAAGCTGTTGATACAAAGCCAGGTCTTCTTTTCTGGTCTGATACCGAAACTTTTGATCATACTGATTGGACCTCGGTTCCCATCGGTCAGTTTGTAGAACAAATGAAAGGCGCAGCGCCTTATGTAGAGAATTTAATAACCTTTGCTTACACACATTATTATAGTCCTAATGTTACCGACTATGGATTTCATCAGACCTATTTGGAGTATGTAAAAACTGGTGAAATCGAAAAAGAACCTCCTGAAGCTCCTTACAATCTACAGATGATGGAATTACCAGATGGTAGTAACTATTTATTATGGAGCGAAGGCGAAGATAATATTGGCATTGCCGGATATATTATCTATCGTGATGGCCGAAAAGTAGGACGTACTCAAATTGAAAGAGTTGGTAGTTCAGGTGGGTTTGCTAAAGCGTATAAGGAAACTGCCAGACTTAAATCAGGAAGGACCTACAAGTATGTAGTTAGAGCTTACGACTTTGCGGGTAATCTTTCCCCTGAAAGTGAAGTCTTAGAAGTTATCGCTAAATAACAAAAATACCAGTCTAGCTATGTAATGGTACTTTCTAGAGTTTTCGTTGGTATCTTTCTGTTAAGCTAAATATAGCTTAGTATTCTGGTTTCTTAGTGCCTGATAAACCAGAAACATTGGCCTATGCTTTATTAACTAAAAAAGTCTTAGGTAAGCCTAGAGTTTTGGAACCTTGGCAAAAAAGATAGAAACTATAAAAATGTCCCCTTGTGGTTAACAATAATGTTCACTGCAAGGGGACATTTTTTAACAAAGGAAGCAGTCTACTCATGTAGTCGGCTTTGTTCTAGTGCATCTATTAGGGGCAATAAGTGCAATGGTAACTCTTATCGATTGGTGAGTTTTAACTTACGTAAGTCAGTTTGTTCCGTAGTCCAGAGAAATCGTCGAAAAACTATGGAGGGAAGGGAACAACGCTTAGCATAAGCAAAGTTTTGAACACCTGGATCATGTTGAAGGTAGAAAACCTAGAAAAAGGGCTGCCTACGAAAGAAGGATGGAAACCGAAGGTGTTACAGGAGTGCTTAGTGAGAAAGGACATTCTATACACCGCTCGGCGTTAGCGTGATCAGCATGCTTGGTGGAGTGGGAGGACAGGGGTTAGCACCTCTTTCTACCAGATTAACCAGCTAGAGTTATATCCAGATAGAACTTCCATTTTTATTGTTTTGGTTGGAAATCCCCTATTTAGATGTCGGTTCGATATAGAGAAGAGTATGTCAGTAGGCAGTACTTTAGGTTCAATAAGGTTTCGAAAGTTTTTCTCTATTGTCTAAGACGATTTCAAGTTTAGCGTAATAAACCAGATACTTTATTTCAAAAACAATAAATAGCAAGTGATTGTTTATATTAGTAAAAGGGTTATACATAAAATTAATATGCTAGAAGGGAAAAAATTAAGCATATGTAACATATAGATCGAAAGAAAAGAGAGTAGGATAAGAAATGGGGCGCAAAAAAATAAACAATATTTTAGATAGGAATAATATAATTTATAGGGTATTGTAAATTTTAATGATATATTTCTTGCTATGTTTTGGTATAAAAGCTGATATGAGTTACCCAGTTAGTTGTAATTATGACTCTTAAGATATTCGTTTTGTGTTGAAAGATTTAGCTGCACAAGCAAATGTAAATATAGTTGTAGATGATAATCTTCAAAGAAGAGTGTCCCTTAAACTCGAAAATGTTCCCTTTGAAACTGTTTTACTAATGTTTGGACAAGCATTAGGGGTTGATGTTTGTGGATCCGGATGGATTATTGGAGGTACTTAGTGATGAGTTGAATTTATTTGTTGCTACCGTGTATGGTGAAGCTGCTTCTAGTAGTCCTGAAGCAAAAAGAGCAGTTGCGAATGTAATAGTAAATCGGGTTGGAAAGAGAGAATGGTCAATACTCAAAACAGTTTCAGATGTAATAAAATTCAGCCATTTTGACGCTTATAAAAACCCAAATGTGCCATGTAAAGAAGCTACAGAATATTTAAAGAACCGAGACGGAACTAATGCGAGCATTGAAGAGACGATCTATATTGTTTCTTCGGTATTAATAAAGAAGCTCCCGATAATACAGACGGTGCTGTACTTTATTATAGTCCTAAAGCTCAAGAAACTCTTCATACTAAGTTTCCTAAGTTATATTCTAAGACGCCAAGGTGGAATTTTAGTTTATTGGTTGAAGTAAAAGTTGAAGGAGCGGAAAATGATGACTTTAAGTTTTATAAATATAAATAAATCACGAAAAGCGTTTATAATTCTATTGTTTATCACAATGGTGTGTTACGCGAGGGGCCATAATAATCCAACTGAGCATTATACTGTGATATATGAGAATAATGATCAGTACAGAGTGTCTTTTTATGATGATAACAAAAAATTGTTATATAGTGAAACTTATTCTCATGAGCCTCATGTATCTATAATGGATGGAAGTATTGTTAAAGTTGAATTCAGCGTGGGTAACCCAGCTTATTATGTTCTCTTTTTTGATACAGTAGATTTTAAGGTTTCTCCTCCCTTTTTTAACCCCAGTTATATTGGACGAGGGATCATAATTTACCGGGAAGATGAAAAGAAGCTAGTTATCAGAGATATTTTTGATAAGGAAGTACTCTGTTTTGAGGTTTTGAAAGATTTTTCACCGAGTGCAGTACCGTCTCTCACCGTGTTGGAAGTCATACCTTTAGAGAATGGATTATTTAAATTAAAATACCTTAAGGGACCTAACTTTGTCATTACAACCGAGACCATTGATATTAATACTATAAACTAGTTAACTTTAATGAACTAGTCAAATTTAGCCCAAAGTCCAAGGTTGTTAGTTGTAAATGGGAAAAAGCCAAATATAAATAACCCTTGATACCTTGATGAGTATCAAGGGGTTATTTGCTGATTTCATAGAACGACCACTTTGAAATTAATAAAGGGTTATGGGAAAAGCCAAGAACTAGCAGAACTAACACCAGTTGCGCTAGGTGTTCAAGTGAATTAGCAATGGTAGGGGGCTTAAGAGAGGGAATATAAAAACAATTATAGATGGATATGTAAATCAGCCTCTCAATTATTTATATGATGGAACCAGTAAACTAACCTCAGCTGATGTTCCCTCTGTAGAAAGGATAACACAGACATTTGTTTACGATAATGCTGGGAATAGGATAGCAGATAACGTTAATGACCTTTATAATTACTCTAAATATGACCTTACTGGCAACCTGAATTATACTTATAAATGGGGTACATATCAACAGCTAACAAGTAAAGAGAATATAAAGAATGGTTTAGTTACCAAGTATTCTTATACTCCTGATCGCTTACTAAGATCTGTTAAAGAAGGCGAAATTACTACAGCTACCTACGACTATGATGCCCTAGGAAGAAGAATAAAAGCGATTGAAGGCAATATCACTACCATCACTCTTTACGCAGGCAACGATATTGTTTATGAGATTAAACAAGAGGATACCACTGAAACGAAAACAAAATATCTTGTCCTGAATGGCAAATACCTAGCTAAAGTGGTAGGAGATGAACCTAACCTTAAAACTTATTACTACCATACAGACCATCTAGGTTCTATCC
>DHDH01000028.1:45132-50850 GCA_002399235.1 Firmicutes bacterium UBA4881 | reverse complement strand
AATGGCAAATACCTAGCTAAAGTGGTAGGAGATGAACCTAACCTTAAAACTTATTACTACCATACAGACCATCTAGGTTCTATCCAGGCGGTATCAGATAGCACAGGAAGTATTGTTGGTAGTTACACTTATGATCCTTTTGGTAATGTAATACTAGAACAGTCTTATCCAGATGCAGATCGAATTCGCTTTACAGGGAAAAGGCTAGATGCTACAGGACTCTACTACTTCAATGCAAGGTACTATGACCCAACCCTTGGACGCTTTATCTCAGCAGATCCAGCAAGGCAAGGGTTAAACTGGTATGTGTATTGTAATAATAACCCACTGATGTTTGTTGATCCGGATGGTTTATTGAATATAATAGCGATTGTTGGTGCTGATAGGAGGTCGAATAATAACGCCTTTATTAATAACACATTGACATTTATTAACGATCATCCCGAGGATCAGATTCTTATGTTCAAAGCTTGGGAGTATAAGAATGAGAACTATTTAATGGATGCTATAGCATCTGGGTTTGAGTCAATCGATTTACTAATAGTTAATGCACATTCAAACACACAACAGTTGGTACTTACTAGTGATTGGGGTATTACAAAAGACACTGATTGGTCAAAATTGAAATTCAGTCAGAACGCAGAGATTTATCTTAATGGTTGTAATGCAGGTGGACGCGACGGTATTGTTGCTCCAAGTTCTATCGCTCAGGATATTGCTGATAAAACAAATACATGCGTATATGCGTATGTTAATAATACTTCTCAGCAAGAGATTGATGGGAAATACTATCAAGTACCAGTGCGTATGTATTGGGGGCAAAAGGTAGTCAAAGAATACACCTTATTTACTCCAAGATTTCAAACAGGTGTTAATTCAAACTGAGATTCATCTTATACTTGATTTTTCAGACTGCCCTCAAGGCTACTTCATTTTCCTACATTTCCGTTACTTGCTAACAATAATTAGGTCCGAAGGAGGTTTCGATATGACTGATATTCGAAACTGTAGACTCTTAATAAGTCTTCCTTTTATTGTAATTCTAAGTTTCGCACTATCGTGGGGTGTATCTGCTAATGAGATTGCATTTGAAAGTGTTCTTCTGAGAAAAGATTACCCGTTTATTGATTTGTTTTTTAGTACCGACGAGGAGTGGTTGATTATTGACTGTAGAAATATCTACAGTCACGAAGAACAGTATTGGATAGTCAAAGATCCCGGTGATTATGAGTTTTATAAAGAATATTTTGCTGTTGACACGTTTCCTGTTGGAAGAGGTACAACTCCAACAAACCTGCTTTTTGTGTTTAAAAATAAACACCTTCAGCGATTGATCCCATATGAAAAGGTATACATCGAGCATGTAATTTGGGAAAAAGCGTTTAGCCAGGTTGAAAAAGAGACGATTTGGGATTTGGTAAAGGACTGGATAGTGTGATAGTTTTGCAATTATGTGCAAATAACTTTACCTAGTTTTGATATGTTACATTGTGATGGGCAGATGAAATGTAGGTGTCAAACATCGGATGGTTAAGTCTGACACCTGTTGTAGTATAGAACCTTGTGGAGAAGGAAGATGTCGCAAACTTGGCAGTTTTTGAGGTAATTTCTATGTTATTGTGCTATTGAGAAGTATTTCGAGGAGATTAAGGTGCCTAGACAAGCTTTAAGACCATGTAACGCTGTAGGATGCAATCGGTTATCGGAGTATCAATACTGCGAGGATCACTCACATTTAGGTATACACGACACAAGATCTATGATCAGAGTAAACAGCATAGGTTTGATGAGGCTCACGATCAAAGAGCTATTGAGACTGGTTGGGGTTGGGCCTATATGCAAGATCTAATTTTCTAACGCGAGGTGTATGATGAATTGAAATGGGTTTTTAGAGCGGTGCTTCTAATTATCATCTTGTTTATATTGTCAGTCTTATTATTTTTGAGGATCAATATTAATGCTCCTGATGAAAAAGAAGCTATCCTCTTTTTTAAGGCTCAACATAAATCGTTGCAGAAGGTAGCTGATCTGCTATTGAATACCAATCTGTCTAGGGTCGGGAAATTCTCTTATATACCATTTGAAATTAGCTACGATTTTCATTATAAAAATCAAGAGAACGAACAAAGTACAATCACGATTGACGCACCTGCTTTCAACGAGAACGATTTTTGGGAAAGTGCTGAAACTCAGGTATTAATTGAAAAAATCTGCAAAGAAGCTGGAGTGGAGCAAGAGGATTTCATGCATCTGTTACAATTTCTGAAATTATGGAGACAAATAATTATATACGAGGAAAGTACAAAAAGAGATCATAATATTCAGATATTGTTTTCTGCAGAATTTGGTTTCTTATATGAGCCTTCAGAAGAGCGAAGAGATGAGATACTCATGAAGGTGTGCGGATTGATAATGGATTTCGGTAATGGTTGGTATCTGGCCGAATTCTCTGATTAAACAGATACTTGGTGGAACTGGATTAGTCTGTATTATTTCATTTACATGACAACTCATGTATGGTTCTTATGAAATAAACGCACGTTATTATGTGTATTGCAACAATAACCCTTTGATGTTTGTTGATCCGGATGGGGAAAGTGCGACTGTTGTAGGGGCGATTGTTGGAGGTGGTATTGGAGGCATTAATGCCTTAATTCGCCGTGAAAATGTAGTTGCAGGAATAGTTTCTGGTGGAGTAAGTGGAGCTATCGCAGGTGCTTTTGTCGGTGCTACTGTTGCTTCAGGAGGATTGGTTGTGGTTATAGGTGGTGCTATCGGTGGAGGCATTGGTTCTGGAGTCGGAGATTTTATAAATCAAATTGGAAACTTCAGGTATGGTCAGGAAGTCAGTTTTAACTGGTCGAGCGTTTTGAATAGTACAGGCTGGGGTGTTGTATTTGGATGGATATCAGGAGGGATAAGTGGATTGTTCGAGCAGGCTCTACAATCAAATGCTGTATGTTTTGATAGTTCAATTGAATTTATTGGTGTAATTAGTAAAATGCTTATGGATGCAGGAGTACCTTTAGATACAATAGATGATATTTCAAAGAATTTAATAGTAAATCTTGAACAGGCTCTTGGGAATAGTTCGCAACGGATCTTTCAATTTGACATATTTTCGTCAGTAGCTCTTTCAACAATAGAAACTATTGTAAGCGGTAATGATTTATGAAGAAAAACTTATATTTCTACCTTTCACTTATTCTTTTTGGATTTTTGTTGATGAGTCTGATGTGTCTAAGGATAATAAATGGTCTCATCGAATTTCCTAAGGTCAAAACCCAAGGGGATGTAGTTGTTGCTAGGATCTTAGATCGATATCCAGGCACCCATACTCTTGTTTTGCAATATCAAATTGGTGATGAGATATTTGAGAGAAGTATTGAAACAAGCACTGATGTCTATTTAGAGCATACTGGAAGAGACCATATGGAAATTCGAGTACTAAAAGAGAACCCGACTTTTATAACATGGGAAGGAGACAGGTTTTTTCAGATAGCCATATTCCAACTAATCCTTACAGTGGTTTCTGTTGCCATCTTGTTTATCTCGCTGTTAGTCGGTATATCCAACCTCGTTAAATGACCATTAGCCTATGCAATTCAAATGAGTATCTAGTGAGCATGGTTTTCTAGAAGAGTATGGATCCAGTAAACCCAATTATCCTCTAAAATATTTTAACACTGCACTCAAGGATGTATTCAATTAACCTTAGCGGAAAATTTAAATAATAGATAAGCACATTGTAAGGGTTAAGTTTGGCAGCTAGCCTATACTTGATACTGCTCTCAATGAGTAAAATAGTCATAGAATAACAATTGTTAGTAGGCCAATGAACAGAGAAGTTTGTTGGCCTAACACACTTTTCGGGAGCGCTAAACTTCCAGCATTAAATCTAGATGCCACTCAATTACAATCAAAATGGAAACATGCCATTGATTTTGGAATTAATGGCAATTATAGTAAAGCGAACGCGGTAAATTACGCTGAAGTAATAGCAAACCATGTACAGATAGCAACAAATATCATTGAGTCTACTTATCATGGAAACAAAGTATTAGTTTATTTGAAAGATGGCTTGGCTGTGCTTACTGATTAGTCAAGTCTCGCTTACTAAGCTCTGTTGAAGAAGGCGTAATTACTAAGGCTACCTATTATTATGATGCTCTAGGAAGAAGAATAAAAGCGGTTGAAGGCAATATCACTACCATCACTCTTTACGCAGGCAACGATATTGTTTATGAGATTAAAAAAGAGGATACCACTGAAACGAAAACTAGATATCTTTTCCTTAATGGCAAATACCTAGCTAAAGTGGTAGGAGATGAACCTAACCTTAAAACTTATTACTACCATACAGACCATCTAGGTTCTATCCGGGCGGTATCAGATAGCACAGGAAGTATTGTTGGTAGTTACACCTATGATCCTTTTGGCAATGTAATCCAAGAACAGTCATACCCAGATGCAGATTGTATTCGTTTCACAGGCAAAAGACTTGACTCTACAGGAATGTACTACTTCAATGCACGTTATTACGATCCAACCATAGGACGCTTCATCTCAGCTGACCCAGTAAGGCAAGGGTTGAACTGGTATGTGTATTGTAACAATAACCCATTGATGTTTGTGGATCCTGATGGGAGAAAAATGGAAGATGTTATAGAAACACGTATACGAAAAGGGGAAATGGTAATAACTGATAAATATATAGCTTACAATTATACTGATAATTATTTCAATTTGAGAGATGCGAAAAGAGATGAAGTGTGGGACAGCCTTATTGTAGTGGGTCTTATTTCGTCTAAATATATTGCTCAGTATTATGGCGTTGTTTTACCTGTGGATATTAATATAGCTGCTGATGCAGTAGCTTTTGTAAGTGCCTTAAAAACGCTCGTAAATACTTGGCAGTATCTAGGAATACCAAAGGATGCACTTACACCATCAGGAGAAGAACTAAGAAGTGCAATATACAAAGGGACAATTTATTTTAGAACGGAGAATGAATTTATATCTAGTTATGATATATTAGGTAAACTTGTTACACAGGATAATATACAAACACTGGAAATTAGTTCTGATGGAGAGAATTGGTTCAAAGTATCGTTGGATACTTTAGATGATATAGAAAAAAGGATGAATGGAATATGGAGATAATTGGTCAATTGTCACAATTTGATTTAATATATTCACTTGGGATTATGGTTTTATTGATATTATTAATAGGTGGCAGAATAGTTAAACACAAATTCATAGCAAAGCATGATGGAAAATTTGAAAGGTTATTTAGCGATATTGTTTTGGCGATGCTTTTTCCAATCATAACTACACTAGTTTTAATAAACCCTATTAACAAGATAGAAGATGCACTGAGTTTTGAAAAGTTTTCTCAATTACTGAATAACCCTGATCCATCTTTGCTTAAAGATTTAGTTGCAGAATTACAGTGGTTAATTGCATCTTTATATCTTAACGTTTCATTAATCTATGTATTACTCATTATAGGTTTTGTGTGGATGATAATGGCTGTAATTTGGTTAGCTAAAAGGGATGAACCTAAAAATAATATAGATAAAGAGGTAGGAGAAAAAGCAAAGAGTACAGTGCAAAGTGCAAAATAAACAATAAATATCATGTTTTAGAGTACATCACAAAGGGTTATTGACATTGATTCAATAGCCCTTTGTGAGTAAGCGTCAAATAGCCCCCACC
>DHDH01000028.1:42577-44882 GCA_002399235.1 Firmicutes bacterium UBA4881 | reverse complement strand
AGGATTAAGAGAGTTGGCCTTGGTGGTTTCTATAATGCTATAAGCAATTGCACTTGCACCTTTAGCTGTATTCGAAAAGAGCCAATTTTTGCGACCTAGAACGAAAGGTTTGATTTCTCTTTATGCTCGATTGTTACTAATCTCAAGCCTGCCAACTAGCAAAAATGCTTCTAGCTTTTCCCACTGATTTAAGCAATAAGCAATTGCTTTACCGAGTGTACTTTTTGGTAGTGTTTGCTTACTCCTAGTTTGAAGCTAGGATAAGGAAGCCTCTAGAACTGGTTTACTTTGTTCTAAATGCTTGTTATATCTTTCTTCACTTGTTAGACTTGCAAGACTTTGCTCTATACCAAACAGTTTATTACAATAGTCTAGGCCTTCTTTAGAAGCAAGGCCTGAACTAGTGTTGGTATCTGGCAGAGCTTTAAGTGCATCTGTAAATTCCCGTCTTGCATGAGCCCAGCATCCTACGATGGTTACATTGGGAATGCTGTTGTATCCTGCTAAGTCATTAAAACCCCTTACTGTCAAGACATTTCGCTGAGTCAAAATTGGCAGTTTTTGAGGTGCGTTATATGCTATTATGTTATCGAAAAATATCTCTGGGGAGATAGAGGTGCCTAGACAAGCTTTAAGACCTTGTAACGTTATGGGATGTGACTGGTTATCGGAGTATCAATACTGCGAGGACCATTCACGCTTAGTTAATGAAAGACACAAAATCTATGACCAGCACTTTAGAGACAGAAGAGTGGCGAAAGTCGTATTACTTTTTGTGCTGCAATGAAACGGCGGAATGGAGGATTAAATGTATTGAAAGTATATTAAACATTCTAATAGGGTTTGCCATATTATGGGAGTAGATTTTTTTGTTTCTATATTTTTTAATAGTATTGGTAATAAATCAAACACAATTGGCTTTGAGGTGGGTAGTCTACAGAAAAAGTAGTACAGTTGATAAGTCTCTGAAAAATGGGGGTATTTCGAAACGGCGGATACAAAAATTATAAAGAAAAGATTATAGATAGACGTTTAAAAAAGATGGAAAAGAGGAATTGAATTTATGGCAATGTGGAACCCATGGCGTGGTTGCCATCGACATAGTGAGGGCTGTAAATACTGCTACATACATAAGGGCGATGCAAGAAAAGGAATTGATACTAACAACATTGTTAAAACAGATAATTTTTATGCTCCTATTGCTAAAAACAAAAGGGGCGATTACAAAATAAAGTCAGGTCAAAATGTATATCTATGTTTCTCTACAGATTTTCTGATTGAAGAAGCTGATATATGGCGTGATGAATGTTGGGAAATGATAAAAGAACGTTCTGATTTGCATTTTATCTTTTTGACAAAACGTATTGAACGATTTACGGAATGTATCCCTGATGATTGGAATGACGGTTATGAAAATGTTACTGTTGGTTGCACTGTAGAAAACCAAAGTAACGCAGATTACCGTTTGTCTGTTTTTAATGGGTTACCAATTAAACACAAAAACATTATCTGTCAACCTATGATTGAAAAAATCAATCTTGAGCTATATCTAAGTGAGGTTGAATTGATTGTTGTTGGTGGTGAGTCAGATAAAAATGCTCGACCGCTTAATTATGATTGGGTGCTCGACATTAGAGAGCAATGCAAAGTTTCTAATGTTCGCTTTGAGTTTCGCCAATGCGGAACATATTTTATTAAAGACGGAAAAGAGTATACATTAAATACTAGAGAGCTATGCAGCCAAGCACGAAAAGCAAATATTAACTTATAGCGGTCAATTGAAAAAGTAAATACTACTTTGCAAGTTTTATTGCTACCTTTAGGGTAGAAATAAGTTTTACAAGTTAGGAGTTTTTTAGTTAGGGCTGTTATAAATTAGTAAAATGTAGTATGATAATAGGTGTTTTTAATTTAGCTCGACTAAAACTTGGAACAGGTAATATTTCTCATTACTCTGAGCGTTTTAGCGCTCAGTCTTTTTATGGGTAAAATATAATGTGGATTGCTTGAACAAATAGCTAGAATTTTGTTTATAAAGTCTTCTAATTACAAGACTTTAGATATTTCTTTTCATTAAAGTAAGAGTAGAGTATAATAAAATTTCGAGACAGGTTGTATTGAACCTGACCGGGAAGGACAGGGTGAGAATAATGAGTATCAGAGATACTAATAATTTACGCAATGTTGCTATCATCGCTCACGTTGATCATGGTAAGACTACCTTAGTTGATGGTTTATTAAAACAAGCAGGTACATTTAGAAAAAATGAGGTAATTGCAGATCGTGTGATGGATTCCAATGATTT
>DHDH01000028.1:0-42482 GCA_002399235.1 Firmicutes bacterium UBA4881 | reverse complement strand
TGATGGATTCCAATGATTTGGAAAGAGAGAGAGGGATTACAATCCTCTCTAAAAATACATCTGTCTTTTATGATGATCTCAAGATTAATATTGTCGATACACCGGGCCACGCTGATTTCGGTGGCGAGGTAGAGCGTGTACTACGTATGGTAGACGGAGCTCTGCTTTTAGTTGATGCTTTTGAAGGACCAATGGCACAAACAAAGTTTGTCCTCCGGAAAGCATTAGAAGCAGGGTTAAGAGTAATTGTGGTCATCAATAAAATGGATCGACCTGATGCTAGACCTAAAGCAGTCCTAGATGAAGTCTTGGAATTGTTTATGGAATTAGAAGCTAGTGATGAACAATTAGATTTCCCTGTAATTTATGCTTCTGCTAGAGAAGGCAAAGCTAGTTTGACACCAGACATGAATGTAGATAATATGCGTCCACTTTTAGAATTGATTAAAACATATGTTAAAGCGCCAAGCGGTAACATAAACGAAACCTTGCAGATGCAAATTACTACCTTAGATTACGATGACTATGTCGGACGTATCGGTATTGGTAGAATTTCTAATGGCTGTTTGAAAGCAGGACAAACTATTGGACTCTCCAAACGTGATGGTTCACTCGAGACCATCAGAATAGGTAAAATCTGGACCTATGAAGGTTTAAAAAAGGTAGAAACTACCGAAGTTGGTCCTGGAGATATTATCTCTCTTTCAGGTTTAGGAGACGTAGAAATAGGAGAAACGGTTACAGATCTAACAGATCCCAAACCTTTACCTCTTTTAAAAATAGATGAACCTACTATGGCCATGACTTTTATGGTCAACGATAGTCCTTTCGCTGGTAAGGAAGGTAAGTTTGTAACTAGTAGGCATCTACGCGAACGCCTTTTTAGAGAAGCAGAAACCAACGTTAGTCTTAGAGTAGAAGAAACATCATCAGCAGATGCTTTTAAAGTTTCTGGTCGTGGTGAGTTACATTTAGGTATTTTAATCGAAACTATGCGTAGAGAAGGTTACGAATTAGCCGTCTCCAAACCAGAACCAATTTTAAAAGAGATCGATGGTCAACTTTTCGAGCCTTTTGAAAAGCTCTATATTAACGTTCCTGAAGCTTATTCTGGTAGGGTTATTGAGAATTTAGGTCAAAGGAAAGCTGAGATGCTCAATCTTCAGCCAGTAGGTTCTGTAAATGTACGCTTAGAATTTTTAATTCCAGCTCGTGGCTTAATTGGTTTCAGAAGTGAATTTTTAACTCTAACCAAAGGCGAAGGTATCATTCATCACTCCTTTGAAGATTATTATGAGTTTAAAGGAGATATTTCTCATAGAACAAGTGGCGCTTTAATTGCTTTTGAACCAGGAGAAGCTAGTGCTTATGCCTTAGATAGCATCCAAGATCGTGGTGAGCTCTTTATTGTTCCAGGTACTAAGGTTTATGCGGGTATGATTGTAGGCGAGCATAATAAAGATGACGATATCGAAGTTAATGTTTGCCGCAAAAAACATTTAACCAATATGCGAGCTGCAGGCTCAGATGATGCTATTAGACTTTCACCACCTAGACTTTTTAGTCTAGAGCAAGCGATGGAGTATGTAGAAGATGATGAACTAGTAGAAATTACACCAGAATCAATTAGAATGCGGAAAAAGATCCTTGATCGTCATGAGAGAGCTAAAGCCATGAAAAAGACTGTTACTGACTGATTTAAAGTATAACCAACCGTAAGTAAGGAAAACCTACCTTTGACTACTATTCTAAAGCAGTCAAGGAGGGGTTATATTTGAGTAATGTAATAGGCACTTATCGTGACCGCTCGGAAGCGGAAAGAGCTTTGGAAGAACTTAAACGTAATGGTTTTTCTGATCAAGAGGTTTCGCTAGTTGCTAAAGAAGATAAGGCTGATCCAGAAGATGAAAACAATGAAGACGGCGATAACATGGACCTTTCCAGTGGGATATTCACTGGAGGAGCTGTCGGCGGTGTAGCTGGGTTGCTAGCTGGCGCAGGTCTTTTAGCTATACCTGGACTAGGACCAATAGTTGCCTTAGGACCTTTAGCAGCTACTTTAGGTGGTGCAGCAACAGGTGGTGTTGCTGGGGGACTATTAGATATGGGAATCCCTCAAGATCGTGGGCAATACTATGAAAATGAAGTTAAAAGTGGCCGCTTTTTAGCTGTTGTGCAAACTGATGAAGGTAAAGCACAATCTGCTGTAGATACCATGCGTAAAACAGGTGCTAAGGATGTAGAAATGCATTAATAGAACCGGGGTTAGCCCCGGTTTTTTATTTATTAAGTATAACGATGTGAAAAAGTCCTCTAAGGAGGTCTTTTTTTATAACAAGTACTTAGAAGCTCTCACTGGCGTGATAGATAGTTAACCAATATCGAACTTTGGCGAAAAAAACTCCTAACTAAAGAAGCAGGAGAAGACAAAAGTCTTAAGAAAAGGAATGGTAACACTAAAACAGGCTAATAGCTTACAATTTTAGTCGTAGTATTTGCATATTTTTCAGTGGTAAGTGTCAAGACATTAAAGCTACTGTTTGTTATAGTGAAAGAGAAGGGAAAGTTTTAAGGGGTGGTTAAGGTGTACGACCCGTGTGCAAGAATTAGTATCGTAAAAGATTCTACTACCCAGACAGAAATAGAAGGTGCTAGAGCGATTAGACCGATAGGCAAAGAACCATTTAAATTGCCTGATGATTTTCCCTTTGGTATCGCTCACTTTTATTATACTTCCTACTACCAGATGCTTCCCCATAAACATGCTGAACTAGAAATAATTTATAGTGTTAGTGGTAAAGGTTATTTATTTGCAGGAGATGAGGTCTTACCTCTTAATCCTGGTGACGTTGCTATAACTAATAGTGAAGAAGTTCATAAGGTAATGCCAGATCCGAAACAACCAGGTTCTTTAATTGTTATAATGTTTAAAACTATGATGCTAGAGTTTCTTAGTAGTTATCAGGATCTCTGTCAGATCTTCTATAACCCTAACCTAAAGAGAAGGATAAGCCTAGAAGATAATGAGAGAAAACAAATAAGGGTAATATGCGAGAGTTTATTATCTGAGTTTGAGAGTGAAGCTCCCTTTTATAAGGAAATGATTAGTGCGCGTTTAGTAGAACTTTTAGTGATTTTAAAACGTTTGTTTGCTTTACAGAAAAAAGAGAGTAAAGCAGATGAGGATGGAGTTGGCGAAAGAGTTCGCGAGATTATTGAATTTGTTGATGCTAATTTAGATAGTAAAATATCAATCGACGATATAGCCCAACATATTCACTTGAGTTCTTCACATTTAAGTTCATTGTTTAAACAAACAACTGGCCTTACTCTATATAGTTATATACTATCTAAGCGATTAATTTTAGCTAGAAAGCTTTTAGTAGAAACAGATAAACCAGTGGAAGTAGTTGCTGAAGATTGTGGTTTCAATGATGTTTCTAGTTTTATTCGTTGTTTCCGTGAAAGAGTTGGTACAACACCAGGGCAATATCGCCGTGGTACAAGAAATTAAGGGGGATATATATGGCTAAAGTAGTATTAGTTGGTGCTGGTAGTGTAGTGTTTTCCAAACAGCTTACTTGGGATATCCTAAATTACCCTGAGTTGCAAGATTCTACGATAGTGCTTCATGACATTGATCCTTTGAGACTTTCTACAGCAGAAAAATTAGCAAGAAAATTAGTGGAAAAAGAAGGTGGCCATGGTACGATTGAGGCAACCCTTAATCGTAAAGAAGCACTAAGAGGTGCAGATTATGTTATCGTTATGGTCCAGGTAGGAATGTTTGAAGCCACTAAAATCGACTTTGCTATACCTAAAAAGTATGGCCTCAAACAAACTATTGCTGATAGCTACGATGTAGGTGGTATCTTCCGTTTCCTCAGATCATTCCCATTTTATCAAGGTTTAGTGAGGGATATGGCTGAAGTTTGTCCTGATGCTACTCTTTTAAACTATACTAATCCAATGGCCATGAACATGCTTTCGATCTTTAAGATGGCACCAGAGATAAAAGCTGTTGGTCTTTGCCATAGCGTACAAGGTACCGCTGGTGTGTTAGCTAACAAATTAGATGTTCCTTATGAAGAACTAGAATATCAAGTTGCGGGAATTAACCACCAGGCATTTTTCCTTAAGCTAAAGCATAAAGGTCAAGATCTCTATCCGAGATTAAAAGCACTTGTTGCTGATCCAGAGAAGATTAAAGATAAAGAAGATAAGTATGACTGGATGACTAGATGGGATGCTGTCCGTGTCGAGTTATTTAAACGTTTAGGCTATTATATTACTGAGTCTAGCGAGCATAACGCTGAATACTGTCAATACTTTATTCAACATGAAGAATACATTGAAAAATATCATATACCTATTGATGAATATATCCGCCGTTGCGAGTGGATCTTAGGCGAATTCGAACGTATTCGTCACATCGTTGAAGATGGTGGAGATATTGATGCCCATCTTAGCCATGAATACGCTGGGTCGATTATTCATGCTTTAGAAACAGGTAAGAATTTCTCCTTTAATGGTAACGTGATGAACCATGGTTTGATTACTAACTTACCTAATAATATCTGTGTTGAGGTACCTTGCTTAGTTAATCTAGCTGGTATTCAACCAACTTATATAGGCGATCTACCCATGCAATGTGCTGCACTAAATCGTCCTTTAGTTTCCTCAACAGAATTAGCCGTAGAAGCAGCTTTAACAGGAAAGAAAGATTATGTCTATCAAGCTGTTATGATGTCACCTCACTCCTCTTCTATTTTAACCCTTGATCAGATCTGGGCTATGTGTGATGATTTGATTGAAGCTCATGGAAGTGCTTTACCTAAATTAAGCTAACAAGCAAATAAGAACGAATGGAGGAGTAGTAATGAATCTTTTTACTCCTGGAGGCTCACTTGGGAATCTTTGCCTCTCATCACAGTATGAATCGCGTTCTATTTGTGCGGAAAACCCAACGGGTGAAAAAGGTGGAGGAGGTCGAGCAGTAGAAGGAACTGGAGCAAATTGTGCTAGAGATCTAGGACCAGGTTGGAAAATAAATCCTTATATTTGGCTTCAACCTAATGAAGAGACAGTTCTTGCTGATATTCAAGGACCAGGTATTATTGAGCAGATGTGGATGACTCCCCAAGGTAATTGGCGTTTTCTTATTCTGCGCATTTACTGGGATAACCAAGAGCAACCTTCAGTAGAATGTCCCTTTGGTGATTTTTATGCTCTAGGTTGGGGCAAGTTTAGACAACTTTCTTCCTTACCTGTATGTGTTAACCCCGGAAGTGCTTTTAATAGTTATTGGCCGATGCCTTTTCGTAAGCGCTGCCGGATAACAATTACCAGTTTAAATGAAAATACTGTACCTTTTTATTTTCAAATCAATTATGCCCTAGGTCCAGTTCCAGATAACGCCCTATATTTCCATGCTCAGTTTCGTAGAGTAAATCCTTTGCCTTACAAAGAGGTTTACACAATTTTAGATGGTATTAAAGGCCAAGGACAGTATGTAGGTACCTCAATGAGTTGGGGTGTTAATAATAGTGGTTGGTGGGGTGAAGGTGAGATTAAATTCTACCTTGATGGTGATAGAGAATATCCAACCATTTGTGGGACAGGTACAGAAGATTATTTCTGCGGTTCTTATAACTTTGAGAACCAAGAAACCAAACAATACCAAGATTTTACTACACCTTATGCAGGTTTTTATGCCTTAAAGCCAGACGGAGTTTACCAATCCCAAACCCGTTTTAATCTCTATCGTTGGCATATAACAGATCCGGTTCGTTTTACCTCTGATCTAAAGGTCACAATTCAAGCCCTAGGTTGGCGGACAGGAGGCCGGTATCTGGCCCTTCAAGATGATTTAGCTTCAGTAGCTTATTGGTATCAGACTTTACCTACAGCTCCTTTTCCTAAGTTGCCAGATAGAGACTATTTAGAGATTATATAGAAACAAAGGAGAGAGTTCTTAGTAGCTCTCTCCTTTGTTTTACCTTGAAAAAAAGGATATAAGGAGTTGCGTTATATAGATAAAAAGTTCTGTAATCCGAATAGAAGTCTCACCAAACAACACCGATCTCTATTAAAGACTAGAAAACTATATATTTCAAACGGACATTAGGCTTAGAAGGATGTTTAAATTGATAGTAGCATTGTAAAAAAAGTTAAAGATGTGTTTCTTTGTCAGCTATGGCAAGGTGTAATTAAGTGGTGAAGATATACTAATCAGAAAAGACAATACGAAGGAAATTATTTTTAAGTAGAAGGTTATAGAGGATAATGGCCTAAAGTAATCGAAAAAGGAAGTATAACGATAAAGATGAAAAAATTATATACACATTTAACTAGAAAGCCAAAAGCTAGATTAATAAAATACTGTTGGATTAAAGTGAACAAAAGCAAAGTGTTTTGCAGTAAGTTAGTTTTTATCTATAAGCAAAAATACGTTAGCTCCAGACAAAATTATACTTTATAACTGGAGGGGGTGATTCGTTTGTGGTGCAAAAAATGTAGAAGAGAAACAGAGAATGAAACCTGCGAATTGTGCGGGAGTGTTACAGAAAAGGAAATTCCATATGAAGTGTTTTGGTGTGACGATTGTAAAATACCTGTTATTAAAGCAGCTAATAGTATAGATAAAAATATTTGCACTCTTTGTAACAAAAACACAACTTATCTTTGCTCTGATTTGCGGCCAGTTTTTCCAGAAGAAAGGCTTTTATTAGAAATAATTGTAGCAGAGCCATTTGCTTATCAGGATAAATCTGTTTGGGTTTCAAATAACCGTTATTACATTGATGGAAAAGCAAAACTACTTACATCGAGTTCTTATAAAAAAAAGTCCCCTAAAGTTATCAGAGAGTTAATAGAGCAATACAGTACGCAAAACGACTATTTGTTTTTCAATCAAAATATTGAGGCGTTTATTAAAGCTAATCGGGACAGGCTAAATTATTTGAAAGACGAGGCCTATGCATTTATTCAATCAACTGCAGAAAAGTATTCTAACGAGCGTATCGTAATCTCTTTTTCTGGGGGAAAGGATTCAACAGTTACAGCTGATTTAGTAGCAAGAGCATTAAGCGATCCAAGTCTCGTACATATTTTTGGCGATACAACATTAGAATTCTTACTTACAATAGACTATGCGAAAAGGTTTAGAAAGAATAATCCAAAAACAATTTTTAAGGTAGCTAAAAATAAAGAGCAAAATTTTTATGAAGTATGTAAGGACATTGGCCCTCCTGCTCGGATACTTCGCTGGTGCTGTTCAATGTTTAAAACAGGTCCAATAACTCGAGTTTTAAACAGCATGTATAGAGATAAAGATATTTTAACTTTTTACGGAATCCGCAAATGCGAATCTGTCAGTAGGAGTAAGTATAACCGAGTTGAAGACAATGCAGAATCGGTTAAAATACAAAAACAAAAGGTTGCTTCTCCTATTTTCTATTGGAAAGACATTGATGTATGGCTTTATATTTTAGGAGAACGAATAGACTTTAATGATGCTTATAGGATAGGTTATAACCGTGTAGGATGCTGGTGTTGTCCAAACAATAATGATAGAGATCAGTTTCTTTCGCAAATATATTATCCCGAACAAGCCGAAAGATGGAGAAATTTTCTTGTCGATTTTGCGAAAAGAATTGGGAAACCTGATGCAGAGGTTTATGTTGATACCGGTAAATGGAAAGCAAGACAAGGTGGGAATGGTGTCCTTGCAGCAGAAGATATTAAGATAAAATTCACTAGTTGTACAGCAGAAGAAAAAGCTAAAATATATAAACTAAATAAGCCAGTAGATGATAACTTTATTCAACTATTTAACCCTTTTGGTAAAATTTCTCCAGAGTTGGGGAGAAAACTTATCAACGAAACTATAGTTATAGACATAAAAACCAAAGTACCTATATTATCTATCCAACCATTTTCACAAGATGGATACGAATTTGCAGTTAAAATTAAAACATTAAATGTAGCTAAACATGATGATTTACAACGCATGGTTAGTTATCAGGTTAAGAAATACAATGCTTGTAGAAAGTGTTTAAAATGCGAATCACTTTGCAAATATGGAGCTATCTCTATTTATGACGATACTTATCATATTAATGAGCAAAAATGCAAGCGCTGTAAGATGTGTGTAACATCGAAGTATTTAGAAGGTGGCTGCTTAATGGATAAGTATCTCAAGACCAAGGAATAAAGCTTAGGAGTGAAAAAATGAAGTTTAGAGCACATGATACCTTTTTTATAAGAAAAGAATGGTTAAATAAAGGTATGAGAAATGTTCAGAAGGATCCTTCGGTTTTCATGGGCGCAAACGGAAATCCAATGGATATTTTAGGTATCGGTGCCAATATGGTTAAAGCATTGAGATATTGGCTCCAAGCTGTAGGGCTTACCGAAGAATCATCTTCTGGACGCAAAGTACAATCTTTTACAGAATTTGGTTCGATTTTATATAAAAACGATCCCTATTTTGAGGAAATGGGTACATTATAATCACACTGCTAGTAATGAAAATGTTTTAAACTTATGTAGTTTTGAGGTAAGTTAAGTATAATGTTTATTTCGGTTTATCAAAGTGCTTTCTTTGTTGGGCAAAAATGTTAGAGTGTAACACGAATGAGAGTTTCTGGAAATAAGTGGTATAAAAGTCTATGACAAAAGAGATAAAGCAAGAATTTCTATAGTAGTTAAGAATTCAGAGATATAAATTTAATTCACGAGTGGTTTCTTATTAACAAAGAGAGAGTAGCTTTAGGTTACTCTCTCTTTGTTAATTTTCATCTAGATAATACGGATACATTTATGGAAATATATTACTTCTCTTTAGTTAGTTTATAGAGATTACAACCTTTGGCGTAGTAGATAGAACAATCATCATCTGTAGCCATCAGATCACTGGAGCCAACTGTTTCAAAGGAGAGTGATAGAGGATCAATTATGGTTATTTTACCGCCAAGATTGGAGTAGAGGAGGCCATCTTTACCTAGTTTAGTATAGACAGGACGCCAGTGGCCATAGCGAGTAACTTCAGGATAGATATTACGATATTTAATAGTTCGTTGTAGTTTAGGGTCATAGGCAAAGATGTAACCATTAAAAGTGCCATAAATTAAATTACCAACTTGGCAAAGGCCACTAATCATAGGTGTAATATCAGCATCAGGAAGTGGTAAGAAAGTACGTACTAAAGTTTTTGTTCCTACATCCCATTCAAACATTAATGCATGTTTTTTAGTAGGTTCGATACCTAGGCCACCATAGATGGTTGTACCGCCAAAAAGGCGTCCTTCATAGTACAATAAAGAAGCTACACTAAGATCCTCAACAATTGGTGCATATGTTTCACCTTTTTTAGTCTCAGGATCGTAGATGGCAATACCACCACCTAAACGGCCATAATAAGGGATCGTACCAATAAAGAGTTTACCAGCTCCACTTGTTAAGGCAAACGGACGATCTTGATACTTTCCTAGTAAATAAACTTCTTGGAGATTTTTATCTTTGTTGATTGGTTTAGTTGTATCTAACTCATAGAGGTGGCCATGAGGATAGATGCCCATAAAGACTGAGTTTCCTAATGAACCCATTCCTTCTGCTTGTTCTAGAGAGAAACGTTCGGTTTCACCAGTCTCCTTATTAACTTTAGCTCCAGTTCCGCCTGGATAAGCAGAGAAGTAGAGGTAATTATCAGGACCTAGAAAGATGGTCTGAATTTGTGTAGCTTGCCCTTCTGCAGGTGAAGGTGTTTGTTTAATTGGTCCTTCAGGTAATTGATATTCCATAATAGTTCCATTAAAGAAACAGGAATAAATCTTATTGTTAAGAAGGCCACCACCCTTAAAACCTGTTCTTAGAGTATTATTTATTAATTCAACTTGACCACTTTGGTGATTAAAGCGATAGAGACCAGTGTTAGTTGTATAGAGGACGTTTCCAGTTGGTTCTTTTAACATCATACCTTTATAGCCAGCTACGAGATATTGCCAAGAATCAGTTTGAGTATTATAAGCTAAGAGTTCGTTTTTTTCAGTACTAAAGTAAGCTAATATATAGGGATCTGCAACTTCTAATTCATAACAAAAAGGTAGTTCTTCCGGTTTTAGGCCTAAAAGTGGAGCAGCAGCAGTTTCTAAGTGAGTTTTTTCTTTGGTATCTATATTGAATTTAACAACAGCACCTTTAGATCCTACACCGGCGTAAAGAGAACCATTTAAGTAGACTAAACTACGAAGATAGTTTTGGCCTTTGACAATAGTACCAAAGTCTGCGAAAGTTTCGCTTTCCACATTAAACCTCACAATCTTACCATTAGGCCAAGTACCGATATAGATATTTTCTTTCTCGTCGCTAGTCATCGACCAAAGAAATTTTTCTCCCTCTAAGACTACCCCGTACTCTTTAAACGAATAAGAATCTAAATGGCAGGAATACAAATGACCAAAGCAACCTATATCACCTGTACCGGCTATGAAAATTTGATCTTGAAAACGGATTAGTTCCCAGGAACTTTCAGCTCCCTTAAGGGGTTTAGAAAAAACAACCTGATAATTATCTAGATCAACAATGTTAAAACAGGCACTGTGGCCATTAACAACAAAACAAAGTAGACGCTTATTGGCGTATTCTACTGCTAAAGAATGGAAAGTGGAAATTTGCTTAATGGGTGTACCGAGATGATTCGGGGGTAAGTATTTCGGGGCCATTCTACTCTCTCCTTTAGTACTCTGAAAAATTTTTAATCGTTGCTTCTATTCTCTAGAGAGTGTGGCTAACCTCCCCAATCCCGGAAAATAGCAGGTGATAATGGTAGCTTCACGAAATAATAAAGTGAAATAATTAGCAAAGGGAAGAAAATGATGAAAGAACAATTTCGCCTTTACTTGGTCGAAGACGATGATAAGATTGCGGAAATTTTAACAGAAGAGCTAGAACGTTATTCTTATCAAGTTTTACGCGCAGAAGATTATAGTAACATTAAGTCAGAGTTTATCAGCTTTGAACCAGATTTATTGCTTTTAGATATAAACCTACCAAGGTTTGATGGTTATTATTGGTGTAGGCAGATTCGTACCATTTCTAAAGTACCAATAATATTTATCTCTGCTCGCTCAGGTGATCTAGATCAAGTTCGCGCTATCGAAAATGGTGCTGATGATTTTATAGTAAAACCATTTAATTTAGAATTAGCTATGGCTAAAATTAGAAGTGCCTTAAGACGCACTTATGGTGAATACGCCACAATAGGCTCTAGTAATGTGCTAGAAGTTAAGGGCCTTTTTATCAACCGTAACCAAAATACGATCTCCTATCAGGGAAAGACCATGGAGTTAAGTCCAAAAGAGTTTGGCCTTTTGGTTACATTAGCTGAAAAAGCTGGCGAGATTGTCAGCCGTGAAGAACTGCTTCTTTCCTTATGGGATGATACAGAATTTGTTGATGACAACACTTTAACAGTTAATGTTACTAGGGTTAGACGCCGTTTAGAAGATTTAGGGCTTAAAGATGCGATTGAGACTAAAAGAGGCCAAGGTTATCGATTAATCCCTGGTTGGGAGGAGTCAAAGTGAATTTTGGTAAATTTCTCAAAGACGAAGCCCTTTTTATTTTTGCTTATTTATTAGGAGCAACCCTGACTATATCGGTCATTGAGTTAGATTATCTGTTAAATGGAAGAGGGCTCTCGTTATCTAGTATTTTATATATCATGTTATTAGAAATTGTTATACTAGCTATCTTTTTATTTCTAGGATATCAAAAAAAGAAAACATTTTACCAAGGTCTTCAAGAGATTAGTAAACAGAATGATTTAGCTTATATGAGTAGTATAGCTGGGGTAAACAGTGAAGAAACTGCCTTAATGTCTGAGGCTTGGACTAACATGTATAAACTTTTTAGCCAAAGATTGCAAACATTAGAGGCTCAGGATAAACGCAACCTTTATTTCCTTAGTCAATGGGCCCATCATATGAAAACACCAGTAGCAGTAATTGATCTCGTAATCCAAAAAAGTATGGAAAACAATGAGGATGTAGTTACATCAGAAACTTTATTAAGTATTAAAGAAGAAAATGATCGCTTAGAGCATGCTATTTCTATGTTGTTAAACCAAGTTAGGCTCGGAGACTTTACTAATGATTTTAAGATTGAAAAGCTTGATCCTCTAGAAATTGCAAGAAAAGTCATTAACGATAAAAAAAGAGACTTTATTATCAATAATGTCTTTCCTCGCATTGAAGATGATAATAAACAGATGATTGAAAGTGATGCCAAATGGTTACGTTTTGTGATTGAACAAATTCTCGCGAATGCTGTTAAATACTCCTCAGGCTTGGAAAGAGAAGGACAAATTACTTTACGAATAACGAAAGTTAATTCCAGCTTAGCCTTAGAGGTCGTAGATAATGGCATAGGCATTTCTAAAGAAGATCTAAATAGGGTTTTTGAACCTTTTTATACTGGGATGAATGGTAGACAATATGCAAAATCGACAGGTTTAGGTCTTTATCTAGCAAGAGAAATCTGTGCAAAATTAGATCATGAACTACAGATAGAATCTAAGAAAGATTACGGCACTACAGTGAGAATTGTTTTTCCCCAAAAAAGAACCATTTTTACCGGTCTATTAACTTACTAGACTTATGTAGCTATTTCTTTACGGAATGAAAAAAGCTTGCACCTTTTGAGGGGGGCAAGCTTTTATTGCTCTCTTACAAAAATGTAAGGGAAGAAAAATAAATGCAAGTTTAATAAATGGTAGGTTGAAAAATTAGAGTATATACTTGATCTACGAGTCGCTATTAGAGTTTACTGGAGGAGACTTTTATGAATATTAGCTCCCTAGCTTATAAAAGAATAAGAAACAATTTAAACCACTATATCCAGTATTTAGGTAGTATGGTCTTTACGGTTATGGTTTTCTTTTTATACCTAACCTTGGTAAACCATCCCCAGTTAGCGACTAATTTTCAAATGGCTTCTAAGGTTAAAATTGCCATAAATGCTTCAGCTATAATAATTGCTGTTTTTACTTTTGTTTTTTTACTGTTCGCTAGTTCGGCATTTTTACGGAGTCGAAAAAAGGAATTTGGTATTTTAAGTCTGCTGGGAATGTCCAAAGGGCAGTTGGCCAAATTAGTTGTTGCCGAAAGTGTTATTGTAGGGATATTAGCTTTAAGCATTGGTATTGGTTTAGGTATTTTGTTGCAAAAACTATTTCTCATGACTGTGAGTGCAATATTAAAGCTAGATAGTCCTCTGGGTTTTTATCTTTCTTTACAAACAATTTATACAACCATTTTCATTTTCGGTACCATCTTTTTTGTAGTCGCAATTTTTTCTTTACGCGAAGTGGTGTTAACTTCCGTAGTCAATTTAATTAAAGCTAGCAAAAAACCAAAGGGTTTACCTAAATACTCTATTTTTAAAGCAGCTTTTGGTGTGTTTTTAATCGTTAGTGGCTATATATTAGCGCTACTACCTTTTCCCAATCTAATTCTTCTGTTAGTTGTGCCAGTAATAGTTATAACCTGCATAGGTACTTTTCTAGTTATGAAAGAAACGAGCTTGGCTATTTTAACTACCCTAAGAAAGAAACCCTTTAATCTCACTAAGATTGATCGTTTGCTAAATATAAGCCAGCTTAGCTATAAAATGAAAGATAATTATCGCACAATGACTTTGGTGGCAATTTTAGTGGCAGTTATACTCACTGCACTCAGTACTATCTATACTGTTTACCAAGTAATTGAGAAGAGAATTCTTGATGACTATCCCCATCATTATGAACTTTCTGGTGAAAAGCCTTATCTTACTATCCCTGGTTTTTGGCTAGAAACTATCTTGGCAGATGAAGGTATCGAAGCCCAAAAAACCGAGGTTACTGGGTTAATTACCGATATTGATGTGAAGGCTATCTTTACTAGCGCTAATATTGATAGAACAAGGGTAGTGGTATTACCTTACTCTTGTTACCAGATGACTAAAGATCGTCATTACGAATTAAAAGATAATGAAGCTTTGTTACTAAACTATTATTACTATAATAAGCCTGATTTAAAAAGTGCTAGTTATATTAGTGACACAATAATTATTGGCGAGCAAGAATTCTTTTTAGAAAAGATATTTAAAAAAGATGGCGAAACACTGCTAAACAAAAGTCCCAACATTTATCCGCAACTTTTTGTTAACGATAAGCTCTATGGAGAAATGAAAACTGTCGCTAGGGAAACTCGCACCTACGTTTTTTGGCAGACAGAGAAGTGGAAGACCCCGCTAGCGGCTAATGCTGCTAGAAAGATTGTGGCCAAATTAGATAGTTTATCTAGTAAGTGTGCTAGTTCGGTTATCATAACTACCTCGCCAGAAAAATATGAAGAAAGTCGTATTACTTCTGGTTTGGGTTTATTTATTGGCTTTTTTGTGACTTTAATATTCTTTGCCGCATGTTGTAGCTTGCTTTATTTTAGATTATTTATGGACCTAGACGAGGATCGTAAATATTATAAGCGTCTAATTGAGTTAGGGGTACCACCTAACCAGATGTATATTAGTATTATGAAACAGGTATTAGTGATTTTTATGATTCCTTATCTTCTCGCAATCTTGCATACATTCTTTGCTTTAGGTGCCCTAAGTACTTTAGCTGCTGAACAAGCGTTAAGATCAAGGGCCAGAGAAATAGTTCTTTCTCAGGGCTCAGTTATTGCTGTTTTATATTTCTTACTCTATAGCTTATATTTCTTTGGTGCTTTCAATGTCTACTGGCGGAAATTGAACAAGAAACAGACCAACTGAACTGGTCTGTTTCTTGTTTTGAATGGCTAGTTAAGCTTACACTTCTCTTAAACTAAGCTTGCAAGGTCTCTTACAAAAATGTAAGAGAAAAAACCAAGAATGCAAGCTCCTTCAATGGGTGTATTCCTAGTTTCTAGTTATACTAGGACTATACGAAATTAGAGGAAGTGATTTAGATGCTTGATATAAAAACAACACCATTAAACACGTGGAAGCGCCCAAGAATGTTACCAGGTGTTTCGCAGATTGAAAACAGAGTGGAACCATCTAAGTTCACCCTTGGTTTTTGGTGGCTTATATCAGTCCTATTTAACCAAGTCACTTTGTTTATTACTTCCTTAGTACTATTTATAACTACTGCTTTATTAGCTACAACCGTGACAAGATTGCAATCCGAGAGCTTTTTAAGAGGTTCTTTGGCTGGAGATGTTTTAAGTGTTATAGTTCCAATCTGCCAAATAGGTGCTTTTATTTTGATCTTAATTCAAGCAGTGGCCTCGAAAAGAGAAAGCCTAACTAATTCGGATAATAAAACAAAAAGAGATAGGTTTATTGGCGTACTTGGGGCAATTTTACTAGCTTTTGCTCTAAGCAATCTAGTCGTCAAAGTGGATAACTTATTCAGCTTAAAAAGTGTGGGAGGAATAGGGGTTTTAGCTGCTACTTTAGCTATGCTAGCAACGGGAAGAGAAACAGAGGTAACTGGCTTTAAAAAGCCCTGGTTAACGGTAGGGTTAAGCTTAATTTTAGTTACTTATTTACTCGTCATAGCTCTTCCGCAGCAACTACTATTTGTTTTCAGTGTACCACTTTGTTTTTTGGGGTTAATGAGCACAGCTTTAGTTTTTAATAGTCTTCCTAGATTAAAAGGTAGTAGTAAGGTTATAAAATACTTCTTTTCCTGGCTTTTAGCTCTAACCATAGTTATTGCTGCAGTTTATTACAGTAACGCAGAGGTTTTAGCCCAAGAAAAACTAAAGAGTTACCCCCAAAATCTGCAATATATTGTTAAGGTAACAGACAAATTCCAGGATTTACCCCAGCCAGAGATTAAAGGGCAAGCTATAAAGGGGTATCTGGAACAAAATCAAGTAGAAGTTTTGATCGTCCCTTATAACTTCTATAAAAAAGCTAGGAGAGAGGAAACCTCTCTAATCCCTCTCACAAAAAGATATGAGGCAGTTTTTATCTATCCTAGTGAAAGAACTTCTTGGCAAAAACAGATAGAGGGTAAAGATATTTTGGACCTGCCTGGCGAAAAAGTACATTTGCAATTCATCTTTGATAATAATGGGCCACTACTTAATAGTGGTAGTAGTCAGACGGTCCTTGTAATCAGTGATCAAGATTTCCATGCTATGCAATTGAAGCAAAAAGAACCCTTACTGGAAATTGGTCTTTGGCAAGATGCTTTATTAGCAACCCAAGCCGAAAAAATGTTGCAGACAGCAAGAGAAAAGGGGTTAGAGTTAAATGTAAGTAGTAACCAAGATTTAATCAACAAAATAGTTAGCACCAAAAAGATAACCTGGTTATTAGTAGCAGTAGCTGTGATGACTTTGTTTCTGTTTCTTAGTAGCGTGGCTATATTAAATAGACTTACAGAAGGAAAGAAGCAACTAGGTGGAGCAATAGCATTACTTGGCTTATCTTTACTGGAAGCTTCAGCAATGATAAATACTTATGCCAAGTTTATGAACCTTACAACTTGGCCTAGTTTGCTTATAGGAAGTGTAGGCTTTTTATTAGCCTTATGGGGGCTAATTTGGTTAGATGTTAGAATTAAAAGACTAAAAGTTAATTAATACCTCTAATGTAGAGAGAAATAATCTTAACGAGATTTAAGGAGGATAAAAATGGAAGTACTTAGAGCATCAGGACTTAGTAAAATCTATGGTGGTAAAGCAGGTAAACTAGCAACGCAAGCTCTCGATAACGTTAGTTTTAAAATAGATAAAGGTGAGTTTATTGGTATTATGGGTCCTTCTGGTTCCGGAAAAACAACTCTTCTCAACCTTTTATCTACAATTGATAAACCGACAACTGGTCATGTGCTAATAGCTGGTGATGATATAGCTCAGTTAAAGGGAGAAAAACTAGCAGCTTTTAGACGGAGAGAGCTAGGATTTATCTTTCAAGACTTTAATCTTTTAGATACCTTAACCATTGAGGAGAATATTCTGCTACCTTTAGTCATTGATAGAGTACCCTTAAAAGTAATGCAAGCTAAATTGCAGACAGTTTCTACTGGCTTAGGTATTACAGACATCCTAAATAAATATCCTTACGAAGTTTCTGGTGGACAACAACAACGAGCTGCCGCAGCTAGAGCTATTATTCATGATCCTACTTTGGTTCTCGCTGATGAGCCAACTGGTAACCTGGATTCGAAATCAGCTAAAGATCTAATGGAATCGCTACAAAGATTAAACAATAACAACCAAACAACAATTCTTATGGTCACCCATGATCCTTTTGCAGCTAGTTATTGTAGGCGGATTCTCTTTATTCGCGATGGTAAAATTTACACTGAAATTCATAGTGGTGACAACAGACAGACCTTCTTCCAACAGATTCTAGATGTGTTATCGATGCTAGGGGGTAATTTCAATGACCTTAATTCACATCGCCGCTAAAAATGTTAGACAAAATAGGTAACGTTATGTAGCCTATATTGCCAGTATGGCCTTTACAATTATGGTTTACTTTATGTATATGTCACTAGTTGACCATCCTCAATTAGCTACTAACTTTCGGGGAGCGTCTGGAGTCAAAATAGCGTTGAATGGGTCTGCAATTGTTATTGCCGCTTTTACTTTTATATTTCTTGCGTTCTCTAGTTCAGCTTTTTTAAGAGGTAGGAAGAAAGAATTTGGTCTACTGACTCTATTAGGTATGCCCAAAAGAAAGATATCAGCTTTGATTATTTGGGAAAACATCTTTGTGGGTATTATGGCTTTAGGTTTCGGCCTTAGTTTAGGTATCATCTTTCAAAAGTTGTTTTTTATGGCAATTAGCGCCATTTTGCGCTTACCAAATCCTTTGGGATTTAGCTTAGCTAAAAATACGGTTATTAATACTATAAGTATCTTTGGTGCTTTGTTTATGGCAGTAGCTATCTTTTCATTACGCGAAGTTTTAAAAGCTTCAGTTGCCGACTTAATTAAAGCAGGCAAAAAACCTAAAGCAGCACCAACTTTTTCTAAGTTTAAAGCTTTTTTAGGGGTATTTTTAATCGTTTTAGGTTATGCTCTAGCTTCCTTACCCTTTCCGCAAATCATTCCTTTATTAGTTATTCCAGTTATTGCTATTACTTGCATCGGTACCTATTTGGCGATGCGGGAAGCTAGTGTAGCGATTTTATCTCTTCTAAGAAAAAATAAAAGTATTTTTTATAAATCCGGGCCTTTTCTTAACATTAGTCAACTTAGTTATAAGATGAAAGATAATTATCGCACTATGTCAGCAGTAGCTATTTTAATTGCTGTTATTCTCTCGGCTTTAGGCTCAGTTTATACGATCTATGCGATTAGCGAACAAATAACTCTAGAAAGTTCTCCCCATAACTATGAACTTGCTGGCACAATTGACTTGGCTCCATATGCTAAGCAGATGGAAGCTATTTTTCAAGCCGAAGATATAGAAGTTATTAAATCTGAGATAATTGGGTTAAATGGTCGTTTATCTTTAAAACAAAGAAAAGTTGTGGTATTCCCTTATTCCTGTTATCAAGAAGCACTACCCAAACTAAAAAAGAGTGAACTAAAAGATAAAGAAGTTATCATCACAGGTGATTATACCTTCTTTAGTATGAACCAAGCTCAGAGAAAAGAAGATTCTTTAGTAGTAAATGAGGTAAATTATCCTATCCAAATAGTAGCAAGTTATAGTAATTCGCTTATAAACTGGGGCTATTTCGGGTATCTTCAAGTGGTTGTGAGTGACGAGTTATACAACGAATTAGCTAATGACGTTAAGGAAAAGACTCACTATATCTTTTGGCAGGCAGAAAAATGGAAGAGTATTCAGGCTATTAAGGCAGCGAGAAGGATTAATAATGAAGTTAAATTGCCTCAAGTAGTTAAAGGAGAAGCCACTAAAGTTAGTATTAATACCTCTCCTGATGGCTATGAAAGTACCAGAGTCTCTTTTGGAGTGGCAATATTTATCGGCTTTTTTGTTTCTTTAGTCTTCTTTGCCGCTTGTTGCTCCTTACTTTATTTTAGACTTTTCACGGATTTAGATGAAGATCGTAAATACTATCAAAGACTTAAAGAACTGGGACTTTCAACTAAGGAAATGAAAGGTATAACTTTCAAACAGATTTTAGTAATATTTCTAATTCCTTATGGCTTGGGTCTTTTGCATACTACTTTTGCTTTATACGCCTTAGGTACTCTAGTAGGTAGAACTGTTTTGCAACATGGTATTGTGATCGCTTTACTCTATCTAGTTTTATATACACTTTACTTTTTCACTACATTTAGTGTATACTGGAAGAGCCTAAACAGGGCATGAATTTTAAGACCGGGTGGCTACCCGGTCTCTTTTTGGATCATGTCTTTTGTTCTCACCATGATATAGAGTCTCATAGAGATCGTTATTAAGGTTAATAATTATTTTGGGAGGGGTTATAAATGAAAAACAGTGGTATCCAGTTTACAATCAATCTTCAAGATGCTGATCCTAATCCAGCTTGGTACACGGTTGTTACCAAAACTAACTATGAAAAGAAAGTAGCCAAGGATTTGCAGATGGGTATTAAGAATGCTGCTTTCAAGGATGACATTATAGAGGTTGTTGTTCCTATTAAAGAGGTTGAGGAAGTTGTTACAGGTAAGAATGGAAAACCTCAGAAGGTTACCAAAGCTGAAAAACCTTTTCCTTCATATGTTTTTGTGAGAGCACGTATGAATGAAGATGTTTGGCGTTATCTACGTGGTGTTACTGGTGTTTCCACCATTTTATCTGTAGGTGGTTATTTAAGCACCATGAGTGAGCAAGAGATTAGACGGATTAAAGAGCAATGCGGCTTACTTGAAAAAGAAGAACAAGCCAAAAAAGCTGAAATAAATAGAGAAGTAGAAGAACTAAAGAAGAAGTTGAAAAACAAGATTGGTGCCAGAGCAGAGATCAAAGGTGGTATCTTTGCAGGTTATACAGGTAAAATTACCGAACTGGATTTTGCCAAGAGTAAAGTCACTGTTGTCATGGAAAATAGTGCTATCTCAGTGGAATTGAACTTTACCGATATTGAATTAATTGATTAGCTTTTCAAATCGAAATAGGAGTAAAGCGATGAATGATGATAAATACATCTGGGATTGGTATATCAAACAAGAGACTAAAAAATGGGGTGGCCAGCTTCCTAACTGGTTACAACAACTAAATAAACCACAACAAGCAGCTGTTTTGCAACAAAACAGTCATTTGTTAGTTACAGCTGGGCCAGGTACAGGAAAAACGCAGACTATGGCTTCAAGAGCTCTTTATCTACTATTAGCGGGAACCAAACCTATGGAGATGGTTATTCTTACCTTTTCTAGGGCAGGTAAACTAGCTATCGAAAGACGCCTAAACCAATTAGCTTCCTATGCAGGTTATAATGGTGCAATCCCTGATGTACGTACTTTTCATAGTTTCTGTTTAAGATTACTACGGAAAATAGCTCTTAGAGGTCATTGGTTACAGCCAGGTTTTCAAATTATAGAAGATAAAGTTTATGCTAAGGAAGATGGTTTTTTTCTTACAGTACCAGCTTTGTTTTTAGAACGCTATGAAGAACTCTTGGGTGGTCTAGATGACGGTTTAAGTCAAGATGAAAGACTAGAATATTATCCAGTTATAATCCATCGCTTGCGAGCCGGTCACCCCACTTTAGGCTTATGTTTAAGACCAGAAACATTAGCAGACGAAGGTGATTTAACCTTAGAAGGTAATCTAGGTCAGAAGGTAGTGATCCCAGAAAGTAAGGTAAAACTGGTTTATAGAAACTATCTTTTGGCTATGAAAGAGGAAAATGCTATAGATTTTACAGGTATGGTAGCTGAGGTTTTACTTGCATTAAGAGAAAAGCCAGAGATAATTCGGCCTTGGGTGCGCTTTAGCCATTTACTAGTCGACGAATACCAAGACACATCTAAAGCTCAAGAGGGAATTATTCGCGAAATTGCCAAACTAGGTACTTTTTTAAGTGTAGTAGGCGACGATGATCAAACTATCTATACCTTCAATGGCTCTGATGTAACTAATATGCTTGAGTTTACGCAGAGAAACAACCGGTTACCAATCAGGCTCACGCAGACCATTAATCTGACTTCTAACTACCGTTCCAACCAAAGGATTGTTGAGGTTTCGCAAAAGCTGATTAAAAAAAACCAACAAAGATTAGTTAAAACCATTCAAGCTGTTGGTAAAAATTACTCAGCTAAAGAAGCAGTATTTCTTTTTGAAGCGGTTGATCTATATGCTGCCGCTGACCTGATAACCAACGAGATAGAGAAGCTAACCCGTAATAACTATCAGTATAGCGATATTGCCGTACTATTTAGGAAAAACTCGCTAGCCTATCCAGAAGGGGATGCTGTCTTTAGTTCCTTGAGGAAAAAAGGGCTACCTGTTTTTCTGGAAAAACCAAGACGGATCACCGAAACTTTGAAAAAAGTGCAAGAACTAGCTGCTAGATACCCGGAAATGAGTATTACCCAAGCTATTAACCAAACAACTGGCGTAACTAGTGCCGAGAAGCTTCGGAGTATTCTCGAGGCTTACCGTGAAGAAGGTTTAACTACTCTTTCTGAAGTAGCACGATCTCTAGCTGTTTTAAGTAGTGGAGCGATAAGTAAAACAGATCAAAATGGGGTCAGAATTCTAAGCATTCATCAAAGTAAGGGTCGCGAGTTTCCTGTGGTTTTTATTCTTTTTCTCGCTGAAAAAGAATTCCCTGATTTCAGGGCTATAGGAAACGATCTCGAAGAAGAACGGCGTCTTTTGTATGTGGCATTAACCAGAGCTAAGGAAAAAGCTTATTTGTATGGCAAGCCAAGCACTAACTTCAATGATTTTTATCAAGAAATAATTAGGTGTGGTATATCTCCTGGTCCTACCCAAGTAGACGAGAAATAGGTCGGAAGGCCAGTTCTTTATAGGCAGGGAAAAGGCCATTTAGAAGGAATTTCTTATATAATAGTAATTAATTCCTAATCATGTAAAGGATGGTGCGGGACATGGCCAATATTAACTGTCCTGTTTGTAAACAATTAATCGATCAAGTAGAGTCCCGTTGCCCTAACTGTCAAGCTGATCTAGTGGGCTATTACAATCGCCTAAAAAAAGGAGAAGCGGCCCTGAAAATTGCTAGAGATGCTAAAGAGCAGGGCGATTTATTAGGAGCCAGACAGTGGTATATTAGTGCTTTAGAAATAGTTCCGGAAAACGAGGTTGTTTTGGAAGAGTTAACCACACTAAACAAGTCATTAGCAGGAGAACCGGTAGAAACACCTAAAAAGAGATCATGGGCAAGATATGTAGTTAGCTTAATAGCGTTGTTGTTTTTAGGAGTCATTATAGGCTATTTTCTCTGGCCCTATGGTCAGATTGCCTTCCATAGTGAACCAAATAAAGAACTAGATCCCCAAAAAGTGCACTTAGAGGAATTGTTCCAAGCTTACTTAAAAGGCGACTACTCCGCCTTTATGGATGACCCAGTAACTATTAAGGATCTTTTTAATAAATTAGATGAAAAGGATCAAAAAGCGAAAGGTTATCTTTTAACTTGGGCTAGTTGGCAACTTACAGAAGCAGGACGTCATAACACGGGAGAAGAAAGTGTGAAATATTTAGAAACCGCACTTATTCTTTGCCCAGATTGTTTTATGTTCGATGATGCGACTTTTTACTTAGCTGAGAAGCTTAAAGCTGAAGATCCGGAAAAAGCTTATGCTCTCTACGAACAGATTTTGGCTTTAGAGAGAGGCTCTTGGTATTTTGATAACGCTCTTTTGGGTATGGCTGATATTCATGTTCTAAAAGGCGAAGAGGAGCTAGCTAAACTTAAATACCAAGAGGTAATCGATCTATATCCCCGCACTGATGGTGCAGAAAGGGCTCAATTAGTACTTAATAGTTTACAATAGGGAAATATAAGCACTCCTCAAAGGAGTGCTTTTTACTGGTTATTTAGACTTGGTCAGAAAACCGTTGTATATATAACCATTTATTTGCTCTGCTACCTTTACCAAAAATAAGAAAGAGACTTCTAGAGAAGCTATTTTTGAGGTAAGAGAAGCAGGTACCTTCTATAGTTAGAAAGGGAATATAAAGGTAAAGGGGAGAATGTTTTGAGCTATATTGGCGAAGAGGCAATTAAAGGGAAAATAGCTGAGATTAACAGTAACCTCAGCTCTACTAATCTAGGGATACTTCTAGTGGCTGATTCTCTACGGGACTACCAAGCCCAAATTTGTGTCACGAAAGAAGGTCAGGTAGTAGGGAGAGCGATTATCTATTATTCACCTAAGAAAGATAATTATAAATTGCGTCCCCTACAAGACCTGTCAGGAGAAACCTTTAAAGAACTGGAAGCAGTGCTTAACGGCAGTCAAGAGGAAACCACTTTAACTGCTTATGTAGATGGTTCGTTTATTGACGGGACAGCAGCCTATGGAGCTGTTATTTTGAAAAATGAGCAAGTTATAACCGAAATAAGTGGGACCTTACCAGCTAGTGAAGCAGTATACCATCAAGTAGGCGGGGAATTAAAAGCAGCATTACAAGTTCTTGAGTATGCAGATAAAAATGGTTATAAACAAATAACCATCTGCTATGACTATGAAGGTGTGGAAAAGTTTGCTACTAAAGCGTGGCAAGCAGAAAGTAATTTAGCCCGTCGTTATCAAGAAGAAATTGAAAAGTATAATCTAGCTATTAACTGGGTTAAGGTAGCTGCTCATACAGGAGTTATATGGAATGAGAGAGCTGATGAATTAGCTAAAGAAGCAGCTAAGAAGACACCTAATGTCAAAGTTCTACCCAAAGCTGAAAACTTTGCTAGACAATTTACCAAATATCTAGAAGATCTAGGTTATGAAGTGGAAAATCTAGGAATAAAAAATGGCCAATATATTAGGCTTGTGGTAAGGAAGAATAATCAGGTATTTTTTGATCTTTATGATACCAAAAACAGGCCAATAATTCCTTACATTCATGGTAGCGATAAAGAAGAGGTTAAACTTGTCGATAGATATTGGTTAGATTTTAAAAAGCAATTTGGTAGTTAATTATTATAAGACAATCTCCAACTAAATTCATGACTTGTAAATTTAGAAATCAGTGGCTTAACACCTTGAAGTTAAGCTTTTATAAGATGTTTAGGTTAAATGGGGTATAAACCCTATTATCTTCGCTTAAGGAAATAACTAGAAAAGACGATAGAATATATACCGTTATTGAGGCTAAGTAGCTTAGCCTCCTCTAAGTATTTTAAAAGATTAAAAGATGATTTTTTATACTAAGAGAGTTAAAGTTTGAAAAAGAGGTGCAACCCATGCCAAGCGATATGGATCAACAGATACTGAAAGAATTTGCTGAGATTGTTGACGTGATCAGTGCTAAAGTGATGGAAGTAACTGTTGCACCAGCGTTTCGCGAAGAGGTAGCTCATTGGACTAAAGAAGCTGAAATACGTATCGATAAACTACAAGAACTATTAAAACAAAACTCTCTTTTTCTTAGTAAGCTAACCCAAGATTCCGTAGAACCTATCAACCGGGCTATCCTGGCTTTGAATAATAATAAAGAAGACTTTAAGCAATTGTTTGAGCAAGCGGGTCAATTAGAGCAAAGCCTGACTAGGATAAATGAAACTAATAATCTCACCGATAAACTGCAAGAGATCAACGAAGGTGTTAGAAGATTATCTCTATTACTTAGGCAAATAGAAATAAGAAGTGCTGAATACCAGAAGGCATTTCTAGAACAACAAAAAGAATTATTAAATATACGTCGTTCTTTTAGTAGCGAAGCAGAGACCGCTATTTTCGAACTCAAGAAAGCTAGTCAAGCACTGTTAATCACAGCTGAAAAAGTTAATGTTGGTAATCTAGATATAAAACAAGATTTAAAAGATGTTGAAACTTTACTTCTATCCAAGCTAAGTGAAATAGAAACAAAAGTTAATTCTTCACTAGAGGACCTCAATGATAAAGCTGTTTTCCTGCAAGATAATTTAAGCAAAATGCAAGAAAACAACTTGGAAAATGTGATTAGGGAGCGACTAGAAAGCTTGTACACTGAGATAGTTTCTCAAAATCTCTTGAGACAAAAAGCAGAAGAAGCGATCAAAGCGAGAGAGGAACAATTGCAGAAGAAACTAGATGGCTTAACAATCGCTCTCATTATTACGAGCACAATCTCGATTACCCTTCTTGGCTGGATGATCTTTTTCTAACAAAGAGGGTGACAAAATGGTGATAAAAAACAATACAGAACTGTGGGAAGAAAAAGCGGCCCTAAAAATTACACGACTTTTTCGCCGATTTTCAGCACGTGTTTATACAGCTGGTATTAATGAACTAGCGAATATGTTAAAAGAAAAAAGCCAAAGTATTTTAACAAACACCAAAAAGCTATCTTTCGCTACCGACTCCGAGATGTTAGGACCATTAACCAAGGAGTTAAAAGAAGGAGCCAAAGAACTAGACAGGCTAGCTAGCGAACTTAGTGATAAATTTATGATCTTTGTTGTGGGTATGGGAAAGTATGGTAAATCTACTTTGGTCAATGCTTTAGTGGGTAGTAAGGTAGCTGAGGTTGATATTTTACCTAAAACGTGGAAGATCGATATCTATGAAGAAAAACCTGGTGGCAAAGCTACTGTTGTTTACAGTGAGGGGCATACCAAAGAGATCGACTATCAGAAAGCTATATCGTTAATTGAATTAGAAGAGCAAAAAAGAAACGAATCAGAAAAACTCATAGTCACAGAATTAGGAAAAATGTTACCTTATCTAGATAGTTTAAAAGAGAAAGAGGAGTTTAAAAAAGCTCTATTAAAGAGGCATCTCTACATATCTGATATTACAGAGGTAAAATGGCCTTGCGAGAAGAGACCTTTTCTTTCCCGCTACCGAATTGTTGACACACCTGGGTTATATCAAGATACACCTGGGTTAGAGAGTAGAGAAGATATCAGACGTTATTATCATAAAGCTCATGGGGTTTTATGGTTAATAGATGCTACTAAAATTGCCTCGAGCAGTTCGAAAAAAATAGTCGATGAACTCGAGGGAGCACTAAAGAAAATAGGTAGCGAAACTCAAAATATTATAGGTGTTCTCAATCGTATTGATCTTGTGCGTCAAGATGGTGATGATGCAGTAGAGAAAGTTACTAAAGAAGCGAAACGCCTATTTGGTCATGTTTTTCGAGAAATTGTGCCTCTTTCGGCTAAAGATGCTGAGAAAGCAGTAATTACTAAGGATGAAGTACTCCTAGAAAAAAGTGGCCTTTTAAAACTCTTACAAGAAATTGATGATGTGTTTTTAGCTGAAGCTTCAAGTTTAAAATATAAAAGTGCCTTAGATGGTAAGCGCTTAATTCAAGATAATCTCTGTCAGAGTATTAACGAGTACACTGAACGTTTAGTTAAAGATAAAAAACAGTATGATAGCCTTAAAGAAGAGACAGAAAAGACGCTAAACGAACTCAGGCAAAGTTTTACCGCAGAACTAGCTCTATTTTTAGATAATTATACTAAGGATGTTACCGCTAATATTGGTAAATTAGCAGAAACCTTATTACGCCCAGAACTAAGTGAGTCAGCAAAAGAGAGACTTTTAAGAGAAAGTATCTTTAGGGAAACTTATTTTGTTAACTATCTTAATTCATGGCAGTATAAGATGATCGAAGCTTTGGAACGTAATAGTCGGTATTTAATCAAAAAATCCGTCTTTCGAGAATTTGAAAATCTAAGCTTACAAAGTGTTCTTTTGGTTTATAAGGAGATGAAACCAGAGAAGGAACTTGCTACTGGTTCTTTACAAAGAGATGAAGACTTTACTATAGCCTCAGTGCTAACTTTTGCTGCTAGTGGTTTACTATTAGGTCCAATTGGTCTTGTTTTAACCGGGATTACAGGGGTTACAGGATTATTAAGGCAGATCTATGTTAATTTTTATAAGTTACCTAGGTTACGTTCAGAACTACAAAAAAGTGTCGAGATAATTACCCAAAAAGCTACTGACGAACTTTTAGGGAGTTTGGAAACTGGCTTAACTACTATTGCTGAAAAGATAGAGAAGGTAAGAGAAGATACCTATTCTTTCTTACACGGACCAAGTATAGAAGCAGAAAACGTTGGAAAAATATTAGACACCATTCGGTTAATTATCTCGGAAAATGTCGAACCAGAATTTGATCTTAAAAAAGCAATTGGAGGAGGCGAGGAAATTGAATTGGCAAGAAACTCTAACTAATTTAAATAGCTTGATGCACCAAACACCAATTTTGTACGAAAACCTCCAGGACATGGGAACCGAAAAAATCTTCGAAGAAATGCCAGACTGCTTTGCTACTATAGATGCACTAATAAAAAATGTATCAACACCTCTAAAAGTAGTAGTGATGGGAGAAGTAAAAGCAGGTAAGTCTACACTAATAAATGCTTTAGTAGGAGCAGAGATATCACCTACCGATGTGTTAGAAACAACAGCAGCTATTATTGAGGTAGGGTATGCTCCTAAGCCCTATGGTATTATACAACGTGATGGACAGGAGATTGTTAGTGGTAACGCTGATAGAATCTTTGCTATCCTTGATTTTAATCGAGGTAATCAAGACTATTTTCGTGGTTCAGTGACTGTTAGTATAGGTTTACCACTGGAGAATTTGAAAGAATTTTACGTTGTCGATACCCCTGGCATATTGAGTATTACTGCTGCAAACTATGCTACCGCCAAGAACTATATTAAAGAAGCTGATGTTGTTCTTTGGGTATTGAATGCGAATCATTTAGGTCAAAACGATATCACAAAAGAGATAGCTGATGTTGCTAGCTATGGTAAACCGATTTTAGGAATTATAAATAAGATTGATCAACTCGATGGTGATATAGATCGCGTTACAGATTATGTTGAAGCTCAGCTGGGTATCTATCTCGAAAAAATATTCCCCTTAAGCGCCTATAAAGCTTGGCAAGGGGTAAAAAACCAAAGTAATCGTCAACATCTAGAAAGTGGCCTAGAGGAGCTATTAAAATACTTACGCGAAGAGATTGGTCTTAAAGCCTGGCAAGTAAAAGAAGAAAGTATTCAGTCTGCTTCTAAAGCTTTACTAGAAAAGTTTACTAATGCGCATAAAAAATTTCTCAAAGTAATTGATGATTATCACAACGAAGTGGTAATCTATGAGAAGGAGCTAGAACTCAGAGCTTTAGAGATTGAGCGGAAGATAGAAAGCTATTTAAGGTTGCAAGTTTATGAGGTATTGTTTGCCGAAGAACTACAATTGCTAGATGAACGAATTCAAAAACTATCTGCGAGTACTACTATTGACGAAAAAGCTAAACTGACCCAAGAGATTAACTCCTCTTTTGGTACAGCAGTTATTCAAAAGTGGTGGGAAGAAACAGAAACAGTTATCTCGAAGATGTATTCTAATGAGTGGTGGGAAGCTGCAAAAGAAATACAAGATTCAAAACTACGAATGTTAGAAGAGTTTGATCGAATTGAGCGTTTTGCTGTGACTGGGAACTTAAAAAAAACCGAGTTAAACACTGACGCTGCCGCAGTTGACGGTTTAGGTCAAGGTATCTTTGTCGGTACTGCCTTTGGTCTTGGTTTAGCATCATACACAGCATTTATAGGCCCTGCTGCTACTTATATATCACTCGGTTCAGCGATGCTTACCTTTTTGCCACCACTAGCTATAGTAGGAGGATTAACAGGTATGTTCTCCAAAGCTTGGCAAGCTGATAAAGATAAAAGAGAGTTTGTAGCAGAACTTCGAGCAGCAGTTAGTCAAGCTAGAGATGAATTATGGCAGAACATTATTGAAGGTAAGGTTCTTAGTAATCTCCATAAAAACAGCGAACGAACAGTGAACCTTTTGCAGGAAGCTTACCTTTCGGAACTAATTCCCAATTGGGATTTAGCTAAACTAGAAAAAGCTGAGAATGAGATATCAATTTATTTAACTAAGTTAGAACAATTCAAAGCTAATTATATATAAACACTACTAAAAGAGACAGCTACCAACTGTCTCTTTTAATAGTGTTTGAAGATAAAGAAGGTGTTCTCAAAATGCATAAAAGTGGAAAGTATTTACCAGGAGATCTACATCTACACAGTGTGCTTTCAGATGGCTCGCACACTTTAGATGATATTTTAAGTAAAGCGTTTACTGATTATAAACTTAGTTGGTTAGGGGTTAGCGATCATGGTGGTGCTTTTAAAAGAGATACTGATGGTAACCCCCTAATTAGTACTAATCCCCAGGGAATTAGGGGAGAAATATATGGTAAGAAAGGGTATATGTGGCGTTCCCAATCAATAATTGACTATGGCGAACCTATGCTGAATAAACTAAGAACCCAGTATCCAAATAAGTTAATAATTCATAGTGTTGAGTTAAACGTGCCGCCAAAGGGACATGCTTGTGTAGCTATCTTAGAAGATGAACCTAATGCTTTAGCCAATTTCGAGTATTGTTTTGATGCTATGGATCTAGATCAGAGCTTATCGTTAGAAAAAAACAATGAGTCTTATGAAGATGCTATCTTAGCTGTAAAATACCTAGAAAAAAATTATTCTGAGACTAGCTATTTTATTATTAATCACCCCTCAACATTTAAAGCCTTTAGTCCTCGTTTTATGCGAGCTCTGCAGGATGCTGCACCTAAAATTGTGAATGGTTTTGAGGGCATACCTGGACATCAATTTAGGACAGTAAGAGGTTGTTATTGGCATGAAAATGGTAGTGACAGCTACTTACACAGAACCTATGGAGGAGCTGATTATTTCCTCGCTAAAGTAGGGGGGATGTGGGATAGTTTACTTGGTGAAGGAAGAAGGTTTTATGTTTTTGGTAACTCAGATTTTCATGAAGCTGGTGAAAAGCTCGATCCATACCCAGGTGAATATACCAAGACCTATCTATTCTTTGAGGAATTAAGTAAAGAAAACTTACTTAAAAGTATTAAAAGCGGTCAAGCTTTTGTGAGCACAGGCGATCTTATCACCGATCTAGATTTTTACCTAGAATCATCTTCTTCAAAAAAGACAATGGGATCTTGGCTTCTAACTAACGAGAGAACTGTTAACCTAAGAATTAAGGTTCAGTTAGGTTCCAACCAAAAACTTCACCATATAGATCTAATTACAGGTGAGGTTAAGCCTCAATTTAGTCCAAGTAGCAAAGATTATGATAGCGACGAAAATCCATCAGCTAAAGTTTACTTGCGGATAAACCTAACTGAGATGCAACAGATATCAGAGAAGGTCTATGAATTCAGAACCAAATTAGAATTACCATATTTAAGTGGTTATTTCCGGTTAAGGGGTACTAACTTAGCACCCAGCACGCCTTATGAGACTGATGAAAATGGTAATCCTCTGATAGATGATTCCAAAGAAAGACCTAACACCAAGGAGATTGCTTTGAAAGACACTTGGTTTTATTGTAATCCGATCTTTTACCGTCAATATTAAAAAGAAGAAGGTTACATTTTTACAGTTACAAAATCAAAGGGTAGCTGTAAGGTAAAAGTGTAACCTTTTATTCATAATAGCCCAAGCTTAATTATTTTTCGTTAAGAAAACCTGGCTAAACTTAGAGCTAATAATGGCTCATTTACTTAGGTTCAAGAACGAAATTTTTTAAAGAGCTAGCATGTAAAATTAAACAGCAGATAGTGGAGAACCTTAGGGTAATAATTTTATTCTTGGGTGTAGGCAGCTTTTGCAGGGTGTTGGTCTTAATGATTAATGCAATAGAAGGAAGTAGCTGGCAAAAACCAGAAAAGAAGGAGAAGAAAGGGGGCAGGTAAGACTCAAAAAATACCTAATCCGGAAAAGCTAAATTTAACGAACAATTCCCAAGGGAGGCCATAAATTGAGATTACTACATACTGCCGACTGGCATTTAGGTCGCACTCTAGATGGGTTTAGTAGAGAAGAAGAACAAGTAGCTTTTATAGAGGAAATTGTGGAGATGGCTACTGATACTAAAGTGGACTTTGTGCTTATTTCAGGAGATGTTTTTGACACTCAAAATCCCTCAGCACAAGCTGAACGGCTCTTTTATTATTCTTTAGAAGGACTTACTCAAAAAGCAGGTGCTACAGTTGTTGTTATTGCTGGTAACCATGATAATCCAGATAGAATACAAGCTCCACAGAGCTTAGCCAAAAGAGCAGGAATCTATCTTTTAGGCGAGGCCAACTGGAATACACTTAAGTTAGTGGGACCACACTCTAAAGAGCAACTGAATCTTTTGCCACTTCCTTATATTTCTGAAGCCCGCTTAGGCCGCGTATTAGCTTCTGATTTTAAAGAGAGTGCCTTGCAAAAAGGGTATGACAACCTAATGAGCGAGATATTTAGCCAAACAGCACATTCCTTTTCCCCAGATGGGGTTAATATAATAGCCGCTCACCTCCTGGTATTAGGTTCAGAAGCATGTGAATCAGAGAGACCACTAGCGATTGGGGGAGCTTATAGAATTAATGCTGATCTTTTCCCTGAGAGTGCTCAGTATGTAGCTTTAGGTCACATGCATCGGCCTCAAGTAATTAATGGGCATGAGAAGATTCGCTATGCTGGTTCGCCACTTATATATAGCTTGTCTGAAATTGGACAAGCCAAGTCAGTAACTCTTTTGGAAGTAAAAAGAGATCAAGTGGCAACTACGAAAGAGCTCTTTTTAAGCTCAGGACGTCCGGTAGTTAAATGGCAGTCTAAATCTTTAGCCGAAGTCCAAGCTTATATGGATGAAGGTAGAGATAAAGAAGCTTATCTCTATTTAGAACTTGATTTAGGTAGAGTGTTAACCAGAGATGAAATCCAGCATCTAAAATCTCTGTACCCTAGATTAGTTAATATTCAAGTTATTCTGCCAGAAATGAAGCAAGAAGAAGTTCGCTTAAGTGGACTAAGTCTAGAAGAGATATTTAGACGTTTTTATGTCAAAGAAAATGGTACAGAACCTAGCGATGATCTAGTGGATCTTTTTATCAATACTGCAGCCAAACTGCAAGAAGGTGAAGGTGAGGAAGCTATATGAGACCGATTAAGCTAACTCTGCAAAACATTAATAGCTTCCGCGAGACCCAGACTATAGACTTTGAATATCTCACAGGTGGCGGTGTTTTTGGCATCTTTGGCCCTACAGGTAGCGGTAAATCAAGTATCCTTGATGCTATGACCTATGCTCTTTATGCTAAAAGCAATAAAGAAGCAGGCGAAGCCATGCGACGTATGATCAACATGAATGAAACCGAAGCTGCAGTTTCATTTATATTTGAGTTAGGTGATAAAAACCCCAAAAGATATAGAGTAGAGAGAAGTTTTAGTCGTGCAGAGGATGGTAGCACGAAATCCAATCATCAGCGTTTAGTAGAGGTTACCCCTCTAGGGGATGTTGTTTTAGCAGAACAGTACAAAGCGGTCAATCAAAAAGTCGAAGATATTTTAGGACTTGATTGGGATGATTTTACTAGAGCTGTTGTGCTGCCCCAAGGTAAGTTCGCTGAATTTCTTACCTTACCAGGAAGAGACAAAAGACAAATGTTCGAACGGATCTTTGGCTTAGAGATCTATGGTACAGCCTTAAACCAACAAGTAAAAAAAGGTGCAGAGAAAATCGGTAAAGAGCTAGGTGAAAAGCGAGCTCTTCTTGATGGATTAGGTGAGGTATCTGAAGAAAAATTAGCAGAATCCAAGTTATTATACGAAAATTTGCAAACTGATTTAGCTGGATTAGTTAGTGTCAATGAAAAGTTAAAAACCAAAGTTAACGATTATAAAAAACTAGCCGATGATTTCTTAGAGCTAGATACTTATAAAACAGCACTAAGTGAACATCAAAAACAAGCTAGTGAGATAAGTAGCTTAAAAGCCTTACTTACCTCCTTAGAAGAAGCTCTAGTGATTAAACCTTATTATGTTAACCTAACCTCAGCTAGGAAAGCCCTAGGTTTGGTTGAAGCAATTGTTTTAGAGTGTGGAGAAGAAGTAGCTAAATTAAAACCAGAATTAGAGCAGGCAGAAACTAATTATAAAATATTATGTAATGAAAAAGAGAACCAAGAACCTAACTTGGTTTTAGAGATCCAAAAGTTAGCTGAAGCAGTAGAAATAGCTAATGAGATAGCTACAGATAAAAGATATCTAACTAATCTCTTAAAAGAACTTAACGAGATTAAATCAAAAGAAGAAGAACTTAATTTAACTCTAACGCAAAAGAAAGAAGAAACTAATACCCTGGAAACTCAACGCAAGGATATTACCAACCAGATTATAGATAATCAAGTAGATCCTAGTCATAGAGAAGAAATTCACCGAGCTGACTTTTTACTAGAGCAATATAAGGAAAAAGTAAAAACCATTAAAAAGGAAAAACAATCACTGGCAAATTTAGACGAGAAGATTCAAGAGGAAACAACCAATTTAGAAAATGTAAATAATAATGCTACCATAATTCTAGGTAGTTACGCCTCTATAGCTAAGGAGAAAGAAGTAGCTGTTATTACTCTAAAGCAGTTAATAGAAAACGTAGCCTTAATGGTAGAGCAATTAATAAAAGCCTTAGCAGAGTATGAAAAAGAGAAAAAAGCCCAAGAAACGCATGAGTTAGCTAAGACTATTGCTAATTCACTTAAAAGTGGTGATCCATGCCCTGTCTGTGGTGGTGTATTTAGAGGCTTACATGAAGAAATCCATTTATCTTTATCTAGTCCAGAGAAAGAGTTAAAAGAAGCACAAGGTATAGCTTTAGAATTAGAAAGTTTTCTGGATCAATTAACTAATGGCCTACTTATTCCCACAGATCAAAAACTACCTCAAATGGAAGTCGCTGTAGCAGGCAAGGTAAATAGCACTGCAAGTTTGGAAGACATCAGAAGAACTCTAACTGTGTTAAAGAATGACTATAGTAGATGGCAAAAAACACTAAATAACCTTCTAAAAGAACAAACAGAAAATAACAAAGAGAGAGCACAGTGTGAAAGCAAGATTGAAGCGTATAAAACTCAACAAGAAGGCTATAGAGAAAAGGAAAGTGCGTTAATTCTCGAGAGAGACGATATTAAAGCTCGCCTCGAGGCTTCTTTGGGTAACGACTTTGAAACGGTTTTAAATGAACAAAAGGTAGAGATATCTAGAAAAGATCGCTTAAACCAAACTTTAAACAATTCACTTCAAGCTAAAGAAAAGTTGCTAGGGAAATTGCGCTTAGAACTAAATGAAATAAGTGAGAGCTTCCAGAGCTTAAATAATGCTAAATTAAGTAAAAGTCTGGAGGCCATGAACTTAGAAGAATCTATGAAAAAGAAGATTATTAATCTGCAAAGTATCTGCCAGGATGCAGAGCCTGGTGCGTTAAAAGAAGAAAAAGAAAAAGAATTAAGTAAGCTACGAGAAAATGTTGCCAAAGCAGAACAGACTGTACTGAATATAAAGAAACAATACGAAGAAGCAGATAGAAGCTTAGAAGTGAATAAAGGTCTCAGAAATGAACGGCAAGAAGCGTTAAATTCTGCTTTAGATACGTTTAATGAAAAGATGCAAGTTAGCAGCATAGATGATGTAAAAAGTCTCGAAGAATTGTTTGCCTTACTAGTAGACAAAGAGAGATTTATAAAACAAGTTAGCGAGTATGAGAAAAAAGAGAATGAATATAGGCAGAATATTACACGGCTAGAAGCTGTTTGTGTAGGCAATAAAATAACTAAGGAAGACTATCTGCAGGTTAAAAAACAACAAGAGGAAACCGAAAGTAAGATCGGTGAAGCTAACAAACAAAAAGGTAGCTTAGAGCATTTGATAACTGATTTAACCTCGAAAATACAAAAAGCTAACGAAGTTAATGAAGCTATTAAAAATTTAACAGTTGAAGAAAATCGATATAAAAGGCTTGCTGATGTTCTGAAAAATGGAGCCTTTTTAGAGTTTGTCGCTAGAGAGCAACTACAGGTTATCTGTCGTAATGCCTCAGTAAAGCTAGGTCACCTCTCAAGAGGACGTTATGCTCTTGAGATCGATTCGGAAAATAACTTTGTTATTCGCGATTTCTATAATGGTGGTGGTTACCGAAGTGTTTCTAGTCTTTCAGGTGGAGAGACATTTTTAGCTTCTTTAGCTCTAGCTTTAGCATTATCGATGCAGATTCAACTGAGAGGACGCTATCCGTTACAGTTTTTCTTTTTAGACGAAGGCTTTGGAACTTTAGATCAAGAGTTATTAGAGGTAGTTATTGATGCTTTAGAGAGATTAAAGACTGAGAATTTAGCTGTAGGTATCATTAGCCATGTACCTGAACTTAAAGCACGGATTATGCGTCAAGTGGATGTTGTTCCTGCTACTACGTCTGGGAAAGGGTCTCAGATCAGAAAAGTATAAAATGAAAGAAAATATTTTGGCTTGCTTGGCACAATATAAGCTCCTAAAAAGGGCTAATTTTAGTTTGTTGAGGACTGGTAAATTATTCCTCGTGATATGGAATGTTTTGCAAAACCTTGCTACATGAGCCTGTATAACTTTAAATTCTATCCGTACCATTCAAACCTTAATGAGTAGACCTCGTCGGTAAAGGAGTAAAATGTGGGCTTTTGATCAGATGGACAGCTTAAGACTTCTTTATTCTCTGTGTCTACACTAAACTCAGAGAAAGGTATCTTGCTCGGGTCGGTCTGAGATCCAGTACTATTGGTAAATACAATATTTGAAGAGATTGAGATAGTCTTATTTTAGGGATGACTTTAAGTGCTAAAGAAAGTACGTCAAAGACTAGAGCTAAACGGCCAGCTTTCTTAATGTTAGGCTCTATCAAGGTTGAGTCCATACGAATATCACTGCTATTAATACCTAGTGTATCGATGAAATTGGCTGTCAGATGTTGAAAAAGGTCAAATATTAATGAACCCTTTTCTGGATTTTCTAAAGCGTAACTTATAAGTTTTTCTCTAAAATCGTAAACAGTGCGATCTGCAATATAATAAGAACCTAGCTCCCGTATACCAAGGGCAAAGTTAACTTCATAATCAGAACGTATAGTTCTAAAAAGCTGTTCATCAGTATAGTTCCAATGGTGTTTGATTATCTCTAAGCTTGCTAAGATATTTGGGGTTCATTAGAAAACAATCATGAGTTCATTAGCAGAATAGTGCTAAGAGGAAACAGCTTTGATTCATTCACACAAGAAGAGATAAACCTTATGATGAGTCACATCAATTCTTATAGAAGAAGAAATCCCGGAAAAATTTGATGTAAACCACATTCCTGATGCAAAAATTACTCTACGTCCAGCTTTGTTAAAAAGATAAGCACAACTAGGCAGGATTATCTACTCTGAATAGGCCATTATAAAGGCTCATAGGGGTTGAAATAACATTTACAAAAAAATTAGTTTATTATGAACTCTGGTTCTAGTGGCCAAAAATAGATAAAATCCGCCTAATTTCGCCTTAATTATGAAAAATACTACTCCAAAATGCTACTATAAAGTAACTTCTTATCAGCATTTGGTTTTATTATGGTTTATGGTAGAAATAAGTCTTGCAAAGTAGCAATTACTTTTTCAATTGACCTTTTTTCATCTATCATGTAGAAGACATGTTTATAAAAAAGCTCAGCCCAGCCATCTTCTATCTCTTTAGCATAACGAGGATCCATACTATCGATTGTACAGAACATTGATTTATTGAGATGCTTTTTGTTCTCTCAAGCTCCCTCCCAGTTTATTATCTACTGTATATTTCTGCTAAAGCAGTGCATAATCCATTAAATTCAGAACAGAAGTGGACTTTTTGCAGTGAAATCATAGATGGGTTTCTTGTAGAAAGCTAAAAAAATTGCTCATAAAGAAGGATTTAAAAATCTAAAACAGAAACAATAAAATAAAAGAATAGTGCAGCAAATTAAAAATATGAGTAACAAACTAGTATATAAGCAAATATAGCAAACACCAAAAAACAAATTGCACAACTTATACATGTAGTGAAGGTCATATTATCTCGTAAGAGAGCTATTAGAGGATTGTACAAATATTATATTAATAAAGTTTACTATATTAGCATGCTGCTTATATGATTCCACTGCAAAAACAGGTAAGTAACTTCTCTTAACAACTTTGCATGCACTTTTATGCAATATAAAATGAATCATTATTTGGGACTAAACTTGTTTTTTTAGTGGGGAAAATACCTTACATTGTTCACTCTACTAATCAGATGACTGACAGAAATCAATAATTCATTTCAGATAACTTGTTAAAATGGACGCACTTCGCCCTTGGTATAGAGGTTTATTGTTTTTTATTAGTCCCTTAATCCCTCTACAAAAAAATTTTCGTTTACAGCCAATACATAAAATCTGATATAATAACGGCTTTCTCAAGTCCTCTTATTCAGAGCTCAGACATTCGTTGCCCGACTTTTAGTCCTAATATTCTACTTTCAACACTGGCTCTTATTGATATATTCTTTTGTATCTATTCTTAAAACAAAATTACGCTAATCTTTTGAAAGTAAAAAAACCTCAAAGCCCAGTTCTATGGCCCATCTTCCGGTAGTTAAAAAAGTGCTCTGTTGAATTATTCTTGTTGGTTTTTCCAAAAGTCGAATTCGTCATTATACGGTTCAACGTAAATTTTTGGATCAAAACCAATGTTAAGTAATACCGCAACTAGTGCAAATACAGTATTTGAATGAAATAGGTTTACCAATCCAGCTTCAGTTTTTTTCTGTTTTACTATGGTGTTCTCTAGGAGCTCCCTTACAATGTTAAAAGTAGCTCTGGGAATAACCTTTCTGGAGCTTGTTCTAATGTAATTTGGTTGTGACTCTAAATCTTCTTGCCAGAGTTCTAACTCTTTGTCTTTCTTGGCTTTTTTTGAATAACATCCACTGTAGATTTTAAAACATTTTCATCGCCTAACGAAACTAAAAAGGTTTATTACCTGCTAAGGTATAGTTTAGACTATAGACAATTAAGGAGGCAATTAAGGTTGCTACTCCAACAATAAATTGAAAGCCTTTAATACGGAATGGCTTTTCTAGCCATTCATCATGAAGTGCACTGGTTGTTTTATGAAACGAAAGATATTCACTACCTTCCATTGTTTTTATAAGTTTTTAGGATGTCTTCTCCTGTAGCACCACTTTCTGGGATATTGCTAACTAAGATAAAGCAGGATTCATGTTGTAGCCATCTTTCACAGATCATTTGATTGGGATTAAGCAACTCAAAGACAACACGATAAGAAGTAGCTTTGACCTTCGGTGTATAGGCAATAGGTCTTCCGGAAGTAGCATACTTCTCTATAACCTCAGTTATAATCAAAAAACATCTCCTTTTGGAGGTGAGCTTTAATAAAAGTATCCTGTACTGTTTGAGCAGTTTCCTGATACTTGAAGACCTTAGAAGTTAACTTTATAGCTGCTTTGGTTATCTTTTCATGTTGGCTTGCTATTTTGCGTTCTAGAATTTTCTTCTTTTCGTTTTCGAGTCCGGTAGAATGAACAACTATTACTCGCCAGAGACCTGAAGCTAACTCAAAATCTGAAAATGTTACAATGCTATACTCCAAGGTATTTTTCTTAGCATTAGCCGCTATTTGGCCAAGTTTCGTAAACCCTGTTTTCCAGGCTCTTTCTATTGCTGTGTGAGCTAAAGTAAAGGTTTCAGAAAGACGTATTATGCATGGCGTTTAGTCACTTGCTAGGTTAAACATTTCAGTATTACTAGCGGCAGCAGCAAAAACAAAGACAGGCGGTTGTCTCTTCACCAGCTCTTTCTCTCACTCAAATTCTTTGAGGGGCATATGAGCTACAATATCATAAATTAGAAGGTGAGAACGTGTGAAAAACCATATCGAGTATGTGGAAGAGCTTACAAATGCCTTGAAAATTGGTCTATCAGGAAAAAAATATCTAAACAAATTGAGTGATAAATGTATTGAACTAGCTATCAAACATGGTGTAGGCCCTTTTCTTGCATCTATTAGTCTAAAAACAACAAAAGAATAAAAAAGTAAAAGCTTTTACAACGATAAGGAATAAGCTAATGAAAGAGAATCTTATAGAACTGTGCCAAAGATTAAATAAAAAAGGTATAGAACCTATAGTTTTAAAAGGGTTTTGTTCTTAAGAAATATTATGGATACATGCATCTTAACAAAATACATTATTGATAAAGGAGGTACGTGGGACAAAATTATAAACAGAACAATCCAGTTAAATGCTAATCAACTATTAAAAATCAGCAAATATACGAAACTGATGGTAATTGTAATCTAAGAAGAAAAATTGTTTCAAAACAATGTTTAATGCTGATAGAAAAAAGAAGGATGAAAGAAACAAAAAATGCTTAAAAAACAATTAAAAAATATACTTTGGCTTTTAAAAGTTTCATGGACTAAATGCTCTAGTGATTTATTAGTATGGACATTTTTAAGTCTTATTGGTGCGTTGATGCCTTTTTTTATGTTGATAGCATTACAAAATACTATTGATACTATAACCTTATTCATTAATAAAGGCTATATGGTGTTTGATAAAGCGATAGTATCTATTACTTTATATGCATTATTTATGTTTATACAAGCTTTTTATAATTCTTTGCCACCATTTATCTTTCAGAAAATGCAACACAATACTCTTCAAGAGTTTAAGAAAATTATTGCCGCAAAAGTGTTAAATACAAATATATTGGCTTTTGATTCTGCTGAGTATCAAGAACGCTTAAGTTTAGCAAACCAAGCTATTGATTATGGGCCAGTTATGATTATTCTTCAGAGTTCAGTAGAATTTATTTGTACCTTAATCGAAATTGGAAGTGTTAGCTATATAGTTGCAAGAGCTACACCATTAGGATTATTAGCATTAATAATGATCACTTTGTTAAACATATGGATTCAAGCCCAAAATGGTAAGCAACAATATAACTTAGAAAAAGAAAATGAATATAATAGGCGAAAGAGTTCATACTACGCTAGTTTATTAACAGATAAAAATAATGCAATGGAAATTAGGGCATATGGCTTAGGTGATTACTTTATACAAAGATGGCAGAAAATAACAGAAATAATAAACGCCTCACATTTCAAAGTCAGAAAAAAATGGACTTTAGTTTTTATACTGGTGTCTAGCCTCCGTCTATTGATTATGGGATTGAGTACCTTGTTTGTAGCAATTAATGTGTTTAATGGCGAATTATCTTTAGGACAACTATTAACAATATGGGTTGCTTTTGGTATGATACAATCTTCATTAGAGCGATGGGCTAGTGTTGGAGCAGGTATAGTAGAAGCCGTTCTAATGGCAAGTGAACTGCAAAATTTTTTAGAATGGGAACCTATAAAATCGTTTCGATCAACTACAGGGTTAATAACTGATTACAATTCAGGATCCAATAAAAACATTCCTCTTATGGAATTAAAAGATGTTTCTTTTTCCTATAAGGGTGATAAGCCAAATATATGTCATGTATCAGCTAAAATTAATCAGGGAGATATCATTGCTTTAGTTGGTTATAACGGATCTGGTAAAACGACTTTGATCAAACTCCTTCTTGGTCTTTATGAACCAGACGATGGTGTAATTCTTAGAGAAGGTATTCCATTAAGTGATTTTAAATTAGACACATCAAATATTGGTTGCGTTTTTCAAGATTATGTTCGTTATGAAATGAAACTTAGAGAAAATGTTGGATTTGGGTGTTTGAAATATCTAAATGAAGATCCTGTTCTAGAAAGAGCACTTTATAAAGCAGGAGCAAAGGATATCTATAAAAATGATTTAAATGATTCGATGGATTCCATTTTAGGCCGTTCTTTTGATATTTCTGGAGTTGAACTATCAGGGGGGCAATGGCAAAAATTAGCAATAGCACGGGGGTTAGTCGGTAATCCATTGTTTGTGGTTTTTGATGAACCTACTTCAAACCTAGATCCAATAGCGGAATATGAGCAGTTTGTTCAAATTAAAGAACAATTACATGGCGAAACTATTCTTATAGTGTCTCATAGGCTTGGTCTATCAAGATTAGCTAACCGTATATGGGTTCTTAAAGATGGGCAACTCATAGAAGATGGGTCACATTATGAATTACTTTCAAAAAATCAAGAATATGCAAGACTTTGGGAAAACCAAATAAAATGGTACGATTTAGACTTGATCTCCAAGGGAGGGTTCTAAAAATGATAGGACCAAGGAATTTCTTAAATCTATTTAAACAACTACACAAATATTTAAACTCATTTCTATGGTTATTATTGTTGCTAATGATTTTCGTTAACTCTTTACCAGCTTTATATATTTGGCTTGAGAAAAATGTTATAGATCAAATAAGTCTTATGGTTAATACTAATTCTGCTAATATAATTTTAGCTCGGAAAATATTTTTAGCTTATTTGTGTATACGTCTTTTATATGAAATACTTAATTATATATATAACTTACTAAAGGGAAATACCAAAGAAAAGCTATCAAATGCTCTTAATAAAGAGTATTTGGTCAAAATGAAGCTGATTGATTTTGAACATCTAGAAAATCCTATAACATTTAACTTAATAAATCGCTCTAAGGAAGCTAGTGATTTAATATTAGATACAACACTTGGTTTCTTTGATTTACTTAGTGCAGTTATTTCTATTGGGACTATGTCAGCAATATTTCTTTCGATTAATAAATATGTTGTTCCGCTTTTAATTGCTGGTGTTGTTCCTTATTATTTCCTTGTAAAGAAATATGGAGTTACAGAGTACATGCAAAAAGTACAACAATATAAAGAACAAAGAATGTCAAGTTATCTTTATGGTTTAATAAATAATAGGATAGCAATTAAGGAAATACATACTTTTAAAACAGGAGATTACTTGATAGATAAATGGAATCAGATCAATAATAAATTATGGCACCAAAAAAGAGAACTATCAAAAAAGTATTTGTTGTATCAAATAAGATTACATTTATTGCGATATATCCTCTTTATATTCGCTTTACTATTAATAATACGGGATATTTATTTGGGTAAAACAATGATTGGTTCATTAGTTATTCTTATTCAAACAATTACAGGTGTTCAAGGAAATATCTTGGGTATTTTGAAAAAAGCTAATACCCTATCCGTTAATTATGAGCGTATAAAAGAATGGTATACCATGAAAACATTATCTGAGGAGAAATCTAATATTGAATCTTTTAACCTATTATCTACAAAACCACCAGTAATAGAATTTCAGAATGTGAGCTTTACTTATCCTGGTAAAGATAAATATGCAATTAAAAATTTAACATTAAAAATAAAACCGGGTGAAAAAATAGCATTAGTTGGACCCAATGGGTCAGGGAAAAGTACATTTATTGCTTTATTAATGGGATTTTATACTCCACAATTAGGGAAGATCCTTTTTGATAGAAAAGATATTACTACCTCCAAAGAAGAAATAAGAGATTT
>DHDH01000026.1:28222-73699 GCA_002399235.1 Firmicutes bacterium UBA4881 | reverse complement strand
TTTGTTCAGTTTTCAAGGTTCGCGGATATTTCTTATTATAAACAGACTTCATTGTTTTTGTCAACAACTTTTTCTGTTCTGGTTTTGGCCTCTTGAACAACGACCTTTATAATATTAGCATGAGATTATGAGATAGACAAATGTTATCTACCTGCTATAAATACCATATTTTAGGGATTAACTCATTTGGGCTCTGTTTTCCTGTGTATCTTATTAGTAACAATCCTTAAATTAATTAGTCTGCTTGTTGATTAATTCATTAAGTGGCGTCCCAAAGTAAACATCGGGAACTGTACCGGGAACAATGACATTGATCACCGGTATTAAGGTGCTAACTAAAGCTTCTGCACTAACAAGAGGAACCACAATTCTAACCCGAGCCTTAATCTCTACAGATAGACGGTAGAGTGTCTGGTTGATTCCTTTTTCGATAAATTCTTCTGAAACTGATGTTTCCACTGTACCAATTGGAATTACTTTAATAGGAATTAAGGGTCCCCTACCAGCTAATATTTTACCACCAATAACTTGACCTAAAGGAATGTATAGTTCCTGATGAGAGAGATCTTTCAAGGTATCTTGTACCGAAAGGGAGGTGTCTGAAGCAATACGGTTCACTTCACCTGTATTAACCTGGATAAATGTAATCTTACCTTGACTATCGGTCTCGGTATAAACCAATCGATCATACAGAATACTTTTGGCGATACGTTCGGTAACCGAATTGTTAATCGCCCGTGTAGCAATAGTAGTTGCTCTAACTCTTGCCATCTCTAGAATAACCGGTCCTAATCTAGCTTCTAAAAACCAATAACCAAGCCAAAAGAGCAACAAGAAAATTATTAGCACAGAAATGACTTTAACCATGAAGATACCTCCCCTTTGTTTATATAAAAGAGGAGGTATTTATAGACCAAAGATCTAGATTCTTAGAACAAATGTAGTCAATTATTTTTCACTTTTAAAAACAGGCTATTAGTCTGTTCGTAACACTACTTCAACCAGTTTTTCAAGCCATAAAAAATATATAATTCGATACCTTTAAAATCTACAAAGTGTAGGCTCTACCTGGTTTAAGTAAAAAGTAAAAATTACTCAAAAAACTTAGCTAAATTAGGATTATCAACTACATCGATAAGACCGCCACCTAAGCAAACTTCATCTTGATAAAAAACAACTGCTTGTCCAGGTGTTACAGCTCTTTGTGGTTTGTCATACTCCACCAAGCATCTTTCGCCTTCTACCTTCACCAAAACTTTTTGATCTGGTTGCCGGTAGCGAAACTTAGCAGTGCAACGAAACTCTTTAGCTGGTGCAACCCCATTTACCCAGCTGATATCTGTAGCTTCTAAGCCTACAGAGTAGAGTGCGGGATGCGAATCTCCTTCGACTACATAAAGAATATTCTTCGCCAAATCCTTGGCTGCAACAAATCTTGCTTCGCCAGATCCACCAAGACCCATACCTTTTCTTTGCCCATAAGTATAATACATCAGACCTTGGTGTTTGCCTAAAATCTCCCCATCTAGAGATTTAATTAACCCTGGTTTAGCTGGCAAAAATTTACTGAGAAATTCTTTGAACTTTCTTTCCCCAATAAAACAGATACCAGTACTATCTTTTTTGGTAGCTGTTGGTAGCTCTCTTTTTCTAGCTATTTCCCTTACTTCTTTCTTTTCAAGATGCCCAACAGGAAATAATGTGCGCTCTAGCTGCTCTTTCTGTAAATAACAAAGAAAATAAGTCTGGTCTTTGTTGTTATCTGTGCCCCTAAGCAAAGTTGCCCTGCCATCACTATCTCGGCCAATTTGTGCATAATGGCCTGTCGCTAAATAATCAGCACCAAAGCTCAAAGCTTTTTCTAAAAAAGCTTTGAATTTAATTTCTTTGTTGCACATAACATCAGGATTAGGTGTTCTACCTCTTTTATATTCAGCTAAAAAATAGGTAAAAACTCTTTCCCAGTATTCGTGTTCAAAGTTAACTGTATAATAAGGTATGTCAATCTTGTCACAGACTCGGCGTACATCATCGTAGTCATCTTGAGCTGTGCAAACACCATTAGGATCTGTCTCATCCCAGTTTTTCATGAAAACGCCGATAACTTCATAGCCCTGTTCTTTTAAAAGCAGAGCAGCTACCGAAGAATCTACACCACCTGACATACCCACAACAACCCTTTTGGAGTTATTCATTTTCTTTCCTCCTAAGTAAAAAGGAGCCAAAAGGCTCCTTTAGTTATCTAATACGAGCTTACGCATCCACGCTTCGATCTGATCACCTTTTTGCCAGTATAACACTATAGCAGCCAAAGCTAATATACCGATAATGACCCAAACAGTTAGTGGCAATTGCACTATACCAGAGCCTGTCATCGAAGCCACAGCAACACTTGGTAAACGGAAAACTGCTACTAGAACAAAAAATGTCTTAAGGCTAATTGGTGTTAAGCCTGCAACAAAACAAAGGGCATCATCTGGCAAAAATGGTAGTAATAGGACTAAAGCTAACCCTTTAATGCCTTTAGATGTCGCTACTTTTTCGAGAAATTTAGCCACTTTACCACCAACAAATTTATCAACAACAGGTTTACCTAACCATTTAGCTAGTAGAAAAGCTACCATAGAACCAACCAAGATGCCGATGTAGTTTAGGGTAAATCCTTGCCAAAATCCGAAGAGAAAGCCACCTGCTACACCAACTACTGTACCTGGAATAGGAGCTATAATAATTTGAAGAATGTTAACTAATAAAAAGCCAATCCAGGCACCATGCCCTAAACTTGCTAAACTTTTTTCTAAAAGCTCTTGATTGCTTAATATAGCGATCAAGTCTTTGCTATAAATAGCTAACAATATTAAAGAAGTAATAATAAAAGCTATTTTTAAAGCCATTAGCAAAAAATATCTTGTCTTTTTTTGCAAATTAATCATCCTTTTTTAGTGCTACTTTGACTAGCTCTATTATACCCTTTTATTAAGGTGCCAGGCAACTCACAATCTATCTAAGTGAAAATCTAGATAACCTCAACTTATTCACCACCGTAACCAAGTAACTTTAGCCTTTTGCCAGGTATCTATAGCTATCGATATTAAAAGTGCTGCTATAATAAACATAGTCATTAACGCTAAACCAGTAGCTGTGCTTTTAGTACTGATCCAAACTGGTATAGTAAAAGGGAATAGTTTAGTACATAAAGGTGTTAATAAAAAAGCTAGCAAAGCGTGAAGTATTCTGGCCCGAAAGAAGGTACCTAATCTAAGATCAGTTCCTTGTATCATCGATGCTACCTGGCCATGTACAGACAAGCCACTCCAAGCAATAACTGCGCTAGTAACCGCCAACCTGCCTACCAAAGAGGCTGTAGAAGCTGCTGCTTTCTGGCAACCAATAGTTATCTCAAGAGATCCACCAATTAATGCTTTACCAAGCCCAGGCCCGAAGAGAGGTTTTAAGATTAATTCAAAACCTTGTTCCAAAATACCTGCTAAACCAATAACTTCGCTTAAACGGATTAATACAGCAAAAAAGATGATAAAGCCACCTATTTTAAACATATTTTCCACAGAACTGGTGACCGAGTCGCCTAAAATCTCGCCAAAAGGACGACCATCATCATTACGAGCTTTCAAAAGTTTCTGCCAAGCCTTATGAATTAGAGAAGTACGGGTCCTATTCCTAGTTTTAGCTGGTCTTTTTTCTATAAAACTTAAAAAGATACCAACGGTTATTGCCGATATATAATGAGCAAACACTAAAGCTAAACCTACACTAGCATTACCAAACATACCAACAGCTACTGCTCCAATCATAAAAATAGGATCGGCAGTGTTACTAAAACAGATTAATCGTTCCGTTTCTGTACGCGAACAAAGTCCTCGCCGATATAATTCTGCACTAATTCTAGCTCCTAAAGGGTAACCAGAAGCTAAACCCATTGCAAAGGCAAAAGCACCTTCTCCAGGGACATTAAAAAGTGGTCTCATTAACGGTTCGAGCAAGGTACCTAGAAAACTGACTACACCTAAACCCATTAAGACATCAGCGATGATGAAAAATGGTAACAATGCAGGCAAAACAATTTCCCACCATACTTTTAGCCCTTCTAGAGCTGATTGAAAAGCTTGTTCAGGATAACTTATCAACATGACTACAACTGCTAGCCCTAAGATCGACCAGAGCACAGTTGATATGTTTTTTTCTTTTTGCACATTCATCACCTCAAAACATCCTATTTCAGGATACTGAGGACTATGAATAACTAGAAAAGAAATATCCGTGGCCAATATAGCTACCACGGATATAATAAGTTAAATTAGTTTTTAGATGTTTCTTCATCTACTTTATTAACTTCTAAACATTCTGGGTTCTCAGCTACCTTGCTAAGTATTCTATCTAGCAAAAACAAAAGACAATTATCTGGTATCTTTAATTCCCGGCTCGTTAATATTTCTTTTAATAATTTGGCTAGATTATTCATTTTAACGATGAACTCACTATAACTTAACTGGTTTACTGCTGTACTATCGCCTTCATACAACAACAGAGCTAAACCAAACTCTGACTTTTTGTGTCGCATAGGAAACTTAATGGGATAACATTTGTGTAATATCTCAGTTGCTGCAGCCACGTCAATTACCTTCGGTACTAAACCTTTAGCTACAACTTCATCAGGACTCATACTCGTTTTTGCTGATTCGACCATATCCATAATGCAATCTACAATCAGATCACCTGATGTTTTTTTCAGATTAGGCCATAATTCAGTCTGACGACCTTCTCTTATTGCCAATACCGATGTCATTAAAAAATCTTGTTTAAAACGTTCGCCGCTCCATTCTCCTGAACAGTAAATTACATTTTCGTTTAAAACTCCACGATATATCTCAATATTGCTATTTAGTTCTTTACAAATTACATCCAAAGATTGTTGATTTAATTCTGGTAGTACTTCTAGAGCCCATTGCTCCAATTTCGTACTTACGTCTAGATGAAGCTTTTCGTCCATCTATGTAACGCTCCCCTTCCCGCTTTTGGCTCACTAGTCCTATAGTCTGCAAAAATTACATAATTTAGAATAAGCTTAGTTTAATTATACCCTTATTCCCCAAAAACCAACTTTACCGTAGACTACGCTCTAATATATCAGCTAAAACAAAAGCTGTCACATCCCCTGGTGTGTTAGTAATATTATTAGTTTTAATGGCTTTCTCTACAAATCCAGCAATTTCTCTGGTCGAAAGATTAAGTTTAGTAGTAAATAAGTCTGCAAATACAGAACAAAATTCTCCCACAGATGTTAAACCTAAAGCCTCTAAAACCTTAGTCGTTTTTGCTGGCGATGTCTTTTGCATGTATTCAAGATAAGCTCCTAGCAAAAGCCCGTTAGCCTTACCATGTGGTATATGGTAGTAATAAGTTAATGAATAACCCAAAGCATGTACTAAAGTAGTACCTGTCTTAGCGATAGTTAGACCACCTAATAGTGAGGCTGCTAAAAGACATTCTCTTTGTCTTTGCGTAATATTATGGGTAGTTAGTCCACAAATACACTCACTCCACAATTTTAAACCAGATAGAGCAAACTCATTGCTCATGTTATTAGAGCGGTTAGCAAAATATCCTTCTAATAAATGAGATAATGCATCTGTAGCTGTAGATAAGGTTAATTCATAAGACATTGACTCAGTATACCGAGAATCTAAAAATGACAACACCGGGTAAATAAATTCGCTAACTACAGACCTTTTAGTTTCTAGGTTATTATCGGTTAAAACAGCATACGGTGTCACTTCACTGCCTGTTCCAGCAGTAGTTGGAATTGCTACTACAGCCATAGGAGAGTAGGTAATTGGTTGCCATAGTGTCTCTTCTTTTATACCACCTGTAAGTAAAATAGCAATCGCTTTGGTAGCATCAATAACTGACCCACCACCAATCGCCACTAGAAAATCGGGTGCATATCTCTTTACATTTACTGCCATCTCAACAACGTTTTCTATAGATGGATCAGTTAATACCCCCGAAAACACTTGATATATCTGACCATTAGTAGTTACTGCTTCCATAATATCCGAGAGAGCTCCACTTTTGGCAGCGCTCGTTGTACCTGTTATAATCGCAACTTTTCTGCCATATTGCTGTAAAAGATTAGCGTTTTTTAATACCGCTTCCGGCCCCCACTTTATCTTTGTCGGCATATGAAAAGAATAGTCTAGCATGGCACCTCATCCTTTCAGGATTATATCGTCTTCTTTATGCATCTATAACGAAAAATCCTTTTTCCAGTTTAGTAACATGATTTAACAGTAATCATTACAACTTAGACAAGGCATAGCTAATATTTTAGCGATCGATTGGTTCGCTGTCAAATTGATATCAAAATAAAGGTATCTGATCTAACCCTAAAGAATACAAATATCAAGCGATATTTTAGCGGGGGGTACATAACATGGGTTTTCGTTTTCGCAAGAGCTTTAGCTTAGGAAATGGCTTACGTCTTACCTTAAGTAAAAGTGGTCCTAGCCTTAGCTTTGGGAAACGTGGTGCACGAGTTGGAGTAAGCAAACGAGGTATCCGCACTAGCTTCTCTCTTCTTGGAACTGGCATCTCCTATGTAAAAGAAAGACGCTTTAAAAAACCCTAAGCATTAGAAAAAGGCATCGCTCCTAAAAAGAGCAATGCCTTTTTTCTTAATTTGTTGCTGCTTGTAAAAGAGTAAAATATTCTTTCTCCGCAGCTACTAATTCCTGATGTGTACCCGTTTCTAAGATGCGCCCTTGACCTAAAACCACAATTTGATCTGCCTCACGAATAGTTGAGAGGCGATGAGCAATAACAAAGCTCGTTCTACCTTTTAATAATACATTTAATGCTTGATGTATATGGTGTTCTGTAATAGTATCAACGTGAGCTGTAGCCTCATCTAAGATCAATATTCGCGGATCTGCTAAAAGAGCTCTCGCAAAAGAAACTAGTTGTCTTTGCCCAAAAGAAAGGTTTTGGCCTCTTTCTGTTAGTAGTAGGTCTAAGCTTAAACCATTCTCTTCTTTTAAGCCTACGATCTGTAAAGCTTTTTCCATCTCTTCATCAGTAGCAGTGGGCTTACCTCTTTGTAGGTTCTCTCTTAAGCTACCAGAAAAAAGAAACGGATCTTGGAGAACTAAACCGACTTGTGAACGATAACCTGCTAAATTAGTTTTAGTGATATCTACTCCATCTACGAGAATCCTACCGGAATCGGGTTCATAGAAGCGACACAACAGATTAATTACTGATGTTTTGCCTGCACCTGTATGACCGACTAGAGCTATCATCTCACCTGGGCTTGCTTTGAGATTGAAGTCTGTTAAAACTGGTTCTCCCGGGTCATAGCTAAAGTTTACAGCCTCAAAATTAACTTCACCTTTAATCAGTGGTAAATTAATATCACCTGTTGGCTCTTTAGGTGTCTCTAAAATAGCGACAATCCTATCCGCTCCAGTGATAGCCTTTTGTATAATTCTTGAGGCTTGTGCTAAACTTCTAAGCGGATGAAAGAACCTACCTGCATAGAGAATAAAAGCTAGCACTGTGCCGACTGAAATTATTCCTTCGTAGGCCATCTTACCTCCTACGTAGATCACCAAAGCTAGAGCTATATAATAGGCAATGTCCACTAGTGGCCAATAATACGACCAAACATTAAGTGAGCGCAAGGAACTATCTCTCAGTTCTTTATTAGCTGTATCAAACCGTTTACTAAAATACTCCTCAGCATTAAAAGCTTGAATTACTCTAACACCAGAAATAATCTCTTGGCTAGAAGCATTCAGTTTAGAAGTCTCTTCCCTGATGCGGTCTTCAGTATCTAGAATAATTGGCCTCAGGAAAAAGGTTACATAGATTAAAATAGGCATTACACTAAGTAGCAAAAATGCTAGTTTAACATTCATATAAAACATTACTACTATAATACCTACGAGCATTACCGAATCAACAATCATCGAAACAATCCCTGCTTCGAATAAACGTGCTAAACTATCTACATCACTGGTGAGACGAGTCATTATTTTCCCTACAGGCATCTTATCAAAAAAGGCTGCTGGTAATTGTTGAATATGGCTAAATAAGTCAGTGCGTATATTCTTGATAGCCTTCTGTCCTACTTGGGTCACTAATCGCATTCTAATTGCGACTGCTATAGTTGAAACCACCACCACCAAGGCAATCAAACCGACATAACTCATTAATCCTTTAATATCACCCTTAGCGATGTTATTATCTATAGCGTTTTGTAATAGTTTAGGCATTAAGATATCTACACTAGCTGAAAATATCATTAAAACAATAGCTATAGAAAGTAGTGAGTAGTATGGTCGAAGATAGCGGAGAAGTTTCTTTAAATTTTGATTTCGATTATGAGCCAATTGTATGCACCTCCTCCTGTAGATTGTGCAGTTTGGCATATAATCCTTGATTTTTTAACAGTTCTTGGTGAGAACCAATCTCTGTAATATGACCGTTTTCTAAGACTACAATGCGATCAGCTGTCTTGGCAGTTGAAACTCTTTGCGTAATAAGCAAGACAGTCCTTTTGCCAAAGAATCTTCCTAATTCCATATGAAGCTCTTTCTCTGTACGTAGATCAAGGCTCGAACTAGCATCATCAAAGATTATTATCTGAGGATCTCGAACTAAGGCTCTAGCGATTGATACCCTTTGTTTCTCTCCTCCCGATAGACCTACTCCCCGTTCGCCTAATATAGTCTCTTTACCTAAAGGCAATGCTTTTATAAACCTATCAGCTTGAGCTACTTGTAAGCACTCATCAAGTGTTTCTTCTTTTATCTTGCTCCCTAAAAGAATGTTTTGCTTTACCGTTTCCGAAAACAAAAAATTGTCCTGGAAAACAAAACCGATATTATCCCTAAGACTCTTTAGCTGCCAAGAGCTAAGAGACTTACCATCTAACATTATTTTGCCTTTAGTTGGTTCATAGAAACGGGCCAAGAGGTTAGCTACTGTACTTTTACCAGAACCAGTAAGTCCTAACAAAGCTACTGTTTCTCCTGGCTTAATCTCTAAGCTAAAGTCTTCGAGAATCTTTTGATCCTCATCATAACCAAAATCAACTTGGTCAAAAACAATATGACCTTTAGTTTTGCTGGCAAGACCAGTTAGTGATTGATCATGTTCTTTGCTATCTACAATGGCAAAGATACGTTTGGCTCCGGCTACAGTCTGTTGAACAATCTCTGTAAGCCAAGCTACTTCTCTAGTGACCCAGTAGACAGTGGTAGAATAACTAGTAAAAGCCATTAAACCACCAATTGTCATTCGGCCCAGGATAATCTCTCTGCCACCAATTATTAACACCATTAAGATAATCGCTGTGTTAATAAAATCCAAACTAGGATAAAAGAAACTATTTAAACGAACCAGTTCCATATTACTGTTATAGACCTGGTCGTTAACCTTGTTAAAACGTTGTTGTTCGTAATCTTCCCGTACAAAAGACTTGACAACTCTCACTCCAGAAATACTCTCCTGAGCAACAGAATGAAGATCACCTGATAGTTTTTGTAAAGCTTCGTGTTTAGGTAATACCTTCCGGTTATAAATAATCAAAAGCCCTATAACTGGCAAAGCCAAGAATAAAACAGCTAGGCTTAAGCGAGTACTAATTTTGAACATTATAGTTAAGGTAGATACAAGTAAAATAGTATCAATGCTAAAAAGTAAAACTCCAAAGCCAGTACCATCTTGAACTGCTTGCACATCCTTAACTAAAACAGACATTAAATCGCCAGTTTTCTTTTGATCAAAAAAGGAAAACGGTAAACGTAAAAGTTTATTAAGCAAACTCCTTCTTAAGTTATAACCTATATGGTATGATGTTGCATCTTGAAAATAGATCTCCATCTTCACTATGCCAAAACGTAATAGACCTATAGCTAACATGGTCCAAAGACCCCAGACTATCTTCTCTGGAGCATCAATACTACCTGAACTTAAACTATCAAATACTGTTTTATATACCCAGGGGGTATAGACTATAGTGAGAGAGTCCAAGATTACCCCGATGAATGTTAAACCACGTCTTACCCATTGTCCTTTTGCCATTAAAAATGCTCTAATAAATTCTTGCATGGACATCCCTCCTTAAATGCATAATTTGCTACCATAAAAACTGCGTTCTTTGGCAATACTCCCCTTCCTTTTTATCTTGTCACAGCAAGCTAAATGATTGTAACACAAAGAGCTTACTTTTGACAAGTCTTTTTTGAATCTTTATAAGATTCTATTATTGTTTCTGAATTAACTTTCCGGTAAACTCTCCTTTCAGAGTTGGGGCCTTTCATTCTTTCTTTTAAGACTTGACCTTACCTAAAAAAGTTAGCTACATTTTAGGGGAGTAAAATAATAAAGTTAGGTCAGTTTACAGAGAACTACCCGTAGACCGTAAAACGGTCTGCTAACAACTAAATGGCTGTATGTTCTTTCTTGGTTACAACCCAAAATTCATAACTTCAAATTACTATAATTCGGATAGTTACGTAAAATGCTGAATGATGCTAAAAAGCAAAGAGTAGTTATTACAAATCTCCTGACCGATGATAAATTCAAACCTCTATAAGCTGCGAACATTGATGTACCAAAAAGAATAGAGATAGTAATATAGATTTTGCTTGGCATTTTATTATCCACAAGCAGTACAACGGAAATGACTAAACTATAAAAATCTAAGACCAGCCACATTCTTAGCTATGTCAACCTTCCAGATCTACGAGATGACCATTTAAAAAAGTGTACACTAGGATTAATTCACCTACGGACAGCACAATTGAATGACTATTTGAAAGGGCTATCACCAGCAGAGGAAGCATCACCATGAACTACAAACGAGCAATCCCGGTTGGAGCTTGCCTGTACTACATTGACTATCACTACACCCAGAAAACTTTTATGTTATGTTGAGCAAAAAAAACTCCCAGTGTTACCTGGGAGCTAAATTATTATCGCCTTGCAAGTTCACGATCTAACATAATTAAACCTTGTGCTTTATTATCAATCATTTTTAAGGTCTCAACAATTTTGGTTGCACTTGCTTCTTCTTCAACCTGTTCGTTGATAAACCATTGTAGGAACATCTCTAAAGGATAATCCTTTTCTTCTTTCGCAACTTCATAAAGAGTTCTAATTAAAGCAGTAATTTTTTGCTCATGTACTAATACCTGCTCAAATAGTTCTCTTGGAGAACCGAACTCCTTAGGAGGAGCTGAGATCGCTTTTAACTCTACAAGGCCCCCACGTTCTAACAGATGACCATAAAGTTTTAATGCATGGCCTTGTTCTTCTTTCGCTTGTTCTTTTAGCCAGTGAGCAAAGCCACTAAAATTTTTACTCTCGCAATAGGCTGACATAGCCAAATATAGATAGGCAGATTCTAATTCTTCTTTAATCTGTTCATTTACTTTTTTGGTTAAGTTATCAGAAATCATCTTTTCCCTCCTAGTTATTAACTTCGCTTTAAGTATTTGCTTCGTCTATTTTATATCCATTTTTACCCTATCTTAAACTAGGAAAACAAGACTCATTCTGAACAAGGTTATTTGGCTTCTTTTTCTTCTTGATCGTGAAGAAAGTGCTTCATTTCTTCACGAGTAACATTGATCGAGGCTAAGTTATTATGCAACAATGATTCTAAACTATTTAGTTTTTCATCAACCCATTCCATCGCCGATTCTTGGTAATAACTAGCTTGCTTTTGTGCTTCGAGAATAATCTCTTTTGCTTTGGCTTCTGCGTCTATAATAATTTGACTTTCGTTTATCAGTTGCTCTTCTTTTTCTCTGGCCTTTTCTAAGATCTTTTCTGCTTCTTGCTGTGCCTCATCAATAATTTGCTCTCTTTGCTTATTTAGCTTTTGGGCCTCATTAATCTCATCAGGTAAAGTTATTTTAAGTAAATCTAAAATAGTCATAACTTTTTCTTGCTCAACCAGAACCAAATTGGCAAGAGGAACCTTTTTCGCATCCTTAATCAGGTTAGCGAGATCGTTTATCAGTTCTTGTATTTGGGTCATTCTGCGAACCTCCTATAAGCGGAATTTCTCAGAAAGTTTAGCAGCAACTATCTCTGGCACCATGCAGCTTACATCGCCACGAAAAGCAGCAACTTCTTTGACTACACTAGAACTGAGAAAGGAAAAATCGTTGCTTGTCATCATATAGACTGTCTCTAACTCAGGAGCCAACTTCCTATTTACTGAAGCTTGCATAAGCTCAAACTCAAAATCGGAGACAGCTCTTAAACCGCGTACGATAGCGCAAGCTCCTCTTTGCCTCGCATAATCAACTAAAAGGCCACTAAAAGCGTCTACCTCTACATTTTTCAGATCAGCTAAAGCTACCCGAATCATTTCTTCTCTTTCTTCCATAGTAAAGAGAGGTTTCTTGTTGGGATTATGAAGCACGGCTACAATTACTTTATCAAATATCTGGGAAGCTCTAGTTATAATGTCTACATGTCCATTAGTCAGTGGGTCAAAGCTCCCTGGGCAAACAACGATTTTCATATTTTTACCTCCGCTTAAAGAGAGAAAGGACACTTTCTCCATAGGTATACGATTTTATGTTTTCTAATTTGTCCTGTTCAATTTTTTCATTAGCGCTATGCTCCATGACAAATAACCCTCCCACACTCAATAGAGGCTCAACTAGCTCACAAAGCTTACTAGCTGCCTGCAAATGGTAGGGAGGATCTGCAAAGACTATATCAAAAATGTCTTCTTTGTTTTTGAGTTCTGTAATAGCCTTATAAACATCCCTAGGCAGAATTTCTGCATCCTCGCCTAAGATAGTCATATTGTGTTTAATTATCTGGACCATCTTGCGATCCTTTTCAACCATAACTAGACGCTTGGCGCCGCGGCTTAGTGCCTCTAAGCCAACGGCGCCTGTACCAGCAAAAAGGTCGAGGAAATCCGCCCCAGTTATATAAGAAGCTAAAATATTATACAGAGACTCGCGCACCCTGTCTGAAGTTGGTCTAGTTTGAGCCGAATCAGGTGGTCCTTTTAGGACACGCCCCTTGTGATTTCCGCCAACAATGCGCATTCTTAAGCCTCTCTTCTCTACAACTTATAAGCTACTATTCCTAAAGCACCAGGGCCAGCATGTGAACCTATAATTGGTCCCATATCAGCTCTTATAATAGGTCCCGCTTTAGGAAAAAGTCGCTTAAGATCTTCTTCCAAATGGTCAGCTTCCTCTACAGCATCCCCTTGGACAATTCCCAAGTGAATTTCTTTACCAGAAGTTTCATCTAACTTTTCTTGAATATATTCAAGCATACGTTTAACAGCATTTTTACTGCCTCTAACTTTCTCCACTCCTGACACCATTCCATTTTCGATAGAAAGGATTGGTTTAATATTCAAAAGAGTGCCTAAAAAAGCTTTAGCAGTACCGATCCGACCATTCTTCTGTAGATATTCCAATGTTTCTACAGTGAAGCAGACGTTAATATTCTTCTTTACCTTCTCTAAATGGGCCAAAATCTCTTCATATGATGCATTTTCTTTTACTTTGCGGCCAATCTCTATGGCTTGCATTCCGTAATGAAGAGACAATCCTTCACTGTCGACAATTCTAATATCGTAATCTGGCAGTAAGGAACGAGCCATCATTGCCGACTGAATCGTCCCACTAGCTTTACCAGAGATGTGATAGCTAATCACTAAATCCCCAGGTTCTGCTACCTTTTTATAAACATCGACAAAAGCCCCTGGTGATGGTTGTGAAGTTCGTGGCATACTAGCAAAACTTTTCAGTTTCTCAAAAAAAGTTTTGCTATCCAAATTGACCTGATCTTTATAGACCTCAGTTCCAAAGTGAACATTAAGAGGAACAATATTTAAATTAAATTCGTCTCTTACTGCTTTGGGGAGATCTGCTGTACTATCTATGACTACAACTGTTTTACTCATAAATAGTGCGTTTTCGCCTCCCTCCTTTATTCTACCGAAATAAGGTAGTAATAGAGTGGCTGACTGCCCTTATATACTTCTACTTCAAGATCGGGGTAACTTTCTTGGAGCTCATTTTGTAATGCTTCTGCAGCTTCGGCTTCAATATCATTACCATAATAAAGAGTAAGGACAGCTGATTTATCATCTACAAGTTTAGATACTAGCTCTTTTACAACTGTTGGTACTTCCTTACCGACTGCCTGAATTTTACCCTCTGCCAAGCCAATTATATCCTGCTCAGCAATTTGGATACCATTCATGTTAGTATCACGGACGGCAAAAGTAACCTCTCCTGTTTTTACCTCAGTGATAGCAGTCGACATATTCTGGAAGTTCTCTTCAGCGCTGAGATCGAGGTCATAGGAAAGCAGAGCTTTAATCCCTTGAGGAATGCTACGGCTTTCAACCACGAAAACTTCCTTTTTAGTTACACTAGGTACTTGTTTCGCTGTAAAGATGATATTCTTGTTGTTCGGTAATATTATTACCGATTTTGCTGGACATTCTTCAACAGCTTTAAGAATATCCGCAGTAGATGGATTCATGGTTTGACCACCAGAAACAACACGATTTGCACCTAATGAACTCATGATTTCATTGATGCCTTCTCCAGCAGCGATAGATACAATACCAATCTCCTGCTCAACCTCTGCTCTTTGAGCAGATTTAAAAGCAACAGCACCAGTATCAGTATTCCACTTGGCTTTACCACTAGAGACAGCTTCTCTATTTTGTTCAGCCATATTTTCTATCTTTATTTTAGCTAATTCGCCATATTTCACAGCTTTTTCCAAAGCGAGACCTGGATTGTTGGTATGCACATGAACCTTAACTAAATCTTCGTCCCCAACAACAATAAGACTATTACCCAGTTTGAGTAAATAATCTTTTATATCGTTTTGAGGAATATTCTTTCCTTGGATAATAAACTCTGTACAGTAACGGAACTCAATATCTTCGTCACTTAATACGCCAGCAAAACTAGTTACTTTATCCGTTTTAATAGCTGTTGAAGTAAGATCGCCGTCGATAAACTTCATAGCACCTTCCCAGATCGTAACATAACCGGCTCCACCTGCATCAACAACTCCTGCTTCTTTTAGGACAGGAAGATGAGTAGGTGTGTTTTCTAGTGACACATTAGCTTTAGCTATAAAACGCTTTAAAACAAAATGAGCGTCATTTTTCTCGCGGGCTGCGCGCAGTGAAGCTTCACCGGCTTCGCGGGCAACAGTTAAAATAGTGCCTTCCACCGGCTTAATTACTGCACGGTAGGCCATTTTAGATGCTCCACTCAGACATTTAGCTAGTCCCAGACCATCCAGTGTATCTTTGCCATCGGCTTCTTGAGCAAAGCCTCTTAATAGCTGTGAAAGAATAACTCCTGAGTTACCTCTTGCGCCCATTAAAGCGCCACGAGCTAGAGCTTGAGCTAAATCACCGATTTTATTGGACCCAACTTTTGTCAATTCTTCTACGGCTGACTGGAAAGTAAGGGACATATTTGTCCCAGTGTCCCCATCCGGAACGGGAAATACATTAAGAGAATCGACTTTCTCTTTATTTTCAGCAAGCCAGGAGGATGCAGCGGCCATCATCTGCCGAAATGCATTCCCGTCTATTTTGGTCATATTAGCCATACCGAAAACTAACCTCCTATAATACCGCCGGGTACTGTGTTGAATCCTTGGTTACGCGCACCCCCTGAACATGCACATTCACTTCACGTACCGGCATGCCTACATTGCGCTCTAAAGAGTATTTTACTCGTTCCATGACGTTGTGCGCAACCTCATTAATCTTAATACCGAACTCAACCTGCATATAGATGTTAACAGTTATTTCATTGTTGATAATATCTACATCGATTCCTTTGTCCATTGAATCCCAGCCGAAAAGTTCGGCAATGCCATCTTGAATATTGCGGGATGACATACCTACTACTCCGTAACATTCAATGGCCGCAGCACCTGCTAGACTAGCAATAACATTGTCAGATATGTTGATCTGGCCAAGTGCATTTTTCATGACCTCGGGCATAGTTTTCCCTCCCTGCATAGGACATAGTTGACTTATTCTATAAATTGGCATGGGAATCCTTCTCTAATTATTACCTGCTGCCAATTTTGTATTATATCACTTGTTGCTAGTTTGAACAATTCTAATCTTAATATAGGACCCGAGTCCTTTTAATCTAGCATATGCAAATGATTAATTTTTTGTTTCCAGCTGATAATATTTATTATATAGACCCCTAATGTTCTTTAAGAAGGAAATTCCCATTTCCACCAGAAATAAATCATATCGATCAATTGAAAATGTAATTGCCACTTTGTAAGAATTATTTCTGCCTTTATGTATTTGGGGACAGAAATAAGTTTTACACCCAAAGAATAAACCATATCAGTAAGAAACCATATGGAAATAACTTGTCAAGAGCGATGCCGAATGCTATAATAGCTATTGTGCATTGATAAAGGAGGTGGCGCAGATGGGCAGACAGTGTGCTATTTGCGGAAAAAGTACCGTATTCGGAAACCAGATTAGCCACTCTCACCGTGTAACTGCTCGCCGTTGGAAGCCGAACCTACAGAGAATGCGTATTGTTCTCGACGGTCACAAACAAAGAGCTTATGTTTGCACTAAGTGTTTAAAAAGTGGCAAGGTTGAACGCGCCATCTAGCCGTACACCTCAAGCGGTTGGCTGTGGTCAGCGTCGAGCTAGAAGAGGCTGAAATTAATTAGTCTCTTCTTTTTTTATTGTTTCCTCATCTTAACTTTAAAATATATAGAGATTGATCTCCATAAATAAACACATTTCTCATCAAGAAACTTATTTTTATTAGCTGTTCTTCTAATAAGTTAATATGAGTACATAATCAATTTATTTTTTCTGTCGCTATGACTTGATCTCTTAAATCTCAATTAGACAAAGATTGTTTTTCTTATAGTCTATATATGTTTTAAAACATATCGTTTAACACTCAATTTTCCTGCTAAATTAAGGTTGGTATTTTAAATTAAAACACTCCCTGTTCTCACAGGGAGTGTTCTTTTAATTTCTAATTTCTTCAATAGCCACAGGTTGGTGACGTTTACCAGATTCATAAGCTGCTAAAGCAACCTCCAAAGTCTTCAAACCATCCTCACCTGTAACCTTGACCGGGGTATTGTTCTTACATGCTTCTAAGAAGTCTTTAACCAACAAATAATCCATATCGCCACCAAAGTACTCCCACTGAGCCTTTTTAACATCATTGTTATAGATATCAAATTTTTGGCTAAACCCATCTAGCTCCAAGACACCATTTGTACCAATAATGGTCATGGTGACATCCCCCCAAGTTGGGTAGGCACTAGGACGGTTCCAACTAGTGTCTAAGGTAGCGAAAACGTTGTTGGTAAGTTCCATGGTCAACAGACCGCAGTCTTCTGTTTCAATATTGTGGATCAAGCGATCGTACTCAGCATAGATTTCTTTGAATTCTAAACCAAGCATCCAACGGATTATATCGACGACATGAACAGTATGATCGATAACTGCTCCGCCACCAGCTTTATCTTTTTCAGTAAACCAGCCACCAGGCATACTGCCATGGTTGGTAGCTTTAATAGCCAAAATACGGCCTAACTGTCCGGATTCCACAATTCGTTTTGTCTCCAAAACAGATGGTAGGTACCTAACTGGGAAAGCAATTTGTAACTTAACATTTTGCTTTTTGCATGTCTCAATCATCTTATGAGCATCAGCAAAATTAGTGGCAATAGGTTTCTCTACCAAAACATGCTTACCAGCTTCTGCTGCGGCTACTGTATAGCGACAGTGGTCAGCGTTTGTCGAGCAGATTATTACAGCTTCTATATCGGTTTTGAGCAGGTCTTCAAGTTTCTCAAAATGCATTACAGAAAGTTTTTCCGCCCACTCTTTACCACGGTTGTTGTCTTCGTCGTATATACCAACAAATTCTACACCTGGTAAAGCTTTTAAAGCTGAAGCATAACTTTCTGCATGAAGGTGCGCAAAACTAATCATTCCAACTTTCATTGCAGTCACCTCCTATAGATTGACCGGCTTGCCGGTCTCTATAGATTCAAGAGCGGCTAGCGCGACTTTTAATGATTCATAGCCTTCGTTACCATCGACGATCTGGCCTTCTTTACCATCTAATACATTGATAAAGTTGCGAATCTCAGTTGTATAAGGACTTTCTGCCCAAGCACTAGCTGGTACAGGCACTCCAGGTGCGCCGCCTGCCTTATTCACCGTTAAAGTGATAGGGTTGGCTTTGCGGCTATCATAATCGATAAGTCCTTTTTCGCCTGCAATTTCAAATCTAGTATGGAAACCACCGCTATTTACCCAACTACCTTCGACATGAGCAATAGCACCAGATTTAAACTTCAAGCTAACTAAAGCATACTCTAAGCGGTTATAGTCACGGCCTCTAGTACCTTTAGCAAAGACTCTCTCTACTGGACCTAGTAGCCATCTGAGATAGTCAAAGTCGTGAATAATCATGTCTAGAACTAGGCCGCCACTATATTCATAGTTAGCATACCAGTCCTTCCAGGCTGTTGGCAGAGCAAAACCGCCACGGGTGCAGCGTACAACTGCTACCTTACCAACTACACCAGAGTGCACCTTGTTGTATGCTCTAATATACTCAGGGAAAAAGCGTACAACATGGCCAATACCTAAACGCACTCCTGCTTTGTCACAAGCGGCTTTCATCTCTTCAGCTTCTTTAAGACTTCTGGCCATTGGTTTTTCACAAAAAACATGTTTTCCTGCATCTGCTGCAGCAACTACAAAATCGCGGTGAAGGTAAGTAGGTACGCAGACATCGATAACATCAATGCTGGGATCAGCAATAATTTCTGTTGCAGAGCGTACAGTAGCCCCTGTTCTTGCCGCAATAGCTTGAGCACGTTCGGGAACAAGATCGGCAACTGCAACCAGTTCAGCATTGTCTAGTACTCGGTAGGCTTCTGCGTGGGTAGAACCCATTGTACCTCCGCCAATTAGACCAACTTTCAATCCTGGTTTCAAGCATTTCACCCCCAGATTAACTTAAGCCTTTGAAATAAGTTCTGTAAATGGATAGTTTTTCCTGCCACTAAAATAAACTACTAAGCAATTGAAGTGCCCTATTAGCTGATTGTTCCTTGACCATCAGACGATCTCCTGAGAAAATATGTTTTTCACAGTGATAATTTTCGCTCGTCCCTGCTGCTATATAAACAAGACCAATAGGTTTTGTTTTGGTAGCACCAGTCGGTCCAGCAATTCCTGTTGTCGCTATGCCCCATTTAGCACCACTGATTTTTAGGATTCCTTTTAACATTTCCAAGGCACATTCTTGACTTACAGCACCAAACTTTTCAATAGTCTCAGGTTTAACACCTAAAATGTTAATCTTTGCTGCGTTAGCATAACTACAAACACCTAGCAAAAAATAGCTAGAACTGCCAGAAACATTAGTTATTTTATCGCTCACAAGGCCACCTGTAAGCGATTCGGCAATAGCTAAAGTTTCGTCTGTCTGGCTTAGATGGTCAAAGATAAGTTCTTCAGGTTTTTGGAACATTTTTCCACCTTCTTAAGCAGTATTAGGCCAGACTCTCGGCCTAATACCCTACACTCTGTTGCACACTTTTCAATACAGACGCTGATTCAACCAATTTGTTTACTTCTAAGTCACTTAGTTCTAGTTCCACCATTCGCTCAATCCCATCCCAGCCAATAACCGCTGGTACTCCTATGCACACATCACTAATGCCATGGTAGTTAGTTAACAGTGTGGAAACTGTTAAAACTGACTTTTGGTCTAAAATGATAGCTTCAACAATCCTTTTTAAGGCCCAGCCAATAGCGTAATAAGTTGCACCTTTACGCTCAATAATCTCATAGGCAGCATTTTTAACTTGGCAAAAGATGTGATTAAGTTGATCGGTACAAACCTCTGGTGGATGTTTGTGGCAAAACTTATTTATAGGAACGCCGCCAACTGTGGCAGATGACCACACCGGCAGTTCACTATCTCCATGTTCTCCTATAATATAGGCGTGAACACTCCTAGGGTCAACCCCTAAATGTTCACCTAATAAAAAGCGGAAACGAGCAGTATCTAAAAGAGTCCCAGAACCAAAAACACGTTCTGGAGAAAAGCCTGTCTCTTTTATCGCTACATAAGTTAGAACATCAACAGGATTAGCTGTCATAACTATTATAGCATTCTTTGTGTTTTTGACAATTTCTTGACAGACAGATTTAATTATAGCGGTGTTCCTTTTCGCTAAATCCAAGCGAGTTTCACCTGGTCTTTGGTTAGCCCCAGCAGTAATGACAATAACATCGGCAGCTTTTGTATCAGAGTAGTTACCTGCCCAAACTTTAACTGGATTAACAAAAGCCATACCATGATTAATATCCATGGCTTCACCCTCAGCCTTATCCCTGTTCACATCGATTAGGACAATCTCCGATACAACACCTGACTGGGTTAGAGCATAGGCAAAACTAGAACCGACAAAACCCGTGCCTATTATCGCTACCCTCGTTGGTTTCGAATAAATTTTAGTCATCCTATTCACCTCCGTGTTAATATTAGATACCACTCCTTCTCCTTCTTGAATCTATTTTACCTCCAATCTAATTTCTTAGACTTCATTTATTGGCAGGTATTACAAACATCTAAGTAGAACATCAAAAAGCATGAACCAAATCAGAAAGGGGTTTTTTTATGAAACGGCTTATGAGCATTATTCTGCTTTTAAGTGTTTTAGCTTTATCTGCTATAGCTACAGATCTACGCTATGGAGTAGCTGTTTGGGGGCAGTTACCAGAAAGAGCAAACGCTATGGTAGAAAGGTTTGCTGCTACAACCCAAAAAGCAGCCGACCTTCTAGACTATGATCTTATTTCCCATGATATTATCGATGGAAATACAATTACCCTAGACACCCTCTACGGGTATAAAGTCCTTGTTTTACCTTCTTTACACGTTATTGACGAAGATGCTTTAGCCATTTTAAAATCCTTTGTTGCCGACGGCGGTAAATTAATTGTCTGTGTTGATGACAAAGAAGAAAATCTCCCCGTAAGCGCAGTAAACTTCCTTAATCTAGTCGGTATTTCAGTTTCTTCTTCGACCGGCAAAACAATTAAACTCCAACCTGGAAATAGCCTCTGGGAAAGCGATAGTACCATTAACTTGACCAGTAATTTGGCCCTTAAACCTCAACAAAACGTAGAAACTTTAGCTTATTTTGTTGATGAAAAAGGGAAAGAAATAGCTCCTGCAGCTATAAAATCAGCAAATGCTATCGTCTTTGCTGGCCCTGTCTTCAATAATTGGACTGATAATGAACCTTTAACTGACTGGCTTTTAGAAGCTTTTTATCAGCAGGGTGATGATAAACTCTTAGTAGGATTTGCTCCTTTAGGTTTAGATGAATGGCGGCCCATGGTACAAACCACTAAAGCTTCTGTTAGAAGAGCTAAAACAACTCTTCGAAACTTAGGAAAACAATTCTATGTTCCTGACGAATCTGTACTAGAAAAATATACTATTGCTGAGAAAGCTAGCGATTTGATGGATTTAGCTTTCAAGACAGGTAATGCTTTACGCATTGCACCTTATTATCGAATCGCTGACTCTTTAGCAAAGGAGGTTATGGCAATGAGTCAAGTTGTTCGCAAATACGAAGCTAGAGCAGTTTGGATGGATGAGATAACTATCAACCGTGCTGGTAGTCCTAGTGCTCTACGGGAAACAATTCGTACTTTTGCAGAAGCTGGCTTTAATATGATTCTTCCTGAAGTTGTTTCTCATGGTGCCACTATCTTCCCTACAAAAGTAGGTATTCAAAATGAGAAATATACTTCTTGGAGTGAAGATCCACTAAAAGTTATTGTAGAAGAAGCTCATAAATATGGTATGGAAGTTCACGCATGGACTTGGGTCTTCTGTGCTGGTTATTCCCATAAATTTGGTCCTATTCTAGAAAAACACCCTGAATGGGCTGAACAAGATGAAGATGGTAGAGTGTTCTCCAATTGGCAATACGGTACTGCTTGGTTGAATGCTTCGATGCCAGAACCAAGACAATACCTCAAAGATCTCTTTATGGAGATAGTTACAAAATATGCTTTAGATGGTCTCCACCTCGATTATATTCGTTATAATGAAGATGAGATTGGTCACTTTGGCTTATCTGAATTTAGCCGCAATGCTTTCAAAGAAAAGTATGGATTCGATCCTAAAACAGTCGCTGTTGGTAGCAAAGAATGGAAACTTTTTGATCAGTGGCGTGAAGATAATGTCACATCATTTGTTAAGGAAATGACCGAAGCTGTTAAGAAAGAAAACCCCAACTTACTAATATCAGCTGCAGTTGTTCCTGATCCAAATCACAGCCGTACCCATGTCTTGCAAAACTGGAAAAACTGGGCTGATAATAAGATCCTCGACTTCATTCTAACTATGGCTTATACCTCTGATAATGCCCAATTGAAAGACCGTACTATTGCTGGCTTAACAGTAACAGAAAATAAAATTTGGGTTTATCCAGGTTTAGGAGTTTATGTAAATACTTCTGATAACAATATGAGCCAAGTTCAACTTACAAGAAACCTAGGTACAACTGGTGTAGCTATGTTCTCAACAATTCATCTTCTCAAAGAACAAGAGAAATTAGATGATTTACGTGTCGGGCCATTTAGAGAGCCTGCTATAATACCTCAACGTGAACCATTCAAAGCTATGAAAGAACTCATTACAGATGCTGCTGATACTCATTCACGTGCAGGTAGAGAAGAGACAGCGCAAAAACTACACCAATTAGCGAATAGTATTGCTGATAAACCAGAAAAACCTATCGAGGTTATGGAAAATATGGCAACTGAGCTAAACAACTATTTAGAAGCATTATTAAAAGAAAGAAAAAATCGTGATATTAATATTTTAGAATATGAAGCCCTCTCAGGTGCTTTATCATCTGCCTGGAGAATTACCCAGATTTATATCTATCAGAATACAGAAAGACCATTTATCATGCCAAACCCTAGATAAGTTGCCATTCAAGAAGGGATGCAGTAGATGCATCCCTTCTTTTTTTCTCTAATCTGTTAATTATTACCAATCCTAGCATCTACTACCTATATTCTAGTAAAATTAGTGTTGGAGGTGACATAATTGGCTTGGCTCATGCTACTTTTTATTGTCTTATTGGGTGGGTGTTTTGATAATAATACCCTACCCTCTAATTATGAAAAGCCAGTTAAAGTAGGCTTTTGGATACACAATCTTAATGCACCTAAAACCTTTATCGAACTCCCTCCCTCTATGTATGTAGCTCGTAAAATAGATAATAACATAGCAGTTGAAGCAAAAGGTTGTGAACCATATCTAGGTACTCCAGAAACCGTTTTAGTTCTAAAACCCGTACCAGAGTTTTGGCTTGCTTCTTTGATTTGGGCTGAATCAAGAGGAGAACCACTGCAAGGTCAAGCTGCTGTAGGACAAGTTATCATAAACCGAGTTAAAGATCCTCGCTTCAATAACTCCATTATTGATGTTATTTTTGAGTCCTCATACTCTCAGACTAAAACTTATTGGCAGTTTTCTTGCGTTGTTGATGGACAACTTTTCCAAGCTTGGCAATCCTTAGACTTTCCTAACTTTATCACACTTTCTCATTCTCTCTTATCTGGATTAATGTTAGATAACGATCTAAACCTAGCCCTTGGTTTTTTTAACCCTACAAAAGTCCAAAGTTATGATCCCCTGAAAAAAAATTGGGTTTGGCAACAACCCATAATTAAGCAAATAGCCAATCATGCCTTCTTTACCATTCCTTAGAAAAACTCATTTTCTCCTGTTTGTGTGATAAAAATTTAGCCCCAAAAAAGAGGAGGTTACCCTCCTCTTTACTTATCTACTGGCACAACTTTATAATAGTTTTCACTTTGCCAAACTGTGCCAGCAGAAACAGGTGTCAAGCCATTCTCATACACACGTGGATAATAGATTTTTACATGATCCATTGCTAGGTCCCAGATAAAAACACCTTTAGGTGCATATTGGTAGTTATCTACAGAATCTAAATCCTTGATACCAACAATCATGCCCCAGCCATTGTCACCATATAATAGGGTTTCCGTAACTTTACCCCAACCCTGGCTTTGACCAGTTTTAATATTGTCAGTAAAGCTTCCTGTTATGCCGTTCATCTCAAAATGGCGTCCATGCTTTTTCCAAATAGGAAGCATACACATATAAGCTCTCTCTACATACATATCATCTAACCAGGTTGTTGTTTGAGAAAACCTAATTACATTGGGTTCTTTTACATTTATTTCGTAACGCCTAACCACTGTACCCACAACTCTTTTGTTTTTGGGATAAACTAATTCAGTAGATTCGTTGATTACCAATTTATCGGTTACTTTATGGCGGCCATCCTTGATAACTTCACCATCTATGACAAACTCTAAGCTTTTCATGACTTCGTTATTGTGGTTGCCACCCATCCATTCCAAACTGTCACTAGTTTGAGGTTGGGCTAAATAGACATATTCCCAATCGGTACCTGTCGGAGCCGAGAAATTTTCTTTATTAACACCTACTCCTAGAATGTTCCAAGTGCCCCAATCCTTTTGATTAAAAGACCATATTACTGATCCTTGTTCTTTCCAAGGTAGATAAAAGATAGCATTCTTTAATGATTTGTCCAACAACCCTGCATCAGCGTTAACCACTGAACTACAAAGCAATATAATGGCAAAAGCAAAAAACATCATTTTCTCCACCCCTTATTTAGATTAGTTCCTGCACCAACAAAAACTCCAACTAGACCCACTACACCCCAAAATAAAAAAGCAATAATTGCTCTGCCAATTAAGAATGTAGTTAAAACAGAAAAACTACTAGCTGGTACACCATAAAGAATCGGTAAATAAGTAAAAATACACCCTGCAACTAACCCCAACACTAAAGTTCCAGAAACGGCTAAAAACCCTTTCTCCAAAGATTCCCATTCTTGACCTATCGCCATTCCTACTAAAAACAATAAACAAGCTCCTAAAAGGTGGCTGTTATGAACTAACCATTTGGGTGTAACAAGTGGTAGAGTAAGCCCCTGAAAAACTGTTGCTATGATTAATACACCAGCCAAAATAACAGTTGCTTTAATTATTTTTTTAATCATCTATCCTCACCTGCTTATATAAAGCATAGGGAAAACTACCTAAACCAGTGATGTCATAAACGCCAGTAATATTGAGATTTAAAATGTTCTGTTTAATAATCTCTTTATATTTCTCTGGAGTAAGATCCATATTCAAAGTAAATGTTTTCTTACCATGCGCAGGTACAATGTCTAATGATCGATTAAAGTCCCAGTTAGAAAACCAGAGATACTCATCTCTCATGTTATTAACGCGTATTCTTGCCAATGCTAAAGCGATATCTAATGGCCCATCATTTTTATATTCCAACTCAAAACTTAAACCTGTATCTTGTTTTTGACAACTAACGATTATATCGACATTAATTCTGGTTAAGGTAGTGTTAACATATTTTATACCAATATTTAGTAGTAAGTAACCAGCACCAATTGCAAGTAGAATGAGCAGAAGAAATAACCCACTAAAACGTTTTTTCATAACTACCCTCCAGTAAATTTAATCGCGTAGAGTAAAATATTTCTCTAATTGGTCTGTTGTTTCCTTTAATATAGGTAAAAATGGTCTCTGCTTTTTTTAAGCAGAGACCATTATCTTTACTTTTTCGCAAAATGGCAAGCAACCAAATGGTTGTTTCCAATATCTCGTAACTCAGGTGACTGTTTAGAACAGATCTCCTTAGCTATTGGACAACGTGGATGGAGACGACAGCCAGAAGGTGGATTAGCAGCATTCGGTACTTCGCCCTCTAAAATGGCTTTAACCCCACCCTCTTGTGGTTTTGGAGGTAAAACAGCCGAGATCAATGCTTTAGTATATGGATGTAGCGGGCTATAAACTAATTCATCTGCTGTACATTGTTCAACTGTTTCGCCAAGGTACATAACTATGATACGGTTACAGATATGCCTTGCAGTTGCCAAGTCATGAGTAATGTAGACAAAGCTAACATCTCTCTCCTTGGATAGTCTTAACATCAAGTTAAGAACTTCGCCACGAATAGAAACGTCAAGCATTGATACAGGTTCGTCAGCGACAATAAATTCTGGATCGAGAACTAAAGCTCTTGCGATAGCTATACGTTGTCTCTGTCCACCAGAAAGTTCATGAGGATAACGATAGATATATTCCTCTGCTGGCTTTAACTCAACTTCATCTAAGGTCTTGAGAATTTTGGCCTCAACTTCAGCTTCATCTTTATCAAGTCCTTGAATTCTTAAAGGTTCAGCAATAATGCTATAGATATCCATTCTAGGATTCATTGACTCAAAAGGATCTTGGAAAACTAATTGTAGCTTACGGCGATAAAGTTTCATCTGTTCAGCAGTAAGTTTAGTAATATCTTTACCTTCGAAAACTATATTTCCTGCTGTAGGTTCAATAAGCTTTAAAAGCACGCGACCTAAAGTTGTTTTACCGCAACCACTTTCACCAACAACACCAACAATTTCACCTTTATTTACTGTAAAGGAAACACCATCTACAGCGTGTACTATCGGTGTAGGTTTGCCCTGTAAGGAATCCTTTAAAGTTTTACGTAGGTAAAAGTATTTTTTTAGATTTTTAGCTTCAAAAACAACTTGACTCATGCTCTCTCACCTACTTTCCCTAGCTGGCCAGCTTTATGGCAAGCCACAAGGTGTCCGTTGCCACCTAAATGCTCTAATTCTGGTTCTACTGTCCGGCACTTAGCATCCGCTAATGGACACCGAGGGCTAAAACGGCAACCAGAAGGTGGCTCTAAAAGATTAGGTGGTGAACCAGGAATAGACTGTACTGGTGATTTAGGAGCTTTGATGTCTGGGAAGGAACTTAGCAAACCGTAAGCATAAGGATGCATTGGAGCATTATAAACCATCTTCGCTGGTCCATATTCCACAATTCTACCAGCATACATAATCGCAACCTTGTCGCAAGTCTGAGCAATAACTGATAGGTCGTGGCTAATTAGCATCATCGATAAGCCCATCTTCTTACGTAGATCTTGAATTGCTTCGAGAACTTGAGCTTGAACCATAACGTCAAGTGCAGTCGTCGGTTCGTCAGCAATAATAAGATCCGGGTTGCAAGCAAGAGCCATAGCAATAACAGCTCTCTGCTTCATTCCACCAGAGAATTCATGTGGATAGTTGCGATAACGCGCACTATTGATACCAACCATCTCTAAAAGATCACCGGCACGTTTTTTGGCTTCGGCTTTGCTAGCATTCTCATGGGTAATAATTGCTTCGGCTATCTGATCACCAATCCTTAAAACTGGGTTTAAGGCGTTCATCGCACCTTGGAAGATAATGGACATTTTTTGCCAGCGATATTCTTTTCTAAACTGCTCTTCTGGCATCGTTAATATCTCTTGTCCATTAAATTTAATACTACCATCTACAATACGTCCGTTGTTAGGAAGAAGACGTAAAAGCGTTGTGGCCATACTGGACTTACCGCAACCTGATTCGCCAGCGAGTCCCATTGATTCGCCTTTTTCAATTTCGAAACTTACTCCATCAACAGCCTTAACGTCTCCACGGCGGACTGAATAATACATCTTCAGATTGTTTACTTCTAAAAGCGCCATCATGCTCTCTCCTTGTTCCGTGGATTTAGGATCTCGTCAAGGGTGTTACCAATAAATACGAAAGAAAGGCTAAGAAGAGTTATTGCAAGTCCAGGCGGTAAGATCCACCACCAAGCACGCATAGTGAAAGCTCCAAAGCTACGAGCGTTATGAAGCATTCGGCCCCAGGTTGGTGTGGTTGGATCGCCTAAGCCAAGGAAACTCAGAGTTGCTTCGTATAAAATGGCTCCAGGTATCAATAAAACAAGAGCTGCGAACACAAGAGGAATAACGTTAGGTAAAATGTGTACGAGCATTGTATAGGTTTTACTTGCACCAGAAGCTCTAGCTGCCTCAACGAAAGCTCTTTCTTTTAATGTTAAGGTTTGTGACCGCACAATTCTGGCTGTTGATGTCCAAGAAAAGAGAGCGATCAAAATTACTACGTTCCAAATGTTTTTACCAATTAAAGACGAGAGAATAATTAATACAGGCATGGTTGGGATAGATAACATAACATCAGCTAATCTCATAAAGAATTCGTCCACAAACCCACCTATATAACCAGAAGCAATACCAATTGCTGTACCAATAAATACTGCAATCAACGCAGCAACGATACCAATGATCAAAGAAATTCTTGCACCATAGATAAGTTGACTCCAAAGATCGCCGCCCATATGATCTGCACCTAAGACACCGTGCAGCTTACCTTGAATATTTACTGCAACAGGTTCCATAGTTATGATCGCTGGCTCTCCTTCACTATAAGCGCGTAAGAGAACCTTGTACTGGCCTTTTTTTGCAAAAATAACTTTGCTAGCCTCATCAAAGATAGTTAAACCAAGCCTGGTTTTAAGATCAAGTTGACGAGAATCAATTAATAGATCTTGAGGTTTTAGAGAACCAAATATTTTCTTTTCCCACAGACGCCACTCTTTACCATTAGGATCAACTATTACGAATGCTAAAACTGTAGTGGTTTCTTCAGAAGCATCTATACTATATCTGGTTTCAAAATGAAAGTTTCCTGGCGGATCTGTTTTATAGTTAACATCATGAACTAACTTAGAAAATTCACCAGGAGTAGTTTTGATGGCAAATGCATTCTCTTTTATCTCTTCAGCATTATGAAGATCTTCACCAGAAGCGACCTGCCACTCATTAAATCCTAACCTCGTGTGAACGGTGACAGGCAATTTACTATTACCAGGTAAGACTTTAGCCCAAGCTGGCTTGGCCATACCCTCAGCTAAATATAGATCGTCGATTGGATCATATGGTGTTAGAATTGGCGCTGCCACAGCAACAAAGATAAAAAGTCCTAAAATAATAAGCCCCAGTCTACCTTGAGGTTTAGAGATAAATTCCCGACAAAATTTGGTTGCATTAACCCAAAAACCTCTTTTTTTCATTTGCCTTCACCTCCTCCAACACGAATACGAGGATCAACAAGTCCGTAAACAATATCTGCAACAAAATTGCATATAATCGTTGCTAGAGCAATAAAATAAAAAGCGCCCTGAGCAGCGGGATAATCTTGTTTCATAGTAGCATCAAGAAGATATCTACCTACACCATACCAAGAAAAAATAGTTTCGGTTACAACTGCACCGGAAATAATACTGGGTAAACTTAAAAAGATCAAAGTAACAATTGGAGGCAAAATACTTCTAAAAGCATGATGTCTTAAAACACGTTTTTTAGTTAATCCTTTTGCTCTTGCAGTTATAATATAATCTTGGCCTAAAGCTTCCACCATAGCGTTACGTGTGTACAAAGCCCAGGATCCAAAGTTAATTACTACTAAACTAAATACCGGTAATATTAAATGATGTACTCGGTCTAAAAACTGAGCCCAACCTCCAACTGGTGGTGGTGCTGCCATTGTACCCCTAATAGGGAAGATCGGGATCACAAAACCAAAGATAAGTAATAAAACTAACTGTAGGAAAAAAGTAGGTACTGCGTGGGTAAATAAACCCGCACCAGTAACAAAACTTTCTATGGATGAACCACGTTTAGAAGCAGCAAAAATACCTATTGAGATACCGATCAAAATCTCAATAAACAGAGCTATACCTAACAATAAAACCGTATTAGGTAATCGTTCTAGAAGTTCGTCCATAACAGGACGACTTGATGTAAAGGATAAACCTAAATCTAAGGTCAACAGACTTTTTAAGTAGATAAAAAACTGTTCATGTAAAGGTTTAGTCAATCCATATTGCTCATACAGAGCTGCTTTCATCTCCGGTGTCCACTTAGGATCAATGATCATACGAACTGGATCCCCCGGCATCACTCGGAAGATAAAGAAATTGATAGTTACAATAACAACAAGAACTATGAGTGCGTATACCACTCTTCTTAAAATATAAGAACTAAAATTCAATTACCATTCACCTCACTGCTTAGCCAACCAAGTGGCTTTTAGGGACCCCTGCAAAGGTGTGCCGCCTCCTCAAAGGAGGCGGCTTATCTTTACTTATTCATGTTGAGATTTGATTACAGTTTAAGTCTCCAATAATCCTCAAATCTTTCTAGTCTGACATACTCACCAGGATTATATTCCTTAAAGACAAATGGTCCAATACCGATTAACTTAGTTAGACCTTCAACTGTTGGGTGAGATTCTTTCCAAGGTTGGAAGCCCTTCCAATCAGTAACATCCTTCCAGATGTGCTCTGGTAGCCATGGTAGTCCTTGAATATCATATAAGTGTAGGAAACCTGGTGTTGAGCTATAAACGACTACAGTGTAATCATCTGGAGTCTCAACCTTTACAACGGTATTTACTGAACCTAAATAGCGAGGAACTTTGTTGTCACGAAGATATTCAATAGTAAACTTAACATCGCTAGCTTTGAAATCTTCACCGTCATGCCACTTAACATCTTTACGCATTTTATAGGTAACCTTAGCTGCGTTGGGTTCTTCATTACCCTCATCATCAACATAGGTCCAGACCTCTTCAGTAGCTTTTGTTACCCAGTTAGGAACGTCTTCAAGGGTTTCAGCATCATAGGCAAACGGACTATCATTAATACGGCCTAAGATCTGCCAGTCGTAGGCAGAAGATGCTGTAGCCATATTAAATGTCTGTGGTTCGTTTGGCAGTAGCCAAGTAATCTTGTCACCCTCTATAGGCTCGAGGTTCAAAGTTGTCCAAAGGTTTTGGTACTCAGTGGAACCATAACCTTTCATTGGTATAAATCCTTTAACTTTATCTGTACGGAAAGCATTCATATAGGGACGACTGTAAAGAACAATATATGGTTGATGGATAGCCAATAGCTCTTGAGCCTTATTTGATGCTTTTGTAAAGTCGTCACGATTTGTAGCGTAAAGTAGTTCTTCTAGAGCCTTGTCAATCTCAGGATCTTTAGTTTGGGTGGTGTTGTCTCCACCTTCAACTGCATTTTTGGAATGGAACAAACCATATAAGTGGTCTGGTTCACGAGACAAACCCCAAGCCAAAGCATACATTTGGAAATCAAATGTATCAAGTTTGTCTAGAATAACGTTAAAGTCAAGTGGTGTAGCAACAAGAGGTAAACCAATCTTGTTAGCTTCTTGAGCAATCATTTTACCAATTTCAGCAGAAGTAGGTGCTACTTCAAATAATGGAGTCAAGAACTCAAACTTTTCGAGTTCTTTGCCAGTTTTAGGATCAATACGGATACCGTTTGGTCCCATTGTAAAGCCGGCTTCATCAAGAATTTCCTCTGCCTTCTTTGGATCATATTCATATTTGGCAATTTGGTCATAATAGTAGTTAGAAGATTGTGGTACTAAGCTATCAAGTGGTAGCATAAAACCTTCAAACAAGTTCAAAATGATCTTGTCGCGATCGACAACGTGGGAAAGAGCATATCTGATAGCTTTTTCTGATGTTGGATACTTACCAGTGTTAAGGCCAATATAGAACATGTGGAAACCTAAGTCCATGGTTAGATGAACATTCTCATCTTCTTGAACCTTTTTAATTTCTGCAGGCTTTGTCAAACCTGGGTAAACATCGACGTCACCACGAAGCAATGCCAAAATTCTTGCTTCATCGTCGACATAAATAGGGAAGAGAATTTCTTTAGCCTTTGGACCAACTTTGGAATAGGTGATATCACCGACTGTAGCTTCGAGTTCAACTGGTTCTGCTTCAGCTACTTGCTCTTTGTTCTTCCAAACAAATACAGCAACCACACACAACAACACTACAACAACTGCAATTAACCAATATAACTTCTTGCTTTTCATTACTAAACCCCCTTGTGTTGGTAATCTTTGTTTGTAATACTGAGCCATTAATTAAATGCTTCCCATCGTTTAATTAGCGTGCCCAGTATTTATACCGAAGCTTTTAAGCTTCTAAGTATCCTTTTGGATTTTGCTTTTTGTCAAAAGGATAAGGCTATAGACATATATATTCTCTGCACTGTACACAATTCCTTCTTAAAACATTTCGATATCCGTTTGACAAAACCTTTTCTTTTTTCGTAGTTCGTAACATTTTTTCGTATTTACAGCATCTTCCTACAACCACGCAGAAACTTTACCATGAATATCTTAATCTATTATGCACTACACTTCTTCTTTGATCAAATGAAAATGGCTTTTTTTATCATGTATACATTTTACTTGATTGGAAAAACGCAAAAAAAGAGAGGGTTAACCCGGGTTAACCCTCTCTTTTCTAAACACCTGCTTAATTTAGTTCTTCAATTGTTAAATTCTCAATAATGGTATCAGATGTTGTACTCAAGGAACGAATCCAGATATAACCAGCATCTTTAAACTCATCTAATTCAAGTTCTTCGTCGATGATTAAATCTTTGTTTTCATCGGTGATTTCGAATCTAGCTAAGTCGCCTTTTACTGTAACCTTAAAGTGTATTGAATCGCCCCAGACAAATGAAGTTAAAACTTGGGCATTGGTATTAAACGATGGTTGCCATACTCCTTCAGTCCAACGACGAAGACGAATATCAGTAGGTGAAACCATATCGATACCAGCACCAAAATAATAAGGTACATCATTAATAGTGCTACGAACAAGAATCAAAGTACGTCCTTGTGTGGTTGCATCAAATTCAAGAATAAAGTTTTTATATTGCTTGTGAGAGCATAACCAGTTTTCGGTTGCAGTACCTGGGACCCAGATACCTTTCAGATCGTCCCAAGTTCCATTACCAACATTTTGACCATAGTCTTCCATTTTAGCAAATTTTACTTTTGCTGCCATAGCACCTACAGCTAATCCTGTAACTAACATCAAAACTACTAACAAAGCTGTTAATCGCTTCATTACCCTTGCATGTAACCCCTAAAAGCGAGGCTCATGCCTTCCCCCCTTTGTTTTGAATATTTTAGGATTGCCTTCACAAAAGAAAAACGCTGCTTCTAGTTCCCTCCTTCGGGGTGAATTAGCTGGAAAAACAATCTGGTTTAGAGCTTAATCAAATGTTTCGACAACCAAATAATTCTTCCTGCCTGTGTTATCTTATAAATACTAACTATATCTATTTTGCCACTTAAATAGGTTAATATTCTTATTTCTCAAGCCATAATATTACCCCTTTTTACTAAACAAAATAGGAAGCAACCTCTTTTGTTAGAATTTTACCGGCAGCTTCCTATTAGATAATACTTATTAGATTGTTTGCCTTTGGCCTTGAATATAGATAGTCTCAATTTCCAAATTGTTATTTAACTTAAGGAGATCCGCTCTAAACCCAGTAGCTATTCTACCTCTATCATTTAACCCAAGTGCTTTAGCTGGATTGTAAGTGGCACTTCTTATAGCACTTACTAAATCAATACCCCATTTAACCATATTTTGTATAGCTTTATCCATCGTATGAGCACTACCAGCGATAGTTTTACCATCTATTAAGGTAATTTTATTACCATTAACCATCCGTCTTCCATACGTACCTGAAGGCATACCATTAAGACTAACTGAGTCGGTAATTGCTAAAACCTTGTCAAAAGGCTTAACCTTAAAAAGAAGACGGATTATTTCTGGGTGAATATGAATGCCATCTGTAATGATCTCTGTATAAAGTTCATCATAGAGAAGAGCACCGCCTACAACACCTGGTTCCCTGTGATGCATAGGTGGCATGCCATTAAATGTATGGCAGACACAACTAGTACCCCACATAGTTGCTTGGCGCAATTTCTCGATCGAGGAGATGGTATGACCTGCAGAAACTACTACATTAAATTTTCTCGCTATCTTGATAAGCTCTTCAGCTTGGTTAAGCTCTGGAGCTATCGCTATATATTTAATCTGAGAGCCAAATTTAGTTAGAAAATCGGTTAATTTATCAGGATCTGGTTCTTTAATAAAGTTAGGATCAATAGCTCCTGGTCTTTCTGGGCTAATAAAAGGACCTTCCAAAAAAATACCTGCTGTATTTATTGGCATCTTCTTAAGAGGAAGATATTTACCTAATTCATCTAACCCACCTTCGACTCCCATCAACATTGTTGTTGTACCATGCTTTAGATGGAAATCAGCTGCTCTCTGACATGAATCCAAATCAGCTAGTTCAAAACCTGCTCCACCACCACCATGAACGTGGACATCAATATAGCCAGGTACTAAATAAGCACCTTGTAAATCTTCACCTTCTTGGGAACATTCGCCAAAACCAACCTCAGTAATTATTCCCTCTTCAATAATTACATAGCCCTTTCCCAAGCGTTCTGGTAAAACTAGTGTACAGTTTTTTAATACTTCCATTTACTCTACCTCCTAGCGACAAAGAGCCGCAGCACCTATCAGACCTGCTTTATTAAGTGTTTGGCCAATCTTTAATTGTATATCATAGTTATACTTTTTCTGAATGCTTTCTTGGATACTTTGGATAAAATGATGATTATTGACAGCGATACTACCACCTAGATAAATTTCTTCTAAACCAAATAATGTAGCTATATTGAAAAGCCCAATTGCTAAAGCCTCAATAGCTTCCTGGGCAGCTTGATTATGCAAATTTTGTAATAGTTCTTTAGGACTCTGGCCATGGTATTTTTTTAAAGCCCAACCGCCAGCATAGGCTTCCAAACAACCTTTAAGTCCACAGGAACAGTCACGCCCATCTGGATAGATTATTATGTGTCCTGCTTCACCAGCAAGACCAGTAGAACCTATCAAGATCTTGTTATTAATAACGATCCCCATGCCAACTCCAGTTCCTAAGGCAATTAGAATGAGATCTTTTTTATTGCTTACCCAACTCTCTCCCAAAGCTGCACAATTAGCATCGTTTTCCAGATAAATAGGTACACCTAACTTATCTTGCCATTTATTTAGCGACCACGAACTAATATGCAAATTACTTGCTTTCACCCAGGTCTTATTAGCGCGATCTAGGGTTCCTGGTACACCTATGCCAATAGCCGTAAAACCGGTTAACTCACTAGTTACCTTTGCTATCGCTTCATCAATTGCGTTATTATCTGTATTTTGTAATTCGATATAGATTTCTTTTAAAATGTGACCGTCTTCAGCAACTAAACCGGCAGCAACTTTGGTACCACCTATATCTATACCAAGGTAAGCCAATACTATCACCTCCACTAGTTTACTTACCTTTTAACTTCTCTTTTATTACCTCTAATCCTTTAGGAGGGCATTAAATAAGCAGCCTATCCAAGGTAGGCTGCTAAAATTATTTTTTTAACCCTCTACTACCAGGTGCTGTAATAGGTACACCTTTTTGGCAAAGAGGACATTGTTCTTTGGTAAAGCTATCGACCTGAACTTTAAGAAGTGGGAAATACGGAACTCCAGGGTTAAAGTTACTACCGCGGTCAACTAAAGTGCAGACAGCAACCACTTCACCGCCTTTTTCTTTAACCAATTCCATGGTCTCCCAAACTGAACCTCCGGTTGTAACTACATCTTCCACTACCACAACTTTCTCTCCCGGCTCAATCTGGAAAGAACGTCTTAGTGTCAACTTCCCATCTTCTCTTTCAGCGAAGATAGCTTTTTTTTTCATCTGCCTACCGAGTTCATAACTTAATATGATTCCACCTACAGCAGGTCCAATTACTAGATCTACCTCTATATTACTTAACAATTGGCACCAATACTCAGCCAGCTTTTCTGTCACGTTTGGATTTTCTAAAACCCTAGCACATTGAATATAAGTATCGCTATGTCTACCACTTGTTAGTTGGAAATGGCCACTCAACACTGCCCCAACCTCATCAAAATATTTCCTTATCTCAGTCACGTCCTGCCATCTCCCTTACAATATCATTTAAAGCTTTCACTGGATCTTTAGCTTTAGTAATTGGTCGACCAATTACTAAAAAGTCACTACCTGCATCTAGTGCTTCTTTAGGTGTTGCCACCCGCTTTTGGTCACCAACACTATCTCCTTGTGGTCTGACCCCAGGTACAACTGTTAAAAAGGAAGAGCCACAGTATTTTTTGATTGTTACTACTTCCTTGGTTGATGTTACTACACCATCCAAACCTGCTTTTTGGCAAAGTAGAGCTCTATTTTTTGCTCCTTCTTCAATTGTGCCGCTGCCACCTACGCTTAGCCAGTCTGTCGCACTAATTGAAGTTAACACGGTTACACCAATTAACTTTGGCGGCTTAGCTACCGATAGACTAGCTTCTTTAGCCGCTTGTAACATCTCGAAACCACCTGAGGCATGAACATTTAACATCTGACAACTATCTGCTACCTGAGCTACCGCTGCTGCGACAGTTCGAGGAATATCATGAAACTTGAGGTCAAGAAAAACATTATAGCCAGAGTCTCTAATCTTTTTAACAAAGCTTAAGCCCTCTTTCATAAAGAGTTCTAAGCCAATTTTCACACCCAGGCCTTGAGGCATCTTCTCAAGTAGATTCTCTGCTTGTTCCCCAGTGGGAAAATCTAGAGCAAGGTAGATTCTCTCTAACATCAACTATTCCTCCTTGCAAGGCCAATAATAGCCCCTAGGTTAGTTTGCTTCTTAGCTAGGTAGCTTTCTAATTCACCAGGCAGGCGTGAAAGTAGTAAAGGATCTCGGAAGAGAGCCGAACCTACTTGCACAGCACTTGCTCCAGCCATAAAAAACTCCAAAGCATCATCTAAGGAAGTAATACCACCTACACCTACAATTGGTACTTTAACTTTTTGAGCCACTTGGTAGATCATTCTAACAGCAATTGGTTTAATGGCCGGACCGGATAGACCTCCTGTTAGGTTTCCTAAAAGAGGTTTACCAGTCTCAATATCTATAACCATCCCCGTTAAAGTATTGATTAAAGTGAGAGCATCCGCTCCTGCTTCCTCCACAGCTAACGCCATCTCCACAATATCAGTAACATTAGGAGAGAGTTTTACCCATAGTGGTAGTGAGGTTTCTTTTCTAACTGCACTTACTACCTCAAAGGCTTTCTCTTTGGAAGTGCCAAAAGCAATGCCACCTTCTTTGACATTCGGGCAGGAAATATTTAACTCTAAAGCCGTTACTCCGGTTTCGTTCAATCTTTGGGCTACTAAGGCATACTCATCAACACTACGACCTACTATATTTACAACAACTGGTATCTTTTTCTCGTTTAACCAAGGTAGATAATGAGTTAAAAAGTAATCGATACCTGGATTTTCAAGGCCAATAGCATTTAGCATTCCTGCTGGTGTTTCAGCGACTCTAACACCTTTATTGCCCGGCCAAGGCTCTAAGCTTACCCCTTTGACAACAATTGCGCCTAAAGAATTAAGCTCCATAATCTTTGCGAATTCTTGGCCATAACCAAAGCAACCTGAAGCACTCATAAAGGGGTTTTTAAGTTTAGCTCCGCCAATATCGATCACTTCAATCCCCCCATTTCACTGAACCAATTGGAAAGACTGGGCCATCATGGCATACTCTTTGCCTAAGTTCTTTTTCGTCTTTTATCACGGTAATATTGCACCCTAAACAGACCCCCACTCCACAGGCCATGCGTTTTTCTAAAGAATAATAGCCTTTAACACCTAAGGTTTCTAAGGTCCTAAAAAGGCCTTCTGGTCCACAAGCATAAACTAAATCGTCTTTGTTGGTTATTAGTTCTGTCACTAACCCTCGGCGACCACTACTACCATCTAAGGTAGCAACTTGTAAATCAGCGTATTTAGCAAATTCGGAAAGTAAAATGGCTTCTTCTTTGTTTTTAAAGCCTAACAAAGCCGTAACTTCCATGCCCTGGCCATGCATCTTCTTAGCTAGCCCTAAAAGAGGTGGTACACCAATACCTCCACCTATTAAAGTAGCTCTTTGGCTTTTCAGAGGAAAACCATAACCGATGGGACCTAGAACTCTTACCTTATCCCCTGGTTTCTTTTTCGCGAGTAACTTAGTCCCTCTACCTTTGAGCCTGTAAACAAGCTGCAAGTTATTGTCCTCTACATCACAGATAGATATTGGTCTTCTTAAAAAAGGCTCGTAGTTTTCAGCCACTTCCACTTGCACAAACTGACCAGGTTCGTATTCTTGGGTGAAACCTTTTAAGGTTAAGCTAAAAACACCTGGTACTAGCTCTTGCTGGCTTGTTACCTGCAGTAAAAAATCTTTCATTTTTTAATAGCCTCCTATAAAAGAGGTGTAGCTTGTAATTGAATTTTTCTTAAGGCTTCATATAAAGCTGTAGCTGTGTCTAGTGAGGTTAGACAAGGAATACCTCTTTCTGCTGCTCGGCGTCTAATTTGGAAGCCTTCTCTAGCGGGCGTTTTTCCCTTGGTAATCGTGTTAATGATTAAGTCAATCTCACCTGTTTGTAGCAGGTCAACTATATTTGGTGACCCTTCAAAGAGTTTGTTTACCCTTTCAGTGCGAATACCATGCACATTTAGATAAGCTGCTGTACCTGTTGTAGCAATTAACCGATAGCCTAACTCATAAAATCCTTGAGCTAAGGGAAGTATTTCATTTTTATCTTTGTCAGCAACTGTAAATAAAACTGTACCTTCTTGCGGTATGCTAAGACCAGAAGCTATTAAAGCTTTGTAAAGGGCCTGGTAAAACACAGGCGCTCTGCCTAAAACTTCACCTGTCGACTTCATCTCTGGTCCTAATACTGTATCGACCTGGCTTAGTTTAGCAAAGGAGAAGACTGGTGCCTTGACAGCGATATCGCCTATTTCAGGTTTTAACCCTGATTCAGTTAATTTTTCGCCTAGCATCACTCGTGTTGCTAGTTCAGCCATAGGGATGTTAGTAACCTTACTCATAAAAGGTACTGTTCTCGATGCCCTGGGATTAACTTCAATAATGTAAACATCATCACCATCTACAACAAACTGGATATTTACCATACCCTGAGCCTGAAGGGCTAAAGCAATTCTTTCGGTATAAGAGGCTATCTTCTCTTTCGCTTGGGGAGAAAGACTTTTAGTTGGGTAGACTGCAATCGAGTCACCAGAGTGAACTCCCGCTCTTTCGATATGCTCCATAATACCTGGAATTAGCACTTTTTCGCCATCGCAGATGGCATCAACCTCAGCTTCTTTACCTTGAATATAGCGGTCGATTAGAATCGGGTGATCTTCGGAGATACTCACTGCTTCCTTGAGGTAGTTTTCTAAATCGTCATCTGAGTAAACAATCTCCATGGCCCTACCACCTAATACATATGAAGGGCGCACTAAGACCGGATAGCCGATTAAGTTGGCTGTTTTGAAAGCTTCATCCCTAGTTCTCACACCTGCGCCTTTAGGCCTTGGTATCTTTAAGGTCTCTAAGAGTTCTTCAAAGCGTTCTCGATCCTCAGCTCGGTCGATGGTATCTACTGAAGAACCTAGTATTTTATAACCGGCATTAGCAATCCCGGAGGCTAGTTTGATTGAGGTTTGGCCACCAAACTGCACAATAACACCTAAGGGTTTTTCCCTTTCGAGAATAGGTAATACATCACCCAAGGTCAGGGGTTCAAAGTAGAGAGCATCGGAGATATCAAAGTCTGTAGAGACTGTCTCCGGGTTATTGTTGATAATAACCGCTCTATATCCTAGCTTCCTGATAGCTTTAATGGCATGAACTGTTGCATAATCGAACTCTAAGCCTTGGCCAATGCGAATTGGTCCTGAACCAATTACCACCACTGATTCACCTTGCTTGTCTAGGGGTTCATCTATGCCTTGATAGGTAGAGTAAAAATAAGGTGAATTGGTTCTTAGCTGCCCTGCACAGGTATCAACACGTTTATAGCCAGGAGTAATCTGCCATTCTTTTCTTAATTTACGTATATCTTGTTCTGGGCACTGCCACTGGTTAGCAATTTGTTGATCAGAGAAACCTAGTCCTTTGAGTTCTGAAAGCCATGAAGGGGACTTTTCTGAAATAAGGAGTCGAGCTAGAGCATTTTTCATCTCTTCTAAGAAAGGTTTGCTTATTTTAGTCAGATTAGCGACTTTTTCTACTGAATAACCAGCCCTAAACGTTTCTTCTATGATGAAGATGCGTCTATCATCAGCTTTTTGTAAGTACTTATCCCATTCGGTGGAAGGAGGTAAGTCAGGTTTTAGCTCTAAGCCCCTGATCGCTTTTTGTAAAGCTTCTATAAAGCTTCTACCAATTGCCATTACTTCACCTGTTGCCTTCATTTGGGTACCTAGATGTCTATCACCACTTTTGAATTTGTCAAAGGGCCAACGGGGTATCTTAACCACAACATAGTCGATATTAGGTTCAAATACTGCTGTAGTTTTTTTAGTTAAAGGATTTATAATTTCATCAAGAGTATAACCTAAAGCTACCTTTGCAGTTACTCTAGCGATAGGATAGCCTGTAGCTTTTGAAGCTAGCGCACTAGACCGACTAACTCTGGGGTTAACCTCAATGATGTAGTATTCACTTTTACTTGGATGGAGAGCGAACTGGACATTACAGCCACCTTCTATTTTCAAAGCGCGAATTATCTTCAAAGCTGCACCTTTCAAGAGTCGCATTTCTTCCTGAGAAAGAGTTAAAGCTGGGGCAACTACAATACTGTCTCCAGTATGGATACCCACTGGATCAACGTTTTCCATACTACAGATAGCAATGGCATTATCTCTAGCATCGCGCATAACTTCAAATTCAATCTCCCTAAACCCGGCAACCGATTTTTCAATCAACACCTGGCCAATGGGACTTGCTTCCAAACCTTTTTTTACATATATTTCCAATTCAGATTCATTATCAGCCATACCACCTCCGGTACCACCTAAGGTGAAGGCTGGTCTGATAACTAAAGGATATCCTAATCTAGAGGCTACCTGCTTAGCTTCGCTAAGACTTTTAACAGTTTCGCCTGGACAGATAGGTTCGCCGATCTCTTCCATGAGTTCTTTAAAAAGCTCTCTGTCTTCAGCTTTTTTAATGGCTTCTAAATTAGTTCCCAAAAGCTTTACACCATATCTATCTAAAACACCAGTTTCGGCTAGGGTTAAAGCCATATTTAAGCCTGTCTGGCCACCTAAGCCAGCAATAAAGCCATCGGGACGTTCTTTACGGATAATTTGCTCAGCTATCTCAGGAGTAATTGGTTCTAAGTAGACCTTATGAGCCATCTCTTTATCAGTCATAATTGTGGCTGGGTTCGAGTTTAAGAGAATAACCTCAATGCCCTCTTCTTTAAGGGCCTGACAGGCTTGTGCTCCAGCATAATCAAATTCAGCTGCTTGCCCAATTACAATTGGTCCAGAACCTATAACTAGAACCTTTTTGATGCTTTTATCTCTCATAGGCCAACCCTCCTAAGTAGCTGCTGTAGCAATGACTTTTCCGGAGTGAACTCTAAACCAATGACTTTACCTTTGATAAACCCTACTGGTTTATTACTAATCAAATCAAGAAATAACACTTCACCAGGAACCTTTTCCAAGTTTTGCTTCCGTCGAAAATTAACTGACCACACTTTGTGGGTTTCTTTTTCTAGAACTGGATAACCATCCCCGAGACGTAAATCATTGCCTGAAGTACCACCTAATGAGCGCACAATATAGTTAGTTACTTCGCCCATAAATATCAGGGGTAAGCCACTTTTTTGGAGCGACTCTAGCTTATTTTCTGGTAAGCCTTCACCAACTACTAAAACGCCATTTACATCGAGAAATTCATCAGGAATAGTGTTTTCGTAGATTGTTAGATCATAACCTAGTTCCACCAAGGTGCGGATTAAACTTTCACTAATACCAGAGTCAATCACTGCTAATCTATTACCACTATTAGGAATACGTTTACCACTAACTGTTTTGCAATCTACAGCTAATTCAGTATCCCCTTGTAATTCACCAGAGATGGCAGCTGTTTCTTGAAGATGTAAAGCTACCTCTCTGGTATCTACACCTTCTAAAACAGCTATACCCCGGCGCTTAAAGAAACTTCTTAGTTCGTCTCCTCTCGTTCCTGAGGCTATATTTTGAAAGACTACACCCTTTGCTCCTTTATTACTTTCAATCTCGTTACTAACTACCGCTGCTAAACCTGCTTGGGGAGCTGTAAAAACCAAGATTAATCCTTCAGAGGTAGGGTCAGTAGCGACTTCGATAAAGTTATTGCTATAGACCATTACTACCTGCCCTTTTACCCTACCAAAACCAGCTTTTGCTGGGAATTTAGTACCGTCTCTGAGCACTAAAGCTTTATTATTGTTCATAGACTATCTGCCCTCCCCTAAAGGTAAGTACCACACGACCTTTAAGCTGTTTGGTAAAATAGGGGCTATTCTTACCTTTGGAAACCCACTTTTCTTTATTGACTGTAAAACTTACTTCTGGATCAAAGACCACCACGTCAGCTAGCTCACCTGGTTTTAATTCATGACTCTCGCCTATTATCTGGCTCGGTCCTTTGGAGAGCCGTTGGTAGATTAAAGCTGGGTCAGCAAAGATGGTATTAACTACACTGGCAGCAATCTCAATACTACTAATACCAAAAGGAGCCGCAGCTAAACTCTGTCCTTTTTCTTTTTCAGTGTGTGGCGCATGGTCAGTGGCAATTGCCCCAATTAGTCCTGCTTTAAGCGCTTCTCTGAGCGCTAGACGATCTTCTTCTTCTCTTATGGGGGGATTTACTTTATAGCTTGTGTCAAAAGCTTGGATTTCAGTATCAGCAAAGTAAAGGTGATGTGGGGTAACCTCTGCTGAAGCTTGGATGCCCAATTCTTTAGCTAATTTTAATAATGCCACACTCTCTTTGGCTGATAAATGGCAAAGATGTATTTTAGCTCCAACCTCACCCGCTAGCAAGAGATTTCTTGCTACTGCAATTGATTCTGAGGAAGAAGAAATGCCTGGTATACCCTGATCGCGGGTTAAATAACCAGCATGAAGATAGCCATCAGCAAGTGCTAACTCCTCAGCATGGGAAAGAACCGTATAGCCATGATCGGTAGCATAAGCAAGAGCACTACGCATTAAAGCCACATTAGTGATATCATTCCCATCATCGCTAGCAAATTTAATACCCAATTTAGCTAAACTACCTAAATCGGCTAGTTCCTTACCTGCGCGCCCTTTAGTTAGAGGAGCAACTGGTAATACCCGTACTACGGTGTTATCTTCAAGATATCTTAAATAATTCTCCATCTCCCAGGTGTTATCTAAAACTGGTTGGGTGTTAGGCATTGAAAGAACTGTAGTAAAGCCACCTTTTGCAGCGGCTAATGTCCCAGTTTTTACTGTCTCCTTACTAGAAAACCCTGGTTCTCTTAGATGACAGTGTAAATCAATAAACCCTGGGAAGATCTCTTTGCCACTAACGTCGATGACTCTGTCAGCTGCCGATTCGGTAAAACCAGCGACAACCTTACCATCTTCTAAGCAGAGATCTCTAACTTCACCTACTCCTTCCGACCAAACCCTTCCCCCTTTAAGCAGGTATTTCAAAGATATTCCTCCCTTCGATAGCCGCATAAAGCAATGCCATCCGAGCAAAAACTCCGTTTTCTACCTGATTAAGGATTTTACAGCGAGGATTCTCGAGAACAGCATCTGCTAATTCTACACCTCGATTAACTGGTCCGGGATGAAGTATTAAACTATCTGTAGGTAGCATCTCTAGATATTCAGCTGTTAGTCCATAGAGTTTGTGGTACTCACTAAGTGAAGGTAACAGCCCTTGATCTTGCCGCTCTTTTTGAATTCGTAAAAGAACTAAGACATCTGTTGCCTTTAGACTCTCTGGCCAAGGGGCTTTCTCTGTTTTAGGTGGCATAAGAGTCTTCGGACCAGTAAAAGATACTGTGGCACCAAGCTTTCTTAGGGCTTCAGCATCTGATCTAGCTACTCTACTGTGTAAAATGTCACCAGCAATAACTACTTTGAGACCAGCGAACTTTTTATATTCGCTTATGGTTAGTAAATCGAGTAAACACTGACTAGGATGTTCCGACCACCCATCGCCGGCATTAACAATTGGTATCTGTAGATGTTGTTGCAAATACCTTGTTATTCCACTTTCCTGGTGTCTTATGACAATACAGTCTGCCCCCATAGCCTCTAAGGTCTTGGAAGTATCCAGTAAAGATTCACCTTTCGCTACTGACGATGTACTTTCATTTAAGTCTAATACTCTAGCGCCAAGCTTCTGCGCTGCGAGGGTAAAAGAAAGCTTGGTTCTGGTACTATTTTCCGAAAAAAATAGCGCTACCGTCCGACCACTTAAATTTTTTCTGGTAGCTTTACCAGACTTAAATTCTGTGGCTAGACTAAGTAGACGCTCAATTTCTCCAGCATTCATCTCTGAAATGGCATGGATTCCTTTCATGCTCCTCACTCCTTGGCATAAAAAAATTCCTCCGCCAGGGAGGGTTTAGGGCGCCAAAACGCCTGTGCTCCCTTCCTGGTCTCACGGGACCGGATTTAAAGGGTGCCTAGATAAAAAAACTTCGCACCAGGCGAAGGGCAAAGAGCATTATATTTGCTTTGCAATTCGCCTTCCTGGCCTCACAGGACCAGCTTAAAGGTCTCTTTTCATATAGTATAGACGTAGCATAGATCTTTGTCAAGCTTTGGTAAAAGGAAATTTTCCACTGATATTCTTCCCTAAATTGTAAAACTTATTTCTACCACCATGTCTCAGGGATAACCGAAAATGAGTAACTTCTTAAAAGGAGTTTGACTAGTTTTCCCTAAAGATTGATTAAGATTCGTCTTAGGAGATGATAGCCTTGTGGTTTGATATATCCATGCCAATTGATAGTTCCATGCCTACTTATCCGTCTGATCCGCAATTTTTAGCCAAACCTCATAAATTAGGTGGGATTAATTCTCGGGTGACCTTACACCAACTAGAACTAGGTACCCATACTGGTACCCATGTCGACGCACCTCTACACCTTTTCCCTGCTGGTATACCTATTTCTAATATATCCCTAGACACTTTTATTGGACCTTGCTATGTTCTTTCTCTAGATAAGTTTTCTCTTGATCTTTTACCAAAGTTACCGCAAAATGCTCGCAGAGTCTTATTTAAAGCCAATGGCGAGTTACCCTTGAAGCCTAATTGGTTAGAAGTGTACCAGGGTATGCCACCTGAATTTGCTAGCGAACTAGTGAAAAGAGAGCTACTATTAGTTGGTATCGATGCTCTTTCTATTGAAGAGAGAGAGCGGCCTATTTTAGAAACACACCAACTACTTTTAGAAAAAAATATTATTATCTTAGAAGGTCTAAATCTAACTTCTATAGATGATGGTTGGTACTTTCTTTCTGCTTTACCACTAAGCCTTACAGGCCTAGATGG
>DHDH01000026.1:7506-28025 GCA_002399235.1 Firmicutes bacterium UBA4881 | reverse complement strand
GTTAGCTTATTTACTTACTTTGTAAATAGCAGCCATATAAGCCTTATAGAGTTCAAAGAACTTGGTTGAGGTTTGTGTAGCACCAGCGAAACCATCTACTTCAGTAGGAATACCGCCAGCTTCTACAATCTTTTTAGGTAGAGTCTCGATAGCATCAAAATAAGCATCATACTTATAAACGCCTTTTTCTTTAGCCTTACCGTCAGCCTCTTTAACCTCAGCATATTCGATCTTAGTTATCTTACCTTTTTCAACAGTTACTTGCATGGTAGGTTTGTAACCTCTTGAATCGGCTGGGTACTTAATGCCCTTATAAGTAGTATTCTTCAAAGGTGTAGCTTTAACTAAGGCCCAGAAAAGCATCTCCTTAAAGCTAGCGGTTGTGAGGGATGCACTAGCAACAGCATCAATCTTATCTAGATCGCCATTTACTTCAACAGCTTTTTTATTTAAGGTTTCAACAGCTGTGAAATAAGCTGCATATGGATAAACACCTTTAGCCTTAGGTTTATTATCAGTAGCAACAACTTCATTGTAATCGACAGAAGCGATTTTATTACCTTTGACTACTAAAGTTATGGACGGATAGTAGCCGTGGCTGTCCACTTTGCCACGAACTGAATAGGTGCCGTCGTTAAGCTTGGCACTAGCCACCAAGGATAGAGTAACTAAGGTTAGAACTAATACCATTAGCATAATTTTCTTTTTGCTCATTCTTTACGCCTCCTAAAAGTTTGACTTCATTCTAACAATCCCTTTTTTAATATTCTAGTTTTACAAATTAACTCCTCTACTGGAGAAGTAAATTTTTCATTCACTGGAATCTAATAAGCTCTACCCCAAATAACCATGGCCTTAGCAGGTTTGCCACAGATAGCGCAAGTGTCACTTAAGTGCTCACTCTCAAAAGGCATACAGCGACTAGAAGCTCTAGCCACTTCCTTAACCTGGTCTTCACAAGCCCTATCACCACACCACATAGTTTTGACAAAACCTGGCTTTTTATCCAAGTTTTCCTTAATCTCTGCGAGGGAATAAGCTTTAGAAGTATGCTCTTCTCTGTGTTTAAGCGCTTTCGCTAACAAACCATCTTGGATCTCTTGAAGGATCTCTGGTACTTTTTGGGCTAGTTCGGCGATATTAACGGTTAGTTTCTCACCATTATCGCGACGAACTAATACAACTGTACCATTTTCTACATCTCTAGGACCAATCTCTAAGCGTAGAGGTACGCCTCGCATCTCATGCTCCGAGAATTTCCAGCCGGGGTTCTTATCAGAATCATCCAGTTTAACCCGGACTTTAGCCTTTAAGGTAGTAAAGATCTCTTGCGCTTTTTCCAAAACCCCACCTTTATGAGTAGCGATTGGAACTATCACTAGTTGAATTGGCGCTACTCTTGGTGGCAACACTAAACCACTGTCGTCGCCATGGACCATAATAAGAGCACCAATAAGTCTAGTGGTAACTCCCCATGAGGTCTGGTAGACATAGCGATGGGTGTTGTCTTTGTCTAAATAACGAATATTAAAAGCTCGGGCAAAGTTATCACCAAAGTTGTGGGATGTACCACTTTGTAAAGCTTGACCATCATGCATTAAGCTCTCTATGGTATAAGTAGCTTGAGCACCAGCAAATTTTTCTTTTTCTGTTTTCTGTCCTTTAATAACTGGAATAGCCAGAAAATCTTGGCAAAAATCCGCATAGACATTAAGCATTCTTAAAGTTTCTTCTTCTGCTTCTTCCATAGTTGCATGAGCTGTGTGACCCTCTTGCCATAAAAATTCTGTGGTGCGTAAGAAAGGTCTGGTGGTTTTTTCCCATCTAACTACGTTAGCCCACTGATTATAAAGTTTAGGCAGGTCACGGTAAGAACCGATTATGTTAGCATAGTGTTGACAGAAAAGAGTTTCCGATGTTGGCCGAACACATAGTTTTTCTGTTAACTCTTCTTCTCCACCATGAGTAACCCAAGCTACCTCAGGGGCAAAACCCTCAACGTGATCTTTTTCCTTGTTCAATAAGCTCTCGGGTATAAACAAAGGCATATAAACATTTTCATGACCAGTTGCTTTAAATCTACTGTCTAGTTCAGCTTGGATATTCTCCCAAATGGCATAACCATAAGGACGAATAATCATACAACCCTTTACTGAGGAGTAGTCAGCCAAATCAGCTTTCTTGACAACATCTGTGTACCACTGAGCAAAGTCGGTATCCATAGCGGTAATAGCTTCGACTAGTTTTTTATTTTTCGCCATAAATAACGCTCTCCTTCCCAAAAAAAAATATCCGTCCCACTAAAAGGGACCGGATTCCGGCGGTACCACCCTCATTGTATGCTAATAGCCTACCTCTTTTAGCTGGTAACGGAAGCTATCCGCTGCTTCTAACAGAGGCTCAGAGAGTGGGTTCTGCCTAAAAGATGGTAGGAGTTCTCAGCTTATACTCCTCTCTCTGTAGCCATCTTACTAGCTTACTATTTCTCTTCAACGCCTTTTTCTACTCTCACTATCATAAATTAGTGTATCGTTACTGTCAACTGTTGGGATTAAAACCAAAGTCAGGTTAGGCTTTCTGATAATTTTTATAGTATTACCGAAGTTTTGTCTCAAGAATTACCATTATTTGCCCTATTTAGCTTAAGTAAATTAACACAAATAACCGTCTCTAGCCTAGTTTTTGCTATGTTTTGCGAACGGGCAACTCTGTCAATAGCCACTTCCACTTCTTTTAACACTCTCATTTTGTACTCTTCATAGGTCTCAAAGGATTTTATTTTTATTTTGGATACCTGTTTTAACCTGCGTTTATATCTTTTCACTTACTTCACCTCCGCAGGTTTATTTGAGTTAAATCATCTAGCCAATGATATATATGTCATTATCATTAACCAAACAACCTAATTAATTCCTTACAGTCTACTTACACATCAAAATACGACTTATATTAATCTATTTACAAAGTTGGTATCGCCTTTGCTCAGGGCCTGAAATTATCATATTAATTCTTCCCTTTCTTAATTAAAGCTAATCGTTCTAACTTCCTATTACCTCTTATGGAAAAAAATAAACTTTGTTACCAGATAATTTTTTGTTAGTTAAGGCGCACTAAAACAGGGACCAGGTTAGCCCCTGGTCCTTTAACAAGCTAAAATGCCTTGTTCGCTTTCAGCAGTTATTTCATCTTCGCGGTCTAAAATAGCTTTATATTCTTTAAAGTGAGAGCGAAAAGTTTCGCCATCGATCCTTTCATTGGCTTGCAAAAATTCAGCAATTTCTTTTATAAAGCGAGAAAAGCGTTGTAACTCTTCTTTAATAAAGATACCTTCGTTATTAATTATCCTCATAATTTCATAATTCAATTCATTTTGACCAATCTCTTCTGCAACAATTCCTAAACGAGATAAGCCTGCTAGCACAATTCTCTTACCCATTCTCGATGCTTGGGAAAAATCATTTTGGCTACCTGTGCTCATTGAACCTAAAATAATCTCTTCCGAGAAAGCTCCACCTATAGCAATACGAATTTGATTGAGGAGTTCTTCTCTAGTATAGAGATACTTATCTTCAAGCGGTGCTTGTCTCACAAAACCCAAAGCTTGGCCCCTGGGTATAACAGTCACTGCTGCTACTGAACCTGGAGAAACCAGTTCACTAACCACAGCATGACCAACCTCATGAATAGCTACTCGTTTCAGTTCCTCTTCAGGTGGCCTACGGTCTAGTTTTTCACCTAACATAACTTTCTCTTCAGCATCGACAAAATCTTTTTTGGTTATCTGGTGAAAATTACGCCTGTGAGCATTAATAGCAGCTTCATTAACTAAGCTTTCAATATGAGCACCAGAAAAGCCATAACATTCGCGAGCTAATTCATCTAGATCAACATCAGTAGCTAGGGGTTTCCCTTGGGTGTGGATCTTTAAAATATGAAGTCTACCTTCTTTATCAGGTAAATCCACCCTTACTATACGATCAAAACGGCCAGGACGTAAAATTGCTGGATCAAGGATATCAATACGGTTAGTAGCTCCAATAACTAATATCTGTTCACTACTACCAATGCCATCCATCTCAACTAGTAGCTGATTTAAGGTCTGATCATACTCTAAATGACTAGCATGTCTACCTCTAGCACCACAGAGTACTTCAATCTCATCAATAAAGACAACAGAACCTTTTTTATTTTGTTTAGCTAAATTTCTAGCTTTATCAAAGATATCACGGACTCTTTTGGCACCTACACCAGCATAGATCTCAACAAACTCAGAACCAGAGGCATGTAAAAAGGCTGAACCAGTATAGTTAGCAGCTGCTTTCGCTAACAGTGTTTTGCCTGTACCTGGTGGGCCCGATAAAAGAATTCCTTTTAACGGTCTAATACCGAGGATTTCGGTTCTCTCTTTATCTAAGGCAAAATCCAAAGCCTCTTTTAGCTCTCTTTTGGGCACTTCCTGTCCACCAATATCGTTAAAAGTAATCTTTTGTACTGTACTTTTCCCGGTACCTAGTTTAGCACCAGCTAGTTCTCTACCAGGCATAAAGTTATAGAGAAAAAACCCAGCAATTATAACTAAGATAACTGGCCAGACATTTACACCACTTTGCCCCAAAAAAACTAATAAAGCTAATGAAGCCCCTAAGGCAATCTCTTTCCAATATTTATTCATGACTTAGCTACCACCTTGCTTATAAGTCGCGGTCTTAAGGGCGCTTCTGTCAAGAGATATAGCTGCCCTTCGCCAAGAAATTGTACATAAAGATAGTCATTTAAGATAACCATCTGAGCCTTAGAATCTATTGCTCTAAGTCTAGACAAGGCTGTGTAATATTCTTTATTGGCCAGACCTTCTCTAATAATTAGCTCTGCATCTTGCCATAGCTCTTGATTTTCTTTAACTTCTAGCACTAATATAGCTTCTACAAAACGTTTTTGGATAGGTTTATTTTCTAGCAAGTCTATTATTTTTTGCGGATTTTCCCCGTCCCAGACCAGTTCTAAGCGATCTTTCTCGTAGGTATAACTTTCAAGATTAGCATTAGTTAAAAGTGTATCTAAAGGTTTGTTAACAATATAATGAGTTATAATGACGCGTACGGAGAAGATGGCCAGAAAAACCAGTAAAAAGACTATAAGAATAACATTCAGCCTGAGACCGAATATTTGCATGGCCTAATCTCCCTTCCTAGGCATAGCCTGATTATAACATAAAAAAAACCGGCCTACCTCATTTGGCGGCCGGCAATATCTGCCTGAGCTGGTTAATCAGATCCTACTCCTTTAAAACATGAGCGCCTTTGATGTAATATTCCACACCAGAGAGTACTGTAATAGTTGCCGAGAGATAAAGTAACGGTGTACCAATTTTATAACCTAACATTATGGCTGTAACCGCTAAAAATTGCACAGCTGTTTTAAGTTTACCAAAATTAGATACTTTGATCTCTACACCATTTGTTGCAGCAACTAATCTAAGTCCCATTACAGCAAATTCTCGCGCTAATATTACCATAGCAATCAGAGCATTAACTTTCCCTAACTGAACTAAGGAAAGCAAGGCACCAGTAATTAACAGCTTATCAGCAACTGGATCTAATAGAGCTCCTAACTTTGTAACCATTTTACCTTTTCTGGCTAAATAGCCATCAAGGTAATCGGTTAACGCAGCTGTTACAAATAAAACAGTAGCTATTAAATCACCACTTGGGAGTTTAAAAAGAGCAAACACCATAAAAACTGGTACTAAAAAAATCCTACTAAATGTTAACCAATTGGGTAAATTCACTTTCTAGGCCCCATATAGGCCTACACCTCCAATCAAACCTGTTGCCTTCTTAGCTATTAATTTTCCACATCACCCGCTAGATCATATTCGATAGCTTGGGTAATTCTCACCTGGATAATATCTCCTGGTTCTGGTACCTTTTCTGGCATACCAAAGTAGGTCAAGCCATCTATCTCTGGGGCTTGAAACTTGGTTCTCCCAACCATAACCAGATCGCTCTCTTCACTTGGACCCATAACAAGAACAGGGTAGGTGCGATCCAACTTAGTTTCGTTTTTAGCTAAGGATATTTTCTGTTGCAGGGTCATCGCTTGGTTCAAGCGTTCCCTAGCAATCTCTTCAGGCACTTGAGGAGTTAGATCATAAGCTTTTGTACCTTCTTCAGGAGAAAAGGCAAAGATACCTACATGATCAAACTTCACATCTTCTAAAAACGCTTTTAGTTCTAAGAAATCTGCTTCGGTTTCACCAGGATAGCCCACTATAAAAGTGCTCCTTAGGGCTACATCGGGCATAGCTTTTCTAATATCTGCAATTAATTTATAGGTAGCATCTTGCCTAAATGGTCTACCCATGCCCTTTAATACCTTTTCCGAGATATGTTGCAAAGGCAAATCGATATAATGGCAAAATTGTTTTGTTTCAGCCATGGCCTCAAGTATATCAGATGTTAGGCGTGTCGGATAGCAATATAGCGTTCTTAACCAAATATCTTCAGGTAGTTCCCTACCCAGTTTTCTTATAAGTTCAGCAAAACCTTGGTTATTTTTTAAATCTAGCCCATAGGCGGTAGTGTCTTGAGCTATTAAAGTTATTTCTTTTACGCCCTCTTTTACTAAAAGCTGAGCCTCAGTAACAATGTCCGTAAGTTGTCTACTCCTTTGTGAACCCCTTATAAGAGGAATAGCACAATAAGCACAATGATTGAGACATCCTTCAGCAATCTTTAAATAAGCAGAGTAACTAGGCGTACTCCTTTTTCTTGGTGCCATACCTGGGACATAGCCTGTCCGCTCACAAAATAGAGGTTTCTGGCCCTCTAGCGCTTTATAAACTACTTCGTTAATTCTTGGCAATTCCTCTACACCTAAGATACCATCAATTTCTGGCATCCCACGAAGAAGTTCCTTACCATAACGCTGAGCCAGACACCCCGTTACTATTAGAGCTTTGCAGTTTTGGGTTTTCAGATCACTAGCATCAAGAATAGTATCTATAGCTTCTTTTTTAGCACTTTCTATAAAACCGCAGGTATTGATGACAATAACATCAGCTTCTGCGGGATTCGTTTCGAGAGAAAATTCCTGTCCTAAAAACCCTAACATAACCTCAGAGTCGACTAGGTTTTTGGGACATCCTAAATGAATTAAGGCTACTTTGTGCAATCCACACACTCTCCTTGACAGCTTCTTTAATGATTATAACACAGTAGAGTTATTCACTGCTAGCCAATACACACTGCTGTCAGGAGAATCTAATTAGCCTAAGAACTCTCTAGCAGCTAGAACTAGTTTGGTGCGCTCTCTAATACCACTTTTCCGATAGACACTGCTAACATGATTTTTTACGGTCTTGATACTAATGTATAGCTTATTTGCAATCTCTTCGTTACTTAACCCTTCGGCCAAACAAACCAAAATCTCTTGTTCTCTAGAAGTTAAGGAGAGAAAAGGAGCTTTCATGAAGAGAAGTAACTGCCCTAAAGAATAATCTAAACGTCGTAAACTTTGTCTTAAACAAATGACTCTTGGCAGTTTCTCTGTCTCTTCGGTCCCTGTTTTTAATACATCTAGTACTACCTGTAAACAGGCTAGACTTTCCTCCACTTCCATTAAAGCAAAACTTCCTGTCTCTTTGAGTGCCCTTTTTATAGTCTCATTTTGCTCTTTGAGAAGTTCTATCTTTTTATCTATTTTATCAGATTGGAGCATGATCTCATGGTGTAACTCGCCATCTATCTCTTTAAGCCAATTTTTTAGTTGGTTAAAAACAGGTTTTTGCTTTTTATAGCTTTCAAACAAACCTTCAAGGCTTTTGCTCCACCTTAGCCCTGGATATTGATTATCCACTGACATCTTGACGCCCTCCTTGTATAGAGGTCTTTTTGAGCACAACATTGCCTTTTGCAATTGGCGCTTGCTATAGAATATGTTAGGGATTAATCAACAGCCACAGATATACGATACAAGAACTATATCCTTTTTTGCTATTTATTTTTACCACCCTCTTTTAGGTAGTCTAAAGTACTCACATTATTAATTACCCTCTAGTCTACCTAGAACTAAACTATTAAACTATCTACCAAGTAGTCATAGGCCTAACGAATTGCTTAGTTTAATTTTTAGATAAAAAAAAAGGGAGGGACTTAGCTCACTCCCTTAAAATATGAAGTTTTAAAGATCACTAATTAAGGTCATCCTCTTACTCATCATCTGGTAATAAATAGTAAAGTAATAAACGAGCAATACCAAGAAAAAGCGGTATTAAACCACCTAAGATCCAAGGTCCTACTCCCATGAAAAGAAGTCCGATAGTTAATGCGCCACCTACAGCAATTAAAGTTAAACCTGAGCGCAGGTTACCTAATTTAGTTGTTGGTTCATCGCTATCACCTTTAGTAGCTATTTTCTCAACTACCTCAGGGGCTACCCCCTTATTTAGCATTAACTCTTTTTCTTTATAGGAGAAGTAATTAGTGATTGCTACAATAATAATGATAAACGAAAATACTAAGGTAATAATACCGATTGTAAAACCCATTACCAAGCCACCACCTTTTTAATATCTACAGATCCTAAGTCGGCACGAATCTCTAAATTACCAGTAGGTGTACCCGTACCCAAAACACCACGGATCTTATGTCCTAAACCTTGACGACTACTACCAAAAATACTTGAAATCGTAAAATCTGAGTCTAAACTTCCTAAATCAACTTCGGCATCTATATTAACACAGGTATCAGCTGGTAGGGTAACACGCACACTACCTAAAGATGCTTTAATTGAAGATTCAGTAGCTAATCTACCGGTATAAATTACTTCACCGAGATCAGCTGATACAGACAGTCTTTCCTTAGGCGTTATATTATAAAGTTTGACAGCACCTAAGTTAGCATTAACTATCAGTGACCCTTGATGGTTTTCTATATTTACCTCGCCAAGGCTAGCATTAATTTTTAAATCACCAACACCATCTTTACTGGTAACCCTGCCCATAGAAACATCAAGGGCTAGGCTTTGCAGATCCCGAGGAACAATAACTGTACCATTAAAGCCAGTTGTCCCCTTAAACGAACTAGGTTTCTTCCAAGTTATAACCACTTCGTCACCATAGCGTTTTTCATCGATGTAAGAATTAACTAGCATTGAACGGTCGACTCTATTTAAAAGCACTTTTTCTCCCTTAAAAGTAATTTCGTTGACATCTGCATATTCTATCTTTATGTTGCCCACAAAATTGTCTAGTCTAATTTTTTCAGCACTAGCAAAACTCTGTTCGAAGTCTTCTCTATAATAAGGCGAGTTTAAGTCCCCTTCATTCCATTTCCAACCCCACATATAGGGTATATTAAAACCTTGCACCAAACTGAGATCTCTACTGGTTTGAAAAATCCCATAAAGGACTACTACCTGCAACACAATAAAAAGCAACAGAAATAATTTACGCATCCTTAATTCTCCTTATCTATAAATAAGTAGAAGATCATATAGAAATTACCGATAAAGATAGGAATCAGACCACCAAGAAGCCAGGGTCCACGACCCATTGTGTTTAGCCCAATAAGTAGCGCTAAACCAACAGCAATTGTATTAACCCCTTTAACCAAAAATTTTTTATTAATTGTAGCGTTAGGTTTCAATAACTTTTGTTTCTTATACTCCATAAAGACCGTGATAATACCTAAAGCGAGAAAAAAACCTACGATTAACATGACCAGAATAATCGGATTCATATTACGGAACCCCTTTCCTTATTAATAACTAGGCCATCTGACTTTGCTTCTCAAAATTAGTTACTCGATGCTAGCTTCTCATTAGCTTGATATTGCAGTTGGTAAAGTCGGTAATAAAGTCCACCCTTATCCAACAGTTCCTGGTGATTGCCCATCTCGACGATCTCACCTTTATGGAGCACAATAATCTTATTGGCATGTTGAATTGTCGATAATCGGTGAGCAATTACAAGAGTTGTTCTGTTTTGGGTTACCTCTTTTAAGGCTGCTTGAATCAGTTGCTCTGTTTCTGTATCAATATTAGCAGTTGCTTCATCTAAGATTAAAATATCTGGATCAAAAGCAAGAGCTCTAGCGAAAGCTAACAATTGTCTTTGACCTGCAGATAAGGTTGAACCTCTTTCGGTCACCTTCTCATCATATGCTCGAGGTAATCTCAAAATGAAGCTATCGGCACTCACAGCCCTACAGGCTGCTTGGACCTTAGCTAGGGTTATCTCTTGGTTATTAAGCTTAATATTAGATTTAATATCACCAGAGAATAAAAAGACATCTTGTAAAACAATACCAATACGCTTACGCAAAGCCTCCAGATCCCAATCTTTCACATCAATACCATCAATTAAGATCTGACCTTTTTGAATATCGTAAAAACGATTGACCAAATTGATTATAGATGTTTTCCCAGCTCCTGTATGCCCTACAAAAGCCACAGTTTCCCCTGGCTTAGCCACAAAGGAGATGTTTTTTAACACATAGTTATCATCTTTATAAGCAAAAGTGACATTCTTAAATTCAATTAAGCCCTCTCTTTTTTGAGGAATAATAGGTAATTCTGGATTTGTAATACTAGGCTTAGTATCTAGGAGTTGGAAGATACGCTCCGAAGAAGCCATTGCAGATTGCATAATGTTAAATTTCTCGGTTAACGAATTAATAGGGCCGAAGAAACGCTGTACATAGTTGACAAAAGCAAACAAGAGACCAAATTGGATCGTAGCTCCTAAAACATATTTACCCCCAAAATAAATAATTAAAGATAAAGCCACATAATAGATAAGCTCCATAACTGGTCTAAAAATAGCATAAACAGTGATCTCTTTTAGGGTGGCCTGTCGGTAGTTGCCATTAATTTTCTGAAACTCAGCATTTTTTTTCTTCTCTTGGTTAAAGATCTGAATAATCCGCATGCCAGAGATTGATTCACTTAAAAAGCCATTCAGCTCAGACAAGTGACGGCGAACCTCACGATAGGCTTGGCGAATAATCCTGCGAAAGAGTATCGCGGAAAGAGCAATTAAAGGAACGACACTGAATGCTATCAAAGATAGTTTGAGATCCATCTTTAGCATTATAACAACAATTCCCACTAAGGTAAGAATGTCTCTGAGGGTGTTGACTAAGATATCTGTGTACATTTCATTGAGATTTTCAACGTCATTAGTCGCTCTTGTGACTAAACGGCCAACATAATTTTGGTCGAAAAAAGCTATATCTAAATATTGCAGATGTTCAAAAACCTGTTGCCTAATACTAAAGATAATAGATTGACCCGTGTAGTTTAAAAGGTAGGATTGTAGATAACCTAAAATAGCTAACCCCATCATTAAAAATAAATAAAACAGAGAAAGATTAACTACCGCTTGATAATCACCTACTCGCATTGCTTTAAGTTCCGATTTAGGGACTTTGATAACCGGGTAAGATGTGCCTTTGTATTGCAAAAGTCCATCTTCAATCTTGTAGGTGCCACTTACTTTAATCAGCACTAAAAAGGCAGTCCCTTTTTGTTGGATTAAATAATAGTTATCTTCAGATTGGCCTCTCCCGTGGACAAAGGCTCTGCCCTCAATTCCTTCACCTTGATATTCTGGTACTTCCTCAATTGGTACTGGTATAAAAGGATTGTTAGAAGCATCTAGATGATCATCAACGATGATCTTGAGTAGATATGGTCCTGCTAAATCACCTAGGGTAATTACTACTAGTAATAAAAGAGCGATGATCAATTTGCCCATATGGGGTTTAGCATATGTGAGTAATCTTTTCATTAATTTACTATCGTAAGCTTTACCTAGAATTTCTTCATCTGCCAACACTCTCACCTCACTTAGGCATATTCTTTGATCTGCTTTTCTAATAATTGTCTTCTATAAAGATCAGCATAAAAGCCATTCTTTCTAAGGAGTTCTTCATGGTTGCCTCTTTCTCTAATCCGACCTTCTTCTAAAACAATAATGTCATCGGCATCTTGCACTGTAGAGATCCGGTGAGCAATGATAATAACGGTCTGTTCTTTAGTTTTCTGATGTAGGTTATTTAAAATTAACTCTTCGGTTGCGGTGTCTACAGCTGAGAGACTATCATCTAAGATAAGAATCGGTGCATTACGAATTAAAGCCCTAGCAATCGAGACCCTTTGTTTTTGGCCACCTGAAAGGGTAACGCCACGTTCTCCTACTTTAGTATTAAACTGTTCGGGAAACTCTTTAATATTCGCATAAACTCCTGCTTGTTTCGTGGAGTCTTCAATTTCTGCAAATGTAGCGGTCTCCCTACCGAACGCAATGTTTTCCTCAATGGTTGCCGAAAAAAGAAAGTTGTCTTGTGGTACACAAGCGATATTATCTCTTAAAGTTTTTAGAGGGTACTCTAAGATATCCCGGCCATCTAGATAGAGCTGACCTGGGTCTGGGTTATAAACTCTTAGAAGTAATTGAGTTAAAGTGGTCTTTCCACTACCGGTCCTACCAATAATAGCTACCTTACTACCTTTTTTAATCTGCCAATTAATATCTTTTAAGGCAGTTGCCTGTTCAGGATAGGTAAAAGTAAGTCCACGAAACTCAATATTACCTTCTATAGATTGAAGGGAATAGTCTGTTCTACTGCCATCTGCTACCTCAGCTTCAGCTGAGAAAAGCTCCCACAATCTCTGCATAGAAGCTTTAGATCTTTGTATTAGGTTAAATAGCCAACCTAAATTAAGTAAAGGCCAGGTCATATTACCTAAATACATAGTAAAAGCCATCAAATCCCCAAAAAGCAATGTGCCATCGGCGACTAAACCACCACCATATAAAATAACTACCACAAAAGTTAAGGTACCTACAATACCACTTAAGGGGCCCATTAAAGTGGAGATACGAATCATCGACATATGAGCTGACATATTCTTTTTATTAGCCTGGCGAAAGTTTTCGATTTCAGCTTTTTCTTGAACAAATGCCTTTACTACACGCTGACCGGAGATGTTTTCTTGTACTTTATCAGTTAGATTAGCAAACTCTTCTTGTACTCTACGAAAACGCATACCAATTATTCGCGCTAAAAACACTGAAGCTATAACCATAACAGGCAGTGGTAAAAGCGAAAAGAGCGTTAAAGAGGGGTTTGTCCTCATCATTAAAATAAAACTCATAAGAATTAAAGAAATAGCATCTAAAGCTAATAAAACACCATTACCTAATGCTTGCCTTACTGCCATTACATCGTTAGTTGCATGAGCCATAAGGTCGCCGGTTTTGTGTTGGTTATAAAAGTTTTGCGAGAGCGTCTCTAAATGCAAATAAAGCTTCTCGCGTAAATCACACTCAATAATGCGACTAGTACCCATTACATATATACGCCAAGCCCAACGGCCAATAGCCATAATAAGTGCTAAACCTAAGATCCAAATTACTTGGATTAAAATACCTGAACTATCCAATAAGCCTTCAGAGATTCCGTTTACAGTGTTTCTAATTAGACCTGGAATATAAGATTGAGTAAAATTAACTAAAAATAAGGCACTAATACCGATCAAATAGCGTTTCCAATATGGTTTCACTAACGTTAAAATAAACTTGCGCATTCATACACCTCCCCAAAATGGCGTGATGATCAATATAATTGTTCTTAGATAAGCATTTTGTTCCTGCTTTTTAAGGCAAAAAAAAAGCCTTAGCAAAGCTAAGGCCTTATTTTTCTTATCTGTGGTTTTCGAAGCACTTGCTGCAATAAACCGGACGGTCACCTCTTGGCTTGAATGGAACCTGAGTTTCAGCACCGCACTCGGCACAAGTAGCACTGTACATTGTTCTCTCACTATTTCTGCCACCATCATTGCCTCTTGATGCTTTCATTGCTTTACGGCAATCTGGGCAACGGGTTGGTTTGTTGGCAAAACCCTTCTCAGCATAAAACTCCTGCTCACCTGCTGTGAAGACGAATGTCTTGCCACAGTCACGACATGTTAAATTAATGTCCTGATACATTAAGTGACCTCCTAAAGGTAACTACCTTGAATATTGCGCCTGTGCTATACACCAGCGTTCTTTAATTATAACAGTAGCTTGTTAATAAATCAATATACTAATGCTTTATTTTTACTTTGATTTTTTGTTAAAATAGCTCTTTTTGCTGTAAAGCACATTTCGGCTTTCTGTATTGTAACCTAAAAAAGGCATTTTTAATCAATAAAACATTATTAAAATGACATTGCAAGTTTCCATGTTATAAAGCGCAACACCAGGCTTGAAACTGTTACCTATAAACAATTTTTCTAGGTTAAGCTACTGTGTTATAGCTAATTCTGGCAAAAACCGTTATTATAGCGATTAACCTTAATAGCTTACCGTATCTTCTAGCTTGCCTGGTCATTACCACAGTGCTATAATTTAATCGATGTGGGGGTGTAGCTCAGTTGGGAGAGCGCTAGCTTCGCAAGTTAGAGGTCGGCGGTTCGATCCCGCTCACCTCCACCATTTCTCTATTTAGTTTGCTATATTGTCTCATATTCTAATTTATTGCCTGTTTAAGCCTACCTTCTTAGGTAGGCTTTTTTGATCATAAGTATCTTTTCTATAAACAAAGTCTCATCTTAACCCCAGTTGCTGTTATATTCTGCTTGGTAGGTATGGACAGTCGGAAATATTATACATCCCAAAAAATAGGCTTAATTTCAGTAACTTATTCTAAAGATGATCCCTGCTAATCCAGAGATCATCTTTATATAAGTTATTTTTTTTGGCACCTAGGACACAATCCATATAACTCTAATGCATGCCCAGAAATAACATAAGCGGTTTGCTTAGCAACTTTCTCTTCTAAATCTTTTATAGCACAACCATCAAGTTCACAGATATCACCACAACCAGTACAAACAAGATGGTGATGATGTTTTTTCCCTAACACATATTCATACCGTAAGGAGCCATCGGTTAAGGCAATTGTCTCAACAATACCTAGCTCAGTTAGAATCTCTAGCGTTCTATAGACAGTAGTGAGGCCTAATGTCTTCTCTAAACCTTCATAGATCTCTTTCGCTGTATAATGCTCACCACTTTTTAAAAAATCTAAAACCAATTGCCTAGGACCAGTTATTTTATAACCAGCTTTTTTGATAGTTGCTTTATCTTTCAATTTTCTCACCTCTACCACGACGGAAATGGCGCTTTTTAGGTGAAAAGAGGGTGCTAAGTAAAAACTCCAACCCTAAGATTAGCACAATACTTGCTCCTGAGGGTACATCCCATACAAACGAGATAATTAACCCTACTAAAGAAGCTAACGCTCCTAAGAAGATACTAATAACGATCATCCGTCTAAGCGAATAGGTTAATTGATAAGCACTAGATGCTGGTATTACCATAAAGGCTGTAACCAACAATTCACCCACTACTTTCAATGAAGCCACAATGGAAACCGCTAAGAGACTGAGAAAAAGAAAGAAGATCTGAGGCAGGGGGATACCCGAAGCTTGAGCCATGGTTTCGTCAAAAGCCCAGTAATAAAAGGCTCGATAGCCAAGGATTAATACTGTAAAGACGCCAATAACCACCAAACCCATATAGTATAGATCCTGTCCTGATACAGCTAAGATATTGCCAAATAAAAATCCAAAAAGTTCAGTGTTGTACTGCCTCATCATACCGATAAACAAGACAGCGAGAGCCATCGTTACTGCAAAGAGAATTCCTGTTGAAGCATCAACATTAAGGTTACCTTTCCTCGATGAAATTCCAATTAACCAAACCATAATAAGCGAAAAAAGTAAGCCCATCATAAAAGGGTTAGCTCCAATTAAAAAAGCTAAAGCTACACCAGCGAAGGCTCCATGCGCAATACCTGCTCCCACAAAAGATAACCCTTTTAAAACTACAAAGACACCTAAGAAAGAGCACAGACTGCCAATTAATACAGCTGCTGCTAATGAACGCCAGAGAAAGGTATATTCGAAAATTGCTAACATTAATCTTCTCTCCTTTCAAAGTAGCTATTAGCAGTGCCATTAAATGATAGTACTTGCTCAATACGCAATATACGTTCTGCCCAGTTTTTCAAAAAGAACTGATCATGAGTTACTGCTATCACAGTTAATTTATCTGCAACTGTGAGGTTTTTGACTATCTGCAAAATACCCTTTTGAGAAGGCAGATCAAGCCCTGTTGTTGGTTCATCTAGTAATAATAATTGAGGTTTGCTCACTAGCGCTCTCGCAATTAAGACCCTTTGTTTTTGACCTCCCGAAAGATGTTCATAAGGCTCACCTAACATACCAAGCATATCTACTTCATCTAAAGCTTCATGAATACGTTTTTGATGGCTTTTATCTACTGGTTTTAGGAGACCAATTTCACTATAAAGACCAAGTTGCACAATATCTTCAATCAAGGCAGGAAAGTGAGGATTTATAGCACTTTGCTGAGGCAAATAGGCAATTGCTCTTTTTACCAAACGGTTTTTGTAAGGATTTTCTCCTAAGATGAGAACCTCACCTGAAAAAGGTGTTAAAAGGCCCATTATTACCTTCAGTAGGGTACTTTTACCACCACCATTAGGACCTACAATGGCTATAGCTTCCCCCGCATCTACCTGGAAAGTTATATCTTTTAGAGCTAGGTGCCCTGGGTAACCTGCAGTTACCTTATTCATTACTAATAAGTTTTTTTGTAGCAAACCAATCAAACCCTTCAAAAATAAGCTAGTAGAACGACATGCTAAATGAAAATATTTTTCACTTACAGTATAAGACTTTAGTGTAAAAAAAGGAAGGGGGATTAATCCTTCCTAAGCTTTTTTGTGTTTTAACCATTCCGTAAAGTCTTCTAGAGAATAGGTATTTATTATCTGTTCTTTAGGAACTAAACCGCGTCTAGCTGTCATTACACCCCAGATCATATTTCTAAGACCTTGGGGAGAATGGGCATCAGTGTTAATCACAATTTTTACTCCCGATTCGAGACAGGCTTCTAACATCTCCCAAGGAACATCCAAGCGATCAGGAGTAGCATTAATCTCTAAAACTGTACCTGTATCTTTACAGGCTTTTAAGATCTCGTCCCACAAAAACTCATAACCACTTCTTTTGGCTAACAAACGTCCTGAGATATGACCAATAGCCCTAACATAGGGATTTTCGATCGCTTTAATTAATCTTTGGGTCATCTCTGACTTAGCCATTTTAAAATTAGAATGAATAGAGGCAATAACCCAGTCTAGTTTAGCTAGTGTTTCCTCAGGAAAGTCTAAAGAACCATCTTTTAAAATATCAACTTCTGTTCCTTTAAATATCTTAATCTCTAGTTCTTCATTAAGTTTTTCAATCTCTCTACCCTGTTCAGCTAGTCTTTCTGGGGTCAGACCCCTAGCTATAGTTAAAGAACGAGAATGGTCGCAGATGGCAATATATTGATAACCAAGAGACTTTGCACTACTTGCCATCTCATTAATAGTAACAGCACCATCAGAATAACGACTATGCATATGGAGATCGCCTTTAATATCAGCTAACTCCACCAATTGAGGTAACTCTTCAGAGAGAAAATTCAAAGCTTTTTTTGCATGTCTTAACTCAGCAGGCACAAAGTTATAGTTAGCAGAGATAAATACCTTTTCTTCTTCATCCTCGCTAGAAACTTCCCTAAAGTGACCGACAAACTCCCCAGGGCCCGTAGTTTTTAGTAGTTCGCTACCAAAGTTTTCTGGAGCCACAAAATGTAGCTGTACCCTATAACCTGCTATTAGATACATCTTGCCATCTTTCTCAATAATTCCCAGGGATTCAAGCAATAATTTTTCGTTTAGTCCCGGCTTTTTCTCCACTAACAGTTCTATTTGGGAAACTAGTGGCTCGTAACGCCGTAATTCGCCGGTTATTTCTACTCTTCCTACTTCGTTAAACTCCAAAAGTTTCTCTTTAAGGGCTAAAGCTACTTCCAAAGCTTCGCCACCTACATAGAGATCTTTGTGTCCTCTATATAGTTCTAAATCAGAAAGTATTTTAAACTCGGACTTAGCGCCAAAACCAGGTAAATCCCGGAGTTGGTGTTCTTTCGCTTTACGTTCTAATGTTTCTAGATCCAAAATATCATTTTGCCACAAAGTTTTTAAACTCTTGGGACCGATACCAGGGAGTCTTGCAATCTCTAGTAGACTTGGCGGAATTTTTTTCCTCATTTTTTTCAATTCCTCAGGTTCTTCACCTTTAATAATACTGTCTACTACCCCTTTAATCCCTGGCCCAATACCTTTAATACCATCTAATTGAACTATAGAGCTAAGGGGTGATTCAAAAGAACGAATCACCCTACTAGCTTCTTTATAGGCTCTAATTTTAAATACATTAGCTTCATCGATCTCTAAAAGTAAAGCTAATTGTTCTAGCTCGTTTGCTATCTGCAAGTTGCGTGCAAACACTACTATATCCTCCTCTGGGGCTCTGACTCAGGAACTACGTATCTTTCGCGAAATGGCTTCATCTGTTCACCCCATTGGGAAGGAAAATTCTTCATCATGAAATCGTAAATACCTGGAGTTAAACCTAGTATATATTGAGCCCATTGGGATTTAATCACAGGTTCTCGTAAAAACTCAAATGGTGCCAAAACCACTAAATTAAGTACAATCACTAGTATTATAATCAGCTTTGCCAAAGAGAAGAAGCCACCCATAGCTGAATCAACTACACCTAAGACACCATCTTGAGTAAATGAACTGACTATATAAGCAACGACTTGAGTGATAATGCCTATACCAACTAAGATCAGGGCATAAGCTAACACAGCTGCTAGATTTTTTGGTAGAGCCCAATTATCTACAAGATAAGTCGCAAATTGAGGTGAGTATCGATTAGCAACCATTAAGGCGACAATTATACCCACAATCTCTAAGATCTCTCTTAAAAATCCTCTGACATATCCTTTCCAGATGGCATAAATGCAAAGAACAATAATGAAGATATCTAGCCAATTTCTCATAGCAATAGCCACTTCTGGCCCCTAATCCCTCCCATCTGGTTAATCCAAAAGTTATTCTTTTCTGGTCGCTTCTCCTAATAATTCCCAAAGCTCCTTTTTTTCATCCCTAAGTTTATTCACTTCTTCCATTAAAGACATCGCTGCTAAAAGTGCAATATCAGTATTTGAAAGATGACAATATTTCTTTGAGAGCGAGGTCAATGTCGCATCTAATTCTTTGGCCATAGCCTCAATCTTATGTGCAGGCTGATCGGCTTTTACACTATAATCTTTTCCCATTAAACGTATTTTTACCCTACTAATATTCTCGGCCATGCTCTCACCCCCATATAAATAGCCCTATGCAGGGCATAAAGCCTTTTCTTCCTGCATAGGGCTTAAATTAACTGCGGATGGTAAACCCAAGCTCAGCCATTTTGTTGCATATTCTTTGCAGGAAGTCATCAATTTCCGCATCTGTCAAGGTCTTCTCTTCGCTCTGGAAAACTAGAGCATAGGCTAAGGAACGATTACCTTCGCCAACTTGAGGACCTGTGTACATATCAAACAGTTCTACACTTCTTAGATGCGTTCCTCCTGCTTCTTCAATAGCTTTCTTAACATAACTTGCCGAAATAGCTTTCGGACCAACTAAAGCCAGGTCTCTTAACACAGCAGGGAAACGCGTTAAAGCCTTATAAACTGGAACTTTAGATAGCCCTTTTGTTAAGGGTTCGACAAGAAGTTCAGCATAATAGACAGGTTGTTCCATTTCATCTGGATGCACCTGACCAATATAGCCAATAACTTCATTTTGGAGCATAATATCAGCGGTTCTACCTGGATGCATTTTAGATCTCATACTTGGTACATAGTTTAGTTCTAGATTTAATCTAGTAGCTAAGTTCTCAACAACACCTTTTAAATCATAAAAATCGGTAGCTTTACCTTTAGCATCAAAATGATCAGCAATACGACCAGTTAAGACCATCGCGATCATTCTTATCTCTTTTGGCAAGTGTTCACTATTCTTCTCATAGGTTCTAGCAATTTCAAAGAAAGCTAGATCCTTTTCTTGGCGGTTAAGATTGTTTTGCACAGCTTGTAAAAGACTAGGTAACATACTAGTTCTTAATACCGCTTGCTCCTCGCTTAAAGGATTAGCGATATAGACTGGCTCTCCTGGTAAACCAGCCAACTTCTTTTCTGATAAAAAGCTGTAGGTGATGATTTCAGACAACCCTTGGCTTGCTAATTCCCTAGCGGTAATTCTCTCTACACTCTGCAAAGAGGTTAGGCCTTTGGAATCTAAATTCCCTTTGGGGATAGTAAGCGGGATGTTGTCTAAACCATATATTCTAGCTACTTCTTCAGCTAGATCCATCTCCCCTTCAATATCCCGTCTATAACTTGGCACCTCTGCTACTAACTCATCACCATTTAGTTCAACCTTAATACCAACAGCTTCCAAGATAGCTGCCATTTTATCTGCTGCAAGATCAATACCTAAACGTCTGTTAATCAAAGAGACATTAGTTTTAATCACGATCTTATGTGGTTT
>DHDH01000026.1:6777-7248 GCA_002399235.1 Firmicutes bacterium UBA4881 | reverse complement strand
CGTAAGCCTAGTTTACGCGAAGTGCGTCTGATAGAAGCTCTCTCAAAGTTAGCTGATTCGAGTAAAACGGTCTGGGTGTTCTCAGTAATTTCGCTAGATTCTCCACCCATAATACCAGCTAAAGCAACTGGTTTATTAGTGTCAGCAATTACTAGCATCTCTGGCTCTAAGGACCGTTCTACACCATCTAGCGTTTTAAACTTCTCATCAGGTTTAGCTCTTCTAACCACAATCTTGTTGCCTTCTAAACAACTAGCATCGAAGGCATGTAGTGGTTGGCCTAGTTCTAGCATTACATAGTTAGTAATATCAACTACGTTGTTAATAGGACGCATACCAGCGGCAATCAAACGTTGCTGCATCCATATAGGTGAAGGTCCTAATTTAACACCTTCAATTATCCGGCAAGCATAACGTGGGCAGAGATCATCAGCTTCAATCTCTACTTTAATATGCTCTTTGGCTTCTTTA
>DHDH01000026.1:0-6602 GCA_002399235.1 Firmicutes bacterium UBA4881 | reverse complement strand
CCTACCTCACGAGCCATCCCAACCATACTTAAGCAATCGACTCGGTTAGGAGTAATACCAAAGAAGAGAATATCTGTACCCAGTTTTAAGATAGCATTGGCATCTTCGCCTGGTGTGTAATCTATACCTGGTAGAATCATAATACCAGCAGACTTTTCAGCTAAACCCAGTTCTTCTTCTGAACACAACATACCTGCTGAAGGAACACCCCTAAGTTTAGCAGCTTTAATTTTTATACCATTAGGGAGCACAGCTCCTGGCAAAACTACTGGTACAAAGTCGCCTTCTTTAATATTATCAGCACCAGTTACAATCTGCACCATTTCGCCCACGTTTACTTGGCAGATCTGCAATCTATCTGCATCAGGGTGCTTTTCTAATTTCTCTATCTTACCTACTACCAAGTGTTCTACATAATTACCTAACTTTTCTAGTCCTTCTGCTTCTGAGCCTGTAGCAGTTAACTCATTAGCTAGTGAAGTAGCATCTTTGGTAGTTTCAATATATTCTTTCAACCATTCTATTGGCACTTGCATAGTCTTATCTCCCCTCCTAAAACTGTCTTAAAAAGCGAACATCGCTTTCATAGAACAGTCTGATGTCGTCGATACCATAACGCAACATGGCAATGCGCTCTATTCCCATACCAAAGGCAAAGCCATTAAGGTCTCTAGGATCGTAGCCTACATTTTTTAGTACATTAGGGTGTACAAGACCAGCACCTAGAATCTCAATCCAACCTGTTTGCTTGCACAAACGGCAACCACTACCTCCACAAGCAAAACAGCTTACATCAACCTCAACACTAGGCTCTGTAAAAGGGAAATAGCTGGGACGAAAACGTACTTCACGCTCTTCACCAAACAAAGCTTTCAGAAGTACAGTCAATGTCCATTTTAAATCGCCAAAAGTAATATCTTTATCGATAACCAAACCTTCGATCTGATGGAACATTGGTGAATGGGTAACATCATCATCACAGCGATAAACTCTACCAGGAGCGATGATTCTAACTGGAGGCTTTTGTTTCTCCATAGTGCGAATCTGCACAGATGAGGTATGGGTGCGAATTAACTTATCCGAAGAAACCCAGAAAGTATCTTGCATATCTCTAGCTGGGTGATCTTTAGCTACATTTAGTGCTTCAAAATTATGGTAATCGTCCTCAACTTCAAAACCTTCGGCAATGGTGTAGCCCATATTAAGGAATAGCGTTTCGATCTCTTCTTGCACTTGCTTTAGAGGATGTCTATGTCCTAATCTTTGGCTACGACCTGGCAAGGTAACATCAATAGTTTCCAATTTTAGCTGTAAAGAACGGGCTCTTTGTTTTAATTCAGTCTCTTTTGCTTCTAGTTTTTCTTCAACCTTCTTCGATAGTTCATTGACAGCTTTACCGAAAGCTGGTCTTTCAGCTGGTGAAAGGGTACCCATCGATCTTAAGAGACTAGTGATGGCGCCTTTCTTACCTAAGTATTGAACACGGAACTTTTCTAGCGTCAAGAGATCACTGGCCTCTTCTAATTTAGCCCAGACCTCCTCGGTTAGTTTAGAAAGTATATCCATTTAATTCCCTCCTAAAAAAAAAGATGGCCTGACTCGCAAGGGACGAGTCAGGCCCGTGGTACCACCCTGATTAAGAACATATTGTTCTTCACTTAACTCTCTTTAACGGGAGAAATCCGACAGCTCCTACACACCAAATGGCTTCAGGCTGTAGCTCGGAAGTGAACTTCTTAGGTGAGCTCACCCAGAGGACTCACAGTCTCTGATCCTCTGTCCCTGATGGTTGCCCACTTAATACTTTTCTTCGTCTTAGCCTTTGTTTTGCAATTCTTTGTACATGAGGTAAGCTACTAACGACCCGGTGAGCTCAAATACCCGCCAAAAGAAATCCGCATTAAACATACGGACGCCCCACCTTTCGTACAGCCGCTTTGTTTAAACAGATTATAGCATACTATCCTTCTGTCCTCAAGGGCAGCCTTTGGGGGTAATTTTTGCTCTTCTTAGCTTTTACAATACAAAAAGCCAAGCAAGTTAGTGTCAATAATATTTTTTCTTATGCCAAAGAAACCAAATTTTGGCGGAGATAAAAGAGAAGTACCCCAGCAGCAATCGCTGCATTAAGGGATTCCGCTTTAGTATCTATGGGAATATGTACCCTCTCTGTAGCTAATCTAGCTACCTCAGGGGATATACCTTGGCCTTCGTTCCCAATAATTAAGCCTAATCCTTGTTGAGGTTTTAACTCATAATAAGGTTTAGCCTCTTCGAGCATTGCAGCCCAAAGTACTCCCTTAAAGCTTTCTAAGGTTTCTATTTCCACATCAGTTATAAAAGGAAGCTTAAAAAGAGCACCCATGGCACTTCTTACTACTTTAGGATTAAAAGGATCAACAGTATTTTTTAAGAGTACAAGACCGCCTGCTCCAGCAGCTAAAGCTGTACGAAAAAGGGTACCTAAATTACCAGGGTCTTGAATGCCATCTAAGATTAAGAAAAAAGGTTCTTTTCTTAACTGAGTCCAATTATACTCAGGTATCTCAGCTACAGCAATTATCCCCTGAGGAGTAACAGTAGAACTGAGTTCTTGTAGTTCTTTCTCAGATATTTGGATGGGGTTAGGGACCTTTTCTAAGAGATTGAGATCTTTTAAGCTTTCACTATATAAAACAGCTTTTAGTCCTAATCTAGCTTGTAGGGCTTCTTCTAATAGCTTTGGACCTTCAATAACAAAAAGGCCTTCTTTTTTGCGGCTTTTACGATCCTCTAAAGCTTTAATTAGTTTACTGTAGGGAACCATACCTTTCACCTCCTGGAGAGAAAAAATAGGTCCGGTAACCGGACCTATCAATTACTTTGCAGCTTTAGCAACGTTAACTAATTGCTCGAAACCAGTTGTATCACGTACGGCCAAATCAGCTAGCATTTTGCGGTTAACATCAACACCGGCTTTTTTAAGACCACCCATGAATGCTGAATAGCTCATACCATAGGTTCTGGCTGCAGCATTAATTCTGGCAATCCAGAGACGACGGTATTCGCGTTTCTTAGTTCTTCTGTGAACATAAGCATACCACAAAGATTTCATTACCTGTTCATTTGCAGGTCTATATAATTTATGTTTAGAACCAAAATATCCTTTAGCCTGTTTCAGCACTTTCTTGTGCCGACGGCGGCCTGTTACTCCACTTGTTACGCGTGGCATAGCGTTTCACCTACTTTCAAATGTCCTTATGAATAAGGTAGTAATTTACGTACTCTCTTTGCTTCGCCCTCGAACATATAGGCAGCTTTACGAAGCTTTCTCTTTTGTTTTTGTGTCTTATTACTCATCATATGACTACCATAGGCTCTATCAATTTTGATTTTGCCTTTGCCTGTAAGCTTAAAACGCTTAGCAGCACCTCTGTGTGTCTTAATCTTTGGCATTGGAGTAACCCCCTCTCTACTGCTTTGGTGCTAAGATCATGATCATATTATTTCCTTCTAGTCTAGGAGCTCTCTCTAACTCAGCTAAATCAGCTAATTTCGCAGCGATATCGTTTAACACCTGTTGTCCTAGGTGAGAATGAACAACTTCTCTGCCACGGAAACGCACAGAAAACTTAACCTTGTCGCCACGACTAAGGAAGTCCTTAGCTCTGTTGGTCTTTACCTCAAGATCATGAACATCGGTTGATGGTGTAATTCTGAGTTCCTTGACATCAATGACTTTTTGGTTTTTACGTGATTCTCTCTCACGCTTATTCTGTTCATACTTATATTTGCCATAATTCATAACACGGCAAACCGGAGGTGTTGCATTTGGCGCAATCTCCACTAAGTCAAGACTTCGCTCCTCGGCAGCTTTTAGAGCATCACGAATGTCTAAGATACCGAGTTGCTCACCATCCTCTAATACAACTCTAACTTTTCTTGTTTTAATCTGGTCATTGATTCTAAGGTCTTTGCTAATATCTTTTCCCTCCCTAAATTTGAATCAAAAAAGGAGCGGGTAATCCCCGCTCCTCTAAAGCCTATTAATTCGCTTATTGAGTAACCTTACTAGCGATGCTGTAAGGTGAGAAGCGAGGTAGCTTCTTCTTGTAACATTCAAAGTATAGCATCTGCATCATAATGTGTCAACTATAACACATTAAATATCGAGACTAGAGGCAAGCTTAGGCTTACCTCTTAAACATTATTTTTTAAACACACATTCTTGACTCATAGTGCGATTTTCCTTAACCAATCCAGCAATAAAATCTTCTCTGGTCATAGTTCCTAAATCGCCTGCAGTTCTAGAACGAACCGAGATATTACCACTCTCTACTTCTTTATCGCCGATAACTAGCATATAAGGTACTTTCTCCATCTGCGCTGCTCTAATGCGGTAGCCAAGTTTTTCGTCTCTAGCATCGATATGAGTTCTAATATCGTTATCCTCTAATTCAGCTCTTAGTTTCTCAGCCATTTCTTTATGGCTATCGCTGACTGGGATAATCTCTACTTGAACAGGAGATAGCCAAGTTGGGAAAGCACCAGCAAAGTGCTCTGTGAGGATAGCAATAAAGCGTTCGATACTGCCAAAGACTACACGGTGAACAACAACAGGTGTATGTTTCTCACCATCTTCACCAATGTAGTTGAGATGGAACCGCTCAGGCATGAGGAAGTCTAATTGAATGGTACCACATTGCCAGGTTCTTCCTAGACAGTCTTGGAGATGGAAGTCGATCTTAGGACCATAGAAAGCACCATCGCCTTCATTAACTTTATAGTCAACACCCTTATGGTTGAGTGCACCACGTAAAGCATTGGTAGCTGTCTCCCAGATCTCTTCAGAACCTAAAGATCTTTCTGGTTTAGTGCTGAGTTCCACATGATAGTTGAAACCAAAGACCTGTCTGTAGACATAGTCAATCATATCGATAACTCCACTAATCTCAGCTTCAATCTGGTCTGGAGTCATAAAGATATGAGCATCATCTTGGGTAAAGCAACGCACCCTCATCAAGCCATGCAAAGTACCGGATAGTTCATGGCGATGCACAAGACCTAGTTCACCATATCTTAGTGGTAGATCTCTGTAGCTAACTAGTTGTCTACCATAAAGCAACATAGCACCTGGACAGTTCATCGGTTTTACAGCATAGTTGTTATCATCTATGACAGTAAAATACATGTTTTCTCTGTACTTATCCCAGTGGCCAGAGTTATGCCAAAGTTGCTCATTTAAAATAATTGGTGTTTTGATCTCTTCGTACCCGGCTTTACGGTGAATCTTACGCCAGAAATCTTCTAGAGTATTTCTTAGCACCATACCCTTTGGATGGAAGAAGGGGAAACCAGGGCCTTCATCGCGGACACTATAGAGATCGAGCTCTTTACCAATTTTGCGATGGTCTCTTTTTGCTGCTTCTTCTAGCAATCTAAGGTATTCTTTTAAGCTGTCTTTGTCAGCAAAAGCAGTACCATAGATTCTTTGCAGCATAGGTCTCTTGCTATCACCGCGCCAATAAGCACCTGCGAGGCTTAATAATTTGAAAGCTTTCAAACTACCAGTCGATGGTAGGTGAGGTCCACGGCATAGATCTTCAAATTCGCCTTGTTTGTATAAGCTTACTGTTCCTTCAAGTTCTTCGATTAGTTCAACTTTGTATTGTTCTTCCTTAGCTGCAAAGTAGGCTAAAGCATTATCTTGAAGAAGTTCTCTTCTTTCGAAGGGAAGATTTTCTGAAACAATCTTTTTCATCTCTGCTTCGATAGCTTCTAAATCTTTCTCACTTAGTTTTTCAGGTAAATCGATGTCATAGTAGAAACCATCTTTTATTGCTGGACCAATAGCAAATTTAGCTTGCGGATATAGTCTTTTAATTGCTTGGGCCATAATATGGCTAGCTGAGTGTCTAATTACTTCTAGGGCTTCAGGTGATTTAGAAGTAATAACTTCAAATTGTCCTCCACTTTTTAGTGGTTCATTAATGTCTATTAGCTGGCCATCTAGTTTGGCACAGATGGCCTCTTTAGCCAGTCTGTGGCTAATTTCTTCAGCTACCATAAACGCAGTTGTGCCTTCTGCAACTTCCTTTCTACTTCCATCTGGCAAAATCAAAACAAACATGGCCTTACCTCCTTTAAAATTAAAAAGAGCACTATCGCCCAAGGGACGAAGTGCTCGTGGTTCCACCCTAATTCTGCATAGATATACAATCTATGTACTTATCTTTGATAACGGTCTTTGACCGGTCCTTTATACTAGCAAAAGCGTTCCAAAGGACAGCTCCTAGGTGGTCACCTGCTACGTGAAAAGCTTTCAGCCTGGGCTTCTCTCTCTGATTAAAGCAGGAATCTTCCTAATCAAAGCTTTTTATTATGAAAAAGCTTGCAGAAAAAATGGTGGGAGCGAGCGGAATCGAACCGATGACCTCTTGCATGTCAAGCAAGCGCTCTAACCAACTGAGCTACGCCCCCATGTTTTCTGCAAGGTTCTTTATTATATTAGCATCAGAGTTGTGTTGTGTCAACCCTTGTTTTATAACTGATAGTGTCAATTTACTGTTGGAAAAAAGAATACATTCCCGAGCGAATTCATAATTTACATTCCACTTAGTTCA
>DHDH01000049.1 GCA_002399235.1 Firmicutes bacterium UBA4881 | reverse complement strand
GCCTTTTGGCTATCTCTTTTCTTGATACTAACCAAGCGTTAATTAAATATGCTTACATACTATAAACAAGCTAAATATAGCTTAAATAAGCGTAGAGATAAGTTATTTGCCTAAGCTAAATTTATCTAGATATGCCTAAGGTACTTAGATGTGATAGAATTAGATAGATATGCTAAGTAAAAGTATTAATACCAATTGGAGGCGGAAGGGAGAATAATTAAAGATGCGAAAAAAAGTACTTATTACCCGCAATTTACCAGGCCAAGGTATTGAAATAATCCATAATGAATGTGATTTGCTAATCCAACCGCCAAGCACCGACCTATCTCGCGAAGAACTGTTGCAGTTGATTCCCGAAGCCGATGCACTAATTTGTTTACTTAGTGAGAAGATAGATCGAGAAGTATTGGAGAAAGCACCCCAGCTGAAGGTTATTAGTAACTATGCAGTAGGGTATAACAATATTGATGTGGACTTAGCTACAAAAATGGGTATATATGTAACTAACACCCCTGATGTTTTAACAGAAGCAACTGCTGATTTAGCTTGGGCTTTGCTATTCGCTGCCGCTAGAAGAGTTGTCGAAGGCGATAAAATGGTACGAGAAGGACGCTTTACAGGTTGGGCTCCTGATCTATTATTAGGAGCAGAAGTTTATGGGAAAACATTAGGTGTAATCGGTCTCGGTCGCATTGGCGAAGCTGTAGCCAAAAGAGCCAGCGGCTTTGATATGAAGATTATCTATTGGTCAAGAGAAAGAAAGCCAGCTGCAGAAAAGCGTTGGGGGTTAGAGTATCGAACTTTAGAGGAACTTTTAAAGGAGAGCGATTTTATTTCTCTAAACGTAGCATTAACCCCAGAAACCAACCATCTGATAAGTAAAAGGGAATTTTCGTTGATGAAGAAAAATGCTATATTAATTAATACAGCACGTGGTCCCGTTATCGATGAAGAAGCACTAGTAGTTGCCTTAAAAGAAGGTCAAATTAAAGCTGCGGGATTAGATGTCTTTGAAAAAGAACCGGAAATTCATCCTGGACTCTTAACTCTTTCCAATGTAGTTATGGCACCACATGTAGGTAGTGGAACAGAAGAGACTAGGGCTAAGATGGCGCAAATGGTTGCGGAAAATGTTCTAATTGCCTTAAAAGGAAAGAAACCGCCACATGCAGTAAATATTCTTTAGGTGGTAATGTGGATTATGAAAATTGATGTAAATCTAGTACCCACTTCTACAGAAGTTTGGGGATATAAAAACAAGACTATTGTTGTAATCGATGTCCTAAGAGCTTCAAGTACAATTATTACAGCTTTAGAGTTTGGTGCTCGTAATATTGTTCCGGTACTCTCTCCAGATGAGGCTGTAGGACTTAAAACCAGATATGATTCTGAGGATGTTTTACTTGGTGGTGAAAGAGGAGGCCTCAAGATTCAAGGCTTTGATCTTGGCAATTCACCACTAGAGTACACCAATGATGTTGTGAACGGTAAAACAATTGTTTTTACGACAACGAATGGTACTAAAGCTATCAGATCAGCTAATGGTGCTGAAACACTACTAATAAGTGCCTATATTAACCTAGCAGCAACTGCTAAAAAAGTAGTTGAACTAGGTAATGATACACTAATTATCTGCGCAGGCAGACAAGGCAGTTTCTCCTTAGAAGATGCAGCATGTGCTGGTACACTTTGTGCAACCATAGGAAGATTAATAAGTATTGAAGAAACAGATAGTGCTAAAGCGACACGCATGATTGCAGCCAGTTATGCTTCACCTCTGGATGTTTTTACTGCTAGTGAGCATGGACAACATCTTTTAAGTCTAGGCTTTAAAGAAGATTTGGAATATGCCGCTAATGTTAACTCTTGTGATACAGTTCCTTTCTTTATAGGTGGTCATTTAGTTCTGGAACGTTAATAACCCATACTAAGGTAGAACATTATCTGTTAGCTAGTTATATGAAGCTAACCCCTTACAGATTAGCTTTTGTTGTAACAAGTTTAAGTGCAGCTATTCTTTACCAAACTGTATTGTAAGAAGCCTCGCTGAGGCTTCTTTCTCTAATAATGTAGATTGGGGTAGATCTTATGAAGAGATATCTTGTCATAATGATTGTATTAATATTTAAATTCTCTTCTTTAGCAGCTTTCCCTAGTTATAACATTAAAGGCTGGTTAGATCCTGATACACATAGCATTGCTGGCAATCTACACCTTGAGGTTATCAACGATTCTTCTCAAGCTCTTCACGAACTAAGTTTTTTCTTACCAGCAAACCTAGATACTGAACCTAATCCCTACATAAGCCAAGTTTGGAGAGCTAAAGGACATCTAAAAAACTTTGCCGGTAGCAATAGCTATGTTGTCGGAGTGAAGGTAAATGGCCAGGAAGTACCGGTACTGTACGAACCAATTGAACCGACAATTAGGAAGTATTCGCTCCACTCCGCTATATTGAAAGTTCCTGTAAACGAAGTAGAACCTAATCAAAGGGTAACAGTCGAGATGGAGTTTGTTACAGCTACACCTCAAAAAAGAGGCGACAAAGGCTGGAATGCAGATATTCATTATTGGACTAGTGGCTGGCACCCTGTCCTCTTAAATCCAGTTACTCAGTCAGTTTGGCGAGCGCTTTACACAGCTGAGTTATTGGTTCCTGCAAGTGTTGTTGTAGCTAGTGGTGCCGATAGCCAAAAAGAACTTTCCGAAGGTGGCATATATAAAAAAGTATACTTAAAAAACGATTACCCAGCTTATAGTCTACCTCTTGTGGCTGGGGCTGGATTATATGTTAAAGAAGAGAGCTACGGTCATAAATCTATATACACTTATTATCTGCCAGGTCATGAGCAGGAAGCGGTTTTTGCAGCTAAATCAGCAGCTAACATTTTAGAGCATTATGAACCAAAGTACGGCTCTTTTGAGAAAAAAAGATTAACAATTGTTGAAGGTTCTTCTCTTAGCGAACCTTATTCAGCCGAAGGTTTGATCTGCTTACCTATTAGTTTTTATCGCTACTATAATGCTGGCGGACCTGGTGCTTCAGATGGATTATTAAAGGGTTTAATTGCTAAAGAAGTAGCAAGATCTTGGTTTTCTTTGCCCCAACCTTTAACATCGACAGAATCTCTTTGGTTAGAGGAAGCTTTATGCAATTATATCGCTAATGAATATTTTTCTTATCATAATCTAGATCAAGTGCCTAGGTTGATTGATAGATTGAGTTTTAGTTATGCCCAAAAGAATAAAAGTCTAAATTACCAGGAAAATTTGGAGCAGGAGTTTTTAAGCCAGGTCTTTTTCAAAAACTTTGATGAACCTCTAGGTAGAGAATACAAGGCCCTAAAAAATCCACAGGTATATGATATTCGCATCAAAACCCGCGGTTTTCTAACGCTACAGACATTTGCGAGTTTCCTAGGTAGGGAGACTATGACTACTCTTTTAGAAGAGATTGTTAGAACGAGTAGAGCGGGAAAATTAATTGATAATACCAGCTTCCTAGCTCTAGCAGAAAACGTGGCAAAGAGAGAATTGGCTGATATTTGGCAGAGGTTGGTTTTTGAACAATTTTATGACGATCTTTCTATTACCAATGTCAAACAGCAAAAAACTACCCAAGGTTTCGAGCTAGAAGCTACAGTTAAGTCGCAAAAGAAGACGAACTGGCCTATCGAAGTTTTATGGGAGTTTACGGATGGTTCTCAAGAGACAACTCATTGGATTCTTGGCGAAGAAACTATAAAAATTAGTTCATCTATACCTTTAAAACGTGTTACAATTGATCCTTGGTGTATGCTTTTAGATGTTGAAAGAATTAATAATACCTACCCGAGAAAAACTGGTTTTTCTTATGAAACGAAACATATATTAGACAGTACCACTTATAGTTTAGCGCCAGAGATAAAATACGACCCTACGTGGGATGGTTTTGAAGTAAATACAGCGCTATATTTTAATAACCGTTTCTATAATGGATGGTCATATAGCTTGGATCTTTTGGCCGGCCTATTTAATACTTCTTTAGGTTATTGGCAGGAGTTTTCTCGAGGAAAATTGGATGCAGGAATACTATCACCAGGGCTAAACCCCGAAAAGTTCTGGATAACTTATCAGCATGAGGTTCTAGAATATCAAGATATTGGCTATACAGCTCTTCATTTGCTACCTAAATATCGCCATGCTATAAGCTGGGAGTATCTACCCAAGAAGAATGATTATAACTTGCAATACAATCTTCGCTATGATGATCTAATAAGGCATGGGAGCGAACTAACAGCTTCCTTGGACTTTTCTCAAGGTGGTAGTAAACTAACTTTTGGCGGTTTACTACTTAGTCCAAGTTTTGCCTATGGAGTTTGGCGAACTGCTTTTAATGTCCAAACTAGTTTTTTAGAACCGTATTATCCAGCTACTACTTTATTTAATGTGGCCACAGAACAAAGTGGTGACTATGCTGTTACAATTGCCATTGATGCACTTTTCCCGATTGCATTAGGCCGTGATTTGGCCAGAGTGGGACCGATCTTCTGGGAAGATGCAGAAGGTAAGTTGTTTCTTACTTCGGGGGCGGCCTGGTATAATGAGGAGAACCCATTAGCTCATTTAAGAACTTATATCGGTGGAGAACTCGATTTAGGATTTAATTTAGCTAACACACCTTTTTCGTTAGCGGTTATCTATGCTAAAGAGCTATATGGTAATGGTCCAGGTTATAGCTCAATTCGGATTTCAACACGTTTTTTCCGCGAAAAAATGGGTAAATGATATATCACCTCTTAAGTAGAAAGGAGGGTGTGGCGAGCTAATGCCACAAAACAATATGCAAGAAGAACAAGTCCTTATCGGCTTGGTAGCCGAATTGGCAAAATTATGTAATCGTCAGATAGAACCTCGCAATTTACTACCTAATCCCGATGCTGTAGTGGCAATCTTAAAAGAAGTGCAAGCTATTTTATATCCAAATTATTTTTCTACCACAGAAGATAATAAAGATCAGGTTTGCTATTTAGAGAGACTGGGAGTACTTTATTGGCGACTTACAAGGATTATACACAGTTCGATTACTAATAAGTGTAAACCAGAATGCAGTATCGATATGGAAAGTTGCGTAGAACTGGAAGTGTCGAGGAAAAAAGCTTTAGAAATTTTGCAAGAGTTACCTAATATAAAGAAACTTCTTGATGAAGACGTTAAAGCAGCTTATAAAGGAGACCCAGCTGCTAGAAGCGAAGATGAGGTTATTCTCTCTTATCCGGGTTTTTTTGCGGTCCTTACCCACCGCTTAGCACATGAGTTCCAAAAACGTGATCTCGATTTGTTGGCGAGAATTATGTCAGAATACGCTCATAGTAAAACTGGCATTGATATCCATCCTGGGGCAAAGATAGGTAAAGGGTTCTTTATTGATCATGGTACTGGTGTAGTTATTGGTGAGACAACTGAGATTGGTACTAATGTCAAGCTCTATCAAGGTGTTACCTTAGGTGCGTTAAGCTTTCCTAAAGATCATAATGGCAACATCATTAAAGGAGCCAAACGTCACCCGACAATTGAAGATAATGTAACTATCTACGCTGGAGCAACTATTTTAGGTGGTCAAACAGTTATTGGTGAAGGAGCCGTTATCGGTGGTAATGTCTGGATCACCGAGAGTGTACCACCTGGCTGCAAAGTTATTAATAAACCTATAATCGAGAAAAAGAAGTAAGAAAAGAAAAGGGAGGTTTGTTAAAAACCTTCCTTTTCATTAGTATCATTTGGGAGTTTATCTTAAGAAAAGAGTTAACAAAATAATTGCCTATAGATCGTACTATCTTAAGGCGATAGATTATGATAAACTCAATAAAATCATTAACTTTTAGCATTAACTGACTTTGTTTTAATAAACTACTTAAGGGAGATGGCTAGATTCATTTCGAGACCTTATATAACCAAAGCATTTTTAAAGGATAAATAACCTAATCTTGTCTTACTTTTACCGAGAAAAGACTCTCAATAAGTGATCTATACTACCTTAGATAGAGGGAATGGTAGTAATATGTAGAAATTTACAAGTTGAATATACATATATTTTTTATGTATGAAAGAAGGGATCTATGTTGAGTCCAAGCAAAAATACAGTAATGAAAGCAACGGGTATTATTGCTGTTACCGCTGCGATAAGTAAAGTTCTTGGCTTTGCAAGAGAGATGGCCATTGCTTATAAATTTGGTTCTTCCTGGCAAACAGATGCTTTTAACCTAGCCATGTCAATACCAGGTCTTTTGTTTGCGGCTATAGCTACAGCTATTCGTACTGTCTTTATTCCTGTCTTTACTGATGTAGCTACCCATAAAGGCAAACAAAGGGCTTTTGATTTAACTAATAATGTAATAAATACAGTTTTACTTATTAGTTTGCTCCTAATTTTATTAGGAGAAATTTTTACAGCTCCACTTGTACATCTTTTTGCTAGAGGGTTTGAGGGAGAAACCTTTGATCTGGCTGTCGAACTTACTAGAATTATGTTACCGGTAATAATAGTTTTTGGTCTTACAGGTGTTATTTCTGGTGTTTTGAATGCCTTGCAGGAGTTCACAGCTCCCGCTTTAGTAGGTTTTCCTTATAATATTTTAATCATTGCTGGCATATTTTCTTTAGGTAGTATCTATGGCATCTTTGGCCTCGCCATTGCCACAGTTATTGGTATAAGCTCACAACTATTAATCTTAATCCCTTCGCTAAGAAAGACTGGTTACCGTTATCACTTTTACCTAGATCTAAAAGCTCCTGAACTGGTTTTAATCCTAGAGCTTATGGTACCGACCTTGATTGGAACAGCTATGGGTGAGATTAATATCATGGTAGATAGAATGTTAGCCTCTGGTCTACCAGAGGGATCAATATCAGCTTTAAACTATGCTTCGAGACTAAATGGTTTCCCTTTGGGCATTGTGGTATCTTCTGTAGTTACAGCGATCTATCCTACGATGAGTCATGCTGCTGTTACGAAAGATAAAAAACGTTTTAAAGAAAGTATTGACAGTAGTTTAAGAACGATGTCTTTTTTAGTGATGCCTATGATGATTGGTCTTATGGTTCTAGCGACGCCAATCACCCAAGTTGTCTATGAAAGAGGTGCCTTTACCTCTGAAGCTACTGCTGCTACTTCGATAGCTTTATTCTACTATTCAGCAGGCCTTTTAGTAGCTAGCTGGCGCGATGTAATAAATCGTGGTTTCTGGTCTTTGAAAGATACTTTAACACCGATGTTTATCTCAGCAGGTGCTGTTATTATTAATATTATTGCTAACCTTTCTTTAGTCGGTCCCATGGGGCATGCTGGTCTAGCTTTAGGTACTACTATAGCAGCTATCTTTAGTTCAATTATATCTTTAATCTTTTTACGTAAGAAAACTGGTCCCTTAGGCATGAGAAGTATATTATCTTCACTATTGAAGATAACTATAGCTAGTGGTGTTATGGCTCTGGTGGCAATATTTGGTTGGCAGCTAGTTGCTCCTTATGCTATCTCGGGTATGAGACGTGTTCTTTTACTTTTTGCTGTGATTGGTATAGCAGCGATTAGCTATTTCCTTACAGCTTATATTTTGAAAGTTGAAGAAATGGATGTAGCTAGAAGCTTGGCTCGCAAGGTCTTGGGAAAGATTAGCAAGAGATAGCTATTAAAAGTGTCGTAAATTGGTATAAAGGGGAAAAAACAGGCTAAAGGCCTGTTTTTGCCTGAATATGAAGTTTGCTCAGAGACGTTATTTAGCATAAACTAATCATGAAATCATTAGCACTCACCTCTGACGAGTGCTAACAAATACGCATAACCAGCTAGGAGGGTTGATTCATGAATATAAGACCATTGGCAGACAGAGTTGTTGTCAAGCCACTTCAAGAAGAAGAAGTAGTGATTGGGGGTATTGTGCTTCCAGACACCGCCAAAGAGAAACCTCAGACTGGCGAAATTGTCGCTGTAGGTAAGGGTCGTACCACCGAGGACGGCAAGGTTATCGCTATGGATGTTAAAGTAGGCGATAAGGTTCTCTACGCCAAGTACGCTGGTTCCCAGTTCAAGGCCGATAACGTCGAGTACTTGGTACTCAAAGAGTCAGATATTCTCGCTATTGTAGACTAACTAACCCATAATTTATTCTGGGAGGGATAGTAAATGGCTAAACAGCTACTTTTTGCCGAAGAAGGCAGACGCAAATTAGAAAAAGGTGTAAACACCTTGGCAGATGCCGTTAAAGTTACACTCGGTCCTAAGGGCCGTAACGTTGTTTTAGATAAGAAGTTCGGTTCACCAACAATTACTAACGATGGTGTAACCATTGCTCGTGAGATCGAGCTCGAAGATCCTTTTGAGAATATGGGTGCTCAGCTTGTTAAAGAAGTTGCTACCAAAACCAATGATGTTGCTGGCGATGGTACCACTACCGCTACTGTTTTAGCTCAAGCTATGATTCGCGAAGGCCTCAAGAACGTAGCAGCTGGTGCAAACCCCATGATCATTAAAAAGGGTATCGAAAAAGCTGTTGTTACAGCTGTTGATACTATTAAAGAAATTGCTAAACCTATCGAAGATCAGGATAGCATTGCTCAAGTAGCCTCCATCTCAGCAGGTGATGAGGAGATTGGTAAGCTCATCGCTGAGGCAATGGACAAGGTTGGTAAAGAAGGCGTTATCACTGTCGAAGAGTCCCAAACTTTTGGTACAACACTAGAGACCGAAGAAGGTATGCAATTCGACCGTGGTTATGTCTCTCCTTACATGGTAACCGATACCGAGCGGATGGAAGCTGTTTTGGATGATCCTTATATTCTAATTACTGATAAGAAGATCACTTCTGTTCAAGATATGCTTCCTGTTTTGGAGAAGGTTCTCCAAGCTGGTAAGCCTTTGCTCATTATCGCTGAGGACCTCGAAGGCGAAGCTTTAGCAACCTTGGTTGTTAACAAACTTCGTGGCACTCTAAACGTAGTTGCTGTTAAGGCTCCTGGTTTTGGCGATCGCAGAAAGGCTATGCTTGGCGACATCGCAGTCTTAACTGGTGGTCAGGTAGTTTCTGAAGATGTTGGTATGAAGTTAGAAAATACCAATCTTAACATGCTCGGCCATGCAGATAAGGTTCGTGTTACCAAAGAAAACACCACTATTGTTGGTGGCAGAGGTTCTGCTGATGGTATCAAGGGCCGTATCAATCAAATTAGAGCTGAAATGGAAGACACCACTTCCGATTATGATAAAGAGAAGCTTCAGGAGCGTCTAGCTAAACTTGTTGGTGGCGTAGCTGTCATCAAGGTTGGTGCTGCAACTGAAACTGAACTCAAAGAAAAGAAACACCGCATCGAGGATGCTCTCTCTGCTACTAGAGCTGCAGTAGAAGAGGGTATCGTTCCTGGTGGAGGAACCACTTTAATTTATGCTGCTAAAAAGCTCGAAGCTCTTGAAGCTGAAGCAACTGGCGATTTGAAGACTGGTATCAGAATTGTACGCAAGTCTCTCTCTGAACCATTGAAGCAGATTGCTCAAAACGCTGGCTTAGAAGGTGCTGTCATTGTTGAGCATGTAGCAAATCTACCATTTGGCCAAGGCTTCAACGCTCTAAGTGGCGAGTATGTAGATATGATTAAGAGTGGTATCGTAGATCCTGCTATGGTTACTAGAAGTGCTATGCAAAATGCAGCTTCTATTGCTGCTATGCTGCTCACAACTGAGTGCCTCATCTGCGATATTCCTGAGCCAGAGAAAGAAGCCCCAGCTAACGTTCCACCAATGTATTAATAAGAATCTTGAAGCCTGCAGTTTCGGCTGCAGGCTTATTATTTTTGTAGCCAGAAATTATTAGTTATGAAGATTTTGGGGTATAAGATATTGAGGACTATTTAATGTAGTCCTCAAAAACTTTACCCCAGAGACGAGGGGCTAGTGTATAATAAAGGATGTCAAATTTAGGTGGTTCTTTAGATAAGGAAAATTTTAGCTGCGGATAATTTCATAGGATGTGGTTACCTCAGCTTTGAGAGAATGCATAACACCGCAATATTTAGTGGCTGATAATTGAATAGCACGAGCTACTTTAGCCTCATCTAGCTCGCCTTCGAGAACATATTTTATCTGGATTGAAGTAAAATAACGGGGTTCGGTGTTATTTCTCTCACCTGAAATTTCCATATGATAAGCCTTAACAGGTTGTTGCATCTTCTCTAAGATCATGATTACATCGATGCCGGTACAGCCACAAACAGCAGCTAATAAGGCTTCTGTAGGTCTAGGGCCAGAGTTTTCGCCGCCTATTTCTTCACTACCATCTAAAACTAGTTCATGGCCAGAAGGACACTCGCCAATGAAACGTCTTTTTCCATCCCATCTTACCTTTAATTCCATGTCTATTGCCTCCTTTATTTTTGTCTTGCTAATAATTTCTAGGATCTATGGTTAAATTCCTGTACCCTAGATTAACTCAGGTTCTTTAGGTAAAAAATAGCAAAAGGAAAAAATGTTAATTTAAAGAGGTGAAATACTTGCACAAAGATCGTGCTCGTGATTTTTCAGAGGGTAGCATTCTTAAGCATTTAATCGCTTTTTCTTGGCCAATGTTTTTTGGCAATTTCCTGCAAGCACTTTATAATACAGTAGATACTTTCTGGGTGGGGCGCTTTTTAGGAACAGAAGCTTTAGCGGCTGTTAGTGCTTCCTTTCCCATAGTCTTTTTTTTAGTATCGCTGATTATCGGTGTAGGTATAGCTACAACAATTTTAGTCAGTCAGTATTATGGTGCTAAAGATGAGCAAGGTTTAAAACGAGCAATTAATACATCACTTTTTTTAATGACGGTCTCAGCACTTGTTGTTACAGCAATAGGTATCTTGTTTTATAAACCTATCTTTAAGCTAGTACATTTACCCGAATCCCTATGGGCCGATGCAGGGACCTACTTAGTAATCTTTCTAAGTGGTCTGGTACTCACTTTCCTTTATAATGGTTTGTCAGCTATTATGAGGGGTTTTGGTGATTCTTTAACACCACTGTACTTTTTAGCTATTGCCACTGTCATTAATATAATTCTCGATCCCTTATTTATTTTAGGTGTTGGTCCTATTCCTAAGATGGGCGTAGCTGGTGTGGCTTGGGCCACAGTACTAGCTCAGGGTGTATCAGCGGTTTTAGGAATGGTCTACCTTTTCAGAAAAGCTAAATTGGCAACGTGGGACAGATCACTTCTGCGACCTGATCGCCGGATTATGAAACAACTTATCGCTATTGGTGCACCAGCAGGTGCCCAGCAGGCCTTAGTATCTATGGCGATGTTGTTCTTATCTGGTCTTGTGAATAAGCATGGTGAAATTGTAGTAGCTGCTTATGGTTTAGGTGGCAGAATCGACCAATTTGCTTTTATGCCTGCAATGAGTGTTTCTTTAGCTGTCTCTGCTTTGGTAGGTCAAAACTTAGGTGCAGAGAAACCAGAACGAGTCAAAGAGATCTTCCGTTATTCTAACATTTTGACGATATTAATCGCTTCCATAGCTACTATAGCAATTTTCTTCTTCCCCGATCTTTGGGTACGTATTTTTACCCCAGATTTGCAGGTAAGAGAGATGGGGAGTACCTACTTAAAGATTGTCTCTTTAAGTTATGTAGTCTTTTCTCTAATGTTTTCAACAGGTGGTATCTCCCGTGGTGCTGGGGATACTCTAATTACAATGGCCATTACTTTACTTTCTTTGTGGGGTATTAGACTGCCACTAGCTAAAGTACTATCGGAGACCTTAGGCTTGGGACCAACGGGCATCTTTTTAGCTATTGCTATTTCGCCAGTTTTTGGTTTGGCCCTCAATTTAATCTATTATTACTCTGGTAGATGGAAAACTCGCAATTTAGTTAAGAGGAATGTGCAATCTGATACGGGAAATTAATCCCTGGAGGGGAGCTTCGTGAACGTATTAGAAGTCGATAAGTTAGGTGTTCGTTATGGCTCAAAAGAAATTATAAAAGCACTCAGTTTCCAGCTGAGTGCTGGTGAGAGTTTAGGTGTATTAGGTCCTAATGGCGTGGGGAAGACTACCTTAATACGTGCTATTACTGGTATTTTACCTTACAGTGGAACTGTCCGGTTTTTTGGTAAGGACTTAAAGAAATACAATCGTAATGAAATAGCAAAAAAGGTCGCTGTGATGGGACAAAGACAAGAGATTCCCACTGGGTTTACAGTGAAAGAAGCAGTGGCTTTAGGTAGACTTCCTCATAGTTCAAGAAAGGTTAACCCTAGAGACTTCCAGGTAGTTAACGAGGCTTTAGAGATTACCGAGTTAACTAATTTAGCTGATAACACACTAGATAAGATCTCAGGTGGTGAATTAGCTCGCACAGCTCTAGCCCGAGCTTTAGCTCAAGAACCTGAGTTACTGATTCTCGATGAACCTACAGCGCATTTAGATATGCGGCATATTGCTGGTTTAAGTAAACTTCTTTTGCAAATAAAGAAGGAAAAACGACTTTCTTACCTATTAATATTACATGATATCTCCTTGGCAGCTACTCTTTGCGATCGCTTGCTATTATTGGGCGAAAAGGACAAACTTTTTCTCGGTTACCCGGAAGAAGTACTGTCTGCTGAGATTTTAGAGCAAACTTATGGTGTAAAGAGTTTAGTAACAGCGAATCCTCTAAACGGCCAACCTACTGTTTTTTGGAACTTTGAAGGTGATTAAATTGCCTAAAGGGCTCATTCAAGTTTATACAGGTGATGGCAAAGGGAAAACAACAGCAGCGATTGGTTTAATAATAAGAGCACATGGTAATCAACTAAAAACCGGTTTGGTACAGTTTTTAAAAGGTGTAGCAAGCGGTGAATTGGTAACTTTAGCGAAATTAGGGATACCCTTTTGGCAATTTGGTAGTGGCGAATTTATTATGGGGTCCCCGTCAAAAGAAGATCAAGAGTTAGCCCAAACTGGCGTGCAAAAAGTAGAGAGTATCTGGCAAGACTATGACCTTTTGGTCTTAGATGAGATCAGTTATCTAGTTACTTGTGGTTTGCTTAAAGAAGAGGAAATCTGTGATTTTCTCAAAGGAAAGCCACCACAATTAGAACTAGTACTTACTGGGCGCTCGATGCCTGAATCGATTCTAGCTCAAGCAGATCTAATTACCGAAATGAAAAAGATTCGTCATCCTTATGATTTAGGTATTAGAGCCAGAAAAGGTATCGAATACTGATCACCTTTTAATATACAAAGAGGGGATGGATAGGTAATTATGGATATCCGTTTTGGCACTGATGGTTGGAGAGCCATTCTCTGCGAAGATTTTACTTTGCCTAACGCAAGAAGAGTAGCTAAAGGTATTGCTCATTATGTTCTAGGGTTAAATAAGGATCCTCTTATTTTGGTAGCTTACGATGGCCGTTTTATGAACGAACGTTTTGCTAGAGAAGCAGCGCTAGTTATGCAAAATGAAGGTGTAAGAGTCTTATTAACCGAGCAAGACACTCCTACACCAGTTATTGCTTATGCTGTTAAAGAACATAAGGCAGATGGAGCACTAATGTTTACTGCTTCCCATAACCCACCAGAATATGATGGTATCAAATTTATACCTGATTATGCTGGACCAGCTGAACCAGAGATTACTCAAGCTATTGAAAAAGAGATTGCTAAAATTGAAATAGTACCTCCGGTTCAAGGCGAGGTTAAGACATTTAATCCTGATAGGGAATATGAGGAACATATAAAAAGTCTCGTTAATTTCGAGCAGATTCGTTCGCTTAAGATTGCTTATGATGCCATGCATGGAGCTGGGCGTTCATATGTAGGGCGTATTTTAAGAGAGAATGGAGTTATTGTGGAGGAATTGCATACTAATCGTGATCCTCTTTTTGGCGGGCGTCCACCAGAGCCTATAGCTACTCATATGCAAGAGTTAGTTAACTTGGTTAAAGAAGGCAAGGTTGATATTGGCTTGGCTACAGATGGTGATGCTGATCGTTTTGGCGTAATAGACACAAATGGTCGCTACATTACCGCTAACGAAGTTCTGGTTCTTATTTATGACTACCTACTAGAAACAAAAGGTCCTAGATCTGTAGCAAGAACTGTAGCTACAACTCACTTATTAGATGCTATTGCCAAGGCCCACAATGTTAATTGCATTGAGACACCAGTCGGTTTTAAACATATTGGTCAAATGATGAGAACAACAGATGTTATTTTGGGTGGCGAGGAGTCTGGTGGTTTAAGTATTGCAGGCCATATCCCCGAAAAAGATGGTATCTTAGCAGATCTTTTAATTGCTGAACTCAGAGCCTACCACAAAAAACCCCTAGCCCAAGTGCTAGATAGTATCTATGCTAAACATGGTAGATATGTTAATAAACGTCTTGATCTCAGGCTTAATAGCGAAAAGAAAGAAGCAGTTATGAAGAATCTACGGGAAAAGGACCACAAGCAAATTGGTTCTTGGCCAGTAGACTTTGTGAACAGAATCGACGGAGTAAAGATTGTCCTACGAAATGATCTTTGGATGCTAGCCAGAGCTTCCGGGACAGAACCTTTAGTGAGGGTTTATTTAGAAGCATCTTCGGAAGAGGAACTTGCTGCTTTAGAAAAAGAAGTAAAAGCATATATAGGTTTATAACTTCTTGGCCGGTTCTAACCGGCCTTTTTGAAAACTAGCCATAACTAGCTTAACGACTATGTTGGTACTTTTAACCAGTTTTAGAAAGTAAAATTTTTAGATTTCTAAAATAAACAGGAGAGGGAATTTTTCCCTCTCCTGTTTGGTACATTTTAGTTTAGATTGTAAACTATTCCAAAGTGATGCAGCTTACGGGGCAAGCATCTACACAAGCACCGCAATCAATGCACTCATCGGGATTGACTTCTGCAACATCATCAACAGTAATAGCGGATACTGGGCATGTGTCGGCGCAAGTACCGCAACCAGTACATTCTTCTTGGTTAACAAATGCAGGCATAATTACACCTCCTGAAAATTAACAGCTTCAGTATGATTCGCTAATAGTTGGCGATTTCCTTCGCGTTTGTGGTAAAATCTACTTTAGAGGATGTAAGGCAGCAGGAGGGGAAGAAAAATCGAGATATGTATTCTTGCTAGCGGCAGTAAAGGCAATGCGATCTATTTGAAAGCTGGTGGCCGCAATTTATTAATAGATGCAGGTATATCCCTGAAAGAAATGATTAAAAGAAGTGAATTTGCTGGGATTGACTTGAGTCAAGTGTCAGATTGCTTAATTACTCATGAACATGTAGACCACATTAAAGGGGTCAAAGGTTTAGCTAAACATAGTTCTTGTGAGGTTTGGGCAACAGAAGAAACACTAATCTCTTTAGATGAGGTAGAGAGAAAGCAAACATTAATACCTAACGAGCCTATTACTTTAGGAGAAGCTGTTGTTACTCCGATTAGGATTTCTCATGATGCTAAAAGTCCAGTTGGTTATTTAATTGAGGATGAAAAAAGCAGAGCTTTGGTATTAACAGATACAGGTAAACGACCAGTAAACCTCGATCAATATATTAATAACCTAGATCTGGTAGTATTAGAAGCTAACCACAATGTACGTATGTTGCAAACAGGACCTTACCCCTGGTCACTTAAAAAGAGAATCATGTCAGTGTATGGTCATCTTTCTAATCAAGATTCAGGGAAGATCCTCTCCGATATTGTGAGACAAGCACCTAAAACACCATATTGTTTTTTAGCTCACTTAAGTGAAGAAAATAATAAACCTCAAATTGCTGTGCTTGATGTAGCTACAACTTTGAAAGAAGAAGGGATTATACCTGGTAAGGATGTATCTTTGCAGGTAGCTAACCAGTATACACCTTCGAAAGTGATCTGTTTTTAAGGAGAGTGTGATGAGTTGTTAAAGATAAGAATTCTTTGCTTAGGTTCCATAAAAGAGAAATATCTAAAGCAAGGAATAGATGAGTATCTTAAGAGACTTAAGCCTTATGCTAATGTAAGTATAATTGAACTACCAGACTCTCCTATTCCCACTAGAGAAGAAGATTGCAAGATAATGCTTAAAGGTGAAGCTGATAAATTACGGTCCAAGCTAGAAGGTCTAACTGTGTTATTAGATCTAGATGGGAAAGAACTTTCTTCGGAGGCAATGGCTCAACAGATAGCCAATTGGGCTCTCTATGGAAATAGTACAATTACCTTTATAATTGGTAGTTCATTAGGTGTAGATGAGTCCATAAAAAAACAAGTAGATTTTCATTGGTCTTTTGGACCATTAACTTTTCCCCACCAACTAATGCGATTAGTTCTTTTAGAGCAGATTTACCGTTTCTTTAAGATCTTAAGTGGGGAACCATACCATAAGTGACTATAAAACTAATTCGATTAGATTTAAGTAGAATTGACAAAGAGAAGTGCCTCTTCATACCATGTTAAAGTTTACAAGAAACCTTAAATAAGCTGAAGAGGCACTTACTTTTGAACATACCTAAAATGACAAAATGGTGAATTAGCAAGTATCTATTAAATTGGACTAATTTGTCGAAGCACGCCATAGCTAAACCCACTTAATTACTAACCTTGTTTTATAATTAAACCTGTATCTTACATAAAGAGAAGGTTAGTTTTAGACTTAGTAGAGACAATTGGTAAGCAACTTACTGGTTAAGACACAAATTGGTAGTATGGACGCCTTCATCAATTACCTGTTGCTTAACTTCAGCAACTATTGTTGTGATATCAAGATATAAGGCTAGCCTTGTAACACCAAAATGTTTAAGTTGAGTTTGTATATCTTTAACGTGGTCCCAAGCAATATCAATCTTAAAAAGATAATTAGCAAAGTCTTCAAATTTATTTAAGGCAATGAGGTTGCGTACCAGTGGGAAAACAGTAAATGTGCCACGTTGAGCAACTATTCTAGTAGTGTTTAATGGTCCGATAGCAGCTGCTGGCTTAGGAGAACTCAAAATATCTGCATTGGGACCAAAGAAAATATTAAAGCTGGGTTCTTCTACGTTAGGAATGTAGCCAGGTTGTAAGAAACTATGAAAAGAAAAGTTGCGGTTTAGTATAACGGGGTTTAGTACCCAAACAGTAGCATCTATTCCTTCTACTAAAGAAGGGTCTGTAGGATCGGTTGCAAAGAAAAGACCTGTTAAAGCATCGCGAGACCAATCTAAGATGCGAGCAGGCAAGCCATAGTGTCTTAACATGAAAAGCCAGCTCCAATAAGGAGTGATTCCATTTGGTAGGGGAGGAGCTGGTAAATCACCTAAATAGGGGATTACTAACGACTTAAACTTCGAAAGGAAGACGGTTTCATAAAGAGGGTTTAACTGCAAATTATCGATTTTGCGGGTAATTGTAGGTAGCAGATCGAAACCTGTTTGTGCTTGACCTCTATACCATAATTCGCAATTAATTGGATCGCCATTACATATGGTTTGAAAGGCTAGATCAACTGCTATTAAATACTCCTGAACCGATTTAACTCTTACCTCAACCTGTTTAGTTACTACCTCAGGATTACTATCGTTAGAGGTAAGAGACTGTTCTTTTACAATCATTTCTAAACGCTTCCTAACTTAATATTTGGTCAGTAGAATTGACCAATATTAAATTACGAAGCTAAATGTAAAGTGTAATAAAGTAAATGTTTTGTTTTTTACTCGTAGCTGTTGTTGTTTTTAAATAATTACTTCTGTTGCTATAGGGTAGGAAAAGATATAGAAACAGCAATAGTTCCAGGCCAGATAGGCTTTGGATGGAATGTGAGCATGAACTAAGAATGCTGTAACAAAAAACCAATTTTTTGTTTGGAGTGAAGTTTGCAGCGTGTTTAAAAATATGAACATTGGGTTAAGACAATTTTGAAATATGCTAATCAAAAGGAGCTTTGCTAATATATCAGGAAAAGTTAGTTGGCACCTTTTTATTACGTAAAACTTAGGGGAACAGAGAACTGCAAAAAAAGATCAAAAAGGACGTCTCGAAGACGTCCTTTCCGTAAACTATTTCTTTTTATCCAATAATTTTTTGATGAATCTGTCGTATTCAACTTGCTTCTTCTTGATTTCGCTATTATGCTCCTCCGCTGCGTCACGGATAGCTTTTTCAGGGTTTTCACCATTTAAGATAGCCTTTTGAGCAGCCATTTGCAGGTAACGACGACGATGTCTAGGTGCAACTAGGCCATAAATAGAAGAAGTGGCGGTGTTTAAAGCAGTCTCATAGACTTGTGCAGATTTAGGATCGATAGGAATCTTAGTAACAGCACCACGAATAGATGGTAAATACATTGTGCCTTTAATCTGGTTCATAACTCGGTTAGAGATTTCTAACTGGGTTTTTTCTTCAGTTAACCATTTAATGAATTCCCAAGCTTGAGTTTTTTTCTTAGAAGAATCGAAGATACCAACAGCAGAGCCACCACCAGTTGAAGTGCGATTCAATTTACCGCCAACGTTATAGCCTGGAACCTGTACCATGCTCCATTTGCCAGTTAGTTGAGGAGCACTAACTACAAGGTTTTGAAAGAAATTAGGATATTGGATAGCCATAGCTAGATCGCCATTCATAAAAGCTTGCAGTACAGGTATTTCTTTAGGAATCTTGTGTTTTGTATATAACTCGACATAGTCTCTAAAAGCAGTTATACCTTCTGGAGTATCATAGCCTGATTTTGTTAGATCAGCATTATAATCATCAGCTCCTCGTTGCCACATAAGCATATTGACATCAGCATAGAGAGTGTCAGTCAAGAACCATTGCAACGAAAAGTTAGAATTTTTAGCTTGTAGCTTAGGTAGAACTTGTCTTAATTCGTCCCAAGTATTAATTGATTTTACACCTAAATCGTTTAAAATATCATCTCTCTGGAAAGCTGTAGAAACGGTAGCAGTATAAGGTATACCAAAGGTCATACCTTTATATTGCAAGGAGCGATAAAAACCTGGGTAAGAACGTTTGGAAATCTCGTCAAATCCAGGCATCAGTGAGAGGTCGATCATAGCTCCTCTAAGGCCTAGCTCTGGTAAGAACAGAGCACCTGCACCACCTACGTCAGGAGCATCACCTGAAGCCGCAGCCATGAGAAAGCGGTTTTCAAAGTCAGCCCAAGATAGGTTAGTGTATTCTACTTCTATTCCAGTTTTTGCAGTAAAGGCTGTTTCGGTAATTTCTTTGATAATGCTCATTTCTTCGTTGATGTGGCCGGTTAACCAGACGGAAATTTTTTCAGCTGCACCAGCAGATAAGGATAGAAACACCAAGATAGTAAGCAAAAACCAAAAGTTTTTTGATAACTTCATTTCTCCTACACCCCTTTACTTTAGATCTAAATCCCTACTTGATTATTTTATACTCTATAAATTTGGTTTTACCTTCTTAAACTTTAGTAGCTGTACGTATGTTATGATGTTTGGGAAATATTTAATGGTTAAGATAATTGCGACTACTAACAGGATTCTAGTTGTTTTGATAAGCGTGGTTAATGGAATGGAAACTATTGGCAAGACTAACTTTTGTTGGCAATCTTACAAGTTAAGATTATTGAACTAAATTAAAATTGGCTGCAAATTTTGATCTAGATCAAGGTTTCTTCTCTTTTAATAGGTTATTCTAAGGTCAAGAAGGAGGAGTCAGTATGACAACAAAGACTTTTCAATTAGAGACATTAACTTGCCCCAGTTGTGCTGCAAAAATTGAGGTGGCAATAAAAAGGTTAAAGGGCATAAATGAGATCCAGGTTCTTTTTTCCTCAAGTAGGGTTAAAGTGACATTCGATGAGGCTTTAACAGATGTTACAGAGATCGTAAAGACCATTGAAGCTTTAGGCTTTGATGTCCTGTCCATAAAATAATGAGGGTATAAAAGTATGTTGCGGATAACAAAAGGGCAAAGGGTTATGATAGCGGGTATCCTTATTGCTATATCCTTTGCCCTCAAACAACCTAATTTTAACCCTACAGTGTCAGATGTCTTCATGATTGCTGCAGCGGTTATCGCAGGTTATCCTATAGTCTTAAATGCTATTCGCGCCTTAAAATTCCGTTATTTGGGTATTGAAGCTTTGGTAACCTTAGCAGTTACTGGAGCGATAATTATCGGTGAATACTGGGAAGCTGCAGCAGTAACGTTTCTCTTCATGTTTGGCAGTTATTTAGAAGCTAAGACTTTGGAAAAGACTCGATCTTCGCTAAAAGCATTATTAGATTTAGCCCCGGAGACAGCTAAAGTTCTGAGAGATAATGGTGAGATTGAAGTTTCACCAGAAGAGGTAACTAGGGGCGAAATAGTTATTGTAAGGCCAGGCGAGAAGATTCCTGTTGATGGAACAATAAGCGAAGGCAGTGCTTATGTTAATCAGGCATCTATTACTGGTGAGTCACTACCAATAGCTAAGAATATCGGCGATGTTGTTTACTTGGGTACCATTATCGAATCTGGCTATCTCAAGATTACAGCTGAACAGATAAGCGAAGACACTACTTTTGCTAGGATCTTGCACCTAGTAGAAGAAGCACAGGATAAAAAGGCCAAAACTCAGAAATTCATGGAAGTCTTTGCCAAATATTACACCCCGGGGATCATGATTTTAGCGACTGTTATCTTCCTGGTTACAAAAGATATTGAATTGGCTTTGACTCTCCTAGTTATAGCCTGCCCAGGAGCTTTAGTTATCTCCACACCAGTATCCATAGTTGCAGGTATAGGTAATGGTGCAAAGCATGGTGTGATTATTAAAGGTGGCGAAGTTATTGAAAAACTAGCTGCGATTAAGAGTTTAGCTTTTGATAAGACTGGAACTCTTACTGTGGGCAGACCAACGGTAACTAAATTAAAAGGCTTTGCTATTACAGAAGAGGAGCTTCTCTATCTAGCAGCTAGCGCTGAAAGTTATTCTGAACACCCTTTAGCTAAAGCCATTTTAGAAGCTGGTAAAGGGTTAGAAGAACCTCTTATTACTCCACAAGATTCACAGTTTATAATTGGCCAAGGTTTACAGGTTAAGCTCAACGATAATATCTATTATCTTGGTAACAGGAAACTGATGACAGAAAATAAGATCGCAATTCCTACGGAGGTTGCCGATTATCTAAACTTAGAAGAAACTGCAGGCCAAACAACAGTTATAGTTGCGGATGCTCTTAATATTCTTGGTGTTGTCTCTATAGCTGACGAGATTAGAGGAGATGCCCTAAATCTAGTCCAGAAACTAAAAAGATTAGGAATCAAAAAAACTGTAATGCTAACAGGAGACAACAAGCTAGTAGCCAGTTCTATTGCTAAGAAGGTCGGTTTGGATGATTATTTCGCAGAATTACTTCCTCAAGACAAAGTAGCTATTCTGAAGAAGCTGCAAACAGAAGACAAAACAGCAATGGTGGGCGATGGAGTTAACGACGCACCAGCACTAGCAACCGCTGATTTAGGAGTAGCTCTTGGTGGGATAGGTTCTCATGTAGCTATGGAGACTGCTGATGTAGTCTTAATGTCAGCTGAATTAAAAAAGCTTACCTATGCTATAAACTTAAGCCAAGCGACTATAAAAAACATGAAACAAAATATCTACTTTGCAATCTTGGTAGTAGGAGTACTTTTGGTTGGTGTGATCACGAAGACTGTAGTCCTGTCATCGGGCATGCTAATCCATGAGCTAAGTGTTATTTTAGTTATCTTAAATGCCATTAGACTACTAAGGTTTAACGAAAAGTAAATAAACTATTAAAAGTGACCACGAAGTGCAAGTAAGGGACTAACCTTATTGGCTGCTTCAGGGTCCTTTTAAAATTTGCCAAAATTTGTTTGCGTGTAAATGTTTTAGAAACCATCGTTAGTTCTTAAGGATAAGAGTTTTATATTATCTATTACCTAAAAAACGCCCCCCGAAGAAAGGTTAAAATTTGGTAATGGTGAAGTTAGAGGAGCAAAGCAATTCTTTTTTAGAACTGAAGAAAGAAGGGTGAAGGATGTACCAGAAAACACAAGAATGGATTTATCGCCATGCTCGGCCACTTGATATTGCTAGATGGCAATATCATTTTGAAAATGGCAGCAAGGATAATGTGATAAAAGCCTTATCTTTCTACCAGAACAATGATGGTGGTTTTGGTCATGCTTTAGAACCAGATAGTTGGAACCCTAATTCTGCACCAATACAAACTTGGGTTGCGACAGAGATACTTCGAGAGATTGAAGTTACTGACCAGAGTTGTTCCGTGGTTCAGGGTATTTTAAAGTATCTAGCTAGTGGCGCTGATTTTAATGACCATTCTTGGTCCAATACTGTTTTAAGTAACAACGATTACCCTCATGCACCTTGGTGGCATGCAGAAAGTGAAAGTTCTTGTAAAACAGACTACAACCCAACCGCTTGTTTGGCAGGATTTGGCTTAATTTTTGCTAAGAAAAGTTCTCAGGTATATAAAATCTGTAAAAGAATAGCTCAAGAAGCAACCGAAGCTTATTTAAAGGGTGGCTTGCTTGATGATATGCATACAGTACTTTGCTATATACGTTTAATGGAATACTGCGAAAAAATTGATGAGCAGGTCATCGACCTAGAAGCATTAAAAACTAAACTTAGAGAGCAAGTTAGTTATTCCATAACTAAAGATACCTCTATCTGGGAAACAAGTTACATCTGTAGACCATCTCAGTTTTTCAATTCCCGGGACAGCATTTTCTATGAAGCGAATCAAAAAGTTGCGGAGTATGAGTGTGAGTATATTCTTAAAACACAACTTGATGATGGGTCTTGGGATATCGTTTGGAGTTGGAATAACTATCCTGAGGAATGGGCAATCAGTAAAAATTGGTGGAAAGCTAACAGTACAATTTTAAATTATCTTTATTTAAGAGGCTTCGAAAGAGTATAACTCTTTGAGGTGAACAGTTACTCACTTTCTATTATGACAAAGTAGAAGCTCCTGATCTAAAAATTTACAGACTCAATGAGAGTGGGAAGAATTTTGATGACGAATGGATACTTGTATAAAAAACTACTTAAATTAGACTTCTAATCTATATCTGTTACAGCTAAGTATTTAGAGTGATGTTAATAAGTCTAAGGAGAAGAGCCTATGAAATGTCATTGTTGTTTAGATAAGGGAAAAAGCCAGGATAAAAGTTGTATCGAGAAGGTTCCTATCTTTAGTAAGTTAAGTGCTGAAGAGATTTTAGAAGTGGCCCGTGTAACCACAGAACATCAATTTAATAAAGGAGAGATGATCTTTTTCCCTGGCGATGCTCTTGACAAACTTTATGTAATTCACCAGGGGAAGGTGAAGATTTCCCGGATCTCAGATGCTGGTAAGGAACAGATTATTCGAGTTTTAGGAGAGGGAGACTTTTTAGGTGAACTCTCTTTGTTTGCTAACTTACCCGCTAGTAGTAGTGCAGAAGCTATGGAAACAACTATAGTTTGCCAGATAGAAAGCGAAAAAATAAAAGAGCTGATGTTACATTCTGCTCAGATTGCGGTGAAAATATTAACAGAAATTAGTCGGAGGTTATACGAAGCTGAGAATCTAATTGAAACCATTGGCTTATATGACGTAGAAAAACGAGTAGTTAGCGCAATTTTGAAACTCGCGGGTAATTCAGATGAGGTTGTTCTAGCAATGAGCAAAAAAGATTTAGCTTTACATTTAGGTATCAGTCAAGAGACTTTGAGTAGAAAACTCTCTGCTTTTCAAGACCAAGGTTGGCTAAAACTATCGGGACATCGTCAGATAACAATTTTGGACCGTCAAAGCTTGGTTTTAATAGCTGGTAATTAAAGGTAGAAAAAACTCCTAACGAGAAGTAATACTCGTTAGGAGTTTTTTTGCCAACTAGATAAGGGTGAGGTATTGAAACATAGTCCTCACTTTATATTAACTATAGTTTGGTTAATATCTCAAAGGCTACTATTAAGACAGGGGGATTGGATATGAATTACTTTGACTTAATTAATAACCGTGAGAGCTGCCGCGATTATGCTACTAAGCCTGTGGAGAAAGATAAACTAGTAAAATGTATTGAGGCTGCTAGAGTCGCTCCATCGGCTTGTAACAGTCAGCCTTGGAGTTTTATAGTTGTGAACAATCCCCTGGTTTCACCTCAGGTGGCTAAATGTTTACAAGATGCAGGTATGAACAAGTTTACTGATCATTGTCCTGCCTTTATCGTCGTAATAGAAGAAAAAGCTACGCTAAGCGCTAGAATAAGTGGTGTGGTCAAAAGCCAGAATTATGCACCTATAGATATTGGCATTGCTACAGCACACATTTGTTTAGCAGCAACAGCACAAGGTCTTTCTACCTGTGTTATGGGATGGATTAACGAAGGTAAGCTCAAAGAATTATTAGAAATTCCCCAACCTAAACGCATCCGTTTAGTTATTGGTGTTGGTTATGCTGCTAGCGATGTCGTAAGGGAGAAGAAGCGAAAGAGCTTAGAAGAGATCACTAAGTTTGTTGACTAAAATGTTATTAATGCTAGATGAAGTAAAATTACTAGTTGGAAAATAAAAAGAGTAGGAACTTGGGTTTTCTTTTGCTATAAGGAAGATAGAACATGGTTTAAATAACATTGTAGTTAAATCCAGATAGGGGATTATGAAAATGAACATTCAAATATTCGGTAAAGCAAAATGTTTTGATACCAGAAAAGCTGAACGCTATTTTAAGGAACGCAAAATTCCTTACCAAATGATCGATGTTGCGAAATATGGTATGAGTAAGGGTGAGTTAAATAGTGTTAAAATAGCTATCGGCTCTTTTATGGCCTTAATTGATGAAAAAGCTGCCGATGCTATCTTACTTCGTTATCTAGCTAACGATAGTGACAAAGAAGAAAAGTTGTTAGCTAATCCCCGGTTTTTTAAGACCCCCATTGTACGAAATGGTAGACAAGCGACAGTTGGCTATTGCCCTGAAGTTTGGCAAAAGTGGGAGTAAAACTTGAGGTAAGAGAAAAATTGAGCTTATTAGATAAAGAAAAAGCACTGTTACAACGGTGCTTTTTGCTTATTTGGTAGTGGAAAGCGAGTATAAATAGGATTTGTATATTTAATGTAGAACTAAAGGAAAAGAGAATGGTTTTTCCGAGTTTTACTAACTAGTTAGTGAAAAAGAGCTAAAACTTTTAACTATAACCTTAAGTTGCCGGTATAGCTAGGAAAAGAATATAATAAGGATAAACAAATATTAATAAGGGGAGATAAAAGGAAAGTTAACTGTTGTTAACTTAATTGTTAAGAGACAAAGTTACGGATACCTAGAAGATAATGAGCGTTTTTAAATATTGCCCGTAAGGAATAAAGAGAGAACGAACTACTATCTATTTATAAGAAATTATTACATCGAGATAAGACTAAAAAATTACATCACTTTGTTTTGGGGGTATTGAAGTGAACAAACGTGTAAGAATTATAACTGATACAGGTGCAGATTTACCCAAAGAATTAATTCAAGAAAAAGGCATTGTAATGCTTGGCATGGGTGTTGAACTGGATGGCAAAGTTTATAATGGCTTGGAATTAGATACCAATAAATTTTATAAAGATATGAGAGCTGGGGCTGTAGCTAGAACCAGTCAAGTCCTATATAAGGATATGCAAGATACTGTTAATAAAGTTATCGAGCAAAATGAAATACCTTATTATATCGTGTTTTCAAGCCGTTTAAGTGGTACTTTCCAAACAGCAAATCTTTTATTGCAAGAACTTAATAATCCCGAAGTTTTCCTCATTGATAGCAAAGCAGCTAGTACAGGTCATGGACTTTTGGTATTAGAAGCAGCTGAGATGGCCGAAAAAGGAGCTTCCGCGGAAGAGATTACAGCTAGACTAGAGTTTCTCATCTCCAGACTAGAACATATTTTCGCTGTCGATGATTTAGTCTATTTGAAACGTGGAGGCAGAATTAGTTCGATGAAAGCAATTATTGGTGGTATGCTGAAGATTAAACCGATTCTGCACTTTGTCGATGGAGCAATTCATCAGTTTGACAAAGCCCGTTCTACCAAACAGGTGATTAACCGTATGTTAGAGATTATGGATGAGCGTGGTGTCGATATACCTTCACAGAGAATAGGCATCAGCCATGCTGATAATCCAGAGACCGCAGCTGAGCTTAAAGAGGCTATCCAAACGAAATATGGGGTAACCAATTTCATCGAAGCCGAAATTAGCCCTGTAATTGGCGCTCACTCTGGTCCTGGGACTATTGCCCTCTTTTTCTTATCTAACAAACAAGGTGGAGAAGAAGAAAAATGAACAATATGCTCGAGCGAGAACGTCTAAAACTCTTAGAAAGAGAAGAAAGACTAAAAAAGCTTGACGAGGAGAACTATTATCTTGATCTAGAGATTGAACAGATTAAAAGAGAGATTCAAGTACTAGAAGATCGTATTGAATATCTTGAACGCAGCTAATTGGATGTCTGCAAGCGAGGGGAGGGATAATGATGGATTTTCTCGAACGAAGAGGACTGCCTCTTACTAAGGAGAATCTCCAAGCCTGGCAAGCAGATCTGAAAGCTAGAGAAGAAGCCACTTGGGCCAAAAGACAAGAATTAAAAGCCAGCAAGGCAGAACTATTACGAGAATATGAGTCACTGAAACGAAAAGAAGAGCAGCTTTTTAGGCAACGAGCCAATCAAAGTAATAGACAGTGGTCCAAACCAATATGGATTCGCAAGAATCTCTATGAGCTCATTATTATAGCTAATATTATTATGTATGCACTTGCCCAAGTTTTCTCGGGGTTAACGGGATCGTTGGCTCTTTTTGGCCCTGCTATCTATCTATATAAGCAGTACTATCGCTTTTTTACCACTATGTTCATGCACGGAAGCTTAACCCATATTTTCTTTAACATGTACGCTCTTTATGTTTTAGGTAATATTTTAGAAAGCACAATGGGTAAAAAGCGCTTTGCTCTTGTTTATTTTGGGTCAGGAATATTGGGCGCAGCCTTCACTTATTTAGTCAACCCCTATATTCTTTCTGTCGGAGCATCAGGTGCTATTTTTGGCCTTTTTGGCTTTGTACTCTATGCCCGTATCTTTCGTTATCAGCATGTATCACCTGAGATTCAAGGCTCTCTTTTTAGAATTCTGGGCATTAACTTTCTCATAGCTTTGCTACCACATGCGAATATCGATGTTTGGTCACATACAGGAGGCCTTTTGGGTGGCTTTCTATTAGGAATGGTTATCGGCCCTGGCGCTGGTTATCTAAGAAGTAATAAAGAGCGCCAGACCCAGATGATAGTAGGCATTCTGGGTATAACGCTCATTTTAGCCAGAGCAATTGGTTTATTAAATTTCTTACTATAAAGAAGCACCAACTAGGCGGGTAAAGGTACGAACCTCAGTGATTAACCTTTCGGTGTCCGTTTCTCTATTAAAAGAGAGACCTAGGTAAGGAACCTTATGTAAAGCAGCCAGTTCTTGCAATGCGGGTTTAGCAATTATCTCAGGCATACAATTGAGAGGGTAGATATGTACTATTCCTTGCACACCATTTTTTAAGCCTCTTTTAGCTGCACCAACAGAAAGGACCCCATCACCACCAACTTCAAAATTTAAATAAGGGGCAGCATCATTGTCTCTAAGGCCTTGAGCGAATAGCTTGAGGCCTTTTCGATTTAGAGTTTTTACCAGACCCAGGTTAGCAAGGAACTTTTTTAAGACAGGTTTTACTGAAAAAGCTAAGTAGTGGCTAACATTGACTCCTTCAACTACCTGGACCCCATTTTCTCCTAACAATTTATCTACAGTATAGCGGTTAGCATAAGGTGTGATAGCTACATAGATTTCGCCAACTACGATTACTCTAGGGATCTGGCGTTGAGAGATTATGCTTTGAAATAATACTACTGCGGAAGCATAGTTTCGGTACATAGACGATATATTTTTAGCTTGATCTAGAGAAGTTAAACAAGTGCTGTATAGCTCTTCAGCGATTTTACCACCAATGGGAAGGGCTAAAAGATATAACCCTTTTATTTTTTCTGCTAGCTGAAGTTTCGTATAAGCATGACGAGCGATTGCTAAGACAGTGGGTAGGTTAGTTGGTCGTAAAAAAGATAGTGGTGATTTAATATTATTAAGTAGCTTTTGCTTTTCTTGGGAGCACAAAGCTGCGAGGTCTTGCCAAAAGTTTACTGGCTGATCCATACCAGTTGTGATCCAGTTAATTGAGATATCGGAAGAAACTTTGTGCAATTTAGCCGGGAGTTTATCTTTCATAGCAATACTATACCAACCAAAAGCACAAGGACCTTCACCATGAAGCATTAGAATATTTACATCGATAGGTGCCTTAATTTTTGTGTAGGCGCTTACAACGCTCTCCTCTAAACTACCTGAAGTTAAGGCATAAGGACAACAAGTTTCAGCAAAATCAGTACTTCCTTTTTTCATTGTTTCCGATGTAGGAGGCTCGGGAACCAAACATTTGTCTTCTAAACCTAGATCATAAGCTAATTGTTTGAGACTAAGATTCAAAGGTTCGCCCATGTAAGGCCAAGTGATAAAACTTTGTGCTTTAGGAGAAGGAGTCGCTGGTAGGAGGACTAAACTTGGTTCAGGACTTTTAGGTTTTGGTTGCTGGAGAAGAGTAGCGATAGTTTCAAATCTGGTGATAAAGCCACCCAAGTCAACATTGCTATCACAGACAAAGTGCCAGGCGAGTAACCCTACTTTATGAGCTTGTTCTTCTAGATAAGGACCTAAAAAAGCATCAGGATGACAAGCAAAGCTAGAAAGGATAATAATACCATCCAATTTATCCTTTCCCCAATGGAGAAACTGTTCGCTTTGAATGTGCGAATCGTAATAACTACCATAAGGTAGGCCATCTTTAGTTAAATACTTATCGGGTAGATCGTAAGGAGTCAGAACTTGAAAGCCTTTGCTAGTAAAAAACTTTTCTACATTCAAAGAGAGCAAAGGATCGTCTAAAAGGTAACGTCTGGCAATCAATCCCAGGCGCGGCTTATTTTCTAAAGTAGGTTCTGTTATTACAGGAAAATCAGGTACTCTAGCGAGGGCTTTTTTAAGATCTGCTTTAGTTATGCGTGGCAAAGAAGTGCCTTTTTCTTCGCTAATTCGATCCAGATCGTTAATTAAACTAACTAAAACAGGCCCCAAATCTTCTTTTTTAGGAGTGAGAAGATTTGGTTGTAATAAGAAAGGGAAATGACCTAGAGCATAGTCTAAGGTTGAGGAGAGTGCTCTTAAGGCGATACCACCCACATCCCTATACTTAGCACAAGCTGCAGATCCTTCGACTTCTCGCCAAATGTTGGGGGCGAGAAGTACATCTACTTTCTTTTTGTTAACTAACTTGTGGCAATGAGCAATATAGATTCTTACCGGAAGACAGGTTTCATTGCTACCTAAAGATAAAGCATTTTCCCAAAGATCAGGGGTTGTTTTGCTAGTTGTCTCAATATCTAGGCCTACATCAGTTAGAACCTGAGCCAGGCAACTAACTTGAGGTGCACGGCCAGAAAATACGAGCGGTATACCGATCTTCAAAAGCTGCCACCTACCTTAGAATAATGTAGAGTTGGGCTTAAGCTACCAAAAGGAATACTATTTTCGGAAGCATAAAGAGCTGCTCCTAAAGCTCCAGCCCCAACTAAAAGACGTTTATCTTGAGCAATATGATATTCGTTTTCCTTAAGGCCTAGTAAATCTATAAAAGCACGTAACAAAGCTGCATTTAAAAAAGCACCACCTTGGAACACAACAGGCGTTACGAGAGTGCGGCCATGTAAAGTATCGGAGATAAAGGTTCTAGCTAAAGAATAGCAAGCACCAAGTAGTAGATCTTCTGGCAAAGCACCAGAGCGCATTTTGTGGATGATATCTGTTTCAGCTAAGACAGCACAACGGGAAGCTATTCTAGCTGGTTTATTAGATTTTAGAGCTAACTCGGTAGCTGCCCCCAACGAGAGATCAAACCGACGAGCTAACTGTTCTAAAAAGGAGCCAGTTCCAGCTGCACAGCGGTCGTTCATAGCGAAGTCTAAACTAGAACTACTTTGAATGATCACTTTACTGTCATTACCACCTACATCAATAACACTACCTACCTGAGGGTAAATGTGGTTAGCTGCTTTTAAGTGACAGATAATTTCGGTTTCATATAAGCGCTCATCCTTTGCTAATAAGCGACTTAAATAACGACCACCACTACCTGTTGTCATTAGAGAAAAGGGAGTATGAGGTGGTAAATGCCTAATTAAAAGATTCAAGACCTTTTTTACTTGCTCGCTGAGATTAGCATCCGTGGTTTCAGTATGTAAAAAGATAAGTTCTCCTTGCTGAACTAAAGCTGCTTTCAACTGCCTAGATCCAGCATCTAAGCCTATAGCCCAGCCCTCTGTTTCGGAGCTTTTTAGCTTTTGTTTATTAGGTGCAGGCTTTTTATTAATGGTAGGTCTTTTTATTGCTAAAGTTGAACTTAACCCTCCTCTGCCAGCACTCTCACAACGACCCCCTAAGAAATATGTTTGAGTGGAATTAGTTAAAACTGTCAGTTCACAGTTATTAACGCATCCTTGGCAATAACCAGAATTAAGGGAAAAAGAAGTTGTTGCTAACTGGGAAGTAATCTGTTTAGCTTCTTTTTTAGCCAAAACAGCCATGCCTAGAGCTCCAATGCCTTGTGAATGCGGTGGTACGATAATAGTTTTGCCAGTTAGTTCTGCTAAAGTTAAAGCTATGGCAGAACATTTAGATAAGCCACCGAGAAAATAGATGGGGGTTGGTAAGGACCTGTTTTTAGCAACAGTACGTAAATAGTTTTTTAAAATAGCCTCTGTTAAACCTTTAAGGCGTAGTTCAAGAGGTACTCCATTTTGGCCAGCATGGCGAAAAGATCGTCTAGCGAAAACGGTGCAGGTATCTTCTAAGCTCTGAGTACCAGGACTATGAAGCACAGCCTGATTAAATTCAAGGAAAGGTAAAGAGAGTTCGGAAAGAGTGTGTCTTAAAAACTCGCCAGTACCAGCAGAGCAGATACTGTTCATGTTAAAAGCGATAGGCACTTCATCTTTTAAAAGGATCAATTTACTATCTTGTCCACCGATCTCTACAATTGCTTTGGGTGGAGGTAGTTGTAGCTTTTTAGCTAAGAAAGCGCAACCCTTGGCATGAGCAATGATCTCAGTAGCTGTACAAGTTGTACCGAGTATATAAGCACCTAACTTTTGCCCGGAACCAGTTAGACCTAGGTAGTCTGGCTGCCCATATTGTGAGGTATATTCTCTGAAGGTCTCAGTAAGGATCTGGGGTAGGGGCTGATCACTAATAAGTTCCTTAATAACTATAGGTGCTAGTGTGCCATCACTATAGAGACCAGCTAATTTAAGTGTTGTCGAACCGATATCAATTCCTAGACTAAGTTCCATTTTTATCTCCTCCTGCAATCCTCTATTTAGCATGTCAGAATGGAGTCAGGATATACAAAAAGTAAGTTCGAAATTAAGGGTTAGAATGCATCGATCCTTTGATAAAGTTAAATTATGAGGTAAAGAAAAAAGGCACCTCATTAGAGATACCTTAGGATTATTTCTTACGAAATAAATTTTTGCGGATCAAGAAGACCTTGATGGGCCATTATACTTTACCTCTTTTTTTTATTTCTTTGCTATATTTAGCAATTGACTTACCCCACTCAGTTTTTTTACGCAGATATTCTGCTTTGTCGTCACAAAAACGAGCTTCTTTTTTTAGTTTAAGGTAACTGTTCCATCGCTCCAAGGGTAAAGCGCCGTTTTCGATAGCTACTTTAATAGCACAACCTGGCTCACTTTGATGACTGCAATTCGAAAATTTACATTTGCCGAAAAAAACTTCCACATCAGAAAACGTTTCTCCAAGCCCCTCTGTAACGTCCCACAGCCCAAGTTCACGCATCCCTGGTGTATCAATTATCATTACACCATTATTAAGCTTAATTAATTGCCTATGAGTGGTCGTGTGACGACCTTTTGAATCGTCCTCACGAATTACGTTTACCTTCATAATTTCCTCTTCGGCAAGTGTGTTGACAAGACTTGACTTGCCGACACCACTTGAACCTAGAAATACAATAGTCTTACCTGGTTTTAAGTAGCTACTTAGCTTATCGATACCAAAACCAGTTTTAGCACTAACTGCAAATACCTCTACACCCAATGCTATTTTTTCTACCATACCAACTTGGGCTGTGAAATCATCAACCAAATCAGCTTTGGTTAGTACAACTACTGGAAAGGCACCACTTTGCCAGGCAAGAGTAAGATAACGTTCGATCCTGCTAATATTAAAATCCTTATTTAGAGATGCCATAATAAAAACATAATCAAAATTTGCTGCTACTACTTGTTCCAACACGGTTTTCACATAGCCTACTGCGTGACCAGAGAAATCATTACGAGAAAATTTTGATTTTCGCTCTAGGGTTTTAATTATTAAACTAACCCCGCTAGGGTTATATTGAATTAGCACAAAATCTCCTGTAGTAGGAAAGCTTTCTAACCCGTCATTATAATAAACGCCTGCTTTTAGACTTGCGAATGTTTCACTGTATTCGCAAACAATCTCATAGCGTTCTCTATGTACTGCCGTAATTCGGGCAGGAATACCATTTATATCTTTTGGTAGCGTTTCGGGAATAAGCCCATAATCTCTTAAATTAACCAATAAAAGTCCCCCTAAATATGTTCGGTTTTATTTTTGGAACCTTAAAGGCAGTAAACTCCAGGGAATTAACTTTAACTACGATCGTCTTTAGTTTACGAAATAATTATGGAGTTAACAAGGTAAACATAATTCATATAGGTTTATGCCAAAGAAGGGCTCTAAAAGATTCACGGTCCTTGTGTTAAGTAAAAAATGACCTATCTAGAAAGATAAACATCTTGGCAAATATATAAAAAACCACCTTATTTTAAGGTAAATGATATTAGAACAAGTTGCTTGCAAAACTAAAGAGGTCATATAGCATGCTAATAACTTATTATGGATTAAATCAGCAACGAGTTTTTTGGCTTAACTTAAAACTTAGTTCAAGCAAAGGCACCTCAATTCGAGGTGCCTTTGACATATTTTTTAGGAAACTACTTTATGTGGATTGAGAAGCCCTTTGGGATCAAAAGCTTCTTTAATAGATCGTTGGAGACGCATCTGTGTCTCACCTAAACTGTGCCAGAGATACTCTTTTTTGGCAAAACCAATACCATGCTCGCCAGAGACCTGGCCACCTAATTCCTGACCTTTATCATAAAGCTTTTGCATAATCTCGGGTAAAACCTGTTGCCATTTGTCTTGGGGTAAATTATCGCGCAGAATATAAATGTGTACATTACCATCACCAGCATGACCAAAGCTAAGGACACGCACACCATACTCTGCCCTTAACTTTTGGGTATAGTCTATTAGATGAGGAATTTCTGTCCTTGGAACCACAACATCGACCTCATCCATCTCACTCGAAGCTTTTAACGCCTCTAAAAAGGCACCTCTAGTTTCCCAGATTAATTGTTGCCTATCAGCTGTATCAGCAATATAGACATCGTTTGCGCCTTGCTGAAGGCAAATATTAGCAGCTATTTCATAGACCTTTTCAAGTTCGTCTTTGCTATTGCCATCAAACCGGAGGAGTAGATAGGCAGGAGCTGATTTATCAGGGAAAGGCTTACCTAAAAATTCTTCAGCAGCTTCGATAATTTCGCGTTCCATGAATTCAACTGCATTGGGGATAATTCTACCTTTTAATACCTCGGGGACAGCACGAATAGTATCGTTTAACGAAGGAAAAGGAACCAATAAAGTGGCAGTTTTTTTAGGTAATGGTAAAAGTTTTAAGGTAATCTCAGTAACAATGCCTAACGTTCCTTCCGAACCAATAAAAAGATCTAAAAGAGAATACCCTGAAGAGTTTTTACCAATTTTACCACCAAGATTAATTATCTCACCAGTTGGTAAGACGACTTCCATACCGAGGACATGGTCTCTAGTAACACCATATTTGATAGCCCGCATCCCACCTGCGTTAGTCATAACATTGCCACCTATAGTGGCACTTTTTTCGCCAGGATCAGGTGCGTAGAGGAGTCCTAGTTTCTCTACTTGATCTTGAAAGTTAAGTAGAATAACTCCAGGTTGAACACGAGCAATTAAGTTACCCTCATCAATTTCAATAACTTTATTTAATCTAGCTGTTGAGAGTAAAATCCCACCTGCTACAGCTACTGCACCACCGCAAAGTCCAGTACCAGAACCTCTTACGGTAACAGGTATTTCTTTATTATAAGCATATTGCATAATTTGCGCTATCTCGTGAGTGGAACCCGCTTCAACCAGGCAATCAGGGAGAGCCTTTATCTCGGAGAGTTCATCATGAGCATAATCTTCATTAATAGCCTCACCAACATAAACATTTAAAGGGCCCACTACATTTTGTAGAAAGTCCACATCACTCATGGTCATCTTTTTCATATAGACACCTCTTTTCCTAGATCAAAGATTGGCACTTGACTTAAGTTCGTTAACAAGAGCTGGCAAGATTTCATAAAAATCGCCAATAAGTCCATAATGAGCTACGCCAAAGATTGGAGCATCAGGATCTTTGTTGATAGCAAAGATCACATCAGAACTAGACATACCAGCAACAAATTGAATCGCTCCTGAGATACCACAAGCAATGATTAGCTTAGGTCTTACGGTGCGACCACTAAGGCCAATCTGTTTGGTATAGGAACACCAGCCAGCTTCTACAAGTGGTCTAGTCACAGCAACCATCCCACCTAGTTCTTTGGCTAGTGACTCGATCAGAATCAAATCATCGGCTTTTTTCAAACCCCTACCTACAGCAATAATAACTTCGGCTTCTGTAATAGCAGTCTCTTGTGGTTTAGGTTCGATGCTAAGAAAGCTAATCCCAGAAGAAAGCATTGTGGGCTTAACTTCTTGTAACACCACAGTAGTAGGGTAAGTGGTGTTTAAGGCAGAAGGGGCCATGACTTTTGGTCTAACTGTGGCCATTTGAGGCCGATGTTTAGGTGTAATAATTTGAGCCATGACATTACCACCGAAAGCGGGCCTGGTCTGAATGAGATCACCATTTGGTTTAACATCTAAAATAGTACAGTCAGCTGTAAGGCCAGTTTTTAATCTAGTTGCTAACCTAGGCGCTAAAGAACGGCCAACCTGGGTAGCACCTACAAGCAAAATACCTGGTTTGACTTCTTTAACAAGATCTTCTAAAACTGCGGTATAAGTTTCGGCACGATAATAAGCTAATTCAGGATGGTCGTAGACATAAATTGTATCAACAGGATATTGTTTGATTTTTTCTACTAAGCTTTCTGTGTTCGTTCCTGGTATAACTACAGCTAGTTTTTGATGGAGCTTATCAGCTAACTCACGACCTTTACCAATTAACTCCAAAACAACGCTACTTAATCTGCCACCACGTTGTTCAGCAAAAACAAGTATATCTTTATAACTATCAAAATCAACTGTTTTACTAAGGCCTCGTTCAATTACCAAAGCTGAGACTGGGCACACTTTAACACAGATACCACAAAGACGACAATTTTCGTTGACCACGACTTGATCCTTTAATTCTAAAGCGTCAAAGGGGCAAGCTTCTACACATTTACCGCATAAAATACAAAGCCCTTTGTCGATTGTTAAGCGACTCATATGAATCTCAGCTCCTTTAGCTTAGCGACAAGGCGATTCGCAAGCTCTTGAGGTTCTCCCTGCCAAAGCTCTTGTTGGCAGTTTCTTTGGGGTGGGAAAATTCTTTCTACTTGAGTTGGCGAACCATCTAAACCGAAAAATACTTCCTCTTCTCCAGCCAAGTCTTTATAGTTAAGAATTTTAACTTCTTTGTTTTGGGTAGCGCATTTAAGTTTATACGAAAGTAACCTAGGTCTATTGATATCTTTAGCAACTGTGATGAGAGCAGGAAGTTCAATTTTTTGCGTTTCTATTGTATCTAACATATCGGTGGTAACAGTGAGACTTGAATCAGAAGAATCAACTATTTTAGTTACATAAGAGATATGAGGCCAGCCTAAATACTCGGCAATACCGGGACCAACTTGAGCTGTATCGCCATCTGTTGTTTGCATACCAGTTATTATCAGATCAAGAGTTCCAAGTTTCTTGATCCCTTTGGCTAAAGTGTAAGCTGTCGCTAAGGTATCAGCTCCAGCAAATTTGCGATCAGACAACAAAAAACCAGTATCAGCTCCCATAGCATAAGCTTCTTTGATTACTGCTGCTGCTTGGGGAGGCCCCATACTAATTACGATTACTTCGCCACCAAACTTTTCTTTAAGCCTTAAAGCGGTCTCCAGACCATAAAGATCATATGGATTCATCCGACTGTCTACGCCTTCACGCTTAAGGATGCCTTTTTCTTCATCAATAGCAACTTCTGTCGTATCTGGAACTTGTTTAATGCAGACGGCAATTCGCAACTTAGGAACCCCTTTCCTTGATATACTTTACGCATTTAGACTTTTGTTAATTTTAGTAGGTAGTCTGTTATCGATCATTAATTTGTACAGATGAGAGAATTTTCCTTCCTCCTTTTCCACGAACAGGATTTAAGTGGATTTATAGATTTACATGTTTCATGTATAAAGTTAAAGGAAATAAATATTATTAGTAGTAACTATTACCAAAATGATCGGTCATAGTAGGCAGTAGAATAGCTTGCTTATCAACTCGAGTCCTTGAAAGAGAGGAGAAGATAGTTGGATAAAAGGGATCTATACCGAGAGGCGGTATTGCTGAGAGAACAATTGACATGTCTTATGAATAATGATGGTGTTGAACTAGAGCGAGATCCTAGAGTAAAAGAGCTCATGGATCAAATCGATGAATTGCAAGTTAGGATATGGCATAGCGAATTGTTGAAGTTAAAAGCCGATTAAGAAATAGTACTATGGAACTAAACCGCGCTAAATAAAAGAACTTTAATCAAGTGATTTTAGGTTTTAGATACTCCTTAGGAAATAGTGAGATGTTCTAGCAAGTGCAATAATAATAGATCCTACAATTTGATTTAACGTTTTAGCTGAATGAACCGGAAATATCAGCTTTATTAAGCTAAATAGCTAGATTATCAACGACTTTTTGCGTAATTTCTTTACTTTAGGCAATAATTTATGTATACTATCAGACAAAGGGACTAGCGGGGTTCTTTCCGGAACTTCCCTAGTCTTTTATTTGTAAATACAGGGCTACGGCCTGGGGTAAAGGTGATCAAATGGAATTCTGGTTTAAGGAGGCCCAGTCTAAAGATCTGGCCATTGGTCTTCGTATCAACAAAATTTTGCATATGGAAGAAACTCCTTATCAAAGTTTAGCTGTTGTCGACACTCTAGAATTTGGCAGAATGCTTGTCTTAGATCAAGCTATCCAATGTACAGAACGGGATGAGTTCCTCTACCATGAGATAATTGCTCATGTACCTTTACATGTTCATCCTAACCCTAAGCGAGTTTGTGTTATTGGCGGTGGAGATGGCGGAACTGTAAGAGAAATTTTGAGAAATCCAGAAGTTGAGGAAGTAAAGTTGGTAGAGATTGATGGTAAAGTTATCGAAGCTTCAAGGAAGTACTTGCCAACACTCAGCTCAGGGCTAGATGATCCTAGGGTAGAGATCTTAGTAACAGATGGCATAGCTTACATGCAAGATAAGAAAGATTATTTTGATGTGGTTATTAGTGATTCAACAGATCCTGTAGGTCCTGCAGTAGGTTTATTTTCAGCCGAGTTCTATGGTTATGTCCATAACGCATTAAGGGAAGATGGTGTTATTTGCGCTCAAACAGAATCACCATTTGCACCCCACAATTTAATGATAAAATGTGCACATAACATGAAGGTACATTTCCCTAATGTAGGTGTAGTATGTGGGTTTATGCCTACTTACCCAACCGGATTTTGGACTTACACAGTAGGTAGTAAAAAGATGCCTCTAAAAGCTAATCGTGAAGTTACTTTGCAAGGCAAGTATTTTAATAAAGCATTAATGGAGAGAGCCTTTGACGTTCCTCCTTTTGTCAAGGAAATGTTAAATAAAGCTTAATTGCTTACTTTTCAATCTTTCCTAAACAGGGTATATTAGATAGGGCTAGCTTTAGCTAGCCCTATTTTAAGTTTCTAGGAGGCAGCTTATGGCTACATTATTAGGTGCTAGGGGAAAAGGCGATATTGCTGTCTGGGGCGTGCCAATGGACTTTACAGCAAGCTGGAGACCGGGTTCACGTTTCGCTTATGACAGTATTAAACTCGTTTCTCACGGCTTGGAACTATATAGCCCATATTTTGACCGTTCCTTAGAGAATGTTGCTTTCGAAGATGCTGGCGATGCTGAACTAATTTGGGGTAATGTTTCTAGTTCTTTAGAGGCAATTCGGGAACAAGCTGAAGAGATATTAAATACTGGTAAAAAGTTGATCTCTATTGGTGGCGATCACTTGGTAACTTATCCTTTAATTCAAGCCACCAAGAAGAAATACCCCAACCTAGCTGTGGTTCATTTCGATGCTCACACCGATTTAAGAGAAACCTTTTTAGGGGACAAACTTTCACATGCTACAGTACTAAGACATGTAGCTAATGAAGTGGGTTCGAAATCACTTGCCCAGATTGGCATTAGATCAGGTGAAAGAGAAGAATTTATTTGGGGCCATGAAAATACTCATTTCTTCCCAGATAGAGAATGGGAGATCATCCCAGCTGCCAAGGAAGTAACTAAACTATTTGCGGGCCGACCAATCTATATCACTTTAGATATCGATGTATTGGATCCAGCCTATGCCCCTGGTACTGGAACTCCAGAGCCAGGCGGATGCACTAGTAAAGAACTATTTAGAGCCTTATATCTACTACTGGAAAATCTTAATGTTATTGGCGCAGATATCGTGGAGATCGCTCCTGATTATGATTCTACCGAGAGAACAGCTTTTATGGGAGCAAAGCTCTTAAGAGAGATGTTAATAGGAATGTCCAAATAATACGAAAAACGATTATATTCATAAGCTTATCAAAATTACCCTTCCTTATCTGTGAAGGGTAATTTTTTTGCTAGGTATAAAGTCATTACTATGTACGAAATAGTACTAATAGTAAGCATTATTAAGAAAAAGAAGGTAAAACCAGAAAAAGTGGGAAGGATTCTCTACAAGTTATGCAGAAACCGTATGTTACAAAATGACCACCAGTTAACTGTCAAAAAATTACAGCTATTCCAATGACGTGAGGTGATTGGTATGGAAGAGAGTTTGGAAAACAAAAAGTTTAGATCGTGGAGAAATATGCGTTTTGGCACAAAATTGTTTTTAGGTATAGGAATTTTAGTTGTTTTTATTGTGATAATGGCAGCGACAATTAACTACCAAGTAGTGGTATTGCGAAGAGAAGTTGATACAGCCATAGATATCAACGTAGAACAGGTTAAATTAGCTACCCTAGCTAAACAGGCCTTTATGGGCTGTTATGGTACTGCTAATAAGTACCTAGATACTGGCGATCGCAATGATAAGATGCAATATGAGCAAAGTGCTAAAGAATTAAATAATTATCTCCAAAGTCTTTTAGCGTTGACTACCGAGAAAGATTTATTGATTGTTACTACTAAAGAAGATGGTTCTAGAGATATTTCAACTAAGTATAACGATTTACTCTTAGCTCAAATTAAAATGGACCAAGAAGCAGGAAAGACTGAAACTAGCGTATATAATATTTCCGAAGAACTTACAGCAGCTATAGGGGCTCATGATCAGGCAGTGAATCTTGTTAAAGAGAGCTATACTAGTTATGATCAAGCCAAAGAAAGTAGCAGCTCTAGTAGCGATATGTATGGTACTGGTTCTATATACGGTGGCTATGGTGGTAGTGATTCATTTTCTATGGGTGGTATGGGTGATTATGGTGGTGGGGGAGGATTTAGTTTGACTGATTCGTTCCTAATGTCCCCTGCCTACTTTGAAGATAGTTCAGCCGTAGGTAATGCTATAAACAATGTTAAAGATTGGGCTGAATCCTCTTTAAAAGAAGCCCAAGGGAAAGTAAGGACTATTCAAGGTCAAGTCAGATCAACAATGCTTATCTTGATCTTAATTGGCGCACTAGTAGCGATTATAATAACATTTATACTAGGTAGAGCAATTACTAAACCAATTACTATGATCCGTGATCAATTAGAAGAAATTGCCGAAGGCGGAGGCGATCTATCCAAGCGCATTGAAATTAATAGCTTTGATGAAGCTGGCCAATTAGCTAACGCCTTTAATATCTTTGTAGCTTCCTTGCAAGAAATGATCAGAACTATCGCAGATACTGCTAATGATGTAGCCAAATATAGTTATGATCTATCATTGAACTCTAAAGATGCAGCTAGTGCCATTGAGCAGATTGTAATTACTTTAGATCAAGTTGCAGAAGGTGCTTCAAACCAAAGCAAGAACTCTGCCGATACTGTTAGCGCTATGAATCAATTACAAGGAGCTATCGATCAGATAGCTAAAGGTGCTCAAGAACAGGCACAAGCTGTTAGTAATACAGGTGACTCGGCAACTAAGATGTCGAATCTTAGCGAACAAGTTAAAAACAGTTCTGTCTTACTAGCAGAAGTAGCTGGTTCTACTGAGAAAGCTGCAGAAAATGGTAGAGACGCTGTTAAAGAAGTTGTTTCAGGCATGGATCGCATTAAAAATGCTACTAAGGATGTAGGGTTAAAAGTCGATGAACTAGGTAAATACTCAGGCGAGATTGGTAAAATTATTGCGGTTATCGACGAGATTGCTGATCAGACAAGCCTATTAGCATTAAATGCCGCCATCGAAGCTGCTAGAGCAGGGGAACATGGTAAAGGGTTTGCGGTTGTTGCTGATGAAGTGCGCAACCTATCGGATCGTTCTAGAAACGCAACCAAAGAGATTGGTACTTTAATCAAAGAGATTCAAAATAGTATTAGTGTAGCAGTTGAATCTATGGATGCTAGCACTGTAGAGGTCGCCCTAGGCTCAGATCTCGCAGGTAAAGCTCAAAGTTCGTTAATTGAGATTTTAACAGCGGTAGAACAGACAAACAGTGAGATACACAAAGTTATGTCTATCGCTCAAGATATGGCTTTAGGTTCCCAGGAAGTTGCTGAAGCTATTGACAGAGTAGCCGCAGTTGTTGAAGAAAATACAGCTTCTTCAGAAGAGATGGCTGCAGGTTCTGCTCAGGTAATGACTTCTATGGAGAGCATAGCTGCAATTTCTGAACAAAGTGCAGCTGGCGTTGAAGAAGTAACCGCATCAACTGAAGGAGTTAATCTGACAATCCAAGATATTGCTAAATCAGCAAAAGTTCTTAGCGAGGCATCCGATAATCTAAAAGGGTTAGTAGATAAATTTCAAGTCTAAAGTTTCCTTTCGGTAAAATAAAACTCAAAAGGGAGAGAGCGATTGTGCTCTCTCCCTTTTGAAATTTTAAACAGGTTGTTTTAGGCCAGCTCGTAAGTGGTATAAAAAATAATTAACAAAGTAGTCCACATTAAATAACAGCTTATACACAGGGTTATCCACAGAATGTGGATAACTTTACTTGGCGACTCTACGAGGTGGGCCAGGAAGATTAGGCCATCTACCAGCGGGATCGAATTTGAGTAGTTCGCTAACAAGAACAAAACGATAACCTTTTTGGCGTAGTTGATCAATAATATGTGGAAGAGCTTCAGGTGTTTCACTAGCACTATCAGAAGCATGTAACAAAATAATATCTCCAGGGTGAGCTTTTTTTACTACTCTACTAACAATTTGAGCAGCTCCCGGTTTTGTCCAGTCTAAAGAATCTGTATCCCATTGAATTACTGTGTAACCCAAACTTTCTGCAGTTTGAATAACTCTGTTGTTATAATCACCATTAGGGGTTCTTAATAGCCAAGGCTTAACACCTAGTACATCTTCTATAGCACGAGCTGCTTTTAATAGTTCAGTTTGGATATCCGTCACAGAAAGAGAACTGTGATTCACATGCCTGTTGCTATGACTACCAATTTCGTGTCCTTTTTCTTTAATATTTTTCGCAATATCTTGGTTACGTAAGACCCAAGGACCAGATAGAAAAAAGGTGCAGGTAACTTGCTTTTCTTCTAGAATTTTAAGGACAGGTTCTGGAACTTGAGTACCCCAGCTAATGTCAAAAGTTAACGCTACCACCTTTTCGTTAGTTTCGATAGAATAAACAGGTAGGAGCTTATTACTACTCGATGCTGTTTGGGTATAAGGAATACCAGAGATGATACCAGCAATACAGACAAGTACTAAAAGGCTAATGGCCAGAAGACGTGTTCGTGAGACTCGGATTATAAAAAACATCCGAATTCACCTCCCTTATGTCTTTATCTATAATGTATATGTTGCGAGAACAAGTCCAAAGCGTAACTTTGAGCTTTTTAGTAAATTTGCTGTAAAAAAGATAGGAGTGCAAGAAATGACTTGGGATGCAATTCTTTTTGATATGGATGGTACTTTAATTGATGTTGATATGAAAAAATTTCTTCATGATTACTTCGGACTTTGGCAACGTGTTGCAGCCAAACATACGAGCGAACCTGCAGAATTTGTTAAAAGGTTAATCTGGGCTACCGATAAAATGACTGAGAGCACTGACGAAAAACTTACCAACGAAGAGGTATTCTGGCAAGCATTTGCCAATGAAGATTGGCCGCTTAATATATATAAACCAGTTGCCGATGAATTTTATGATAACGAATTTTTACAGCTCGGACATTTAATTAACCAAAGGCCTGAGATGTTAGAATTGGTCAAATTAGTTAAGGGTAAAACCAAGTTAGCTTTAGCTACAAATGCCGTTTTCCCTCGTAAAGCAATTTTATCTAGATTAAAATGGGGTGGCTATAACTCTGAAGATTTCGATTTTATTGCTTGCTACGAAGAGATGCATTATTGTAAACCTCGACCACAATATTTTTTGGAGATTGCCAATCTTTTAGGTGTGGAACCTACGAAGTGTTTAGTTGTAGGTGATGATCCTCAATTAGATTTAGTGGCTAGGAAACTAGGGATGACGACCTTTTTCCTCGATGTAGCTGAAGGGCAGAATGCTGAATGGGACGGAGAAGCAATTCATGTAGTTACTGAAGAGGATCGACAAAAAGGTCGAGAAGTTGCTGATCACCACGGAGATCTAAACGATTTACGCGAATATCTTTTAGCAGGAATATAATTAACTAAAGAGAAGAAATAAAGATGTAAATTAGCTTATGAAATGTAATTTAAAGGGAGGTGTAGGTGCATTCACTCATATTTAGTGAGTTGTGGCACTGATCTTTTATGAAAAAAGCCTTCTGGTTTTTAGGGCTCCTTATAATTTTAAGTAGTGCTATCTTTGCCAAAGGGAATTTAGTTAGTACCACAGGTTGGCCAGCAATTATAGATCTAGATGTGCGAAATTTTGAATTCAGTGTAACTGCTTTAAAACTAGATGAGATGAACGCTTCGTTAGCAGCCAATAACTTTCAGCCTTTTTCTCGTTTCACCTGGGGTTTTAATTATAGTAATTATATGAAAACCGCCCCACATACAAATTTTAATATAGGTGCTTATTCGAATCAACTGTTTACATCTTCACAAAAAGGTGTTAAGAAAGCTGCTTTTAATTTACAGTCGTTTGGTTTACAAGCTAATCGAGATATTGCTCTAGGTAATATATCAATCTCGCCAGTACTTGGGGGAGGATTTAGTATTGCTAATCTTTCTTTGAAGCATATTGAATCAGATGACATTTATGTTGAACCTAGAGAAGTCGCAGCTCAAGGTTTTTATGTAAGTGGTATTGCTGGACTAAATCTAAACTATAATATCAACGAAATAATTGCTCTTACAGCAGCCGGGAGATTTATCGGCGGTTATAAATTGTTCGCACCAATTAAATCTTTAGACTCTTATACTGGCCTGCAACTAGGTCTGGGAATTGTGATCACTCTTCCCTTAAGTAAGTAGCATATGCACTAAAAGGAGTGTCTTAAATGAATTGGTTACCTGTATTAATAATTGCTATAGTGGTGATTGGGCTTTTTCTTATAATTAAGAAGAAAAATAGTGGTGGGGAAACAGAGGATGTAGAGGGCAAGATTAATAGAGCCCTAATTCAAGAAGATGGCAACAAAGTTTTTATCCAACTTTTTGTGGCCACAACATATAACGAAGATCTTAAGTGCTTTTTCAACACAGCAAAAGATAAAGCACCAACCAAAGAAGATTTGAAAAATAGGGATCAAGTGATATTAAAAGGTAGATGGGACCAATCTTCTACCCCTTATACATTTAAAATTCGCGAAATTGAGAACAAAACCCAAAACAAGTCATTTAAAGCTTAATAAAGAGCCCTTAAGGGCTCTTTGTCTTTAAAATCTTGGGCTAGGAGTATAGCTTCTGGAAAGACTACATAGAAAGAATGTAGTTTAGGGGGCTATTTATGAAGTACCTAGCAATTATTGCAGCTGGATTAAGTGGTGTCTTTATGGCCTTGCAAGGTGTTTTTAATAGCGAACTATCAGAAAAAGTTGGCTTGTTTAAAGGAAACTTTTATATTCATTTAATTGCTTTGACTCTAGCCTTAGTACTTTTGTTAGTTTTCCCACATCCAGTAAGCAGAGAAAAACCAAAGTTATTGGATTTTTTAGGTGGAGTCTTGGCACCTGCTATAATAGTATTAGTAGCTTATGGTATCGCTCAAAGTGGTGCTTTCAAAGCTACGATTGCCATCGTTTCAGCCCAAACTCTTACGGCAGCTGTTGTTGATATTTTGGGACTTTTTGGTGTTGAGAGGAAAACTTTAGGTTACCCAGAAATAATCGGCGCGATATTAATGGTTATAGGAGTCTATCTAGTACTGCGTTCTCGATAGTTTAAGCAACAAAAAATCACTATATCCTCCTAGACAAGCGTAAAAAATTCTAGGGATGCCTATATCTACCTTGAGGTTTTTCTGGCAAAATGCTAATATATCTATGTTTGACTTGTACAGTCTATCAATAGCTAAGGGGGAGCTGCATTGAAAGAAAAGATCATGCTACAACTTGAGGCTTTTCAGATTCATAATGGGGAAAAGGAACATGTAGTAACCCTCGATACAGTGGGTGAGGTCTATACGAGCCAAGGCTATTTATGTCTAGAATACGAAGAAACAGAACTTGTAGGAGTAAAAGGAACTACAGCCCAAATTTGTATCCCTGAGAAAGCTTCGCAAAAAGTTGTTGTTAGACGCACAGGTTCCTCTAATATGCAACAAGTTTTTGAAGAAGGCAAGAAACACAAATCCATTTACAAAACTCCATATGGAGAAATGGCAATAGAAGTTATGCCCAGGACTGTTAGAGTTAATCTCCAGGAAAAAGAAGTCAATATAATACTTAGCTATGACCTAATGGTTAGTGAGCAGTATGTTGGCCAACACCAAATGATAATTAAAGCCAATTGGGCGTAGACCCTTAAGGGAGGTGCATATTTTTGAAACGAGAACTCTATCAACCGCAACTCCATAAACTCATACCTGAATGGATTTCTCTATTGTGGCAACAGCTAGGAACAGTAGTGATTTTAAGTGCACTTGGATTTTTTGGCTCAATACCAATTGTTACGGCTGGTGCACTGTTAATCGGCATTTTTAATATGATGAAACTAGTTGTTAATGGAGAGCTGGCACTTAAAGAAGATTTCACTTTAGCTGTTAAAGCGAAATGGAAGACTGCCACAGCTCTCTTTTTAATGAATTTGGTTATTGCTGGTATTATTGGTTTTGACCTATATTTCTTTTGGCAAAATCCGCAGTTAAAGTTGTTTTTCTGGGTAGGAATTTACTTTGCCATTATCTACCTTATGTCCCTTACTTATATGTTTCCAATGCTGGCAGATGAGAATGTAGGTTTAAAAAAGATCTTCGTTCGCTCATTTAAAATGGCAATGGTAGATCCTGGTTTCAGTTTTGTAGTTATGTTGATTAGTGTATTATGGATTGCGTTATGTTTTATTCTTATTCCAATGTTAGCTACTTTAGCTATAGGTGGCTTGGCTTTGTGGGGAAGTTTGGCTTATCGAGAGATGAGTCTCAAAGTGGACAGCCTTCTTGCTCTCAAAGAGACCAATGAATCAGAAAAAAACCGCGAATAGATTGAAATAGCGGTTTTATTTTAAAAAGGAACAGGCGATACTCAAGACAAGAAAGGAGTAGCAACGGCAGTTCCTTTACCAGCAAGAATAGAGATGGTTTTTCTGCCGTATGCATGTGGCAAGACGTGGCAAAGTATATTTTCGTTACAGGTGGCGTAGTTTCCTCATTAGGTAAAGGTATTACAGCAGCATCTTTGGGACGACTATTAAAAAGTCGTGGTATCTCGGTAAGCATTGCTAAACTAGATCCTTATATCAACATCGACCCTGGTACAATGAGCCCATTTCAACATGGTGAAGTTTTTGTGACTAATGATGGCGCAGAAACCGATCTTGATCTAGGTCACTATGAACGTTTTATCGATGAAGAACTTACTTATTTAAACAGTGTTACTACTGGGAAAATCTATTGGTCTGTTCTTAACAAAGAACGTCGTGGCGATTACTTAGGTGGAACTGTGCAAGTTATTCCACATGTGACCAACGAAATTAAGTCATGCATTACGAGAGTGGCTAAAGAGAGTAATGCTGAAGTTGTTATTGTCGAAATTGGTGGTACCGTAGGTGATATTGAAAGTCTCCCCTATCTTGAAGCGATTAGACAAATGAAGAGCGATGTAGGTAAAGATCGAGTTCTCTATCTACATGTAACTTTGGTTCCTTATATTAAATCAGCTGAAGAACTTAAGACTAAACCTACCCAACACAGTGTTAAAGAATTAAGAAGTATTGGTATTCAGCCAGATATTATAGTCTGCCGTTCAGATAGACCTCTTTCCACTAAGATTCGTGAAAAAATAGCTCTCTTCTGCGATATCGATAAAGATGCTGTCATTCCTAACGTGGATGCAGAATCTATTTACGAAGTACCTCTTATTTTTGAAGAGGAAGGTTTAGATGAAATTGTTATTAAGAAATTGCAACTAGAATGCACTGAACACGATCTTAAAGAATGGCGTTCAATGGTAGATAAAATTAAGCATCCTGCTCATAAGGTTAAAATTGCTATAGTCGGCAAATATGTCGCTCTACCAGATGCTTATCTTTCGGTAGTAGAAGCTTTGAAACATGGTGGAGTAGCTAACGATAGTAAAGTTGAGATCAAATGGATCAATGCAGAAGAAATTGAGCAAGCAGATGTTAATTTTGATGAACTTTTTGGCGATGTCGGTGGTATTTTAGTGCCTGGTGGTTTTGGTTATCGTGGTGTTGAAGGCAAGATCAAAACCATTCAGTATGCGAGAGAAAAGAAGATTCCTTTCTTTGGAATTTGTTTAGGTATGCAATGTGCAGTTATCGAGTATAGCCGCAATGTATTAGGCCTTAAAGGTGCCAACAGTTCTGAATTTGATCCACATACTGCTTATCCAGTTATCGACATTATTCCTGAGCAAAGAAGTGTGGAGGAACTAGGTGGAACCATGCGTTTAGGTTTATATGATTGTAAACTTACAGAAGGAACCTTAGTCCAGAATATGTATGGTTCTAACTTTACCAAAGAACGTCATCGTCATAGATATGAAGTTAATCCAGATTTTGTGGACAGGCTTAAAGACGGGGGCATGGTGGTTAGTGGTGTCTGGGAAGGTAGAAACCTTACAGAAATCGTTGAACTCAGAGATCATCCTTGGTTTGTAGCTACTCAATTCCATCCAGAGTTCCGTTCAAGACCAATCAATGCTCATCCACTATTTAAAGGGTTTATTGCAGCTTCGCTGAAAGCTAAACCATAAAAATATTTTAAGTACCAGGTATAATTAAGAGCTTCTCTGCCGAGAATGGTAGCAAAGATTCTGGCAGGGAGGCTCTCAAATGTTAAAAAAATTTTTGTTTGTTATTCTTATATTAAGTAGTGTTATAATTATAGGGCAGGCAACAGATATTGTTTCTAAAGCTTTGCCAATAGGGGCTATCATTATTAATGATCGAGTCTTTTTGCAATGGCAAGATACTGATGGTTTCTTACAAAGCCAAGAGATTGCTCCGTTTGCAGAGATTAGCCAGGATGACAACGTGGTTTCTTTAAGCAAACTACCTACTTTATTGGTAAAAGATGAATATACAGCTTGGATTTGGCAAAGAGACGACCAAATAGTAAAAGTTATGCTTGCGCCCAGAACTTATTTAATTAAACTAAAAGCTATTGACCCGGCCCTTAGGCGTTTACTAGCGACTGATGGACGCTGGTTCGATGTCTCAGATAATGTTGCTCTAAATCGTCTAGTAGTAGGAGAATCTGTTCATGTATACCTTTCGTTTGATGGTAAATTGGAGAGGATATTACCTGATGAAAGGGAATCGAAAACTATGTGACGAATTTAACTAAAACAAGTCAAGATGAAAGGTGGGTGAACTGAACCATAATAAGGTTCAGGAATATATGCCTCTAGTATCTGGAAAAGAAATCCTGCAAGCTGCCCAAAAAGGTGGTTATGCGGTTGGTGCTTTTAATGTTAACAACATGGAGATCATTCAAGCTATAGTCGAAGCTGCTGAAGAAGTAAAATCACCTGTGCTTTTACAAGCTAGCCAAGGAGCAATTAAATATGCTGGTCTACCTTATATTGTTGCTCTAGTTAAAACGGCTGCTGAAAGAGCAAGTGTCCCTGTAGCTTTAAATCTTGACCATGGTACTAGCTTTGATCAAGCTATGAAATGTATCCGTGGTGGCTTTACAGCTGTTATGATTGATGGCTCTCATTATCCTTTTGACGAAAATGTGGCTATTGTTAAAAAAGTAGTCGAAGTTGCTCATGCAGTAGGCGTCTCTGTTGAAGGTGAGCTAGGACGTATTGGTGGTACCGAAGATGATATCTCGGTAGATGCTAAAGATGCTTATATGACTACACCTGAAGAAGCTAAGAAATTTGCAGATGAAACTGGTGTTGATGCTTTAGCGGTAGCTATTGGTACAGCACACGGTTTATACCATGGCGAACCAAAACTTGACTTTGAGCGTTTAGCTGCAATTCGCGAACTAGTAGATTGTGCTTTAGTATTACACGGTGCATCAGGTGTACCTGATGAGGCTATTAAGAAAGCAGTCAAGATTGGTGTACAAAAGATCAACATTGATACAGAGATCCGTTTAGCCTTCACCCAAGGTGTAAGAAAAGTGATCACTGAGCAACCAAAAGAATTTGATCCTCGCAAACTGTTAGGACCAAGCAAAGAAGCCATGAAAGAAGTTGTAAAAACAAAAATGCGCCTCTTTGGTTCAACTGGCAAAGCTTAAGAAAAAAATTATAACCCTGTGGAACTTAGGTTCTACAGGGTTATTTTTATCCAAAGATTACCAATTGTGTAGAGATAAGGTTTACATATAATTGATTAGCAAGAGTGATTTTAGGTTATACTTTTTTTACGAGGTTATGCAGGTAAATTAGCCTCGTAGGAGAAGAATTAATAATAGTGTGGGACAATAGGACATTAGGTGGGATGTAAAGCATGCCTGAAAGGCGAAGGCTTAAGAGCCTACTCATCTATGGCATTGCCCTTTCTATTCTCTTAGGTTCGGGGACTTTTTTTATTTGGCGTTCATTAACTATAGGTTTTGCACTACCATGGGAAGAGAATATCGGCGGTGGTAGTGATGAAGACCTTGAATTTTTAGAAGAAGTGGAAACAGAGGATCACGTAGATACCTATGTATTGGAACCGAACATAATTATCGACGTACCGATATCAGCTTGGGATCAGGTTCGTACACATGAGGTAAAAAAAGGTGAAAGCCTTTGGAGTATTGCACGTAATTACAACGTGGATGTAGACACGATTATTGGAGCTAATGAACTTAAAAGTCTTGAGAGAATAGATATTGGACAAAAACTGATGATTTTGCCTTTTAAAGGTGTAACACATCGTGTGGAAAAAGGTGAAAGTCTTTGGACTATTTCCAAACGATATGATGTACCAGTAGACGAAATCATGCAGACGAATGCTCTCTCCAACAATAATATTAAAGTTGGCGAACGGTTAATTATTCCGGGAGCTAAACTTACTGATGCCGAAAAAGAAAGAAGACTTCTGGTTGCTAGAGGTGGAGTACCCCTACTTATTAAACCAGCAAGTGGACGCATCTCTTCTCGTTTTGGTAAGAGATGGGGTAAAATGCATCAGGGTTTGGATCTTGCTATCTCGGTAGGTACACCAGTAAGAGCAGCAGCTGCTGGTAAAGTGACAAAAGCAGGTAGTGCAGGTTCTTATGGTTTACTGGTTGTAATTAAACATGCTGATGGCATGGAAACCCGTTATGCCCATAATAACAAAATTGCTGTTAAAGTCGGGCAATATGTTAAGCAAGGGGAAGTTATTTGCTACTCAGGCAACACTGGTCGCTCGACAGGCCCACACCTTCATTTTGAAGTTCGCGTTAACGGCCGGCCCCAAGATCCGCTTAAATGGCTCGATTAGTATTAAAGAGGAAGCTTGTGCTTCCTCTTTTTTTAGGACTTTGCTAATAAGCTGAGTATTAAACCAGCAATAAGAAGGATACAGCTTTTTCAGAGTTAAAATAATGGCAAATTATCCATAAAATACCCCCAAGAAGATAAGGTGTTTTTATTTAATTAATGAGTAACATACGGTAGAATTTCAATAGACCTTTAAGTTCGCAGATTAGAGGTGATACCTTGAAAAGAACACTTTTGTTTTTATTAGTTGGATTTTTGTTTGTCTTTGGTATTTCAGGCTGTAGTATTAGTGATTTAATCTCAGATACAAACGAGCAAGCACAAGAATATGTTGAAAAAGGACCCGAAATGTCCGAAGTTAAAGACGAATACAAGTTAACTGAGGATGGGCGTATAATCCCCGAAGACGCTAAGCTTATTATCAAAGAAACTGGCGATAAAGTAATTCGAGCTATAGCAAATAAAGATTTTAAAGCACTCGCCTACTTTGTGCATCCAACCAAAGGGGTAAGATTTACTCCATATACCTATGTTTCAATAGATACTGATGTAGTATTAAATAAGGATGTAGTAGAAAACTTCTCTCAGGATCAAACAATCTACCTCTGGGGTTATTACGATGGTACAGGGGAGGAAATTCGGTTAACACCTAGCCAATACTATGAGAAGTTTGTCTATTCTGAGGACTTTAAAAATGCAGACTGTATTGGTTATAACGAGGTCTTAAGTAGTGGTAACATGCTTGAAAATCAGTTTTTAATTTACGAGAGACCTATTATAGTTGAATATTACTTTCCTGGATTTAATCCTGAATATGGAGGTATGGACTGGCAAAGTCTTCGCCTGGTCTTCGAAGAATCAGGAGATGCATGGAAATTAGTTGGGATTATCCATAATCAATGGACAATTTAAGTTTTATGGCCATAAAAGTAAAAAAGCAGCCTAGAACCCTTTAATTTGTTGGGTTTTAGGCTGCTTTTAGATTAATCTACAAATACCTTATATTTGCTTGCCATTATCACAAGAGTTTCCATTGCAAGGTAGGCGTTTCCACCTTCGCCGCCAGCTTCTATCATAATTTCTTTAGCAAGCTTATAATCATCTATTAATAATGCTTTGGCCACGCTTTTAATAGTTTCTTTTTCTTCATCACTTAGACCTACAGTTAGTCGAATGTAGGTATCAAAAGCTGGCTCTTTTATAGAAATCTGGGTAAAGCTATTTTTACGAGTAATGATTTCTAGTAAAGATTTCTCCAGTAAAGCTTTCGGTACAACTTGATAATTGGTAAATTCGTACAGATTTATTGCTTCATGGAACTTTCCTTCTTTAACAAGGTCTTTAGCTTGGTTGCGCAACTGGAGAAGCTTAGAATCATTTAGAGAGTATCTTTCCCTTTCTTCTTCTTCGTAAGAAACCGACTTTTTTAGGGCTGTATAAATATCGGTTAGCCTAGGACTTTGTTCTATTTCTGAAGTTGAGAATGTCTCAAGAAAGTACTCTAATGCTCCAGATAATGAAAGCGTGACAATTATTTTTTCCCAACTTTCAAGAGAACCACGGTTTAACGAAAGTTTAATGGTAGGTAGATCTTTCCAGATGGATTTAGAGTAATACTTTGGAAAATTAATCTTGTAAAGGAGGGTTTTCTTATTTTCTCCCTCTTTAGAAAAGATGCCGACATTGTTTATGTCTTCGGGAGTAAAATCGGGTGTGAACGCTTCAACAAGTAGTGTTAAATTTGAAGATCCTCGCCACAACCCTAATAATGCATCAAAATCGACTTTGCCATCTTTAGTTGTAAAGAAAAACTCAGGTCGAATGCCGTGTTCTCTAAAAAACTCGTCATTTAGGATGACACTATTTTCTGTAAGAATGAAAGGATAATCTATTAAAACAATGTGTTCTTTGTGTTTCCTATGAGTAGTAACTGTAAGTCTATAAAAATCTGCTTGAGGAAGGCTAGCCCAGCTAAGTTCTACGCTATCATTAGCGTTATATCTCTTTTTACTTGCTGTTATAACTAAGGGTTTTAGGATATGAAATTCTACAGAGATTTTTTCGTTAGGAGCAAGCTGTAAAGAAAATTGTGTATGAATGATTGTTTTGCTTTCAGAGTCTAATTTGGGGTTAACTAATTTAGATTTTATTTCTGTCCCTGTTTGGCTTTTGACAATAACCTTCAATGTTCCTTGTTCAATAGCAGCAGCTTCCTCTGGTCTAAAAGATACCGAAACATGATAAAGGTCTGCTTCTCTTAAAAAGGTTGAAGTGTAGCCCGTTTCCCCTGTAGGACGGGATTCTTGCAAGTTCGTTTGGTTCAGAGGAAAGTTAGTGTCGTTATATTTTAAGGTAGCTAATACATCTTTCGCGGGGATACCATTAATAAAGACACCTATTTTAATCTCGGAGGTATCGCTTTCTGGTAAAAACCATTTCAGCTTATCTACTTTTTTAGCACCTATATGAATAAATAATTCTGGGTGATCAGATGATTTGGGTGGGGCTGAAGACTTCTGATAAAGTTCGTAAGCCTTATTGGCAGCATCTCTTGCTAAATCTATTTCATCTTTATAAAGATGAAGCTCGGCTTTTAACAAGTAGATATCGGCATAGTAATATTCATTGCCAGCTGAAACAAAATTATTAACTACATCAAGTGCTGAATCAATATCCCCTTTACCTATAAAATAGCTTACGACACATTCCAGGACATTATAATTGTTTACTTTTTTTAGGTACTCGTTAAGATAGGGAAATGCCTTATCCTCTAACCCAGCGTTAAAAATGGCGCACCACGAACGAGGGGAGTTTTCTTCTAGGTAACCTAAATGATATCTGTACAGTTTTTCAGCTTTTTTCTTATTTAGTATTATGGGTTTATTACTTAGCTTTCCGCCAGTTGCTGATGCGTTTTGCAAGTTAAGTGAATATGGCCTAGAACGATCTAAAGTTAAACCACTAGAAAAGATTGGATAATCCCTTCTTATCTGTCTTTTAGGAGCACTATATATTGTATCGAGCATCGCTTTCGCTGCATAAGGACTTCTTGGATAAAATTTAGCCAGTTTATCGTAAAGAGCAAAAGCTCTTGCATAATCTCTTTTTTCTAAGTAAGCTGCTGCTTTTTCCGCTAAGACTTTGTCACCAGCAAATTTTCTAAAGCCTATGGCGAAAATCACTGCCGCAATAAATACTAGAATCCACTTAAGGGGGACTCGTACTTTTCTCACTTTTTTATCCCTCTTTTCTTAAAATAGACCTATAAGCCAATCCAGCTGTTCCGGATCTTTTAAGACCTCAGCAGCCTTTTTTAGATAAGAAGGTGAGACCCATGAAATGCCAACCGCAGAGAGAATTAAAGCTAATCCTGTTGCACCAGCGCCTATTGCTATATTAAGAGAGATTTCTATTTCTTTATATTTGAGGATGTTTAAGAGGTTAAAGAACACCTGGAGAAAGCGGGCCTTGGGTTTTGGTTTCTTTAACACTGAAAAAGCTTCAAAGTCCACGATCTTGATTAGAGATAGTTCATCATCTAACTTCTCTTTCAAAGTATTAAGATCAAAATCTTTATTCATAAAACGAAAGTCCCCCTTTCTCTATTTGTTTTTTTAATTGTGTCCTAGCCCGATGTAGTTTGCTCTTTACAGTTCCCTCTGGCCAACTTAGAATTTCACTAATCTCGATAATGCTCATTTCCTGGTAATAGTGGAGAACTATTACAGTCTTATAATCGACAGGAAGATTTAGGACATGAGCAGTTACAGACTTGTAGCGAAAGTTTTTCAGGGCTAACTCCTCTGCTGAAGAAGAGATTGCTTTACTATGCTTCAATTGATCATCTAGTTTAATTCTTTTTCGCCAAAAGCTACGGAGCCGATCTCTAGCAAGGTTGAGGGCAATGGTGAAAAGATAAGATTTGAAGTTTCTATTTTCTCTATAGGACTCTGGTTTATGAATTACTAGCCATAGAGTTTCTTGGATAATGTCTTCTGCTTCTTGAAAGTCTCCTAGCATTAAATAAACCGTTCTAAGAAGTTCGTTGCCATATGTTTTTATGATCTCGAGAGCTAAATCATGGTTACTACGATGATTTTTGCCCCAGAGGTCATTTGCTCCATTTTCCAACCGCCACCCTCCCCTCATATAGATAACGAAACAACAAGCATTAAGGTTGCATAAAAACTAAGAATATTTTTTTCTCAATCAAGGAGGCTTAACACCAGATACAATTGCTAGGCTACTACTTCAAACTATTGGTTTTTTATCCTTTATTTTACTAGATTCACCTGATGTTAATGTTGTTATATAAACTTGTATAGAAATCGCTTTTTAGTGGTGAGTCTCAGGTTAGTTCTCTACTCAAAATAATAACCCGCTATAACCAAATCAATGGTTATAACGGGTTATTTGCTCATCTCGATTATAAACTTAGGGAAATAAGGTTAAAAAATGACGCAGTATAGGGAAATGAACTTAACAGAGTTCTTTTAGAAATCGGGGTAAACATCTAGATGCAGGAGCCATAGATAATCATCTCTCTCCTAAAAAAATTATTTACTATAGTGAGAGAAGTTGCCAACTGGGGCATATTTACCTAGGACTTCAATGAGGTGTTCAATTCCTAACCCCTCTTCTTCTACAGGAATTACATTAAAAAACCAATCAGGATCGATATTTAAATTACGTATTTGGATTAGATCGATCCAACCTTCTTTGAGAAGGTTTTCCCAAGCCTTAAGTTCGCTAGGAGTATCATTTAAACCAGGAATTGTTAAGAGATTAATAGAGATTGAGAGTCCTTCTTTTTTTAAAGCACGTCCAGCTTCTAAGACATCGTTAAGGGAATAACCATGAGGCCGGTGGTAACTTTCATAAGTACTTGGCACAGCTGAGATCATGCTAACTCGTATGGAATCAAGACCAGCAGCTCTTAGTTTTAAGAGCTTGTCTTTACTATGAGCATTAGTGTTCATGTTGATAATACCTTTAGTAGTAGTTTTTCTAATTATTTGTAGTGCTTTTTCAATCTGCAAAGAAGCTAATAATGGCTCACCCTCACAACCTTGACCAAAAGAGATAATAGGTTCTTCTTTGGATTCGAGATGGTAAATAGCTAGTTCGGCAATCTCTTCGGGAGTTGGTGAAAACTCAATACGCGCTTGTGGTGAGGGACAGCATTCAGATTCCTGTAAGGAAATACATCCTAAGCAGTTAGCATTACACCTTGGAGAGGTAGGTAACCCTCCTTCCCAGCGATGGAAAAAGATATTAGCAGCTGTGAGGCAATGGTATTCCAAAGCACAATGGGCTAAATGCTCTACTAATCTATTGTTAGGTAGCATTTTTCTAACTTGAGCCACAGCGGCGGGAAGTTTTTCGTTTGGATAATTTAAAGGATTCCATTTTTCAGGATCATCGGTCTTTTTAGCAGCAACATAGAGTTCTCTTTGTAAGCTGACTACAGCTGTATAACCAAAAAGTGGTAGCAGGGGAGCATCTTCTTGTTTTTCATAGGCAGGTAAGGCTAATCTACTATAACCTGCAGGTAAAATAGCAGCTAAAGGATAAATTGGATCTTCATCAGCACTTTCTACTACTTGAGCTTCGTTAGCTACCCAAACTAGAGGAGCACGTCCTGGTAAATACATAAGGTCCGAACCAGGAGGTAGTGGAATAAAGTTTTTAGCTGGTAAAAATTTATTACCAGAACGTACCACTGCTTCTAGATCGGTATCAACTAATTCTCCTGCAGCATCCATGTAGACGAGAGTGAATTTAGATTTCTTTTTATGGGCGGTCAAAACAATCGCCTCCAGCGTTAAATTAGGTCAAATAACTAAGATAAATCTGTATCTACTAACAAAGGTTAATTTTTATTCTTTGTTTATTTGGTCTTTCTTGATTATATACCTTTACTGTGCTAAAATAAAAGTCGCTAGTCCGAGATTGGAAGACGAGGTGAATTCCATGAAAGAGAATATACATCCAAAGTATTTCCAGGCTAAAGTTGTTTGTGCTTGTGGAAATACCTTTGAAACCGGTTCTACCAAGCCAGAGCTTCGTGTTGATATTTGTTCTAAATGCCATCCTTTCTATACTGGTAAGCAAAAGATTATTGACACAGGCGGTCGTGTTGAGCGTTTCAAGAAAAAGTACAATCTATAAGAATTTGGCAGGCAAGCAATTAAAGCCTGCCTTATTTTTTGGAGGTGAACTTTCTGAGAATTGGCACAGTTGACCTAGAGAACACCTATGCTTTAGCTCCTATGGCTGGGGTAACAGGGAGAGCTTTTCGCATACTTTGTAAAGAACAAGGAGCAGGCCTTGTTGTCACAGAGATGGTAAGTGCTAAAGCTCTTACGTACCAAAGCCAGGAAACTCGCCGGCTTTTAATTATAGATCCTAAAGAAAGACCTATTGCTGCCCAATTATTTGGTTCAGAACCTAAGGTTATGGCTGAAGGAGCCAAAATTTGTGCCGAAGAGTTTGGCCCAGATATTATTGATATAAATATGGGCTGCCCAGCACCAAAGATTGTTAAAAACAATGAAGGTTCAGCCCTACTAAAAAATCTGCCTCTAGCAGTAGAGATTGCTGATGCCGTAGTGAAAACAGTAAAAATTCCTGTTACTTGCAAGATCAGATTGGGTTGGGATCGAAATTCCCTTGTCCATGTAGAACTGGCCCAAAAGTTAGAGGAAGTTGGGGTTAGTGCTATTGCGGTACATGGAAGGGTAAGAGACGAATTTTATAGTGGAAAAGCTGACTGGCAGGCTATTAACGAGGTAGTTCAGGCTGTAAAGATTCCGGTTATCGGTAATGGTGACATCTGGCAAGCCGAAGATGCCCTAAGAATGAAAAAAGAAACAGGCTGCGCCATAGTTATGGTCGGTAGAGGAGCTATGGGAAATCCCTGGATATTTAAGGAGATCTTAGCACTAGAAGACGGGCGAAAGATTGAGCCAGTTTCTTTTAGGGAGAAGCTACAGACAGCTTATCGTCATGCTCTTTTAATGCTTACCTATAGAGATGAGAGAACTACCATGATGGAGATGCGGAAACATATGGCTTGGTATTTAAAAGGACAACCCCAAGCTAGGACTCTAAGACACAGACTTAATAATATTTCTACACTAGCTGACTTAAAAGAGATTATTTTTTTAATGAACCCCTAGGACTAGGGGTTCATTGACTTTTAAAAGTAGCCTTGGTAAAATATATCTGTTCACAGAAGTGTGCACAAAATATGGAGGGAAAAATAAAGGGGAGCACGGTATGCGATTGATTCGTATCGGCGAAAAACTTATAGATCGTGATAAAGTGGTTCGTCGTATTGATGACATTCTGAAGATGCGTGCGAGCGGGTTATCCCAAACCGATGTAGCTAAATATCTCGATGTAGATCGCACCTTTATTTCCAGGCTAGAAACCCTTGGTGAGGTGCATAAAGGTGGGAAAATTGCCCTAGTGGGGTTTCCAGTTGCTAACAAAGAGGAATTAGAAAAGGTCGCTTATGAAGAAGGCGTAGAATTTATTTATCTTCTCACTGATAAAGAACGTTGGGATCTTGTTTCCGATACAGATGGAGCAACTTTAGTAAACAATCTACTCGAACTAATTCAAACCATAAAAAACTTCGACACAATTATTTTCCTTGCTTCGAATTTCCGGGGTCAATTTGCAGAATCAATTATTGGTAAACAGGTACTAACAATTGAAATTGGTAAATCTCCGATTAAAGAGGATGTTATGGTAGACGCCAATGAGATAAGATCACTTATCCGCGAGATACGTCGGAAGGGGGAGGCTAAATGAAGCAGGTAGTTAGTGTTAGTATTGGATCATCAAAACGAAACCATGAAGCAACGGTCGAAGTAATGGGTGAGGAGTTTTTACTTAAACGCATAGGTACAGACGGTGATATCAACAAAGCAATTGAGACTATTAAAAACCTTGATGGAAAAGTAGATGCTATTGGTCTTGGCGGTATTGACTTTTATTTGTTTTCTAAAAGTAAACGCTACATTATTGGTGATTCTAGGAAATTTCTTAATGCGACTAAAGAAACACCAATTCTTGATGGTAGTGGATTAAAAAATACTCTTGAGCGCCGGGTCATCAGACAGCTACAGAATCAAGGTATTGTTAATTTTAAAGATCAAAATGTTTTATTAGTATGTGGTATGGACCGTTTTGGTATGGCTGATGAGATCGAAAAGTTAACTAATAACATAGTTATTGGCGATATTATGTTTGCTCTAGGACTTAGTATACCGCTTCATAGTTTAAATAGCTTAGACAAAGTGGCCAGGGCAATTGCTCCTATTGCTATCAGACTACCTTTTTCTGTACTATACCCCACTGGCAAAAGCCAGGATAATATTGTAGAGAAATATGGCAAATATTATGCCTGGGCTGACATTATTGCTGGCGATTACTTAATGATTAAAAAGCATATGCCTAAAAGCCTCTTAGGGAAAGTTATCATTACTAATACAACTACAAAAGAAGATCTCGAAGATCTTCGTAATCGAGGAGTAAAACTATTAGTAACTACTACTCCTGAGTTAAACGGACGTTCTTTTGGAACTAATGTTATGGAATCAATGTTAGTAGCATTAGCAGGCAAGAAGAGTGAACTAACAGAAGAAGAGTATTTTGATTTACTTGAAAAACTAAATTTCCAACCACGGTTGTTGTGGTTGCAGAAATAGAGGTGCTATTTTATGGAAAAGTTCGGGTTTGTTATTCACCCGATAACCTTTAGTGATATTAGCAGAAAGTTTGGTCCCTTAGCTAACTTTTTGCCCGAAAAGCTTGTACTTTCCACAATGAAAAAAATCGGACCTCAAGAGGTATCTCATATTACAGGTATCAAATCAGCCACAGGAAAAGAAGCAGAGGGCTGGTTTACAGCCTGCACCTTGACCACAGAACAGATGGTTAAATTGCCAGAAAAATTTGTTGTTAAAAAGATTATTGATGCAGTTAATCTGGCAGCTCAACAAGGAGCTAAAATAGTCGGGTTAGGTGCTTACACTGCTGTTGTTGGCGATGCAGGTATTACAATTGCCAAAAATGTTGATGTACCAGTAACAACAGGTAATACCTATACGGTCGCTACAGCATTATTAGGTTTAAGATGGGCTGCTGATAAGTTAGGTACCGATCTTAGCCAATGCCGGGTTGGTGTAATGGGAGCTTATGGCTCAATTGGCAAAGCCTGTTCGAAAGTATTAGCCGGTTCAGTAGGTGAACTAGCACTTATCGGTAGGAAGCAACACGAATTAGAACAATTAAAAGAAGCAATATCTTCTAAAGGTCAAGTTTCGCTTCACACCGATGCTCACGAGGTATTACCTACACTAGATGCTTTAGTTACTGTTACTAGTGCCGTTGATTCGGTTATTGAGCCAGAGGATCTAAAAACAGGTGCTATCGTTTGCGATGTAGCTAGACCAAGAGATGTCTCTAAAAGGGTAGCTGAGGTTAGAGATGATGTATTAGTATTCGAAGGTGGAGCAGTACTTGTGCCAGGAGATGTTGATTTTAATTTTAATTTCGGCTTCCCACCGAAAACATCTTATGCCTGCATGGCAGAGACCATGATCCTAGCTTTAGAAGGTCGCTACGAGAATTATAGTTTAGGCCGAGATTTAGAGGTAGCTAAGGTAGAAGAAATGATAAAGCTAGCCGAAAAACACGGTTTTGAACTAGCTGGATTAAGAAGTTTTGAAAGAGCAGTTAAAGAAGAGGAAATAAATCAACTCAAAGAAAGAATAGCTAAAAAAAGAACCTCTGCTTGACGAACTATTAACACTTGTAGTGTTATGCGAAATCATGGCAGTGACCTAATTATGGTCACTGCTTTTTTTCTTAGAAAAATGGGCATGATTAAATTGTGTTTTTGAAGAAGGAACTTTTTATAGAAAGCTGTATAGATTGATAAGAAAAGTCTTATGAGAAAAGGAAGTTTGGCAAGTGAGAGCTGGTTTTTATTTAATAGTTCTGTAGCAATAAGTTACTAAAGTTTGGGAGTGTTGACAATATGCATATAACTATATATAATTGAAGCCATCAAAGGGCAGATTATCCAGTGATCTGCCCGCTTTATATGCACTTGACAGTGCTAATGATATTTAGTTAATGAATAAAAGGTTGCATTGGGCCATAATATACTGAGTAGCAGAAGAGCATTGTAGTGGTTGTATGATAATTCTACTAGATTTTAACTGTCTAGTGGATTTTTATCATTCCATGATTAAACGAGAAAGTAGATATTCCTTTAGGAAAGAAGGGAATCCAATGACTGAAAAACCAGTTCTTTTGACACAAGAAGGACTGCGTCAGCTTGAAGAAGAACTCGATTATTTAAAACGTACCAAAAGGCGCGAGGTAGCAGAGCGTATTAAAGAAGCTCTTGCTTTTGGAGATATCAGTGAAAACTCAGAGTACGATGATGCTAAAAATGAACAAGCTTTTGTCGAAGGTAGAATTGCTGAATTAGAAGCAAGACTCCGTAATGCCGAGATTATCGACACCGAAATAGTAACCGAAAGTGTAACCCTTGGTTCGACAGTAAAACTCAAGGACATCGAAACAGACGATCTCTTTGAGTTTACTTTGGTAGGTTCAACCGAAGCAGATCCTGCAAAGTCAAAAATTTCCAATGAATCACCAGTAGGGAAAGCTATTATAGGTCGTCGTAAAGGCGAAGTAGTGCATGTTGCAGCACCTGCTGGCAACATTGCTTATCGGATAGAAGCTGTAAATTAATGAGTTAGGATGTTTGGAGGTTTTAGGCCAATGAGCGACGAACGCCAATTGATCAATGAAACTAGTGAAGAACAGATATCCGAGCATATGCAGGTTCGGAAGGACAAATTAAAGGCCATGCTAGATGAAGGAAAAAACCCTTGGGGTGGCCGTTATGAAAAAACCCACGACAACCTTGATGTAGTTGAGCAATTTGAAAAACTTGAAGGCCAAACTGTTTCATTGGCAGGAAGGATTATGGCTGTTCGTGGTCATGGCAAAGCTTCTTTTGTCGATATAATGGATCGGTCTGGTAAGGTTCAACTTCATGTTAAAGCCGATCTATTAGGTGAAGATAATTATAAAGAATTTCAATCTCTTGATTTGGGAGATATAATTGGTATAAAAGGGAAAGTGTTTAAGACTAAACGCGGCGAGGTTACAGTTGAAGTCTTAGAAGCTACTCTTTTAGCTAAGGCTCTTAGACCACTACCTGATAAGTTTCATGGTCTAAAAGATGTTGATACTAGATATAGACAACGTTATATTGATTTAATAGTCAATCCTGAAGTAAGAGATACTTTTATTAAAAGAACAAAAATAATTAAAGCTATACGGGAATATCTAGATGAACGTGGTTATTTGGAAGTAGAAACACCTGTAATGCATACCCTAGCCGGTGGTGCTGCAGCTCGTCCTTTTATTACTCATCACAATGCCCTAGATATGACTCTTTATTTAAGAATAGCTCTCGAACTTCACCTTAAAAGACTTGTAGTCGGTGGTTTTGAAAGGGTTTATGAGATGAGTAGAGTCTTTCGTAATGAAGGAATATCCACTAGACATAACCCTGAGTTTACCATGATTGAACTCTATGAAGCCTATTCTGATATGAAGGGTATGATGGAGCTTACTGAGAACATGGTTAGCTATGTTGCAGAGAAAGTTCTTGGTACCCAAAAAATAAATTATCAAGGTCAAGAGATCGATCTTACGCCACCTTGGAGACGAATCTCTATGATTGATGCTATTAAGGAATATGCAGGGATTGACCTTTCTGGACAAATGTCAGATTCGGAAGCTTTGGAACTAGCCAAAGCTCATAATTTAGAGATTGAACCAAGTTGGGGTTATGGCCATGTAGTTAATGCTTTCTTTGAAAAATACTGCGAAGAGAAGTTAATTCAACCGACCTTCGTTTTCGGACATCCTTTAGCCATCTCACCTTTAGCTAAAAAGGATGAAAAAGATCCTAGATTTACCCAACGTTTTGAGCTCTTTATTGTTGGTAGAGAGCATGCTAATGCATTCTCTGAACTTAATGATCCGATCGATCAAAAAGAGAGATTCTTAGACCAACTTAAAGAACGTGAAGCAGGGAACGAAGAAGCTCATGTCATGGATGATGACTTTATTACAGCCTTAGAATACGGTATGCCACCAACTGGTGGTTTAGGAATAGGTATAGATCGTTTAGTTATGCTTCTTACCGATTCTCCATCAATCCGTGATGTTATACTTTTCCCTCATATGAGACCAAGAGAATAATGCGTATTTAATTAGAAGGCGGTACCTTTACGGTACCAGCCTTCTTTTTGCTGAAAATAACTCGATTAACTCTAGTAAAGCGGATGCTTCTGTGTTGATGTTATCTAAGCGCTCTAGAGTAGATTCTAAGTTAGATCTAACTGTATATAACTGATTAGACATGTTTTGCAACATGGGGACTTTAGAACTTGTTTGCGCTGTAACTGTTTCACCAAAAAAGGCTCTAGCGATTGGGAGAAGCTCACTTGGTGGAGGTAATTCTCCCTTTTGGACCTTTTGCATCAGATCAAGAAGCTTAAGGTATTTATCGTTTGAAAAAAGAGGGATTAGTTTCAGCAAAGGACTTGATAAAAGATTTTCCGAGTTTCCTAACAGGGGAAGGAGATTTGTCAGATCTAAATCTTTTTTTAGGTCTGGATTACTTGGTTCTATATTAGGTACTGAGATTTCGCTTAAAGGGTTTTGTAAGCGTGATTGTATCTCTTTTATTGCTTTTTCCGTTTCATCCCTATCCTGTACCATGTTTTTTTCCAGGCGATTAAGTTGCTCTTTAATTTCTTCTAATAGCCTGAGGGTGGGATCTTTGGTAGCAGATTGTTCTGAAGGGCCTCCTAGCCATTGCATATTTTAAACCTCCCATCAAAATTGCCAGTCTGGAAGAAATAAGACTTTCATCTCTTAGTTATGATATGAAAGAAGGAGCCAAAATGGTCAGGTTTTCCTTTAATGACTTATAACGAACATGCTTCAGGATTTATCAAGTTGCAGTAGTAGGTAAATCCTTGTATAGTATAAATATCGCGCTACTGCGAACCATAAATAAAAACAATGTGCATAAAAAATTGTTGACAAGGATAAGATAGCGTGATAAGATAATAATGTTGCGGCACAAACGTGCCACGAACCTTGAAAACTGAACAAA
>DHDH01000010.1:59468-63474 GCA_002399235.1 Firmicutes bacterium UBA4881 | reverse complement strand
GCGAACTTAATTATACTTGATCCTCTTTTAGGTGTAATTATTCAAAAATGGCATAGCTTTTGTTTTTATAGCTCTTTTAACTGTGCTAGGATTTCAGTGTATTCTCTATCCCAGGTTAAGCGTTCTTCTTCAGATTGGGCAAAGCTAAGTTTTCCGATAACCTCGCTTAATCTAGTTTGCAAAAGCAGTTTTTTATCTGGTTTGGAGCTAGTTGTCTTGGGTTCGTCAACTAGAGTATCGATTTTTGCTACTTGTATAGACTTGCTGGTTATCACTAGTTTACGAGTGGCGATTTTTTCGAGAAAGTATTGATCGTGGGAGACAAAAATTATAGTACCTTCAAAGTTTTTTAAGAGCTCTTCAAGTGCTTCCATTGATTCAATATCGAGGTAGTTGGTTGGTTCGTCTAAAACAAGGAGATTAATATCACTTAAAAGTACTTTAGCAAGAGCTACCTTAACCAGCTCTCCACCGCTAAGCACATCAACACGCTTATGGACATCGTCGTTTTTAAATAATAACCTGGCTAAAACGATACGGACAATAGTCTCGGTGTGGATAGCGGTGTTTAGCACATTCTCTAAAATGGTTGCCTGAGGATTTAGAATATCAAGCTTCTGACTAAAATAGCCCAACTTAGCGTTAGTAGCTACTTTAATCGGGCTTTCTCTATTTAAAATCATCTTTAAAAGGGTGGTTTTCCCTGCACCATTGGGGCCTGTGAGTGCAACTTTTTGACCATTTAGAATCTCAAAGCTCGCATTTTGTAATAATACTCGCTCACCAAAAGCTACAGTAAGGTTTTCTGCTGATACAATAACCTTGCTATAGAGTTTATTTTCAAGTGCTAGAGGAATCTTCACCTCAGGAGCAATATGCGGTTTATCGACCTTCTCTAATTTATCGATTCTTGTCTCTAGAGCTTTTCCTACGTGAGCAAGCTTTTTTTGCTTACCACCATAATAATCTTTACCGAGTCTTGCTTCAGAGCGGTTAAGGTTTTTAGGTGGTTTTATACTTTTGGTAGCTTGACGTTTTTTCTCCATTAAAGCTTCAGTCAATTGCCTTTTCTTAGCAAGATAATTCTCATATGCTGCTTCTTGTCTTTTTAACTGCTCTGCTTTTTGTTTTTTGTAGTCAGAGTAATTACCCCGATATTCTGTGATCTTACCATTTTCTAACTCCCAGATCTTACTACAAACAGTATCTAGAAGATGACGGTCATGGGAAATGATTAAGAAGGCACCTGCAAAATTCTCTAGATCAGTGGTGAGTCTATTAACACCCTCCAAATCAAGGTTGCTTGTTGGTTCATCGGCAAATAACAGTTCAGGTTTTTTAGATAGAGCATCAGCAATTTTTAAACGTTCTTTTTCGCCTTCACTCATTGTTGTGTGGAACTTCATTGCATTATAATAGCTACCAATTAAAGGATCAACTTGCGTTGAGTCTTGATATTCGAGTTGTAAAATGGAAGCTTTCGAGCAAAGACATTTAACAGTTCCGGTATCAGGAAGAAGTTCCCCGTTGAGTACTTTTAATAAGGTAGTTTTACCTGAGCCATTTCTACCAACTAGACCGATACGGTCTCCACTATGAATCTCTAGTCTTATAGCTTCGAAAATGACTCTATCTGCATACATCTTTTTAATATTATTTGCTTCTATTAAAAGCATAAAAAAATACCCTCCAATTCTTAAATAGGAAGGTTCTTACTGAAGCAAATTTTAAACAAATTTTGCCTATAGCTTGCTCTTTTTAAATTAAACCTAATCCTATTTAGACGTTTGTATCCCTTGGCCGAACCAAGAAAGAATTCAATTCGTTCTAGATAGAATTAGTTGCGCATTGTCCTTAACTTTCACCCTTTCGCTACAATTTCAATTAATTATAACATAGTTATGTAGGCTCTTACTAGAGTTTAAAGTGTGTTAGATAGTGTTAATCTCTGGCCTTAACTTGTAAAACTTATTACTATCCTCAAAATAAACGAAGGTAGGAAAGCTCCTACAAAATGAGTATTTAATATTTAGATAGACAAATGTTATACTTAAATTGGTATAAATTAGGCGGTAAATACCGCTTATAAGCAGGTGAGGGAGAATATTCTCTCTAGATATGACTGTAGTGGGGGAAGAAGAGCAAAAGCTTATTTTTGATTATGAGGTGGGAGGCGAGACATTTGGTACATAACGATTTGCAGGAAAGGTTAAATAGTATTTTAAATAAAAGAGTAGATAGGAAGTTAGTATTGGGAGCGGTTGTTAATATTCAATCACGAGATGGGAAGTTCTCTTGGTTAGAAGCTGCTGGCGATATGGAGAAAGATAGCCAGTATCTAATAGCAAGTATTACTAAAATGTACACTGCTGCTGCTATATTAAAGCTACGAGAAGAGGGCTTATTGAAACTGGAAGATACAATCTCCCAGTATCTACCTAAAGATCTTCTTGCTAAAATACATGTCTACAAAGGAGTAGACTATTCAGAGGACCTTACTGTTTATCAGCTAATGTCTCATACCTCAGGTTTACCTGATTATTTTGACGAGAAAAACTCTACTGGTAAAAGTTTGTATCAAGAGCTTCTTAATTCTCAAGACATAGACTGGAGTTTGGAGCGGATTGTTGCTGAGACTAAAATTATGAAGCCTCATTTCAAACCAGGAGCCAGAGGTAAAGCTTATTATTCAGATACCAATTACGAGATACTAGGGAAAATTATTGAGACTGTAACTAACAAGAAGTTAAACGATGTATTTACAGAACTAATATTTACCCCTCTTAATTTAAAAAGCACCTATTTGTACCAAACCATCAGTGGTGATAACCTACCGAAAGTTTATTATAAAAATAAAACTATCTCTACACCACAATTTCTTTTTGCCTCAAGTGCCTCTGGAGGTATTGTTTCTAATGCCAGTGAAAACATGGTGTTTATGAAGGCTTTCTTTAATGGAGAACTCTTCCCTAAGGAATATTTACCTGAACTATATAAATGGAATAAGCTTGATCTTAAAATGGCTGGCTTAGAATATGGTTGTGGTCTTATGAGATGTAAGATGGCAAAAGTAGTAGAACTATTCTATCCAAATCTAGAGCTTATTGGTCACGCAGGAATTTCAGGTTCATTTGCGTTTTATTGTCCAGCCAAAGAACTATTTATCACGGGAACGCTTAACCAGTTAGCTAGAAGTAATATGCCATTTCCCTTTATGATCAAGTTGTTGCATTGTATTAATTAATAGTAAGCAAGATGGAAGAAAGATTAGAGGAAGTAAAATCTTTAAAATGGATAGCTGTTAAGTTCCTGCATATGTTCCGTTGTTAGTATCTTTTCTGCTACCTTCTGAGCTTGTTGACTTAGGGTAGTAGATTTATTTGGTGCTTATAACGGGACTTTTTCTTTTGGTTACGATATGCAGTAACGTATACCAAGGTCCTTTCAGGTTGCATCATCAATAGCACCATGAAGAGGAAAACCCTCACCACCAATAATCCAAGGATGCGGTGATGCGTTAATAACATGCCTTCTTGGGGCTTTCGCTTACATCGATTATGAACCTTACATTTGTGCTTTTTCTTAGGACTAGTAATCTCTGCTTTTTTCGGAGCACGATAGACTGTAGGATAGCATATGGAAATACTCTCATGTTTTCCGATAAGTTCTTGGAAATGAGCGAAATTAGTTTCTTGATATGCCTCAGACTGCTTGAGTTTAGCTATTTTGTCTTTTGTGGAATCAGAAATTTCTTTAGCTTTAACGCTTGACATTCGCTAAGGTTTAGTGACTATGCAGCTTCTCTGATTGTAATGTTCTTAGCAATAGTTTGATCAACGACTCTCAGTTTTGTTATTTCCTGCTTAGTCATGTTAAATGTTTCCTCTCTTATAGGTAAAATTTTACCAGAATAGGTTCAACATGACATTATCATAGAACAACTACATTTTCTTATATAGCACTATTGACAACAGAATTTTCCTATAATATAATGAGCACAGTTAAA
>DHDH01000010.1:44267-59328 GCA_002399235.1 Firmicutes bacterium UBA4881 | reverse complement strand
TTTAACTGTGCTCATTATATTATGGAGTTGCGATATAGGTCTCTGGATAACTATGGTTAATTGTATTATCTAGGGCATGGAGGGATAATATGTTATTAAACTTTTCTGTAGAGAATTTTGCCTCGATTGGCAAAAGACAGAGCCTTAATCTTATTACTGGCAAGGCTAGAGGAAAGTCATCTCATCTTCTTAAGGCATATAAACAATCTGTTTTAAAGTTTACTTCAATCTATGGTGGAAATGCGGCAGGAAAGTCCACGATTATTAAAGCTATGCACTTCGGGAAAAAAATGATTTTGAATGGCTACTTAGATAAACGGTTTATGTCAACCAACAGGTCCAACGAAGTATGGAGTAGAAAACCAACAGAATTTATATATACTGTTTTTATTGACAAGAAAATATATGAATATGGATTTACATTGTCATGGCAGGACGAAAGAGTTATTAAAGAATGGCTTGTTGAAATAAATTCCAGAATGGAACAAAAACAAATTTTTGTAAGAGATTTTACCGAGAATCGTTTCGAGCTGAAAGTTAATGCTAAAAACTCCGAAATTGATAAAAGACTCTCAATTTACTTTTCTGATGCTTCTAACGAAAAAAATATTTTGTTTTTAAATGAGATTAACTCCAAAAAGGGAAACCTATTTGAATCCGATCCTTCATTACAATATTTTAAATTTCTCTATCGCTGGTTTTTAACCAAAATGAAATTTGTATATCCAAACAGTAGCTCGGATTTAGGGATGTATAGCTTTTTAAATTACCCAGAGAACAACGATAAACTTTATAATTGCTTATTACAATTAGATATCCCAATCAACAAAATGTCATATGTGGATATTTCAACTGAACAGGCATTTAAAGATGTCCCTGATTCTGTAGTAGAAGAAATAGAAACGGATTTCAAAGAAATGTATCAACGTAAGGATATTCAAGAGGGTAAGTCAATTTCAGTCGTGATGCGTTTAGGGGATAATTACTATATCATCAAAGCCAATGCAGATGGTATTCAAAACATTAGAACGGTGCAATTCACTCATGGAAAACACGGACAATATGAATTTAAGGAAGAATCCGACGGGACTAAGAGAATTTTAGAATTATTAGAAATGATAACTTCACCAGAACAAGACGTTACCTATATTGTGGATGAAATCGATAGAAGTTTGCATCCATTGTTAACTGAACAGTTGGTGTCAATGTATCTAAATCCTGAAACACCAAATTTTAATCAATTAATTATTACTACACATGAATCCCGCCTTTTGAATTTAAGAAAATTGCGAAAGGATGAAATTTATTTTGTCACAAATCGTAATGGTGAATCTGAATTTATAAGACTAGATGAATATGAATACGGAAAATCTCGTTCCGATTTGAACATTGAATTGGCATATTTAAGTGGGCGGTACAATGGTGTCCCTAACATTATAAAATATGAAGATAACTAAGGGAGTGTGATGTGATGACACACAACCGGATCTTATCTATTTATGGTTCGAAAGAAGATTGCATTGTAATATTAAGCGAAAAACGAGGAGCATATCCAGGTGTTCACCTGGATACCATTGCTGTAAAGGAAAAGCTATCATTGAAAAAAATCTGCTCAGATCAGAAAAAAAAGCACACCCTTCAAAAAGGTGATTATATTATTGCAATTGACTATCCGACTAAATTTATGTTTAAAAAAGACTACCAAGCAGATAATCTTCTGCATTTTGCATCGAGGCTTTACTTTTTTAAATGGTTGGATGAAACCTTTGCTTAGCAATTAAACTAAATTGAAAGGAGTGATTACATTGCTTGTAAAAAAAAGGCACTGATATCTATTTTCGGTAGATATCAATGCCTTACCGACCGAAGCCGGAGAAAATTGAGTACAAATTCTTTGCGACGGATAGAATTGTACCATTGTTTCTCCTTGACTGCAATAGCAAATTATAATTTTAAAATCAAGGAGGAGATCATTATTCATATTTCCGAGAAATTCCATCTTGCTATTCTGGGGCACAAAGATATTGATTTCATTGACGTTGATGAAACGTGGGACACTGGGCTGTATATAGACCCATATGTTATCCAGGCACTGCCAGATAAATTTTGTGAAGATGCTCGCAAATGTATTGATTCTTTTTTTCGTGAAGTTTTTGAAGCTTGTCGTGATAAAAATATCAAAAGGTTGAGAGACCTTTTGGAGTATGCTTCAGAACCCAATGAAACAAATTTAGGAATGAAATCCATTAGCGAATATGGGAAGGGTACAAGCACTGACCAACTGTTAAAACTATTCATGGAGTTTTACGATATTGTTCGTGAAAATCTGTACCGCGAAAACAATCCTTTAGCACAATCTATGTATATCCAAAACTTTGATAAAGATAAGATGTCAGATTTAATAACGAACATAATAAGAAAATTATTATATTCCTTTACGGTCGAGCAAAGCAACATTTGGGGGATTTCGTTGGGATCTGATGAAGTGTTAATTGGAAATTACTGGGATTGCGATACCTTGAGTTGGAAAGAACTGCATGAAAGACCTTTATCTGTTGGGCACAAAAACATATTACTGGTTCCAAAATCAATTGTACGGCCGCGTTATGTCTTCAATGTGGGAACCTATATAAAGCAGTATATTCTTAAGATCCTCCAACAAGAACATGTTGACAAAAAGACAGATATGTGTTCTACAAAAGTAAATGCGTATGGCAGGCTTATTGTAGTTGCCCCTACAAGGAAAGAATTATACAATTATGAAGTAAGAGGCACCATGTGTAAGCAATATGCTCTTAAGTTCAGTACAAAAAACAAATCCGTCGAGGATGAATTCGTAAAAGATATGTCTAGAAGAATATCGGAGGGTTATGGCACGATTAATGATGCACAGTTAGATAAGATAGTCTATCGAAAACGTGTTCAGAGTGCTTAAAAAAGTGATACAAGGGACTGTTACACAACTAATCGGTTGTGCAACAGCCCCTTATTCTATCCTAAAATCCTATTGGTGTAGCAAATGCTACTTTAGCTGTCGGTTTTACATATGGTATTAATGTTTCTTCGTAAAAATCACCATTTTGCAATTTACCATCGGCGAACCATTGACACCAATAAAAGAATCATAGTAAAGTGCTTAAATCCGCTGAGAAAACTTGTTAATAAGTTAGCTAGCGAAAAGTGGGATAGATATCGTGGGAGTCCTGTTGATGTAGCGACAGATCACTATCGATATATAGATGAATATACTCACAAAAAGTCACAGAACTACAAAAACAAGCTGATTATAAAAAAATATACATCAGGACAAAACTACTCAATTAGCTGATCGTTAGGTACTGTTTTTAAAAGATAACAGGTCTTTTGCTATTTCAACTCTATGAGAGAGTGCGAAAATAAGGCATTAATTGACAAGGTTCGTCGATAAAAACACAAACTCGTCTTCATTTCAGTAAAAGTACATTTGACAGATAAGCCTCTTTGGTGTACCTTTTTTTAGTGGAGTATTGAGTATTATAGCAGGCAGGAGTACTTTCTAACTTGTAGAAGTTACCTGTAGAAGACCACGAGTTATGTGGTGGCGGTAGCCACCATTTTTTCCGTACTGTTATTATTTATCGGGGGTGATTAAATGGCGTCAAAGACGTTCAGAGGCGGTGTCCATCTGAACTACCACAAAGAACTTACCAATCAAAAGCCTCTAATTAACGTAGATGCATCTGATGTAGTTATCATCCCACTTAAGATGCATATCGGTCAAGAAGCAAGTCCGATTGTCAAAAAAGGTGACCGAGTTTTAGTGGGGCAAAAGATTGGTGACACCAGTGCGTTTGTTGGTGTCCCTGTTCATAGTAGTGTATCAGGAGAAGTACAAAAAATCGATACTACACTACTACCTAATGGTTTAAGGGGACTTGCTGTATTTATTAAGAACGATGGTCAATATGAATTAGATCCAAGCATTAAACCTAAGGCTTCTTTAGAAGAATTAAGTTCTAGAGAGATTGTCGATATTGTTAGAGAAGCTGGTATCGTCGGCTTGGGTGGAGCTACTTTCCCAACCCATGTTAAGCTCTGCGTACCAGAAGGTAAGGATGTAGATTATCTTCTGGTAAATGGTGCTGAATGTGAACCATATCTAACCTGTGATCATAGAATCATGTTAGAACGCACCGATGAGCTTTTCTATGGTATTGAAGCTGCTGCTAGGGCTTGCGGTGCCGAGCATATCAAGATCTGTATCGAAGACAATAAAAAAGATTGTATTGAATTACTAGCTAAGAGGTGCGGTCCTAACTGCGAAGTTGTCGCTTTAGAGACTAAATATCCACAAGGCGGCGAAAAACAGCTTATTAAAGCAGTTTTGAATAGAGAAGTACCATCTGGAACTCTGCCTTACGAAGTCGGCGTTGTAGTTATAAACGTTGGTACTGCTGTGGCTATTGCTGAAGCAATCCAAAAAGGTATGCCTTTGGTAAAAAGAGCAGTTAGTGTTACTGGAGATATCGTTAATAATCCTGGTAACTTTATCGTACCTATCGGTACTACAATGGATAAACTCCTTGATATCGTTGGTGGTACCAAAGAACCTATTGGTAGAATTATTTATGGTGGACCAATGATGGGTACATCCATTCATGAAACTGATGAACCGGTCGTCAAGGGTACCTCAGGTATTCTTGTCTTAGGCCGTAATGAAAGTCCTTTAATTGGGGAACCCGATCCTTGTATTCGCTGCGCTAGGTGCGTTGACCACTGCCCAATGCATTTAATGCCTAATATGCTAGAAAGACTAGTCTCTAAAGAAGAGTTGGACAAGGCTAAGAAAATGGGCCTAAACGATTGCATTGAATGTGGTTGCTGCTCATATGTATGTCCATCTAAGCGTCATTTGGTTCAATGGATTAGGGTTGGTAAGATGGAACTGATTGCCCGTAAAAAGCGTGAAGATCAAAAAATCGCTAGCAAGGCAATTGAAACGGCCTAAGGAGGGTTTTAGATGGCTGAAGATCTGCTTATTATTGCATCTTCGCCTCATATTAGGGCGAAAGATACTGTCCAGTCGATTATGTACTCTGTAGCCATTGCCCTACTTCCAGCAGTGGCAGCAGGTGTTTACTTCTTTGGCTGGTACGCACTAGCTATAGTCCTTGTTTCTATCGGTTCAGCTGTAGCTGCTGAAGTTGTTTGGCAGAAACTCAGAGGACAGGCTTTAAGAGTTAGTGATGGTAGTGCTATTGTTACTGGCTTATTACTTGCTATGAACTTGCCTCCTACAGCACCACTATGGATGGCTGCTTTAGGTAGTGCAGTCGCAATTATTATTGGTAAACAAGTCTATGGTGGACTTGGTGCAAATCCCTTTAACCCTGCTTTGGTCGGTAGAGTTTTCCTAACAGCTTCGTTTCCTATGTTAATGACTAAATGGGCTCTACCAGCAGGTTATGATGCTATCGCTTCAGCGACACCACTCGCTGTTATGAAAGCAGGAGGTACAGTACCTCTTACTAACTTGTTCTTTGGTAGTATACCTGGCTGCTTAGGCGAGACATCAGCTTTAGCTCTTTTAATCGGTGGGATCTATCTTTTAATTAAGGGCCATATCGATTATAGAATTGTTACTGGTATTTTTGGTTCAGTTGTAGTTCTCTCCTTATTGATGGGTCTAGACCCTGTTGCTCAATTGTTGGCTGGTGGTCTCATGTTAGGCGCTTTATTTATGGCTACTGACATGGTAACTAGCCCAGTAACACCTAAAGGTAGATGGGTATTTGGTATTGGTGTGGGACTTCTAGTGATGCTAATCCGCAACGGAGCAGGCATGCCAGAGGGCGTCAGCTTTTCAATTCTTTTGATGAACGCTGCTGTCCCACTTATTAACCGTACCACTAGACCCCGTATCTACGGGAGGTGAGGCACATGAAAAAATCTAATTTATTAAATATAGTTCTTGTCCTTACGATTATTTCTTTAGTGTCAGCTGCAGTTTTGACTCTGGCTAATGATAAGTTCTCACCAATTATTAAAGCTAGAGAAAACGATAAACTACGGATAGTCGCTCAAAAGTTGCTTCCAGAAGGTGCCCAAATCACTAAAGTAGCTAATTATAGTGATTTAGCTTCCTTAGTTGCCGAAGCTAGAAAAGCAGCTGGCTTGAGTCCTGATTGGCACTGGAATCCAGATGCTGCTCCTGTGGAGGCAGCAGTTCCAGCAGAAGAAGAAAAGGTCGAACTAGACTTTAGTGGTTTCACTTTCGAGGAGAGCGAAGATGAAGAAGAAGTCGAATTAGACCTAAGTGGCTTTACATTTGAAGAGAATGACGAAGCTGAAGAAATTGGTACAGAAGAAGAAACTGTCTTTACTGAAGATAGTGAAGATCTAGATACAGTTGATTTTTCCGAAGAAACGTTTAGCTTTGGTGAAGAAGAGGAAGCAGTAGACTTTGGTGATATGTTCGGTGATGCCTTTGATTTCACTGGTGGGGAAGAAGAAGCCCCAGCCGAAGCACCAACAGAGCCTGCCCAAGAAGAAGTTGCTCCAGCCTTTGAAGTTTACCAAGCACTAGAAAACGGTAAGCTTGCTGGTGTAGCAGTTGTAGCTAAAGCTAAAGGTTACCATGGTGACATTGTTATTATGATTTCCTTCGATGGTACTTTAGAAAAGGTTGTAGGTATGGATGTCGTTCAGCAAACAGAAACGGCTGGTTTAGGTTCTCTGATTACTGAAGAGAAATTTACTAAGCAGTTTGCTGGCAAACCAACTGGTAACCCCTTTGAGACAGGTAAAGATATTCAAGGTGTAGCAGGTGCAACAATCTCCTCTAAGGGTGTCGCTGCTGCCTTACAAAATGCCTTGAAAAATCTCGAGCAATTCCTCATAGATGGTACGATAAAGGAGGGTGCTTGATATGGCAAAAAAGAGTTTGTTTAAAGAGTTCGTTAAAGGCCTTTGGGAAGAGCACCCCAACTTTGTAATGTTAATCGGCCTCTGCCCAACTCTAGCAGTAACCACATCAGCTATGAATGGTTTAGCTATGGGTATTGCTACAACCTTTGTTATTGTATGTTCGAGTATTTTGATCTCTTTAATGAGAAAAATTATCCCCGATGAAGTTAGATTACCTAGTTACATTATTATTGTAGCTACCTTTGTTACGATAGTAGACTTGGCGCTAAATGCTTATTTCCCTGAGATATATCAACTACTAGGAATCTTCATTCCACTAATTGTTGTTAACTGTATCGTCCTAGGTCGTGCTGAAGCTTTTGCTTCCCGCAATGGTGTTATAGCCTCAGCAATCGATGGCTTGGGTATGGGCTTTGGTTTTACTTGGGGTTTAATTGTTCTCTCTAGCATAAGAGAATTGCTAGCCAAAGGCTCTATCTTTGGTATGACTATCTTTGGCGAAAGCTTTAAACCTATTCAGATCTTCGGTCAAGCCCCAGGAGCATTTATTATCCTTGGCTTTATCGTTGGTCTAGTTAACTTTATTAATATCAATGCCAAGCGGAAAAGAGAACTGCAGAAGATCTCTGACCGCTCCCAGGCAGCCTGAGGAGGTGGAAAGGAATGCCGAAACTACTTCTACTGTTCATCAGTTCTGCTGTTGTGAACAACTTTGTGTTGGCCAAGTTCCTTGGTAATTGTCCTTTCCTCGGAGTTTCTAAGGAAGTGAACACCTCTTTAGGCATGGGCGTGGCGACAACTTTCGTCATGGTTATGTCTGGGGTTGCCACTTGGCTAATTAATCACTATCTCTTGATTCCTCTAGAACTTCAATATATGCAAACTATTGTTTTCATTCTAGCTATCGCAACTTTAGTACAGTTTGTTGAGATGGTTATGAAGAAGTATACCCCAGCTCTACACAGAGCTTTAGGTATCTATCTACCTCTTATCACTACTAACTGTGCTGTTTTAGGTTTAGCAGTTATGGCTGTAAGAGAAAGCTATTCCTTTATCGAGACTGTAGTATTTGCTCTCGGTGGTGGTATAGGTTTCTCCCTAGCTTTAGCATTGATGGCTGGTTTAAGAGAAGATATGAAAGAAGACCTGATTCCGGAGGCTTTCCGTGGTCCAGCAATTGCTTTGATTACCGCAGGTATCATGGCTATGGCATTTATGGGCTTTTCGGGAATCCTGCCTAGCTGAGAGGAGATGATTCTGTGAGTCCGTTAATTCTCTCCTTGATAGTCATGGGCTCTCTCGGACTGGTCTTTGGTCTAGGTCTAGCCTTGGCTTCGAGGAAGTTTGCTGTTGAAAGTGATCCTCACATTGATGAGATTGAAGCTGTTTTACCTAAAGTAAACTGCGGGGCTTGCGGTGCTGCAGGTTGTAGAGCCTTTGCCGAAGCTGTAGCAGCGGGGAAAATGCCTGTTAATGGTTGTGTTCCTGGTGGTGCTGCTGTAACAGCTCAAATAGCCAGCATTATGGGTGTCGACGCTGATGAGACTAAAGAGCGTGAAGTAGCTCAGGTAATGTGTCAAGGTGACTATGAGCATGCTAAGCTCCGTTCACTCTATGATGGTTTACAAGATTGTCGTGCAGCTATGGGTGCTGCTGGAGGCCCAAAGGGCTGTGTTTATGGTTGTTTACGTTTAGGCAGTTGTGTGAAGGCTTGTCCTTTCAATGCAATTGGTTTAAATGAACATGGTATCCCTGTAGTAGACGAGAGTAGATGTACAGGCTGTAATAAATGTGTCGAAGCTTGCCCAAGAAATATTATTGAGCTAAGACCAGTTTCCATGGGTGTACATGTACGTTGTCGTTCTATCTCTAAGGGTGCTGATGTAAGGAAAGTATGTACCATTGGTTGTATAGGCTGTATGAAATGCCAAAAGACCTGTAAATACGATGCAATCCATGTAGAAAACAACCTCGCTCGTATTGATTATTCTAAGTGCACCAACTGTGGTGAGTGTGCTGAGGTCTGTCCTGTAGGCAGTATTGTTAAGCAAGGGAAAACAGTAATCGTCAGAGAGAGTATTGCAGTAGATAAGGTAGAAACCAAAACACAAAAAGCTTAATTAAGAAAAAAGACGAAGAGGAACTAAAATTGCTCCTTTTCGTTTTTTTATATTGATGATAAAGCTCTAGAGAGAGGAAAAAACTACTAAGTGATGTACTTATTACTTTAGAAAAAGTAATCAGAAGGGTTTTGTTTTACGATGTTACTAGAAGCTGGAATTTAACGCACAGGCGGGTTTAACCTAAATAAGTAGAGGTGAAAATGATGTCTCCTCTCCTAAGAATTCTTAAAAGTGGGTTTGTACTTTTGTGGAGTTACGTCTTTAGGCATACTAAATCAGAAAAGGTAATAAGATTTGGTGAATTTATTTTAGCTTTGTTTTTAATCATAATACTGATAGACGTTGTGGTATATGTTTTACCAGCACTCCTGCCACCAGCAATTATATTACTTGCAGCTTACTATTTAAGTAAGGTATTTAGAAAAATTAGACATTCAAAACAGAAAACACCATAATAGTAAGAGCTGTAATTGATAGGGTTAAAGATACATATATGCTTTTTGGACAGTACTTAGCTTTGAAGACGAAGATACGGAGGGGTTACCCCCTCCGTATCTTTACATTTTGGTCATATACTTAATTTTCCTTAGCTAGTTCACAAAACGCATGGATGTAGCCTGCCATCTTGCCTGTGTCATGGCGAATGCCATTAAATTCGCAAGCTTTAATGTTATGACCTTCGTTAATTAAAGCATTCATAGGTATTGTAAGATCGAGCTCTTTAGGATCACTTGTGGCTAGTTTTTTCTCTAGACCAGCATCTAGCTTAGCCCAAAGAAGAGGAGAGAAACAATAACGCCCAATGATAGCAAGGTTAGTAGGAGCCTTATCACGGGGAGGCTTCTCTACAAAGCTATCTACCAGGAGGCTATTTTCGTCTTCAGTCTTGACGATGCCATATTTTTCTACATCAGCCCAATCTACTCTTTGGCTTAAAATGGCAGAGCCACCAACTTCTTTAGCAGCTTCAATTAAAGCCATGGTAGCATTTTCCTTAACTAAAATATCATCTGGTAAAGCTACCACAAATTGAGAATTTCCCACAATATCTTTAGCACAGAGCACAGCGTGCCCAAGGCCCATAGGATTTTCTTGCAAGGTGATATGGCAAGTTATACCATAGGTTTGTAAACACTCTTTAGCATAGAGTTCAAAGTAAGGCTTTTTGGTAACAGAACTTACCAAAACTGCATCACGGATTTCGCATTCAGCTAATTCTTGCATTATATAATCGAGTGCTGGACGTGCACCAATAGGCAACAATTCTTTAGCTACATAATAAGTTAGAGGCCTCATTCTTGTACCTAGACCAGCAGCAGGAATAACTGCGATTGAGCAGGACATTAATTACACCGCCTTTAATTTTAGTAGTTATAGGTAATATTCGGGTAGACAATTGTAAAAACCTGCCAAATAGGGTATATATACGCAGAAAGCAGGTTTTAACAATTATCACCAGAAGAAAGAAAAAAGCAAAGACTAGGATGGTGGCAGCTTTGAAGATATCAGTCATAGGTGGTAGCAGTTACTATACGCCGGGACTAATTGAAGCCTTAAATGATAGTGGTCTTGTTCTAGATTTGGTATTAAATGGTAGAGATAGAGAAAAGTTGGAGCAAGTGGGAAAAGTTTGTCAAAGGTTAGCTTGCGAGCGAATTAAGATAACCTGGACTACCGATAGAAAAGCATCTTTAGCTGATGTTGATTATGTTTTATTACAGGTAAGAATTGGTGGTATGACAGGTAGAGCTCATGATGAACGTTTTCCTCTAAAGTACGGGATAATTGGTGAAGAGACCATAGTTCCCGGAGGTGCATCTCTTGCTGCTAGAACTATCCCTTACCTCAAAGAGCTAGCGAAAGAACTAAAAGAAGTAGCTCCAAGAGCTAAAGTATTAGCTCTTACTAATCCCAATAATATGGTAATAGACTATTTTAATCGTTATACCGATATTGAAGCGATTGGTTTTTGTGATTTACCAACCTCTTTACTTAGAGGAGTTGTGGAAGCTCATGCAGGTGAAAAGAAAACTATCACTGAGATTTGGCCCGAGATTAGCTTCAATTATTATGGTATTAACCATCTAGCATTTTTAAATAACATCTTCTACCAAGGCCAAGCAGTTGATCTAGAAGCAATAGCCCCTAAACTAGGGTTGGATCCGAGGTTAGTCCAGACTTTGGGCCTCTTACCAGTCTCTTACCTCCGTTATTATTACTTTACTAGTTCAATTTGGCAAAAGGCACAAACAGGCCCAACCAGAGGAGAAATCTTAGAAGCTAAGGAAGCTGATCTAAAGAAAGAATACCAAGCAGCAGATGGTAAAAAGCCAGCTGGACTTAAAGAACGACCAGTACCTTGGTATGGAGATGTAATTATTCCCTATTTAAAAGCCACAAAGACACAAGGTAAGGCAATTATCGTGACCGAAAATAAAGGAGCTCTTTCTGATCTAAGACCAGATAGTGTAGCTGAGCTACCAGTAATAATAACTAAAGGGAAGGTAGAACGCCTTTACCAAGGCTCTCTCCCTGCTATAATTAGAGGGCTAGTTGTGTCAGTTAGTGAGAGCGAGAGATTAATTGTCGATGGCCTAGCTAACGAATCTAAAAAGCAATTTATGCAAGGATTATTAGCGCATCCTCTCATTCGTGAATTAGATAAAGCGATAGCCGTACTTCAAGAGATTAAAGAGATCAATAACATAGCTTGGCTATAACCAGGAAAAACCTTATAAGATAGCTAAAAGCGAGGGTTCTTTAGAGGAGAACCTTCGCTTTTTTTTGATCCAACACCTGGTAGAAGCACCTTAATGTACCTGAAGGGAAGTGACCTAAATTAGTGAATTTGTTAAGCGTCAAGTGACTGACATAAGTCATCTATCCTCGCCAAGAAAGGTGGTGCTCCCCCCAAAGGCTTACAAAGATGACTTAAGGTAGCAGACAAAAAGATAAAAAAAGGGAGAGAGAGGAAACAAGGATGCTCGCCTTTCCCTAAACTCAGCTTCGTCGTAGTAAACGTTATTCTAAACTTCCTACTTAGTTGTGTTGCAATAGGTCAGATAAAAAATAGGGGGAAAATTATTAGATGCAAAAAATTAAAATTTGGGCTATTTTAGCTCTAGCTGCTATGTTGACAGTTTCAGCATTTGCACAAGATATGCATTTTGGTGGTTATGTAGAGAATAAATCAAAATGGGATATGACAGACGGTCTCCGTTCCCAGAACAATGTTAAACTCGAAATGGGTCTCTCAGCTGGTGGCGGCGACAAATTGAAGGCTGTTGTCCAGGTCGAACCTTGGAAACTAGAAGGTTCCGATGTTTTTGGTACACCAGATAACCTAATTAAGAACCTTAACCTTGCTATTAGCAAAATGTATCTAGAGAGTAAGGGTTCCTATTGGAAAAATGGTCCTGAAGTAACTACTCGTTTAGGCGATTTGGATATCAGCTATAACCCATGGATCGCTGAGATGTCTAGAGAAGGCGTTTCTATCAGTGATGTAGCTCTTGGTGGATATGACTTAAATGGTTTCTATATCTGGGATAATGCTGAAAATGGTCCTTTCCAAGCTAAAGGTTTGAAAGCCTCTGGTGCAGTAGGTCCTGTTGATGGCGCAGTTTCCTTAGTAACTGGTAAGAACAACGAAACTGCTATCGCTGTTGATGCAGCTTTCAATCCTCTGGAAAACCTAGCTATGCAAACCGTGTTTGCTAGCAGCTTCAATGATAACCAAGTTAAAGATGCTAAGAATGCTCTGAAGATTGATGGCGCTATGAAAGTTAACCCTGATACTTTAGTAAGTTTCGGTTACAGAACTGTTAATAAGGATTTCGATCCTACCTATCGTAGTCATGCTACAGATGCTTGGGGTAACCCAACCAACCCTGTCGACCTTTACAAGGGTCAAAGTGGTGTCAACCTTGGCGTTCAGACCAAATATCAAAATATCAACCTCGGTGCTTCCTATGACCAACCTACTAGCTTAGCTAAGTTTGGTGCTAACACTGAGATCGCTGGTACTAGATATGCTGCTGGTACAGAACTTAATGTTCCTAACGCTAATGCTATTACCATGAAGAAGACTACTGCTTCTGCAGAAAGAGATTTCGCTCTTGAAAAGACCAATTTAACTGGTCGTTACGAAGTAAATGCTGAAGCTAACAAAGATATCAAACAAAAGCTTTCCGCTAAGGCAACTACTAATCTTGTAGAAAGCCTACCAAACCTTGGTGTTAATGCATCTGTTGAAGTTAGCGGTATGTTCCAAAATCCTGTTGCTGAAATTGGTGCAAACTACACCGCTCCTAACGGCTTAAGTATTAAAGGCGCTTACAACACAGATAAGGGTGCTAGCGCTGAAGCCGGTGTCAAAGTAACTTTCTAAACTAAACCCCGGAACTCCCACCTATCTTTGGTGGGAGTTCTTTTTTGCTCATTAGAACAATGAATATTATTTAATCACTAGAATAGGAAAACCCACAGGTAAACTAGTACCTGTGGGTATTGAGAGCAAATAATCAAAAACTAAAAGCCTACTTTGATTATTGCCTCACTAATATAATAACCGTATTAGAGGTTTATATACATGACCTCAAAAATAATTTTTTCTCATAACACTTTCTAGGATCTGAACAGGCTTCAGCCGGGGTGTGTTTGTTTCCACAGAGTTAGAAGATTATTGTCTCTCAATGATAACTCCCATCCCTAGTTTTAAGAGGATTCTTCTCTAGAATCTAATAGGATTTATCAGAAAGAGAATACTCAAGGCAAACGATATACACATCACCTGTGAAGTCGAAGAAATCATCGACTAAATGGTACTTATCATCTTTAAAGATGTTAATTTTAGTAGGCTTCGATTTTGCATGGTTGGTAAAGAAAACTTCAGAAGGTATACCTTCTATATAGGTTTTAGGACGTGTGATAGACTCACCTATAAAAAAATATGCTAAAGGAACAATCTCTTTCAAAGCAAATGAAGTTGGTTTAGAGGCTATCAGCAAACTAGAGTAGGAAAAAGTATGCCCTTTTTCGGGTTTTGCTAAAAGGTCAATATATAGTTTACCAGTTCCTATTTTATCTTCCATAATGAGATTCATAGCATAAGAATTTTTAGAAGATGAGTTTTCAAATAATAGTAGAGATCGTATTACCGATGAGGTATCTTTTTTGCTGGGTTCTAAGTTAGTGTAAGACCTAGTTTGGTAACTTATAGTGGGTGTAGCATTTTTACTAGGATAGTGGAGAACAAAAATATTAGTTACTAAATATTGCGGCGAGTTGGAAGCCGGGTTTAAGACAGTAACCTCAAAGTTATTGATAGTTTTAACTCCTAGGGCCTTTAGGAGCCGTTCTTGATCTTTACTGAAGGGAACTAATTTAATTACTGCACTTTCTTTAGTAGGCTTAGCTGGCCTACTAAAAAGGAAACCAGTTGTAAAGGCCAAAATAAGGAGAGAAGCTGTAAGCACTAGAGTCAGGGTTAGCCATTTTTTACGCATTTTTTCTACCTCCAGCTTGAAGTGGTAATCAGAAAACGCCTTTTAAAGGCACAAAACCAAAAATGGTTATTACCTTACTTAACAAGTTGGAACGTACCGATAAGCAAATAGAGATTGCCTGAACTAGGTATCCGGGAAAAAAGAGTGTATTTTTTATCGGCAAGTAGTTCTTCAAAAGTATAGAGAGGTAAGGCTTTTTGACCACAGATAAAATCGGCGAGTATAACAGGTTCAGCGTAGTTATAAAGTCTATAGCCACTAAAGAAATGATTGTTAGTGGCAAACTGTTTATTATCCCAGGATTTAGGTAAGGGGATAACAAGATCCTCAGCTTTACTGAAACCATCTTTGGTCTCCATGCTAAGACCTAGTGAAAGAGATTTATTTAAGGTATCTACCTTACCTGTTATTAGAATTTTGAAGCTTGTAGTCTTTTGAGGTGGTTCTAAGGAAATCGTTTTTTGCCAACTACTAAGGGGCGTTATTTTCGAGGATAACAATTTAGAAGGATAGTGAACTAAATAG
>DHDH01000010.1:0-44090 GCA_002399235.1 Firmicutes bacterium UBA4881 | reverse complement strand
TTAGATCTAATAATTGGAAAATATTCTTTGAATCTCTATTTAAGGGGACAGCCGAGATAATAAGGCTATCCTTTTGTGGCTGGGGTATGGTAGTAGCAAAGGTAGGAGTGACCAAAATAATTACCAAGAAAACGACAAGGTTTAATAGGCTAGACTTTTTAGAAAGATGGTGCCACATTTTCCTTACCTCCTTAGTAGGTTAGGTTATTCGTATTTACTCAGATTAATTAGGGATATTAAATCAGGAAACAAATAAGTTATTCTTAATTTAAGGGATAGATTTGTATAAAGCTACTTCAGATAGGCTAATTTGCAAACAAAGGATATAGATCCTCCCCTTTGGCTCTTCTTTTTGGGTGACATCTTTAAGAGAAACTAAATGATAGTTATTATCTTTAAAGAGCTTACTAGGAATAAATAACATTAGATCATCAAAATGGAAAAAAACAAGAGGAATCGGTTCGTTAAATTGATAATCATAACGCTTATTTGAAGCAATTAAACCAGATCCAAGTTTATCTTGAAAGTCTATTAAAGGACTATCTAGAGGAATAAAAGCGGCGCCCCTTACATCTCCACTTGGAGGGAGGAGCCCATAACGTATAGTTCTAATTTGGGTTGCTTTTTCCAAGCCCCAAAACAAAAATATTTGATAATCTAAGGTCTCTTGTTTTATAGCAGGGTCAATTTTGTTACTAGCTGTAGAAAGAGATATTCTTTGGGGAGTAGCCGAACCATCGGTGTAATAAAGTAAAAATAGTTCAATATTCAAATAGCTGTTCTTAGCTTGGGGAGAGTTAAGTAGTGAGATATTAAGCTTACTAATTTCACGACCACCTAAAATAGTAGTTAGCAGTCCTTCGGCGGGGGTTAACTTTAGGCGTTTTAATTGCAACTCGCCCTCTTTTGGCAGAGGTACTTTTCTGGGTAATGAAAAAAATTCTTTTAACGAAAAAGCCATGCACTGGGTAGGTACCACAAGAATTAATAACAGCAAGCAAAGAAAGCTGCTTTTTTTATTCACCAAATCACCCCCCCTTAGAAATACTCACCATAAATATTAACTTTATCTAATAAAGCACCTTCTTTTTAGGTAAGTTAAATTTTCCCAAGTTGGTGTTCTTTCGATATAAATCGTTTAGATGAGAACTAAGAAAAGTTTTAGTAGCTATTTTTTATCTCCTTGATCTAGGCTATTAAGTAACCAGAAAGAGAAGTTTAAACAAAATAATTTCAAGGTGTTCATAAGTAGAGCAGTCGTTCTTAGTTAAGTTTGGATGAATTTGCCAGGAGAGCAAGGGATTAAAAAAAGGAAATTTATTTTAGAAAGCGAAAACTAAAAAAAGGTATGCCAGGTTTAGTATTTTAGGGATTAGTGGTAGGCAAAAGATGTAAAAAAGGTTAGGTTAAAGCTTGAACAGTCATGTTTTTGTAAAAACTCAAGCATCTATGCAGGATAACGCTAGTACCCGTTGAATAAATGTAATTGGGAAGAAGGAGTCTTTCACCACCTGGAGGGATAAATCCCCGACCCTAAGCCTTGGCCTGGCATAAGAGGCTATTTAATGGGGTACTTTCTGGGTTTTGAGATTCCAAAAAAAATATATATTTTTTATACTTGATCGAGTATGAGGAGGAGAATAGAGTGGCCAACGTAGTATTGGAGGATGTTACTAAAAAATATGGTAACATCATTGCTGTTAACGATGCCAACTTACAAATTCAAGATAAAGAATTTGTTGTTTTCGTAGGACCATCTGGCTGCGGCAAATCAACTACTTTAAGAATGATTGCAGGCCTCGAAGATGTTACAGAGGGTAACATCATTATCGATGACATGGATGTAACCGATTTACCACCTAAGGACAGAGATATTGCCATGGTTTTCCAGAACTATGCTCTCTATCCACACATGAATGTCTACAATAATATGGCTTTTGGTTTGAAACTACGTAAGTTCCCTAAAGATGATATTGACAAGCGTGTTAAGCAAGCTGCCGCAATGCTAGGCATTGAACAGCTCCTAGATCGTAAACCAAAGCAGCTCTCTGGTGGTCAGAGACAGCGTGTCGCTCTCGGTCGTGCTATCGTCCGTGAGCCAAAGGTTTTCCTTATGGACGAACCTCTTTCCAACTTGGACGCTAAGTTACGTGTTCAGATGAGATCCGAACTTGGCAAATTGCATCATCGTATGCAAACAACTACTATTTATGTTACTCACGACCAGACAGAAGCTATGACCATGGGTGACAGAATTGTAGTTATGCGCGACGGTCTTATCCAACAAGTTGGTAAGCCACTAGAAATTTATGACGAGCCTAACAACGTTTTCGTAGCTGGCTTTATTGGCAGCCCTGCAATGAACTTCTTTGATGACTGTGTGCTACTCAAAGAAGATGGCGAGTACTGGCTCCAGTCAGAGATATTCAAGGTAAAAGTGCCCAAAGAAAGAGTAGCAAAGTTTGAGAACATTGAGGAGTATGTTGGTCAAGAAGTTATTCTTGGCGTACGTCCTGAAGATATTAAAGACGTACAAATCAGCCCTAACGCTTCTCCAGATGCTAGATTCAACGCTGAAGTTGAGGTTGTAGAGCCAATGGGTTCAGAGGTTCACCTCTACTTAGCTAAAGATGACAAACTCTTTGTTGCTCGTGTTGATGCTTACACAGAAGCTCTAGAAGGCGACGAAATGGAGTTCGCTTTCGATATGAGAAAGATTCATCTCTTCGACCGCGAGTCAGAAGAGCGCATTCGCTAAGATAAGGTGCTGCCAGCCAAAGCTGGCAGCTTTTTTCTTTTCTGTCAGAGGATACTTAGTCCCATCTTCGATCCTCTACATAAGTTATCTTTACAAGGCAAGCTTATTAAGGTATTCTTAACATAGGCTAACTGTGGAAAAAGGTTGGTGTAGGAATGTTGCCATTGGCCAATATGGGTACTTATATAACAAAAGTAGTGAATGTGTATGGTTATCTAGCCCTCTTTCTAGGTTTAGTAGTAGAAGGAACGGGTATGCCAGGGCCAGTGCAGATATTTTTCTTTGCAGCTGGTTTCTTGATTTTTCAAGGTAAGATGTCATTTATGACTGCCTGGATTGTGACAGCCATAGGTAATCTTGTCGGTAATGTTTTAGGCTATCTCATTGCTAAATGGGGTGGCAGACCCTTACTATCTAAATTCTTAAGCTTTTTTGGTAAAGATTTAGATGGGATAGATCGTTATGGGGAAAAGTTTTCTAAGAGAGGACCTCAGATAGTTTTTTGGGGCAGATTGTTTGGTCCGATTCGCACGCCAGCAATTTTTGCAGCAGGTATGTTTAAATATAATCTTATTGAATATACATTATTTAGCGCCTTGGGAGCCACCATTTGGTCGTGGTTCTGGTTATGGCTTGGCGTAAAAACAGCTCAAGGTGTAGATATATTAAAAAAACTTGTTCCTGATACTAGATATCTGGTTTGGGGCAGTATAGTATTATGTGGTATAGCTTTAGTAGGTTGGCACTATTGGAAGAAGAGGCGCAAGCGTTCTTCGGACTCTAGCCTTGAAGACACCAGTGAGGTGGAAGAGACGGAGCGTTGAAAAGGTGGCGACCTGATATCGCCACCTTATTTATAAGGGAGGTAACCATATGTTTACTCCAGAAATTGTGAAAAAGTATGATCCTGTGGGTATGTTGAACCTTATCGAAAACTTTCCTCTCCAAGTTCAAGAAGCTATAGAGATAGGTGAAAATGCTCAGCTTGGTAATTTATCTGTTCAAGATGTTAAAGCTATCGTATTTTTGGGTATGGGTGGTTCTGCAATTGGTGGCGATCTTTTAAGATCGGTTCTAATTAACGAATTAAAAGTACCGATGCTAGTTAATAGAGAGTACCATTTACCTGCCTTTGTAGATGAGAATACTTTAGTAATTGCTTCTAGTTATTCTGGTAATACCGAAGAAACTATCTCCGCTTTAGGCGAAGCCAAGAGTAAAAATGCTAAGATTCTTTGCATTACAACAGGTGGTAAGATTGCTACCATTGCTAAAGAAAACGGTTATCCTCTAATCTTTATCCCAGGAGGTATTTCTCCTCGAGCAGCTTTAGGATATTCTTTCTTCCCTATCTTAGTAGCATTTAGCCGTTTAGGTCTAATTACCGATAAACAAAACGATAGTGAAGAAACGATTATATTACTTAGAGAGATGAAAAATGAACTCTCACTAGCTACACCTGGAAATCCTGCTCAAGTGTTAGCAGAGAACCTGAAAGGTCGCATACCTCTTATTTATGGGACCGAGGGATTCCGTGGAGTTGTAGCATCTAGATGGAAAGGCCAGATTAATGAAAATAGTAAACACTTAGCTTTTTGGAATGCCTTTTCAGAGCTTAATCATAACGAAACTGTTGGTTGGGAACATCCAGAGCTTACAGAGAAGATCCATCTTATTCTTCTAAAGGATAATGAAGATGTACGTATGAGAAAACGTATGGAGGTAACTAGTGATATTATTCGTCCTCATGTTCATGGTATTACTGAAGTACACTCACGTGGTAAGAGTAATATTGCGAGGATGTTCTCATTAATCTACTTCGGTGATTTTGTAAGCTGGTATTTAGCTATGCTTAATCATGCTGATCCTACACCGGTTAAAGTAATTGATCATCTAAAAGGTGAACTTGCTAAACTCTAAGCTTCTCTACTGCATACTTGTTCTAAAAGATTAAACAAATCATACGATAGAAAAGGAACACTAATTCAAAGTAGAAAATGAAGATGAAATCCCCCCAACTATCTAGGGAAAGAGACTTATTTTGCTTGTAAGGGACGGGGTATTGTAAGACCCCGTCCCTTAAATCCCTAAGGTATCATTGCCAAGCATTATATTTATTTACTTAAAAAACCATTAATCGCCCTAGAGGTTTACTACATAGTTATGATCTAGTTGCATAAATTTACAGGAGATTACCTATAACTTTTTTTAATAGTTATATAATTTACCTGTTTTTCGTTGCTAATTATCAAATATAATATATGTTGAGTAAGAAGCGGAACGAGCCTAGCTGTGATAGAATTAATTAAAGGGGGTAGTAACTAAAAATATTAGAAGGCTCTAAGAGATTAGTACAATGAAAAAATTAATAGATGAAAGGATCCCTATTCCTTAGAGAGGGGGGAGAAGAATGGCCAAGAAGAAGATGCAAAAGACACCAAGAGTAAAAAGAGGCGAAATCTACTTCGCCAATTTGAATCCAGTAGTAGGTTCAGAACAAGGTGGTGTCCGGCCAGTTTTAATATTACAAAATGATACTGGTAATAAATATAGTCCTACTACCATTGTCGCAGCAGTAACATCAAGACATAAAAGAGCTAGATTACCTACGCATGTGCCTCTAGCTGCTAGAGAAGGACCACTTGATAAAGATTCGGTGGTATTATTAGAACAGGTTAGAACAATTGATAAGAGTAGACTCAAAGAAAAAATAGGTAAACTCTCACCAGAAGAGTTAGCCCAAGTACAAGAAGCACTTAAGCTTTCATTAGGTTTTGATGAAAAACATATTGAAAATGAAATAGAGGAAGAAGGCGAAAACGAGGAGATAGACGATAATAGTGTATCACCACTTTCCTACGATAAAGGACAAGGAAGGGAAGAATTGTGAAGCCAATTATTGGTATTGCTTGTGGGCAAGAATGGCGCGGTAGCAGACAATCTTTGTATGTACATAAGCCTTATACCGATGCCATAGTCAAAACAGGAGGCGTGCCAGTTCTTTTGCCGATAGCAGAAGTGGAAACTGAGGCCTTGCTTAGTATTGTTGACGGGCTGTTATTACCAGGAGGAATTGATGTAGACCCTCGTTTTTATAACGAAGAACCTATGGCTCGTTTAGGACAGGTAGACCTCGATTGGGACGCTAATGATATGAGACTATGTAGAGAGGCTATGTATAGAGATATACCAATTTTAGGCATATGCCGTGGTCATCAATTGATCAATGTTGCAGCAGGCGGAACACTTTATCAAGATATCTACACAGAACCAAAAACAACATTAAAACATGCTCAAGAAGTTAACTTTTATAATGGTATACACAAAATAGCTGTTAAATCAGAAACTCTTCTGCAGGAGATAATAGAAAAGGATGAAGTCTGGGTAAATAGTAGCCACCATCAGGCTGTTAAAGATGTGGCTCCCGATTTCGAAGTAGCGGGTGTCGCTTCCGATGGCATAATCGAAGCAATTGAAAGTAAAAAACATAATTTTGTTTTAGGGGTTCAATGGCATCCAGAATGGATGTACCTAAAGGATAATAATATGTTAAAATTATTTATAGCTTTTATTAATAGTGCCGCACAAATAGGCAGAAAGAAGGTTAGGTAAAATGCCTAAAAGTGATGAAGAAATGAAGAAACCGGGTAAAATGTATTGGTTAATTAACGGCGTTTTACTAGCTATCTTATCTGTTATCTTTCTTGTGGATGTGATAGCTTGGCATCGTTATGGTGGTAGTTTGATTTTTTTCCTTCTAACGGCATTGATTGCTGCTATTTGTTATGTGCAGTATAAGTCGGTGGGAGAGAAAAAGAAAAAATGATATTTAATTTGCTTAACGAATCAATGACCCATAAAGCGGGTTTAGTTTTAGGAGAATTAGCTAAACCAGGTGATCTATTTTGCTTAAGTGGACCTCTTGGAGCTGGGAAAACGCATCTGGTTAAAGGTATAGCTGAAAGTTTAGGAATAGATCCTAAAAGTGTTACCAGCCCTACTTTTACCTTAGTTCAGGAGTATAGAGGGAAAATCCCTCTATATCACTGGGATCTATACCGGTTAGACGATCCTAGTGAAGCACTTGACTTAGGTTTAGAAGATCATCTCTACGGTGATGGCCTTACAGTCATTGAATGGGCAGAACTCTTAGATGGAGATTTACCACCAGAACGGTTAGCTATTAAACTACTACCCGAGAGAGATAACTCAGAAAGCTATAATCGTCGTATTCTAGACATTATGGCCAGCTCAAGCTACCAAAAGCTGCTTAGCCAATTCAAGGAGAGATTTACATGCTAACTTTAGCAATTGATACAGCCACAAAGACAGGTGGAGCAGCAGTTATTGATAATGGACGAGTCTTAGGTGAATATGTTTTAGATATCGAAAGAAAAACCCATTCCGAACGGGTAATCCCAGCCATTGACAGTGTCATGAAAGGGATTGGCATAGAAATGAAAGAACTCGGGGCCATTGCAGTAACTTATGGTCCCGGCTCTTTTACAGGGCTTCGCATTGGACTAGCTACCGCTAAAGCTTTAGCTTTAAGCTTAGATATACCCCTTTATAAAGTAGACACATTAGAGGCTCTAGCTAGCCAATTAAGTTATACCGAAGGGTTAGTATGTCCCTTACTTAATGCTAGACGTGGCGAGATCTATGGTGCCATTTGGGCTAGTAGTGGTCAAGAAATTAGCTGTGTAGAACCCTCCACAGCTGAGTCACTAGCTGACTTTCTTACCCGTGTAGATCCCCATATGAAAAGCTATTTTTTAGGTGAAGGTGCCCTTGAGGAAGAAGAAGCTATTAAGGCTAAATTACCTCAAGCTGTGATAGTAAAAGGAACATTAAATTATCTTCATCCAGCTTCTGTAGGGCTTAGAGCTTTAATGTCTGAAGCTGTTAATCTTGATCTTTTGGTACCCAACTATTTAAGGAAATCAGAAGCCGAGATTAAGAAAGAGAGTAATTAAGGACAAGCTATCTACATTGATACTACTTAGGACAGGAGCCTATAACTAGATGGAAATTCGTCAGGCTGTGTTTGAAGATTTAGATAGTTTAGTGATTATCGAAGAGAGTTCTTTTACAACTCCCTGGTCTAAAGCTGCTTTAGGTGTTGAACTCTCTGTAAATGATGTTGCCCGTTATTTTGTCGCCTTAGAAGATGGTAAAATTGTGGGCTACGGTGGGATGTGGATAATTGTTGACGAAGCTCATATCACTAATTTAGCAGTATTAGAAGCATACCGTGGTCAAGGCCTGGGTAAAGCACTAATTGAAACTTTACTTAAGCAAGCGAAGGCAGAAAAATGCCGTGCTGCTACTCTTGAAGTAAGAGTAGGTAACATAGTAGCTAGAAGGCTATACGAAAAACATGGTTTTGCTCCTGTAGGCATTCGCCCACGTTATTACGCAGATACGAATGAAGATGCTTTAATTATGTGGTGTATGTTAGAATGAGAGCGGGACTAAACTCCCGCTTTTTTGTATTAAGTAACAAAAAGTATTTTTTATGTCTAAGGGATTAAACTCTCCTTTAGCAAGATTTTATTGAGGTGAGAGTATGCCTATAAATGTCCTCGGAATAGAGTCTAGTTGTGACGAAACAGCCGCAGCTGTAGTTTGCGACGGCAGGGAGATTCTCTCGAATGTCATAGCTACCCAAGTACCTTGGCACCAAGCCTATGGAGGCGTTGTTCCAGAGATTGCCTCCAGGAAACACCTAGAGTTTATCGTACCTGTAATTAGAAGGGCTCTAGATGAAGCTAAACTAACTTTAGCTGATATTGATGTTGTAGCAGTAACTTATGGTCCAGGTTTAGTTGGTGGCTTATTAGTTGGCCTTTCTGCTGCGAAAGCTTTAGCCTATAGTAGACAACTACCTTTAGTGGGGGTCAATCACATTGAAGGACATATCTATGCTAACTTTTTAGCTCATCCTGAATTAACTGCTCCTCTCGTATGTCTTACAGTCTCAGGAGGCCACACTACTCTCTTATCCATTAAAGAATTGGGTAGTTACGAGATTATTGGCCAGACTCGTGATGATGCAGCTGGTGAGGCGTTTGATAAAATTAGCCGTGTTTTAGGTCTAGGCTACCCAGGTGGTCCAGCAATTGAGAGAGCGGCTAAAGAGGGCAACCGTAAAGCTTTCACTTTTCCTAAGGCACTTCACGATGAATTAGATTTTAGCTTTTCTGGACTTAAGACTTCAGTTATTAATCTTGTGCATAACAGTAGTCAAAAGGGAGAAGAACTTAGTGTAGCTGACCTAGCAGCTTCTTTTGAGGAGTCGGTAGTAGAAGTACTTGTAGAAAAAACTATAAGAGCTGCTAAAACAGAAAAAGTGGACAAGGTTTTATTATCAGGTGGCGTCGCTAGTAACCAATACCTAAGAGATTCGTTGCTAGCAGCTTGTCAAAAAGAAGGATTCGAACTTTTTTACCCACCTAAAATCCTTTGCACAGATAATGCTGCCATGATTGCTTGCACAGGTTATTATCGTTATTTAAAGGGGAATATAGCTAAGTGGGATCTCAATGCAGATCCTAGACTAGGCTTGTGAATAACTACTTGTGGATAATGTGGATAACTATGTGAATAACAGGCATTTTAGACCTTTTCCCTGTGGACAAGTTGGGTGTAATTATTCAGTTTAAAGATGCAAAAAAGGAGTGCCTCAACATGAAAAAGACAATGGGCCTTTTACTCCTACTCATTCTTCTCACAGCGGCAGGTTATGCTGACGATGTACGTGCAATGGGGATGGGAGGAGCATTTGTAGCAGTTGCTGATGATGCTACAGCTATAATTTATAATCCCGCAGGTATGACTCAGATTAAGACTATTTCGCTGAAGTTTGGTGTAGGTGTGGAGATCGCCGACGAAGAAAATTACCAAAATGTAATTAACTACTTTAAGTCAGATACCACTTTTAAAGACCCAAATTCCTTGATGGATATTAACACTAGCTTTAAGACTAGAGCTATTGGTAATGTTGGTTTTGCTACTTCTCGTTTTGGGCTCAGTTTACTACCTAATTTTCAAGTTATGGCTGACGTTAACAATAACCAACTAACAATGACTCAGTTGAGTACCTCCAATTTAGCTCTTGCACTGCCTCTTGCCGATTTTACGAGAGCGCTGGGTAATTTCTCTCTAGGTACTAATTTAAAGCTCTATCATGCTGAGATAGATCACTTCGAGTTAGCAGCTGGAAATGTGGGGGTAAAACAAAAAACAATTCCAGGACAAGGTGTTGGTGTTGATGTTGGTTTATTAGCCAACTTTGGTATGTTAAAAGCAGGCATTAATGTTAAAGATGTCTATTCCAAGATGGTTTGGGATCCAGTTAACCAAAACTCTTATACCTCAAGTTTTGAGCCAATTATGAATTTAGGTATAGCTGTAAAACCACCTAGAACCGGCTTGACTTTAGCTGCCGACTACACTGATGTAGAGATAAAGAAAGGTCTTAGTGGCAAAGTTCGCGTAGGTTTTGAACAGACACTACTCTGGCTCTTTGATATACGTGGTGGAGCTACCATGTATAAAGACCAGGTAGGTGAAGATAGAATCGACCTGTCAGCTGGCCTTGGTTTAAATTTCGGTCCTGTCCAAGCTGATATGGCTTTTAGAAGTAGCGATTTCTTCAAAAAGACTGCAGATGCAAGTCTAGCTTTTACTATCCAATTCTAAAGAAGAACCCGGACTATCTTTTAGTCTGGGTTCTTTAAGTTAATCTGGAAAGATTTATTAATACGGTTTCTTATATTTAACTAGATTGCATTCTGGGTTTAGGAGAAATCTATTAGAGAGAGAAAAGAAAGATACTACCCTTTTGATTTTACGAGAAAGAATAACATTATAAGCTCTTACCTCATTTGTTACTAACTTTTAAGGGACCTATGTTAAAATAGACCTGGATTACTAATAAAAAGATCCCAAAGATAGACAAAAAGGTACTTTTAAGGTAGTTTAGATATCTGAGATAAAGAGATGTTAGCAAGAATATTTACTACCTTGTATACCTAGCTTAATTGATTTTAAGCTGGGAAAAAGTAGACTAGGTTTTTAATCTAAAGAAAGAGGGTGGAATAGGAGTCCTTTTACCAGCTATTAAAGTGGTATTTTTTCTCCTTAACATATGGTAAATGTAATTGGCGGTGGCTTAGCAGGCACTGAAGCCGCTTATCAGTTAGTTAAAAGAGGCATTAGTGTGAAACTCTTTGAGATGAGGCCTAAAAACAATACTCCTGCTCATACCACAGAGAATTTAGCTGAATTAGTTTGCAGTAACTCTTTAGGTTCAAAGGAGTTAGCCTCGGCTCAGGGCCTTTTAAAAGAAGAACTAAAGATGATGGGTTCGCTCTTAATACCTCTAGCCGAAAAAGCTCAAGTACCAGCCGGTGGTGCCTTAGCTGTAGATAGAGAAGAGTTTTCTCTCTTAGTTACAGAGGCTCTAGAAAAAGAACCACTTTTAGAGATTATAAGAGAAGAGGTATCAGAGATCCCCCAAGGACCTACAATTATAGCGACAGGTCCCTTGACCTCAGATACTTTGGCAACAAGTTTAGCAGAGTTCTTAGGTGATGAGTATTTACATTTCTATGATGCGGCAGCGCCTATAGTAACTAAAGACTCTTTAGATGAAAGTAATGGCTTTTGGGCTTCTCGTTATGGAAAAGGGTCAGGTGAATACTTTAATGCTCCTCTTAATAAAGAAGAGTACGAGATCTTTTATGAAGCACTTACGAGTGCAGAATCTGCTAATAAGCATGCATTTGAGGAGAAAGCATTTTTTGAAGGTTGTATGCCCATAGAAGAAATCGCTAGAAGAGGCTTTGATACTCTACGCTTTGGCCCCTTAAAACCAGTAGGTTTAATTGATTCGAAGACAGGTAAAGAACCATATGCTGTTGTCCAGCTAAGACAAGATGACCGCGAAGGTAGATTATATAACTTAGTTGGTTTCCAAACCTCATTAAAATGGGGTGAACAAAAAAGAGTCTTTTCCTTAATCCCTGCTTTGAAAGAGGCAGAGTTTGTTAGACTGGGAGTAATGCATAGGAATACTTTTATCAATGCACCTCGTTCGCTTTTACCTACCTTCCAAGTTAAAAAACGAGGAGATCTGTTTTTAGCAGGTCAGTTAACTGGTGTAGAGGGATATGTAGAGTCGATTGCTTCTGGTTTATTAGCAGGTGTTAACTTAAGTAGACTGCAACAGAGTAAAGAGCTAATTGTTTTACCAGAGACAACCCTTCTAGGTGCTCTACCTAGATATATAACTTCCGCGTCCACAGAAAACTTCCAACCTATGAATGCTAACTTTGGTCTTTTGCCTCTACCCCAAGAAAAGATCCGCCCCAAAGCTAAGAGAAAAGAGTTTTATGCTAATAGATCGCTGAGGGATCTAGGTGAGTTTATTGGGGAGAAGGAACTTCTGCAAAACTAAATTGTCTTTTAAAGCCCTTTAATTAGGGCTTTTATCTATTTAGTCTTTAGCTGTAAATTTTGGGCAGGAATGATCTCCTTCTCTACGAACTACAGAAGTAGATAGCAAGAAACAATAAACTAATTAGGGGGGAGATTTGAGTGACCCAGTTTTTGATCAGACCTTATAGCGTAAAAGACCTGTACCCAGTGATCAAGCTGTGGAACGATTCACTCAAGCGAGATTATATTTCAGCTACAGACTTTCAACTTAAAGTCTTAAACGATGAGAACTTTAGGGAAGAAGGTGCTTTAGTAGCTGAGGTAGATGGACAGGTGGTAGGTTTCTTACTAGCACTTTATAGACAAGTAGCACTGGCAGGAGTGGGGATGCAAGAAGATACAGGCTGGATTAGCATCTTTTTTGTCGACGGGAACTATCGTCAACAAGGTATTGCAACCGCACTTTTTAATCAAGCAGAAGATTATCTTAAAGCTAAAGGGCGTCAACGGGTGGTAGTTTCTAGTTATGTACCTCATTATTTTATTCCTGGGGTAGATCTAGATGTATACCCCGAAGCTTTCGAACTCTTAAAGAAACGTGGCTATGAAACTGTCATTGAGCAGTATGGTATGTCTGTCGATCTTCTTGATTTTAATCTTAATGATGAATACTTCTTAGTTAAAGAGAGTTTAAGCCAAGAAGGAGTTAAGGTTCAATATTTTCAGCCAGAGTACACCCATAAACTATTGAGTTTCCTAGAAACAGAGTTCCCTGGCGATTGGGCTACTGTTATTAGAGAAAGAATTCGTAAGCATTGCGATCCAAAGGATATTGTTATAGCTCTTCGTGGTGATGAAGTGGTTGGTTATTGCCAGGTAGATGGGGAACACTTTGGTCCGTTTGGTGTGCATAATAGCTTGCGTGGTAAAGGTGTAGGAACAGTACTTATCCTACACGCCATGCAATACGCCAAAGAAAAAGGTATTCGTCATCTATGGCTCGCTTGGACTGGTGCAGTAGACTTTTACTCGCGTAAAGCAGGATTCAAAGTGATTCGTAGGCACGCTATTATGAAAAAAACTTTGGGGGAATAATCATGGCCGAAAGACAGATCCATATCATGGTTGTTGGTGCACATGCGGCAGATGCAGAGTTAATGGCAGGTGGGTTATTAGCCAAGTATCATAAAATGGGGCACAAAACTAGTATTGTGCATATGACATTAGGTGAGAAAGGGAATAGAAACCTAACACCTGATGAATATGCTAGACAGAAACGTAAAGAAGCAGAAGCAGCAGCTAAAGTTCTTGGTGCTGATGTATATTTCTTACCCTATAAAGATGCCGAATTACCAAATGATGATGAAGCAGCTTATGCTCTTTGCGACATTATCCGCTTAGCTAAACCAAATCTCTTGGTTACTCACTGGGAAGGCAGTATTCATAAAGATCATACTAATACTAGTTTAATTACGAGAACGGCTCAGTTTTATGCAGCCCTACCTACTATTCAAAGAGAACTACCAGCACACGGATGTTGGGGCCTAGCTTATGCTGAGAACTGGGAGGATCCTAAAGGTTTCACACCAGACACTTATGTAGATATTTCTGATGTCTATAATACCTATATCGAAGCTGCTATGCAGTATGAAATGGTTAGTGGTAAGATCTCTAGTTTTCGCTACAAGGACTATTATGAAGCACTTACAACTACTAGAGGTTGCTTAAGTGGTTTTAATAAAGCTCAGTGCTTTATGATGCCAGAAGGCGCTTTAGTAAGAAAGAGTGATAGATTCCCTGGTTATTGATTTGGGTATGATTTCTTAAAGAGGAAGAGAATGCTATAAGAAAGTTCATCAGTTATAGCAAAGCTTATATTAAGAAAAATTAAGCACAAATGATGACAAGGAGTAGAAGGGTTAGTTAATAACCTTTCTACTCCTTATCTATTTTAAAAGCAGAATCTTTGAGTATGCTAGTGCACAGTTTAAAGAAATAAGGATAACATTTCTTATGCTTTTAGGTAATTTCTTTCAGAGATAGGTTTCCCAATGTATCTTGTGAATCAGGAATGTTTGAGTGAATTTAATATATTAGTATAAGTAAGTTTTACAAGTATTTCGGGCTGGAAAAGTATAGAGAGATAGTACAAAATACCTTGACAGCTTAATAAATGGTGTTATACTTAAGTAAAAGTTAGGTGTGCCTAACAAAAACTTATGAGGTGACTACGATGGTTTTATCTTTATCTGCTTCTTTGCAAGATTATCTAGAATCAATACTCGATCTTAGAGAGAGCGGTGGGAAGGTTAGAGTAACTGACTTAGCTCAAAAGTTAGGCTTAACTAAAGCTAGTGTTTCTCAAGCTTTAACTCAGTTAGCAGATAAAGGCTTAATCAAGCAAGAACCTTATGGGCCAATAGAATTAACTAAAGCAGGTGAGTTTCAAGCTAAAAAAGTTAGAGCTAATCATGATCTACTTTTTTCATTCTTGGTAGATGTATTAGGAGTGGAAGTACAGACTGCAAATGCTGATGCTTGTGCTATCGAGCATGCTGTAAGCGATGAAACCATGGATAAATTGGCTATATTTCTTGATTCATATAAGAAAGGAGAACAGAAGATGGAACCAGATCAAACTCTTACTCTAGCGGATTTGAAAGTTGGTCAATCTGGACTAATTTATAAGCTTATTGCCCCTAGCGATCTTAAGCAAAAGCTTTTGGATATGGGCTTAATTAAAGGAGCTACTGTTTTGTTACAAGGCAAAGCTCCACTTGGCGATCCATTAGAAGTTGTTGTCCAAGGTACTAAATTGAGTATTAGAAACAATGAAGCGATCTATGTCTTAATTAAATAAAAGGGGGGACCGTAGATGAATAAGTCAGTCTATTTATCACTTATGAACTCAGGACAAAAAGGTACGATTCAAGCCATAGATGGAGGAGAGAGAGCTCACGCTAGGCTTTTAGACATAGGCTTTTATGAAGGAGAAACGATCACCATTATTGAGAACTCTTTTAATGGTCCTATAATAGTTAGATTAGGTTCTGCTTCGAATAAAATAGCTTTAGGTATGGGACTTGCACAAAAGATCATGGTATTGCCAGCTTAAATTTTTTGCTTAAAAAGTTAGGTACGCCTAACAAAGGAGGTTTAATATGAGTAGAGATGCTTCCAGGGAAACAGTAATTGCTTTAGTAGGTAACCCAAATACAGGAAAAACGTCACTCTTTAATGCACTTACTGGTTCAAAACAGCATGTAGGTAACTGGCCTGGAGTTACAGTTGAAAAAAAGGAAGGCTTTATTCAGCATAAAGATAGAAAGATTCGTCTAGTAGATTTACCTGGCACATATGGTTTGAGAGCTAAATCAGAAGATGAAAAGATTGCCAAAAATTATCTATTAGATGCTGAGAGCGATGTAGTTCTTTGCGTCTGTGATTCGACAAATATAGAACGTAATCTTTATCTACTTCTCCAATTAAGAGAGATGGGTAAAAATACAGTCCTAGCTCTTAATATGGCTGATGAAGCAGAGAAGAAAGGAATTAAGATAGATGTCGATCTAATCAATGAATCTTTTGGTGTTACAGCTATAAAAACAGTAGCGACTAGAAAACAAGGTACAAAAGAGCTATTACAAGCGTCACTTTTAGCTGAAAGTCAAAAAAACGAAGATTTTGCTATTAGTTATGGAGAAGTAATTGATGAGGCTCTTTCAGATATTACTAAAATTATTCCCAAAACAAATTTACGTTCGAATCTCCGTTACTTAGCTTTGCGTCTATTAGAAGGAGATTCAGATATTGAAAAATTAGTAGATGAAAAAACCTTAACGCTCACAGCAAAGTTAAGAGAGAAGATAGAGAAATTATATGATGATGATATTTCTTCGTTAGTGGCAGAAGCTCGTTATAAGTATCTTAGTTCGATAATCCAAAAAGCCATACGGAGAACAAATACAGAGGTAAGTTGGTCAGATAAATTAGATCGCATTTTTACCCACAAAAAGTTAGGCATACCTATCTTTTTGCTAATTATGTTTTTAGTATTTCAACTAACAAATACTCTCTCAGCACCTCTTGTAGAATGGATAGAAAATGGTTTTGCTTATCTAAGTGAGATAACTAACACCGCCTTAACAAATGTAGGTATTGATGGAGTCTGGTCTTCTCTAATTAGTGATGGAATTATTGCAGGTGTAGGTTCAGTGTTAACCTTCTTACCTCAAATAGCTCTACTATTTTTAGGTATCTCCATTCTAGAAGATACTGGCTATATGGCTAGAGTAACCTATTTAATGGATAAAATAATGCAATCTATGGGTTTAAGTGGTAAGGCGTTTATTCCAATGATCTTAGGTTTTGGTTGTAATGTTACAGCTGTTATGGCTAGTAGAACCTTAGAAACTAAAGAGGATCGAATTTTAAGTATCTTAGCTAATCCTTTTATCTCGTGTTCAGCTAGGCTACCGGTTTACGTACTCTTTACTGGTGCTTTCTTCCCTAAACACCAAGGTCTAGTTTTATTTTTAATATATCTTTTAGGTATTATAATGGCTATCTTTACTTCCTGGTTATTTAAAAAGATATTGTTTAAAGGTAAGAGCTCGCCTTTGGTAATGGAACTCCCTCCTTATCGCCTGCCTAGTTTCAAAAATACTTGGAACCAAGTAGCAGGTAGAGTACAGACATTTTTAACAAAAGCAGGTACTGTTATTTTAGGAGCTTCAGTGATTATTTGGGCGCTAGCAACTTTACCTTCAGGTGTAGAATATGCCAGCGAGGCTAGCCTTCTTGGTAGAATAGGTAGTTTAATTGCACCGCTTTTTAGTTTGGCGGGCTTTGGTACTTGGCAAGCAGCTGCAGCTCTTAGTTTTGGTGTCTTAGCCAAGGAAGTAGTAGTGACTTCTCTAGCGGTACTATTTAGTACAAGTGAAGCAGGTTTACCAGCTATTTTACCTATGCATTTTACTTCAGCTTCAGCGCTTTCGTTTATGGTGATGAGTCTTCTCTATATGCCTTGTGCTGCTACATTAGGAGCGATTAAGAGAGAGACTGGTTCAAGGAAATGGATGATCTTATCGATGGTCTATAGTTTAGTAATAGGTTTGGTTTTGTCAGTATTAGTTTATCAAGTAGCGATACGTTTAGGATGGTGATGTTTATGCAAAATTTATATATCCTTTTAGTATTACTCCTTGGCGTGGGCTATCTTTACCTACAAAACAAAAAAGCTAAAAAAAATAGAAGCGGATGTTCTAGTTGTATTGGTTGCAGTGAGGCGAAATCTTGCCCTCTAGCTAACGAAATATTAGCAAAGATACCTGAGTAGGTAGAGAGAATCGTAATTTTTAGTTATATAGTTAACCACATAGATATGGCCTCAGAGTGCTTGCAAGCACCTGGGGCTATTTTTTAGACAAGCTTTTCTAACTACATAAAAGAAGGTTAGCCAATGATTAGTTTTACTAGTTACAAGAATAAAAAGACCTAGTCAAAAGAAGATATATTGTAATTAACCATTGACATTGACGTTACGTAAAGGTTTATAGTTTTAATAGAAGGGGGTGAGGGGTGTGGAATATACGATCCGTAAGCTGGGTCAATTAGCAGGAGTTAGTACTCGGACACTAAGATATTATGATGAAGTTGGCCTCTTAAAACCTGCGAGAATTAATTCCTCTGGGTATCGAATTTATAATCAGAACCAGGTAGATCTATTGCAGCAAATTCTTTTTTACAGAGAGTTAGGGGTTAGCTTAGAGGAAATTAAAAAGATACTTTCCTCACCTTCGTTTAACAAGCTAGAAGCACTCAAAGAACATCGGGAGAAGCTAATAACACAAAGAGAGCAACTAGATTTGTTAATTACTACTGTGTAGAAGACAATTGCCTTAAAAGAGGGGAGAATAAGCATGACTGATAAAGAAAAGTTTATCGGTTTTAAACAAAAGTTATTAGCAGAAAACGAAAAGAGATATGGCGATGAAATTCGTGCCAAGTATGGCGAGGAAGAAGTGAATAAATCTAATAAGAAGGTAGCTGAGATGACAGAAGAACAATATGCTGAAGTTAACAAACTAGCTTTGGAGGTAGAAGAAACATTGTTAGCTGCCTATAAAACTGGTAATCCAGCTGGTGAATTAGCTACAAAAGCAGCTGACTTACATCGCCAGTGGTTAAGCTATTTTTGGGATAGTTATACTAAGGAAGCTCATGCTGGACTAGCACAGATGTATGTAGATGATGAACGGTTTAAAGCATTCTACGACAAGAAGCAACATGGTCTAGCGGAGTTTTTAAGGGATGCTATACTAATTTATACCGGAATGGGAAAGTAAACCTTAGTAACTCCTATAGGGTAGAACTAATTTAATCTAAAGTACTATCTATGTTTAAGGCTGCTTCAAATAAGCAGCCTTTTTCCGATCAAAAAATCTATGATTTAGAGATCAAAGAAGTTAGAATAAAGGACAGTAAAGGATAAATTTACTGGATACCAAATGTAGTAGGTGATGGAGTTATTTGGTATTTTAGTAAATCGATAGGTCCTTAGAACGACTATAAAGGTTGGGAAAGGTGATAGTTATGTTTACCATAAAAGAATATCTTACAGGTGTTTGGATTGGTAAAGATATAGAGCTGGTAAGAACAGGTCGTTTTGAACTATTATTTTTCCGTGACCCAAAGGACCAAAAATCATTGGAAGTTATTTGGAGCGAATGGGAGATAATAGGTAATTTATTTAAGAGAAAGGTTCTTGGTGTTTGTAAATATGACGATACTGGTAATGCCATCAAATATGCGGTTAACACACAAAGTAACTTAGGAGAGCCTTTCTTTTTAGCTAACGATAACGAACTAAGTAAAAGGCTTGGCCTAAATGAGTATCTTATGAAAATAGAAGGGGAGAAAATTACTCTTAGTGGTTCTCAAGAATCGGTAGTTCATTCTGGTGATGGGATGTTAATCGATGGAAATGATCTTTTCCATAATGAACTAGTTAAAGATGAAGTTTTAACAGTTAGTGCAGAAAAACTGATCAATCCTTCTTTATCGTCAGCCTCAATAACAGATTGCTTAAAGATGTGGCATATGGGTACCTTTTTACTTTATCAGGAAGGGCCTTGCTTACAGCTCAACACCAGTAAGCATATGTATGTTTTTTATGTTTCTAAATCCCAAATTTACTGCCGAGCCGCCCGTTATGCTACTTGTGAGAAGGGAGTAGTTTTTTCGCAAAACTTTCGTATTTTCCAAAGCGGAAATGGTCCTAAACAAACCTACATGGCAGAGGATAACTTAATTGCTAGTAGACCAATTGAGATTAGAGAAGACATGTTTAATCCAACAGAGTGTACTTTTACAAATAATAATAACCTCTTAGATATTTATTGGTCAGTTAAATTTACATCAGAAGATGAGATAACCCTTAATGGTTGCGGAGGGCAAGATTATTATTGGTATCGATTTAACTCTCAAATAGTTGAATACTTTATGTTGCAAAAGCGATAATAACAAGCCTTCTAACATTAAGCGATGTTATGTAAGATAAAAGTCATGCCTCGAAGGCAAAAAAGGTTGTCGGGGGACTTTTATCTGAGGAGATGAAAAATGATGGCTAGTATTTCTAATAATGCAGCATATATAATTAAGAGAATCAACGATATATGGGGCGAAAAACCGAGCAAGAAAACTGTACAAAAGATAGCTTTCCTAATAGAACAAAAAGATATTGATTTGGGTTATGAGTATGGCCTACATTTCTATAGCCCATATAGTAGAACCTTAGACGCAGCCACTACATTTTTAAGCGCAGATGGAATAATAGAACTTGACTATTCGGGTTATTCTCATTTAATGAGTATAAATAAGAACTTTATCATTGAACCTGATGGCTTATCCAAGAGAATATAATTAATGGAGTACAAAAGATAAAAGGCTCAAAATATTCCAAGGAACAGATTCTTTCTGCATTAGACGAATTTCAATATTTTGATAAGGGAATTTCTTGCTAAACATTTCCGCAATGAAAAGCATGTAGAGTCACGGGGTTTAACTACCGTGGCTCTATTTATTATACTTTGATAAAATGCACTGCTGCTTTGGCAGGAAAAGCTGAGAAATTTTGGCAATGTTCTAAAGGGAGCAGCTTAGTGGGTGGCCGATGAAATGGGATTGGTAATGAGTAGGCCTTCATTGATTCATGAAGGATGAAAATCTAATTTTTACTTACCAATACTGCTATTTGTTTAGCAGCTTCTTGTGCTGAAATGTTACTAACATCAATTTTAGTAGTATCCATCTTTTCGTATAGCTTCAAACGTTCAAGGCTTCGCCTAATGATATCACTTTCTCGTATGTTATTATTTACATCGTCTTGTAAGCGTTCTTCTAGAGCTTGTTCAGAGCAAGATAATGTAAATTTGTATAGTTTGTATTCCGTTCCTTCCAAGCAGGCTAAGAGGTCGGAGATGATGGTATCTTGGTGCATTACCCAACAAAAAATTACATGTTGATAAACAGAGCAGTTTAAGAAGTTTCTTAGGACATAGGCAATGTTGTCTTCTACCATAGCTTTGGTTTCGTCGGTTACAACAAAGGGATGCATATACCAACACCAATCCCCGTCTAAAAAGACGCTTTGGGGTAATAATTTCGTCAGCTCTTTACATGTGGTTGTTTTCCCTACACCCATTGTTCCATTGATAAAAATTAGCTTTTTCATCTTTGTACCACCTAGTTTCCCGAAATACTTCCCTCTCATTATACTGGAATAGACTTTAGATTTATATGAATAGGCCCATAAAGAAAAAAAAGGCCATCGGAGTAATCCGATAGCCAAATTCTTAATAAACGTTAATTAGTGATTAAGTTTACCAAACCTAAAGTAGGGTTCTTTTTAGATTAGTCGAAGAACCATTGGAAAGCTCTTTCTATTCCCAGTTATGACTTTTTGGCAAAGAGCTTAGCAAAGAGAAGACGAATACTATCCCAGAGAGATTTAAAGAAACCAGCTTTAGGAACATCTTCCTCTACAGTAGCTTCAGTAGAACCGAGGAGCTCATCTTGCCAGTAGAACTTAAATTCGCCTACAGATTGTCCTTTTTTTATGGGAGCAACAAGAGGCTCTTTAATTTCTTTGACTATTCTAATCTGATCTTTAGCTCCAACAGGTACTAACATCGTGAAATCAGTAGCAGGGACAACGTTAACTTTACCTACTTTGCCTTTATAAATAGGTTTAGAGATAGGTGTTACTAACTCAGTAGCTTTTGCCTTTTCGAAGTTACGGAAACCATAGTTTAGTAGTTTACGAGCTTCGTTTTCTCTAACAGATTCAGAGCTAGAACCAAGAACAACAGCGATCAAACGCATACCATTTTGTTCAGCTGTAGCGCAGAGGTTGTAACCGACTTTGCTAAGATGACCAGTTTTTAAACCATCAGTACCTGGATAGCTCCAAAGCAAGCCATTGCGGTTTTTCTGGGTAATACCGTTATAGGTAAATTCTTTAGTGGAGTGATAAGTTAGGGCTTCTGGGTGATCTTTGATATAAGCTCTAGATAGTTTAGCTATGTCTAAAGCAGTAGTGTATTGCTTTGCAGAGTCATCTAAACCGTGGACATCAGTGAAGTTTGTACCTGTAAGTCCCAATTTTGCTGCTTTGTCATTCATCCATTGTACATAAACCTCGGTAACACCAGCAATACCTTCAGCTAAAGCAATACAAGCATCATTACCAGAAACTATAGCGATACCTTTTAATAGGTCATCAACAGAGACTTTTTCGCCTTCCTTGATAAACATCTTAGAACCTACTGGTTGCCAAGCATGGATACTTACAGGGAAACGATCGTCTAGTCTAACAGTACCTTGATCAATAGCGTCAAAAGCCACATAGAGATTCATAATCTTTACTAAGCTAGCTGGAAGTAGTGTTTGCTCAGCGTCTTGCTGGAAAAGAATCCTGCCTGTATCAAAATCCATCAAAACTGCAGATTTCGCTTGGACAGTAAACAAGGGTTGGTCCTGGGCTGAGACACTGCCAATCACTGAGAAAAATAGAAGCATAGTAAGTAACCAAGTAGAAAAACGTTTCATAATAATCGGTGCTCATAAAACAAGTGAGCACCATCCCTCCTATTCCTGGAAAGTATTACAGCACAATTGTTTTTAGCATGGAGGCTGCTTGACCATGCCTCATCCCGTGCCAACTATATTAATATTTTGGTGTAGGAATGTTCAAAATAATAACATTGGGTAACACTATGAATGGTTGACTATACCATTTTACTAAATAAGGCACTTCCTTGGCAAATTCCTGCCTCCATTTAACAACATTTTTCCCCAAAAAGGTGATTAACTTCCTTCGTTGACACACAAAATACACTATAGGATAATACAGGTAGGCCAAATAGAGGTTTGTGAGAGGGAGGAGTCCGGTGAAAAACACAATGTTTTCACAAAAGTTTTTGGGCGTTTTTATTTGTATAGTTTTATTAGCTATGTCAGCTTTTGCAGTAAATGCTGAAGTTTTGGTGCAAGAAGCAATTAATAATGTTGCCAAACTTGAGACTATATCTTTGGAGCTAAATGTTGAAGTATTAGCGGAAGGCTTTAGCCAGAACATGGTTATGCAAATTGAAAGTCACCTTAAAGAAGGTGTAGGAAGGTTAGAGTTTAAGGCCCCTAAAGAGTTTGCTGGCCAGATTATTATTGTCGATAAACCGAAAGATTTGTTTATCAATTATTATTCTACAGGACAAGCTGTTCGCATGCCACTATCTCAATCTGCACAAGCTAATACAATGGGAATGGATATTTCCAAACTAGTAGAACTTGATACTAGCGACCTATCTAATCTTGATGTTACAAGATACTCTTTTAGTAGTGAAGAGACTGTTAAAAATGGTGTAGCTGCTTATTTAGTTATTGTAGTCGATCAAAAGAAAGAGTTCGGTACCCAAAAGATTTGGTTAGCTAAAAGTGATAAACTTCCTTTAGCTATGGAAAGTTATGATAGTATGGGTAAGAAGATTATGGCAATGACTCTAAGTAAAGTGGAGAAAAATAAGAAACTCGACTTAAAAAAACTAAGAGCTTTGCCAGCCGGAGCAGTTGTCTTCGATATGTAGGTAAGTGATTAGCCCCGGATTGTCCGGGGCCTTTTCTTAGCAAAGATTATGGAGGTGAGAGTTAGCCATGAAATTGCCTGAGTTTGCTGTTAAAAGGCCTGTAACAGTTACCATGCTAGCAATAGCACTTTTATTATTTGGTTTTATTTCCTTGAGTCGCATTGGTTTAGGCTTTCTTCCTAAACTAGAATTTCCCATTACAGCAGTAGTTATTTCCTATCCAGGTGCCGATCCGGCTTCCGTGGAAGAACAAATAACTAAAATAGTAGAGCCTTCGCTAAGGCGAGTGAGCGGCCTTAATCGTGTCATGGCTACTAGTGCAGAGAATGTAGCTTTTTTTATTTTGGAGTTTAAATGGGGTACTGATCTTAAAGAAGCTTCTGATGAAATTCGCTCTTTATTAGATGTTATTGCTTATTCTTTACCTAGCGAGGTGGGTAAACCTATTATCTACCGGCTAGATCCTAATCAACTGCCACTTGCAGCTTACAGCTTAGCTGCTGATGATGTTGTAAAAGCAGGGCAATTTGCTGAAGAAGTATTGAAACCTGCCTTGGAGAGTTTGGACGAAGTTGCTGGTGTTGAAATAGATGGGAAGGCAATAAGAGAAGTTGAAGTTGCTTATTACACAGATAAACTTCGTGAGTATAATCTATCACCCCAGGTTTTGAGCCAAATGCTACAATATCAAAACATTTTGGTACCTGTTGGGAAAATAGAAGATGAAGGTAAGATTTATAATGCCAAAGCCGGGCACACCTTTGCCTCACTAACAGAGCTTAAAGAATTAGTGGTAGGCCAAGGCCCTACCCAAACGGTATCTCCCTTCTTAGGGCTTGCCTTACCCAAGATGATTAAGTTAGGTGAGGTTGCTGAGATTGAAGACCACTATAGACAAAGTGGCCAGTATACTACAGTTAATGGTTCCCCAGCTATTGTGGTTAGTGTTTTTAAAGCTGCAGATGCTAACACAGTTAAAGCAGCGAGGGAAGTGGAGAAGAAACTTCAGTCTTTGAATAACCCAGATTTTTCTATTAAACCACTATTTACGCAAAGTGAATATATCGAAAGTGCTTTAAACTCTTTAGCACTAGATGGACTCTTTGGTGGTTTATTAGCCTTACTGGTCCTCTATTTCTTTTTACGCAACCTAAGGCCCACATTGGTTATTGGTATCGCCATTCCCTTTTCGGTGGTGGTAACCTTTAGCTTGATGTATGCTATGGGAATTAATTTTAATTTAATAAGCCTCGGAGGCTTGGCTTTAGGCTTAGGAATGTTAGTAGATAACTCTATTGTTGTTTTAGAGAATATCTACAGTAAAAGACAAGAAGGTTTAGGGGCCACAGAAGCAGCTATTCAAGGGACAACCGAAGTTGGTGTCGCTATTACAGCTTCCACACTGACTACTTTGGTTGTTTTCCTACCTGTAGTTTTTATGAACAGCTTGGCTGGTCATATTTTCCGTGAACTAGCCCTTACAGTAACCTTCTCCTTAACTAGCTCTCTGATAGTAGCACTTACCTTGGTTCCTTTATTATCAGCGAAAGTGCTCCAACTAAAAGAATGCGAGTTATTAGAGAATAAAGATCAAAGTAGAGGTTTTACTGGCCTTCAGCACCGTTATGGGCAAAGGTTAGAGAAGATGTTAGAGCATCCTGGTAAATGGTTACTTATTACAGGAGTTCTTGTTGTGCTCAGCTTATTATTTATTCCCTTTATGAACTTGGAGATGATTCCTGAAGAAAACAGTAACCAAATATCTGTCCAGCTGGTTTTGCCAGCTGGTACACCTACGAATGAGACGGTTGCTGTTTTAAATTCTGTTGAACCAGCTATTAAGAATCTACCTCAAGTAGATCAAGTTCTTTCTAGAGCTGGCCAAAGTGAAGACCTCAGTTTAAGTAGTTTATCGACAAGTTCAGCTAGCAATAAAGCGAACCTACTGGTAATATTAGAAAAACCTAAAGGAACCTGGACCTCTCCTGTGGATGCTTATCAAGTAGCTGAGAGGATAAGAAGTATATTAGCAGCAACTACAAAAGAGTATCCTTCTTTAGAATCTAAAGTCTCAGTAGAAAGCATGCTAGCTCAAGCAGGCTTGGAATCCTCACTGAGGATTCGAGTTAAAGGTCAAGAAGAGCAGGTTGTGGAAGAAACTGCTAACAAGATCCTAGAAGATTTAAAATCCTGGCCTGAGTTTTCGGCTGTAACTTGGTCTTACGCTGGGAAAGAACCTCTTATGACCCTGGCTATAAACCCAAGCCGAGTTTTAATGGGCGGACAAATTTCTGGACAAGTAGCGTTAGCTGTGAGACAAGCTATTGTAGGGGAGAAAGCCGGACAGATAACTATAGATGGCAAAAGGGTGCCAATTGTTCTTAAGGCTCATGATAAAACAGTAAAAACCTTAGTAGGTGTCGAGGATCTTTACTTTCCTAGTACTACTAGTTTAGGTTCTGGCCCTAACCTAGGTCTGAGGTTAGGTAATGTTGTCGAGGTACAAAAAGACCTGGCACCTACCTACCTAGAAAGAGAAGGTGGCGAGAGGGTCATAGAAGTAATTGGCACACCAGTCTTAGGTGCTTATGGTAAAGTCTCTAAAAAAGTTGGCCCTTATCTAAATAAGTTATCCTTGCCCCAAGGCATCACCGCTGAATTAGGCGGAACAGAAAAGATGCGCAAAGATGCTTACAGAGACCTGGTTTATGCTGGTATCTTAGCTTTGGTACTGGTATATATGGTGATGGCCTCTCAATTTGAAGGACTAATTTCACCTCTTATTATCATGGTGACAATTCCTTTAGCTATAATTGGTAGCTTAGCCCTACTCTTTATTTATAATCGTACCATCTCTATACCAGCTATCATTGGTATGATTATTCTAGCCGGTATTGTTGTCAACAATGGTATTGTCTTAGTTGATTATATAAATCAATTAAGAAAGAATGGCCTAGCGCTTAAAGAGGCCACCATAAAAGGAGCTAAGGATAGGTTAAGAGCTATATTAATGACAGCTCTTACAACTATCTTAGGTCTATTACCCATGGCCCTAAGCCTTGGTAACAATACAAAACTACAGGTACCAATGGCGATTACTGTTATGGGGGGTTTATTAACCTCTACACTCTTAACTCTCTTTGTAGTTCCTTGCGTTTATATTATTGTGGGAAAGGTGGATAAGCATGGAAAAGAAAATTAAGATACTACTGCTCCTACTGATTCTATCAGCTAGTTCCTTGGCTTTGACAGTTGGTACAGAAGGCCATGCAGCCTACTTAAACGATGGTAGCGGCAATTTTCTTTTAGGAGTAGGCCTTAATCTAAGGCAGTCTAAATATACCCACACTATACGCCTTGTAGGTTGGGGAGAGCCTCGAAGTAATACTACAAAATGGCCAGGCAAATATCTTTTAGGTTATTCTCTAAATGGCCTCCACTTTTACCCTGGCGTAGGCTTTGTTAAAAACAACGCTGAGTTTTTTGTAGAAGCAGATGCTTCTCTAGAAAAGGCAGTAGTTGGTGGTATTGTCGATACCTCAGCTTCGATTCTTACAGGCAGTGCTCAAATGAAGCTTTACTATTTGCCTCTAGACTTTACACACAAGGCTTTAGAAATTACAACTAACCCTTCTATAGCAAATAATGACAAATTACTCATTATGTTTGATATGCGCCCAGGTCTTACAGCTTATACTCGTATTAGCAATAGGCTCTCTGCCGATGCAGCTTACGAGCTAGGATATTTTGGTAACTTTACGGACAACAGCTTACAAAACTTTTGGTTTACGTGGACGTTACCGGATTTTGCCTATGGTTCAGCTGCTTTTGGTAGCGGTATAGAATTTGGCGAAAGAGGTTATCTACCCAAAGGTCTTTACCTAATGGTAGATTACAAAGTACCCTTAAACGAAATTCTTTCTCTAGATCTAAATATGAGCTATGGTAGCTTAAAAAAGGATAAATCAGCTGGTAAACTGGCTTTAGATCCACATGCTGTAAGTAGAATGCGTTTAATTATGGATACCACAAACAGCCAATGGGCTTTGATATCTGGCTGGGAAACTGTAACCCGTAGTGGTTGGTTAGGAGAAAAGGTTACAGGTTATGGCGATTTTAAGTGGAAGATAGAATATAAACGTAAAGATAATTGGCCGTTTACTATTTATGCCAGTAAAGATTCAAACACAGATTTTGCTTTGGGTGTTACTTATAAGTTTTAAAGAGGCCTTAAGGCCTCTTTAAAACACTATTTTTACTCATTAAGATTAGGGGAAAGTTGAGAAAGAAGGGTAAGTAAGACCTAAATTGAATAGTAAAGGATAGAAGTTGAGACAAAAACAAGTTAATTAAAAACATACTAGTTAGCTTCTTCATTCTGTGAAAAAGAGAACGATAGGTAATATTATTGGCAAAATTTTATTAAGTTGAAGATAACTTTTAGCGTCAAAGATAGTCATAAATAAGGTAAGAAAGTTTATCAATCTAAGAGCAGATGGTGCTTAGTGTAAGGGTTCTTATTTTAAGTAGTTTGGATCTTCAGGCTAGCACCCGACAGTTTACCTTAGGCGCGTTTTACTTCACTATAGAATCTTTACTAAATTGACAGACTGGTGTCAGAAGGAATTGCTAAACTATAACCAGTTCTATAATTGGGTGGTGGCAAATTTGCTGGGAACAGTTATCGGCATTTTAGGCGGGTTAGGTGGGGTAGGTATGTCTGCTCTTTCTATAACGATTGGAGCAGCAGGGGTAATATTTGATATACCTGGCAGTGAAGTCTGTTTTACTTTTGCGTTACGTCTATTTGGACTAGCTTTATTAGGTGCTTTAGGTGGTTATGTAGGTTTTTACAAACCTACACTAGGAATTGTTATGCAATTAATTGCTGCTGTATGGGGCTTGTTTGTCTCGTTGGTCTTATGGTTATTACCTTTTTCCTTGTTTACGATCGGTGCTGTTACAATGGCAATAAGTACCAAGAAACAGAGAAGTATTTTAAGAAATCAAAAGCAAAAGTCTGCCATACAATCGTACTGGCAATAAATTGGCTAGAGTGGTTTTTACACCACTTAGCCTTTTTTTATTTCCTTTCTAAAGATCATAGCAGGATTTTATATTAGAAGCAGGAATCTTTTAATAGAACCACAAGGTAACGTTTTCTTAGGGAGGAGATATCTTCAATCTTAGTTAAAAAGCTCATAGTTTGTTGCTGGTTATACGTTTATTCCTAAGATAACGTTAAAGTGGGTTTTTAGGTTCGCCCTAAAAAGAAAAAATTACAAGAAACGAGGGGATCTTGTGAAAAAGTTTGTATGGGGTATTGTTTTAGTTATTTTAGCAATGAGTTTTATGGCTACAGCAGAATCATTAGTTACTGCTAAGTTTGCAGCTAAAGCACCCAAGATCGATGGTGTACTAAATGATGAAGTTTGGTCTAAGGCTGAGGCGATAGCTGATTTTACTAATGCTGAGACAGGTAGCAAACCATCTGGCAAGACAGAGTATTGGGTAGCTTGGGATAACGATAATCTCTATGTAGCAATTAAAAACTATGTAAATACAGAATATCTAAGACAGACTGTAACCACTGATGAAGGTCCAACTTGGGATGATGATGAAAACTCAGTTTTCTTAAACCCATCTTTACCTGAAATGGCTGGTATGTACCAGTATTCATTTAACTCCTTGGGTATCAAAAATGGTTTAGGTTATGGTGGAGCTACACGTCCAGGACTCGATCAATGGGAAGTCGCTATTAAGATCGAAAAAGATTACTATGCCGCTGAAATTTGCATCTCTTTCGAATCCGCCGAAACTTGGCCATCTGCAGGAGACGAATGGGGCTTTAACGTTGGCCGCAACTGCACAAGTCTTGGTGAGCTTTATTCCTGGTCACCTCTAGGTGGAGGTAAATTTGTTGATCCAACAACATTTGGCGTAATTCGCTTTGTAAAATAACAACCTGTTAAAGGAGACTGGTTACAGTGAAGGATTGCAACTATCCGCTTCTACCAAGAATCATTGCCCACAGAGGCAACTCTTCCGAAGCCCCTGAGAACACATTAATTGCTATAAAATCTGCTTTAGAACTGCATCCGGATGCTATAGAGATGGATCTCCACTTGAGTAAAGATGGAGAATTTGTAGTTATGCACGATGGTGAAATTAATCGCACTACTAATGGTCAAGGAGCGATTCTTAACTATACCTTAGAGGAACTTAAGCAATTTGATGCTGGTAGTTGGAAAAGTCCAACCTTTAAGGGAGAACCTATTCCTACCTTCTGGGAGGTTCTGAAAGAAGTTAAGGGCAAGTCAAGACTTTTTGTGGAGATGAAGATAGTAGGTGCTGAAGAGCAACTTCTCTCTACTTTAAAAAAGGCTGATATGCTAGATGATGTAGTTGTAATCTCTTTCTATCCGCAGGTTTTAGCTAAATTAGCTGAACTTTCCCCAAATCTACCTCGTGCTGTTTTAACTGGTGCTGAGAGTTTTGAGGATTTTGTTAAGGTAGCAGATGCGGCTAAGACCAGAGCTCTTGATTTGTATCATTTAAACCTACATCGTGATGTAGCAGAAAAACTTTTAGATCGTGGTTATTTGCTTTATGCTTGGACAGTTGATGAAGAAGAGCATATGAAAAGAGCAATTAACCTTGGTATAACCGGCATTACAACGAATAGACCGCGAAAAGCGCTTGAGCTTTTTAGGTAAACTACACTTTCATATGTATTAAAAAATCCCCGCGCCCCAGCCCTAACTGGGCTAGAGGCGTGGGGATATCCGAGTACAGTTATTAAGCATAATTATGAGAGGAGGAAGAGGGATGAAACAGAGTAGGCAAAAGTATTTTTTGTTTATCCTTGTCCTGCTATTTGTAGCAGTTGTTGCCCAAGCAGACGAAGTTTTGTTTAGAGATAATTTTGCCAGAAGCGTAATTGGACCGGATTGGGAAATTGTCAATGATCCATTTCCTTCGGGAACAGCACGTTGGAGTATCTCCAATGGTAGACTCATGGAAACATCCAATGTCTACCGAGCAGATAGAGAGTATGAGTTCTGGCAAGGGACTCACATTGTTGCTGGTTCAAATGATTGGACCGATTATGAGCTTTCTGCTGAAATGAGTGTGAACGATGATGACGGTATCGGTGCTATTATTCGTTATGTAGATAAAGATAACTATTATCGTTTTATTATGGTTCATGATGCAGCAAATGGCGGTCCATTTAGAAGACTAGAGAAGTTTGAAGATGGTAAACGTATTCTTTTAGATGAAGTTAAAGAAGGATACGATACAGGCCATGGTTATAAGCTACAGTTTATGGCTATTGGCGATCAAATTAGTGTTTGGTTAGATGGAGAAAAGGTTCTCGAAGCTAAAGATCAGACTTTTAAATCTGGCAAAATTGGCTTTATGTCTTACGCTACGGATTCACTTGCTATCAGGAATGTTAGGGTAAAGACCTCGACAGGTGTACCTAGCGATTTAAGTGAACTATCTGAACCTTTTGAAGTTAGATCTTTCCGCATGAGTGATCCTACAGCAACTACTGTTAAACTCACCTGGAGTGGTGATGCTAGCAAAGCTAAAATGTATTTCTATGAAAAAGGAAAAGAAGATAATAAAACACCTATTTCCTTAAGTGAAAAGGCTCTTAACGAAGCTAAGTTTATCTTAACTAACTTAGAACCCTATACAGATTATTATGTAGAGGCTGAATATAAAGGAGAGTCAATCTCCAGACGCTTAAGGACTAAGAAGTTACAGATTGTTAGAGGTCCTTATCTAAGCTTAGCGGAACCTGGTTCAGTTACTGTTGCTTGGGGTGCTCTAGATAGCTATAAGAGCATTGTTAACTACTGGCCAGAAGGTAAACCTGAAGAGAAAAAGAGCATTGAGGTAGAACCTAAAGAGATTAAAGATGGCTACCAATATGCAGCCAAGCTAACAGGGTTAAAAGCTCAAAGCCGTTACACCTATGAGGTACAAATGGGCTCTGTAAAAAGTGATGCCTACACATTTATCTCTGCACCAGATAATAAAGAGGCTACCTTTACTTTCAATGTCTATGGTGATACACAAAACAGGAAGAGACATAGTGAAGTAATAGAGGCTATGAATAAACAAGAGGATGTAGCTTTCTTGCTTCACCAAGGAGATATTGTTAACGCTCCAGTTCCTTCAGAGTATGTTAACTTCTTCTCTGTAGCAAAACCATTAATTGCGAGAGTACCTTTCTATCCTATCCGTGGTAACCATGATGCTCAGCACTATACTTTCAATGACTATTTTGAGCTTCCTGGCATTGAAGATTACTACTCTTTCGTTTATGGCTCTGTCTATGTGCTAGCTGTTAACTCGCCAGCACCATTTGGTCCAGGAACAGAACAATATAAATGGATTGAGAAGGATTTAGAAGCTCATAAAGATATCCCTTGGAAGGTTGCTTTCTTCCATTACACCGCTTATTCGCCAACTGCTGGCGACAATGATATGAATGTACGTAATTACCTATTACCACTCTTCGAAAAATACGGAGTGAATCTGGTATTTAACGGTCACACTCATGTCTATGATCATTATTTTGTGAACAATGTACACTGTGTTATTACAGGTGGCGGTGGTGGCTGGGAGCTCACTTATGAAACCAGTAAATATAATGCGCCTTTTAACTATATCAAAGTGCATGTTTCTCCCGAAAAGCTAGTTGTTGAAGGTCTAAAGCCAAGTGGCGAATTAATTGAAACCTTTGAGATCAAGAAGTAAATGGAGGATTTACAATGAAAAACAAAATGTTTAGTACTTTATTGGTGGTTGTTATTTTAGCTGCTTCAGCGATGGCTGCTACTATCGCAGGAATAGATATTCCTTATAAGAATGTAGCTTTAAACTGTGAATACTATTACAATACAGTTGAACCATCTGGAGGTTATGCTGATCCTGATAATGTAAAGATTACCGACGGTGACTATACCTGGAGTTGGGGTGCTATGGCTGGTTTCAACTCTTCAGAGGAGAGTGCTGAGATTGAAATCGATTTAGGCAAAAAACAAAGTATCGTCGGTCTTTCAGTCCTCAACATGTTATCTACTTGTTCAGGTGTTAAATTACCAGAAGCTATGCAAATTGAAGTATCTACCGATGGTAACCAATTTACCAAGGTTGCTGACCTAAAGCGTTACCCAGAAGAGATTAAGGATGAAACTTGGCAACATTGGTTTTCTGAGTTTGCTGCAGTTGAAGCCCAGTATGTAAGAGTTACTATCACCTTAGTCCCTGGTACTTGGTGTATGGTTCCAGAAGTATTTGTTTGGAGTAAATAAATCTGAGGCCTTAGAGTGAATACTCTAAGGCCTTTATTGATTTTGAGGACCTATACCCATAGAATGTGAAGAAATGGCTTTTTTGGCATGGAAGTTTTAGTTAGCGAGTAGGATAATGACATGTCATGTAGTATTAATAAAGTAAGGAACAATAATAGTTCTTAGATAAATTATTTTTAGGGGGGTTAAATTATGAAAAAGAAGTTAGGATTGGTATTAGTTTTAGTTCTAATAGTTTCAGCTTTTGTATTTGCCGAAAACGTAGCACTCTTAGCTGATGTAGAGTCAGACAGCAACTTCCCAAGCTATAATCCAAGCGTAGTTGCCGATGGTGAGCGCAATGAAGCAAGTGAAGTAGGTAGATGGGGTGAAGTTGCTTGGGCATCAGCAGAAACTCCTGATGATCATTGGCTAGAATTGCTTTTACCAAACAAGACCAAGGTTAAATCGATCTATATTTGGTGGGCACGCGATACTGGAGTCTTCCATTATAGTGAGGATATCATTATCGAAGCTAATGGCAAGATAGTTTATGATTCTACTAAAAAGACCAATGCTCTTGTAAAAGATGTTAAGAGACTAACAGGTGACGCTGATGGTTTCCAAGTAACTCAGATTTTCTTTAATGAGCCGGTAACAGCCGACACTGTTAGAATAATTCAGCTCGCTGGTGGCGGACACCCAGATAGACCTAATCTTATGTGGGTAGCTGAAGTCGAAATTAACGAATAATAATTTTTGTTAAGACTCTAGGGGTTAACCCCTAGAGTCCTTTTAAATTTATAAACTGTTTTAACGATTAAACACCTTGGCAAACAATTTTGCAAGTAATATCTAAAACAAGCACAATGGTCTGAATAGAGGAATAAAAAGGAAAATATTAAGCCACACTGAATAAAGAAATTAAAATAAAGTTGGGGAGGACAAGTGTATGACTAGAAAAGTGTGGCTACCTTTACTATTTGTAGTATTACTTAGTTCACTTTGTTTTGCCTTAGAAGGCACAGTCATGATCTTTCCAGACTTAATCGTTTCTACCCCAGAACGTTTTGACTCGGCCAATGATTATCCATTACCACTTTTAGCCGATCGAGTTCTTAATACCACTTGGACATTTAAATGGGACTTTGATAACTACTCTGGTGATTGGGATCAAGACGGGATTGGCTCCTGGCTGAAAATTGAAACGATTAGCGGTACTGAAATCCGCAGTATTGAGATTATCAATGGTTATGCTAAGATGTGGCCAGTTCGTTATATTGAAAACAATGCTGTAATGGCGTTGATAGTAGAAGAATCAAGTGGTAATAAACAGACAGTACAATTTGATGATGACTGCCAAGACTTTCAAGAGATCAGACTTAAAAAGCCCTCTTCATCAGTTAAGCTTATTATCGATGACATAAGAAATGGCTCTAAATATAATGATACCTGCATTGGTGAGATGGCTGTTTTTGATACCAAAGGCAACGATCTGATAACTAAATGGCCTTATTATGTCTTCACCTATGGTGAAGCTAATCGAATTTGGCAGGTTAGAGGTATAGATGCTAACGTAGAATATACAGCGACAATGAGTAACATTAACTGGGCAGTAGTTAATAGTAATGCAGATTTGCTTGCTTTTTATGGTGCTGAGGGAGTTGAGGTCTACGATGTGAAAACAGGTTCAGCTACCAAACTCTATGAAGGTAAAAAAGTAACAAGTCTAAAGATTGAAGGGCGTAAAGTAACTGCCACTGTAGAAGGTGTGGAACAGTCAAAAAGTTTTTAAGGTGATAAACCAGAATTAGTTAGGACCAGGCTAGTGCCTGGTCCTTTTGTGTTACTTTCTGTAAAGAAGGAGTTAACACTACAAAAGTCAAAATTTGTAATTGGGGATATTATTATTTTATATGGGGTGAAACAAATGGTAGAAAGGGAGTATGCGGTAGATTTAGAAACATCCGATGATCAAATTATAACCATTATTAATGGTGGGTTATTAGAAAAAGCAATTGAAAACTTAAGTGAAGAACATTGTTATGAATTAGCTAAGAAGATGAAAGTACAGGTACGAGGCTTTAGAGCGAATAAAGCTCCAAGAAATTTACTCTTGCCAGCAATTATGTATAAAGCTAAAAGAATGCCTGGACCAATTTTAGTGCTAGAAGCGATTAGTGCTGATCATCCTGATCTTCTAGCAGCTATACAAGATAAGGAAAAAGAATTAGATATCGAAAAATGGAAAAAGGTTTGCGGGGAACCACAGCTGTTTTATGTGTTAGCATTTTCACACCAAGAAAAGCATATGGAGATGGTTAAGAAATATTGTGAAAAAGAAAAAGAAGCAGCTGCAACTAGAGAAAAAAAAGGAATAGTTAATGATATAGATAAAAAAGATGCTAGCCTTAGTTTGGTAGACAAAGTAGAGGAACTCCAGCAGGAATTAGAGAGGAAAAACCAGATTATTGCCGAAAAAGACCGTTTAATCTCCCAGAAAGCGAAAGAGATCAAAAAAATAGAGGGTAGACTTAAACAAGAGCGAACCACTGTAGGAAAAAGAAGTAACGAGTTAGGTGATTTACGTAAGAAACTTGGAGACCAAGTAATGGAAAACAAAAGAATACAGGAACGCTTAAAGTATCATCAAGAGGAGCTGGATTTAACTAAGCAAGAAAATAGTTCACTCAAAAAAGCCCAGAAGGAGAAGCAAAAGCAACAAATAGTCGAACAGGAAATTGCTAACCGCTACGGCGAAAATCTTAATAAGTTACTTAAAGAGAAACAGCGTTATCAAAAATATGCACTTATTTGGGAAGCCCGGTGGCAAGTTAATAAATTTCTGCAAGAGATAAGTAATAAACAAGCTAGTGTTATTAAAACTGTAAGTATTGAAGCAGAGGAGGTCAAGAAGGGCTTTCTCTTAACCTTAAAGCAAAAAGAAGCTAAGTTAACCGAAACTTTTGTCAAGACATGTGATCTAGGCCAAAGAAAAGAGCATCTTTTAGCTTTGCAGGAGCTATTAAATCTAGAAGAGTTGTTAACTGAGGTTAGTCTTCTAGAGGGAAAAGTTAATTTAGATGCAAACATTAAGTTAAATCCTATTGAGATCTGTGAATGCCAAGAGATCGAAGGCTTATTTTATTACGAAGGTCCCCATGGTTGGGTAAGAACTACTAAAGGTTCCTTTCTCATTACCCCAGAAATAGTTGTAGCTCATAATTTAATTACAGGTGATAGACTACGCCTTACTATAAATAACGACTTTATAGACCATTTAGATACTGGGGTCAGTGTTGAGGTAATCTCTAAAGCGGAAATAATTGAGCAGGTATGTTCATTACAAAAAGTTGACGAAGAGATCTTAGCAAATAACTCTTTTAGTTATGCGGTGCAACTAACACTTGGGGAACTGGAAAAAGTTGGCTGCAACTTGGCTGATCCAGTGACAGTTGTATTTCCTGATTTAAGTTTGACCAAATTACCAGAAGAAGAAGTTGTTTATGCACGTATTGTCAAATTACATGATCATACCTGGCAAAAAGCACCACCTAAAGAACGCAAACGGTGTGAAAAGAAACGCCACAGCGAGATAACTGAATCGGAAAGCCTAGCACCCATTTTAAAAGGGCAAACTGTATTGATTGTTGGTGGTGACAGTTTTAAACAGCAACTAAAAGAGACCATTGAAAGTAGGCAAGGTAATTGTATCTTTCAACCTGGTTTTGGCGAAAAAGGTATGGTGGAAAGTAGAGTTAAAAGAGCACAAATAGTCATAATTATTACCCAAGAACTTTCTCATTCGATAAGCGATCTAGTGATAAAGGCAGCAACAAAGCACAATGTCGATTATTATTATTATAATGAAAGAGGAGCAGTTTTATTTAATGAGTTTTTGCAGTCCTTGGCGAGCTAAGTGGAGGTGAATTACATGTTATGGCGTATAGGCATTGATGGTGGCGGAACTAAAACTGCAGGTGTTTTAATTAACGATGCAGGTGAGATTGTTGCCCGTAGCGAATCTGGGCCCAGTAATTTTTTAAGTGTTGGTTTAGATACGGCAGTAAAAAATATCGAAAATGTGGTTTACGATCTTTGTTATAAAAAAGATCTACTTCCTAAAGAGGTCAAGATAGCAATTGGCGTTGCTGGAGCGGGTCGCGAAAATGATAAACGGATCATTACCGAAGGATTAAGAGCCAGAGGTTGGGACTTCATTTTAAATAGCGATGCTTATATTGCTTTAATGGCAGCCACCGAAGGTAGTGATGGTATAGCTACAATAGCTGGTACTGGTTCCATTGCCTATGGGGTAAAAAAAGGTATCGAGTCACGAGCCGGTGGTTGGGGTTATCTACTTGGCGACGAGGGCTCGGGCTACTATATTGGTAGACGGGCGATGATCGAAGCTTGTCGCTCTTACGATGGTCGAGCTATCTCTTCTAAGCTTCCTCAAGTAGTTCTCGATTACTTTGCTTGCGATAACCAAGATGATTTGGTTCAAGTAATCTACGAACACCCACCTATTAGACAGCAGGTCGCTGGTTTAACTAGAAAAGTTGCTGATTTAGCCCGTAAAGAAAACGATACATTGGCTATTTCTATCTTAAATGATGCAGGTAGGGAATTGGCTTTAGCTACTGTCACAGTTGCTAATAAATTAGGTTTAACTAATGAGGAGTTTCCTATTGGCCTTATTGGTGGCGTATTTAAAGCAGGGGACTTTGTCCTACAGCCGTTTACCGAACAGGTTAAAGCGAGTTGCCCTAAGGCGAATATTGGTCCTTGTAAACATGAACCAGCAGTTGGTGCGGCTTTAATGATTGAGCCCAAATTAAGTGAAGAAGCTCTAGCGAAATTGAGAAACCTTTCTAAGGAGAAAAGGGAGGAGCCATAATGAAAGAAAATTTGGGGGCTTTAGTTACAGAAACGCAAAATCTAAAATATACCAATTTGGATACTATGAATTCTGCTGAAATTATACAAGCTATGAATGAAGAGGATAAAACAGTAGCTTTAGCTGTAGAGAAAGAGATACCTAATATAGCTAAAGCCGTAGATAAAATAGTGGTGGCATTTAAATCTAGTGGTCGACTTTTTTATGTAGGTGCGGGCACTAGTGGCCGATTAGGGGTTTTGGATGCTAGCGAATGTCCACCAACTTTTGGGGTCGAGCCAGAGATGGTGCAAGCTATTATGGCTGGCGGTGACAGTGCCTATATCAAAGCTGTCGAAAATGCGGAAGATGATGCTTCTTTAGGCAGAAATGACCTTTTAAAAAGAAAGATCACTTCTAAAGACGTTGTAGTAGGCGTTGCGGCTAGTGGTAGAACTCCCTATGTAATTGGTGCTTTAGAGGCTGCCAATGAAGTAGGTGCAACAACTATTGCTGTAGTTTGTAACCCTGAATCGGCTATGACTAAAGTAGCCCAGATTACCATTGCTCCTGTTGTTGGACCAGAGGTCTTAACAGGTTCAACGAGATTAAAAGCAGGTACTGCTCAAAAGATGGTTTTAAACATGCTAACAACTGCTTCTATGGTGCAAATAGGCAAGGTATTTGGCAATTTAATGGTAGATGTCCAAATGACTAATGCTAAATTAGTAGATCGAGCAGTTAGAATTATTCAAAAAGCAACCAACTGTTCCCCGGAAATAGCTACTAAAGCTCTAAAGGACTGTGGTTCCACTAAAATAGCTATAGTAAGCATATTAGCAGAGGTGGAAGCAACAGAAGCTAAACAATTATTGGAATTAGCCGATGGCTATGTGCGTAAAGCTATTACTCTGAAGAAAAAATAAGTACTTTGTTTAAGGCTGTTAGCTAGAGCTAACAGCCTTTTATTTGGTAAAAAAAAAGATTGCCCCTAAGGAGCAATCTTTTAACTGGCTTAAGCTTGTTTTTGAATGTTTTTTAGAAAACCCCAAAAAGCTCTAATCATTATAACTAGAATTGGACCAATAAACAAACCCCAGATACCAAAGAGGATTAATCCCGCATATATGCTAAAAAGCATTAAAAGAGGATGGATACCAGTATAGTTACCTAATATCTTAGGTTGCAATGTTTGGCGTAAGACAATAATTAATACATATAAAATAACTAAAATCCAAGTTACCTTAATGTGACCAGTAAATAACGCTATAATCGCCCAAGGCATCAAGATTAGTCCGGGGCCCATTACAGGAATTGCATCTAGAAGAGCTAGAACTATAGATAAGAGCATCCAATAAGGGCTTTTAATGAAAAAAGCCATAAATAGTGCACTGAGGGCTAGAGTAATAAAGCTAAGAAAGATCTGGCCTTTGATAAAACCAATTATCTCCTTGATAGCGCGCCCGGCAGCAAAACTAAAATCTTTACGCCATTTAGGTGGGACTCTTCTAATTATAGAATGGGTAATGGTTTTTTTGTCTTTAGAGATAAAATAAGTAGCTAAAAAGGTTATGAGTAAAACGATAAACACATTAGGAAGCGAAGCTGTAAAAGCCAAGATCCGATTAATAACAACACTAATAATTCCTTGCAAAGAACTAAAAACATTACTAAGGATTGATTCTAGTACTTTCATTGATTCTTCAGAAAGTGCTGGGTAGAGATTTTTTAAGTTAGTAAAGAAGGTGGAAATTTCGTTAACTAAATACTGTTGGTTTTTTGGTAGTTGGGATGCTAGTGCCCAAATCTGATTGACACCATTAATAAGAACTAGAGTAATTATATAGGCTAATACACAAACTGCTAGTAAAAGGCTAATTAAAGCAGCAGGCATTCTTCTAAACCGTAATTTATTTTGGAAAAAAGTAATTAGTGGTTCAATCATACTCGCAATAATCACAGCGAGAAAGAAGGGTGTTAGAGCTTGCAGTAGTTGGCTGCGGTAGATAAAGCTCAATATTATGAGAGGAATAATAACAATTACCCAGCGGTATTGCAGCCATCGAGGTTCTGTTTTCATAATTTAACACCTCACTTTACTAGGGAATCAGAAACTAGTTACATAAATATTGACAAATATCACCCTTTTGAGCAATACTAACAGAAAGACTCTTGGGGGTGGGGAAAACTAATGGATAAAAAAACATTACGAGCTAGCCTTTTACATGAAAAGAAAAGTCTTTCTCCAGAGATCTTATGTACAATTAATCAAAAAATACAGGCTCAGCTAGTTAGCTTAGAACAATTTAATAAAGCTAATACAGTTATGGTTTATGCTTCTTTACCATGGGAGGTAGATACCTCTTTTATCTGGGATTATGTAGAGGAAAAAAGATTAGTTTTTCCTAAAGTAGCTGGTAGTAATTTGCGTTTAATAGTTGTGAAATCCCTTGAGGAACTTAAGCCAGGAGTTATGAACATACTAGAACCTATAAGCGAAAAAGAAATAGAGCCTGGGGAAGTAGATCTAGTTATAGTACCTGGTATAGCTTTCGATTATTCTGGGTACAGATTAGGTTATGGTGGCGGTTATTATGATAAACTATTACCTAAGGTAAAAGGGCTTAAAGTGGGGTTAGTTCCAGAACGTTTTTGGCTACCCCAGTTGCCTAGAGAAGAACACGATATCCCAGTTGATGTTGTTATAAGTGAAAGTAGGATTTATAGGAAGGAGCTAAGATAATGATACAGGAAACTTTAGTGATTATAAAGCCTGAAGGAGTAAAAAAAGGCTTAATTGGCGAAATAATTAGTCGCTTTGAAAAGAAAGGCTTAAAAGTTAAAGCTTTAGCAGTCAAGAAAATCTCTCGTGAACTAGCTGAAATTCATTACAGTCATCAAAGTGATAAACCATATTTTCAAGGTATTATCGATGCTTTTACTTGTTCGGAAGTAGTATTAATGATTTTAGAGGGTGAAGAGGCTATTAAAACAGTTAGAAATCTAATTGGCTGCACTAACCCCTTGGAAGCAGTTCCCGGTACTATCAGGGGCGATTTTGGTTCTGTACTTCCTTTTAATGTGGTGCATGCCTCAGATTCTGAAGCAAGTGTTAAGGCTGAAATTGCTCGTTTCTTTGGTTGTTAAGATATCAGGAAAGAAGGTGCCTTTAAATGGGTTATAAAATTATTAAAAAAGAGTACATTGCTCCAGCTATTTTTAGTCTAAGGGTCGAAGCCCCTTTAATTGCCTCCAAAGCTCGCCCAGGTAACTTTGTTATTTTGCGTTATAAAGATACAGGTGAAAGGATTCCCCTCACTTTAGTGGATTGGGACGCTAGAGAAGGTTGGGTTGATTTAATAATTCAGGAAGTAGGTAAATCTACGAAAGAATTAGGTAATGTACAAGCAGGCGAAGAACTAAAAGATCTTTTAGGTCCTTTAGGAAAGCCCTTTCCTCTCGATAAATACAATGGACCAGTCATTGGAATAGCAGGAGGGTTAGGAGCAGCTCCCTTGTATCCTATATTAGTTGCTCTTCATGATTTAGGTAATGAAGTTATAACAATTTCTGGGGCGAGAAACCGCGATTTACTTATTCTCAGAGAAGAATTGAGTCAGGTATCTGATCGCCTTCTTTTTGCCACTGATGATGGTAGTGTAGGTAGAAAAGGTTTTGTTACCGATGTACTGCGTGAACTTCTAGCTGAAACCAAAGCTCAAGAAGGAATGGTTATCGCTATAGGACCTGTACCTATGATGGCAGCTGTTGAAAAAGTGACTAGAGAATTTAATGTTCCTACTATGGTTAGTCTTAACTCGTTAATGATTGATGGCACTGGTATGTGTGGCGGTTGTCGCGTAACTGTAGGCGGAGAGACTAAGTTTACTTGTGTAGATGGCCCCGATTTTGATGCTCATGAAGTAGATTTTGATGAGATCTTGCGCCGTCAACGTTTTTATAGAGATCAAGAACAAGAATCATTAAAGTATTATGAGAATCATGTCTGTAATTTGCAAAAAGCAGCTGATGAATTAGAAAAAACACAAAATAAATAAGTGACTCTAAGAGTTTGCTTAAGTGAGTAAAAATAGGTAGCTAGCAGCGAGACTGCTAGCTATTTTTATAGGCAAAAACACTAAAAAAGGAACTTATTACAATAAGATGAAATTGGAGGTAGAGAGCAAATAAGGAGGTCTTTAGGTGAATCGTAAGCTCGCTATGGGAATAATTTTTATATTTTCTGCGTTGATTGTTTATAGTATAGTTTCCTTCGTGATTAGCGAAGTACCGAGAGAGTTTGGTACACTAGAACTTAACTTGCAAAAAGCAGGTTCTATACATTTTGAGCCAGAAAAGTTTGCTACCAGTAAAAACAATCTCCCTCTAGAAGCTACGAATGTCCGAGTACTTATCTTTAACGAGCAAAGGAAAGTTAAGAAAGATTATCCTATCCCAGAAGACCAGTCAGAACTGGAGTTTGAAATCAAAGTTCCAGTAGGAGAGTATGCTCTCCATGTGATAACTTACCAAAGACAAAGTGGTGTGGTTATTACAGCAGGTGTAGAAGATATTGTGGTAGCAAAAGATGAAAAGGTAACACCAGAGCTAGTTATCGATAGGTTTTATTACGAGTTAGAAAAGCCAGAAGGACCTGTTTTACAGGGAGATGATTTTCCTATTAATGTAACAGTTGATACCAAAGGAATAAAAATGGCTCTCTTAGAGTTTAAAAGGTTTTATAGAAATTACGAAGAGTCAGCTAATAATCGCGGTACTGGAGTACTAGTGAAGAACTTTAAACCAGTCATAATCTATGCCAATATAAATGCTTCTGAACACAGTAAGATCATGTTTTGTTATCGACACTATCTAGATCGTATCTATAATCTTAAAGGCTGTGAAAATAACTTAGCTGTCTTTTATCCTTCGCTTGTTTATGGCGATGAAATAGCGGCAATTGAAGTTATTCCTAGATAAAGAACCGAATAAAGGTTGTAGCTAATTTTGAGGGAATGAAAAGCCTGAGGGAAATCCCCTCAGGCTTTAGCTTTAGGCTTAAATGTTTCACAACAAGTATCTTCTGTTGTTTCCTTAGACTTGTCACCAATTAAGCCGAATTCAACATCACTTGTTGGCCTAGGAGCTTTATCAGTGTAACGTACTTCGATAGTCTCAGCGTTACATTTATTCCCTGTACCCCAATAATGACAACCTTGGACAATACATTTAACTTTGGGCAAGAGAATCACCTCCTTTTTTAAACTTCCCTTATTATTAAGTTGTATGCTGTTTCTAAACAGTTATTGAGGTATAATTAACAGGGAAAGTCATCTTCTTTCAAAAGGAGGGAGTTTTTGGTGTTACTAGATGTTAACGACAAAAGCTTCGAAAATGAAGTTCTTAAGTCTGATTTACCTGTATTAGTTGATTTCTGGGCCCCTTGGTGCATGCCTTGTCGAATGGTTGCACCTATAGTAGAGGAGTTAGCAGAAAAAATGGCAGGCAAAATAAAAGTATGTAAAGTTAACACCGAGGAAAACATGAGTCTCGCTGTTAAGCAGGGAATTATGACCATTCCAACCTTTAAACTCTTCAAAAGGGGAGAAGTTATTGCCGAAACCGTTGGTAAAATGTCTTTAAAAGAATTAAAAGCATTTGTCGAACAAGCTCTGTAAACTGTTTCCTCAATTTCTTTGGGCAGGAAAATGTCTTTCCAGAGAGAAATGTAATTAGGTAGTACTTGATTTGGCGGAGGTGTTATGATTGGCTCGCGATCTCGATTCAAGTTTATATGAGGACGAGAAAGCTAAATTAATTCTGTCCACATCACATCCAGCAGAGATGCAAAGACAAGGTTTCATGGCTGGTGTAGTTATGTTGCCTATTATTCTTTTAGTAGTAGCCCTCATTTTTGGTGGTTATGTTGCTGTTGTAGTATCTATTGGTAATATGAATCCAGAGCTAGCAACTGGTGTTAATGCTGAAGGCGCCGAAGTAGCAACAAACAGTGCTGCAACTTATTTGAAGCCTGTTCTGCAATATTGGAAGCAAATCTTAATAGGTGTAATTCCTGCGATGCTTCTATCAGGTGTTTTAGGCATGTTTTATGCCCGCTATCATGCAATTGCACTTAAAAAAGATAAACCAATATCTTTAATCTTTTCCTGGGTTCTCTTTTTTGTAATCTTCCTTATCTACGGACTTCTAAAGGTTAAGTTAGCTTGGTACTTTAATATCTTCTTAGCAGCTTTCTTATCCGGTGTTATTGGCTATACAATTTTTGCTTTCTGGAAATCACTTTATGTCAGATTTATGTTTAAAAACGGTCAAGGTGTTATTATGAACATCTTTGATGCCTTAGAAGAGGCTATGGATAGTGATCCTAACCTAAGAAGAGTTTATGTTATTGACTGGGATAGAGAAGCTGGTAAGGTTATCGTAGGTGGAGCCGTAGATAACCTTAAGCGTAAGGATAAGGTAGATGAGATTCTTAAAACAATTGAAGGTGTCAACGAAATCGAAAACCGTTGCCGCCACCGTTATGAATAAGCAAA